>JBEBJB010000001.1:0-214674 GCA_040080065.1 Pyrinomonadaceae bacterium
GGCGTAGGAGTTGGAGTTGGAGTTGGAGTCGGAGTCGGCGTCGGAGTCGGCGTCGGAGTCGGCGTCGGCGTCGGCGTCGGCGTCGGCGTTGGCGTCGGCGTCGGTGTTGGAGTCGGCGTCGGTGTTGGAGTCGGCGTCGGCGTTGGCGTCGGAGTCGGAGTCGGTGTCGGTGTTGGCGTTGGAGTCGGCGTCGGCGTTGGCGTCGGAGCAACCGAGCACGTATTTACAGCGCCAGCAGTCGGAACAAATACAGCATAAGTAACTGTGTTTCTCGCTCCACCTGTGCCATTAGGGCAGCGCTGCATTGAAACCGTGTCTCCATTAGCCAAACCATTTTCGTCGATCTGCGGTTGTGCCGCATTTAACAGCACCAACAACCCCGGATCATCTGCATCGCTAGTGTCATAGACCAACGCATCGCGGAGATTTGTTGTCGTCACAGCGGTGTTGTTTGGAAACGATGTAGCGTCACCCACAAAGAGAGCTACAGCGTCTTGTCCGTTTTGCAAGGTGTTATCCGCGAAAACCAAATCGCGGCCCGGAACCAAGGTGTTGCCAAGCGTGAAATATCCACTGCCATTGGTTGTAAATCCGTCAAGGTCGAATGCCGCGTACGACAAATCGTTGGAGCCATTGTAGAAGACAACAACCAGTCCGTTCAGCGAGGTATTTCCCACGCCACCGTCGTAAAGCTCAACAAACTCCAACGTGTCCGTACCGACCGTGTCCGAATCTACTTCGTTAATGATCACATTAAGCGATGGTGTTGGCGTCGGTGTCGGTGTCGGAGTCGGTGTCGGCGTCGGCGTCGGCGTTGGCGTCGGCGTCGGTGTTGGCGTCGGTGTTGGCGTCGGTGTCGGTACTACGCCGAAGTTATAGCTAACAATTCGAGTTCGCCAGTTGAAGGTTCCGTTAGCTGACTGGTACTGGCCAATAAACCAGAATGTCCTATCGTCAGACGGATCAACCTGAGCGGTTGTATAGTCGCCCCAGCGTGTTAGAGTACCCGTTTGCGACCCTGTTCCCGCCTGGGCTACGATCTCGGTTTGAAGCGTATTTACTGGGTCGGCAAATTGCCGTGCGGCAACTCCAATACCAGGGTTCACGGTTGAACTGGAACGGCTGTACCCAAAAAAGATATCACCGTCAGCGTTCATAGCACCCGAACCCATCCACCGGTTGGTCGCGTCCGGATTGAACGTTGAGTTTTGTAAGAGGGTCGGTCGATTGGCCACAACCACGTCGGCCGGGTTGTTTAACGGATTTCTGAGTTCATACCAGCGAAGGGCCGATTGTTGAGCGCCTGCGCCGTCGGGATCTACCGACTGCGTCACAACCATGCTTTCAACGCCACCACGGTTGCGAAAGGCAGGCCGGTACATCAGCCGGTCGCCGAGGGTATCGAGGGTATTTGCAGTTCCAGGCTGCGGAATGCAGTTGGAACCTGTTCCGTTACATGCAACTGTGGTTGCTCCAACAGGAATATTGACAAAGCTGCCAGCAGCACCGCCGTAGCCATCTGTGATCGTAACCGTGTCGGTCGTAAAATTCGGCAGCAGGCGCAAAATTCGCAGGGATACTCCGCCGAATGAATACCGAACAAACGCTCCTCCTCTGGTAGTGTCGTTTGGCGGAACGGGGCCTTCATTATCGAAGGGAAACAAACTGGCACCGCCCGCGTAGAAAGTGATCGGGGCACACAACCCATCGGCCGCGACCCCGGCGATCATGTTCGCCTTGTCATAGGCGCACATCGCTGCTCCGGTATTAGCTCCGGCGGGCGATCCGCCGAATTGGTTGTAGCCAACGTAGTAGGCATCGTTCCAAATACCAATTTTTCCGTAGTCGTTAAACGAGGGAGTCCCGCCCGCACCTGCGGTGTCAAAGCTGTATTCGTAACGGTTATAAGGCCCTGCGGGGTTCGAACCGGTTGAGACGGCAAAACACTGCCGGTACGGCGTGACCGGAGCACCTCCGCTTACACCAAACGCGAACTGGCTAAAGATCCAACGATCGGCTACCCGGTCATACGCTACCAGCGGATCGCCTCGATTGGTTGTTTGACAAACGCCGCCGAAGCCCGCCCAGATGGTGTTGCCAAGGACAAAGCCCGGAGCCGGCAGTTGAGCCACGCCAGCCTTGTTGAAGATCATGAATTGCGAATTGACCCATGCAACAATATGGTTCGGGCCCACCGCCATCGTAGTGTCAGGCGGCGCGCCGAGAACGGTGAATCCCGCGATGCCCGATCCCGGCCCTTCAAAGCTGGTTACGGGAGTCAGAGCCGCCGGAAGCACCGATTCCGTTTGAAGAAATGCTTCGACAAGCGGTGCCGCCTTATAAACAAGACCTGGAGGGTCGGGCACTTCGATCAATTCTTCAGTATGCTCCTCAAATCGCGGACCGTCCGCCGCCGACACAGGCCGGCTGCTTTCCATCATCGCGGCCAAAGTAGGCGATGTATCATACCGAACCAAAGGCAAAACCACAGTTGGGCCTTCCTGCTCTTGCTTTATCTTTGCTGGCGTGAGGGTTTTGCGGTACCGTTCCGTCCGCAGTTCCTCGCGACGCCTATCGGCTTCGCGAGCAGCCTTAGACTTCTTCGAAACCGACGAGCTGCGGCCAACACCGGCACGCTGTGCAGAAATAACAGAGGCTGTCGAAAGAAGGATCAGCAGGCAGCACACGCCAACCGCAAAAAACCTAAAACCAAAACGACTATAGATCGGAGTATTTAGCATCAGCGTCACCGTATGTATTATGCTTCAGGCCATTTCGAAAGAGTCAACTTAACGCTCGCTACCTTGTCATGAAAGTCTGCAATGAAAGGCGGAGCAAAAATAGTCTCTAATTCACTTAATCCGGGAAACAGGATATTATCACTTCATTGCAAAGAAAGCTAGAAAAAAATGATTTTTCAGGTCACTATTGATAAGCACATTGTGATATTTCGAAACGGAGAGGATCGGGTGGTCAGACAACTAATTAAACCCGTTTTAGCCGTTTTTACCCTGGCTTCGATAGTTGCTTGCACGAGCCGGAGCGACGGTTCGCACGAACGGCAAAACTTACCAGACGTTTCGGCACCGGCGGCCGAGCAGATTTCCGGAGACACAGAGAATTCTATGGAATCGTTGTCGATCGATATTAAGCCGGGAACCTGGGGCGGTCAGGGAATTATTTTGACGATCGGCAAAGGGTCGTCGAAGATCGAAATGGACTGCGCCAATGCGACTGTCTCCGGCCCATTCAGGGCAAAAAAGGGCGGAAAGTTTCGGCTAACCGGCTCGCTCACCCGGCAAGGCTTTGGCCCGGTTCTCGCAAACGCGCTCCCGAAGGCTCAGCCCGCGGCATTCGAAGGCAAGGTGAGCGGCAACCGAATGACTTTGAAGGTCGTTATTGTCAAAACCGGTGAGGTTTACGGCACCTACGATCTCGAGGCTGGAAAGCCCTCGGAGATGACGCGATGCCGGTAAATGTCGCGATGGTTGAATCACAAGAAATCGAGCTGGGTGGCGGCGATGGTTAGCTACCCAGGGACACAAGATCTTGCCGCTCAGACCTTTGACCAATGTGGCAAAGTAGTTCGACCTATCTCCGGTTTTACATTGACCAATCTGGCAAAGTAGTTCGACCAAAGGCAGTAAAAATGGGAGCTTTGGACAAATCGGCGGATTTTTTGGAAAATTTGCCGTCGAAAAGTTTTTTCACAAAATTTCCGGTGCCGGATTTTGGTTTTTTGGCGCTAGCTTCCGCAGATCTCGTCGATCGCCTCGGAGTACTTTTCGTCGATCACCGAGCGCTTGATCTTGAGCGTCGGGGTCATTTCGCCCTTGTCGATCGAGAACTCGCGGGGCAGGAGATAGACCCGTTTTACACGCTCGTAGTCTGAGAGTTCGCGGGTCAGATCGACGGCGTCTTTTTGGATGCGCTTGACGAAATGCGGGTCCTCGCAAAGCTCTTCGCGGGACCGCTTTACATCATGCCCTTCGGCCAGCATTTCTTCCTTCAGAGCTTCCCAATCCGGCACCACCAAAGCCCCGACCTGTTTGCGTCCGGAGCCCACAACCAGGGGCTGCGAGATCAGCGGGCTCTGCTTCAAAAGGCTCTCAACCTGTAGCGGAGCGACATATTTGCCGTTCGACAATTTGAACAGATCCTTAAGCCGGTCGGTTATATAAAAGTGCCCGTCATGGTCAACGTAACCTACGTCCCCAGTGTGGTAAAAACCTTCCTCATCGATCGCTGAGGCCGTTGCCTCGTCATTTTGGTAGTAGCCTTTCATCACGTTTTTGCCGCGGATCAGGACCTCGCCATCCTTCTCGGCGATCTTCATTTCGATGCCTTCGAAAGGCGTTCCGATCGAGCCGACCTTGCTGTCTTCAGGCCGATTTGCACACGTCACACAGGCCTCAGTCATGCCGTAGCCCTGTAAAATTGGGATCCCCGCAGCCCAGAACGCGTAGCTCAACTTCTTAGAAAGCGGAGCTCCGCCGGAGACAAAAAATCGTAATGAACCGCCGACGCCATCCCGCCATTTTGAGAAGACCAGTCGATTCGCAAACGCATGCCTCGCTGCCAGTATCGGCGAGACAGGCCGGTGCGTATCCTTTGCTTCCCAATAGTCCTGACCAACCTCTAAAGCCCAGTTAAAAAGCTTTGTTTTCCAGCCGCCTGCGGCCTTACCTTTCTTTACGATCTTGTGGTAAACCTGCTCAAAAAGCCGTGGCACAGCCGTCATGATCGTCGGCTTAACTTCCTGTAGATGCGAAGCGATCTGGTCAAAGGCCGCACAATAATGGATCGACACGCCATTGGCACACAGAACGTAGAAAACGGTGCGTTCGAAGATATGTGACAGCGGCAAAACGGCGAGGCTGCGATCAGTAGATTTGATCGGTAACCCCTTTGAAATAGCGACGATATTCGACACGAAGTTCTCGTGCGTCAGCATCACGCCCTTCGGTTCGCCGGTCGTTCCGGACGTGTAGATGATAGTCGCGAGGTCTGAGGTTTTAATCTCAGCCAGCGAATTTTCGACCGCCTCGGAATCGATCTTGGCGTGTGCGGAGCCATGAGATTCGACATCGCTGAGCGAGATCGCCCGGCTGTTTCCTTCGGGAATCTCGCCGGCGTCGAAGAAAATCAGCTTCTCAAGCTGCTCGACGCTTTGAATAGCATTTTCCGCATGTTTCCAGAGCTTTTTGCCCGAGATGAAAAGCATCCTGGCACCGGAATTTTCCAGGATATATCGAATCTGCTCAACCGCCTGAGTTGTGTAGATCGGCACGTTGACCGCGCGCAGACTGAGGATGGCGAGATCAACGTAGGACCATTCCGGGCGGTTCTCAGAGATGATAGCAACGCGGTCACCGGCCTTAACGCCAAGTGCGGCAAGGCCCATGGCGATGCGTTTGACTCGCTCGATAACCTCGTTGCCATTTAAATAATTCCAGACATCGTCCACCTTAAACGCGAGAGCATCGCGTTTGTTATGGCGGGCGAACGATTCGAAACAGTAATGCGGAATCGTCTGCGGAATTTTTTCGAACCCGATGAGGTTTTCAGCGATCATTGGCGCAACTCAGCGAGCCCGACCCAAGCCGTATCCTCGCGTGATTTAACATTCTTGCAAATACGCGTGGGCAAGTCCAATAGTTACAGTGCCTCGGGGTCTTTCCTTGACGAAATCGAGAGTATTTTACGTTGCGGTTCTAGATTTACGAATGGCTGCCCAAAGACAAAAAGCTCCCGCTAGACAGGCCACGGGACAAGCGAGCAATGCGTATCGCATCATCCCAGGATCGATTGTTGAGCCAAAGCGGTCGCTGAGAATGCCGATCAGATTTGAACCGAAAAGATAGGATGCGATGTTTACGGAAAAGAAAAAGACAGCAATCCCGAGCCCGCGCAGATTGATACCCGCGATCTCTGTAACATCGGCAGCAGCCGCTCCGACCCATCCGAGAGCCGTAAGCAGCAGAACAAAGCCTGCCGGAATTATCAATGAAAAGCTATTGGAAAACAGGACGACCAGCCACAACGGCACCGAGACGAGACAAAGGATAATACCAAACAGCATTCTGCCGTAACCTCTGGCTTTGAACCAGTCAGCCACAGCCCCAGCAAAAAGCGTTGCCGGAATTCCGGCCGCGAGCGTCATGACGCCCGCCCAAAATCCGTAGGTCGGTATCTCGACCATATGCACACGCGAAATAAACACCGCACCCCAGATCGACATGCTGTTGGTTGCCAAGCCGAATAGCGAATAACCCCCGCAGAGCAAAATAAAGACTGGATTGGAAAGCAGACGTTTCCAGTCTGTACTCGAATAATTAATGTCATTTGATCCCGCCGGAACGCTGCGAACGGGTTCGCGGAGAAAAAATACCAGCACGCCGAAGATCGCTCCGGGAAAGCCTATCAGCATGAACGCCGTCCGCCAGCCAAATTGGCTCAAACTACCGCCAAGCAGAGCCGCCATTCCCGCGCCGATCGCGATTCCCATCGAATAAATGCTTGTAACGGTCGCACGGCGGGCGGGCGGAAAATAATCGGCGAGCAGCGAGATCGCGGCCGGGCCGAGCGTTGCTTCACCAACGCCAACCATCACGCGGCACGCGAAAAGCGTCCAGAAATCGTTGGCAAAAGCTGTCATCCCCGAAAAAACGCTCCAGACGATGACACCGATCGCGATTATCTTAGTCCGCGAACCTCGATCGGCGTATCGCCCGAACGGTATCCCAAGGATCGTGTAAAAGATGACAAACGACGTCGTACCCAAGAGAGCAAGCTGCGTATCGCTGAATGCCATCTCCTTTTTTATCAACGGAAAAAGAATGTAAATGATCGTGCGATCGAGGAAATTCAGAACGTAGATGACCATCAGCAACGCTAATGCATACCAGGAATAGATCGGTGTCTTCTCGTTCATAAATGTCGGCACGGCTCGTCTCGATCGGGCCACCCGCTCACGCGGGCTGTTCTGATAAAATCATGATCACGGATTCACCCTTGACGAGCGTTTCGCGGCTCTGATTTGTGCAGATATTCTCAAAGGTCACGATACCTTTTTCCTCGCGAATATCGGTGATCGTTGACGTCGTCGTCACAATGTCGCCAATAAAAACAGGAGCCACGAACTTCAAGGTTTGCGAGAGATAGATCACGGTTTGCCCTTTCAATTCATTGCCGAGAATCGCCGAGATGAACGCTCCGCTCAGCATGCCATGAGCGATCCGCTTGCCAAATCTTGTCTTTGATGCAAACTCGTCATCGAGATGGATCGGATTATAATCGCCCGAAACCTCAGCAAATTTGCGTACCAATTCGTCCGTAATCTCGCGCGAGATCGAGTAGCTATCTCCAATTTTTGCTTCCATTATCTTTTGTTCAAGAAATCCAATACCGCCTTATTAAAATCCGCCGCCTTCTCGAACTGCGGCACGTGTCCACAGCCGTCGAAAACCAGTAGTTCGGAACCGGCAATCCCTTTATTAAAGGTATAAGCGTCAGCGACCGGCAGCAGACCGTCCTGTTTTCCCCAGATGATGAGAGTCGGTTTTTTGATCTCACCGAGGCGGCCGTTGAGGAAATCTTCCTTCCTTTTTATGGATTCGATGATGCTGTTGATCGTCGCGCCGTCGTTTGCGGTTACGCGAGCGGTCATAAACTGGTCGACCAAAGCCTCGTTATTCTGCAACGCCGGATTCGCGAAAATAAGCTTCATATTCGCCCGGATCTCGTCTCGCGTCGAGTTATTTAACTGGTAAACCTGCGCCTCGCCAAAATTCGCCGGAACGATCCCTGCGGCATCCGCGAGAACGATCTTGTTGACACGGTTTGGGTATTTCATCGCCATCAGAGCGGCGACCCAGCCGCCCATCGAGTTTCCCACCATCGAAGCACTCTCGATCTTTAGCTCGGCCATGAATTTGTCGAGAAAATCGGCGTATGTCGCAACACGGTATTTTAAGAATGGCTTATCAGATTTGCCGAAACCGACCTGGTCGAGAGCGATGACGTGATAATTTGCCGAAAAAGCAGTGATGTTTGTAGCCCAATTTGCCGTGCTCCCGCCCAGGCCATGAAGCAGAATTACATTAGGTTTTGAAGGATCACCAGCCTCGATATAATTTATCTTCGCACCAAAAACGGTTGCGGATTTCTCAGGAAGTTGCCCGAAAGCAGCGGCCGAAAAGAGCAAAAGGAAAAGGCCGAAAACAGTCATGCGGTTGAGATTCTTATTCATACAGTTTCTCCAAAAGATGCTTATAATTGCGCGCTACGACATCACGTTTGAGTTTCATTGTCGGCGTGATCTCGTCGCGTTCGGTAGAGAAATCCTCGTCGAGAATGACGTATTTCTTGATCTGCTCGGAACTGGAAACGCGAGCATTTGCCTTTGCCACAGCCGCCTCCACCGCGTCGGCCAGGTTTGCATTTCCAGCGGCCTCGGCGTGGTTAATTGTGATCAAGGCCACGCAATAACTGCTCCCGTCGCCGTACAAAAAACAGTGGCTGACGAGGTGCGATTCCTTGACGTAGTTTTCGACGAGAGATGGAGCTACATTTTTGCCGCTCGACAACACGATGATCTCCTTTTTACGACCCGTGATCTTGAGAAAACCATTCTCGTCAAGTTCACCCAGATCACCTGTTTTCAGCCAACCGTCCGCGTCAAACATATCAGCCGTTTTTTCAGGCTCCTTGTAGTAACCCGAAAACATCATCTCGCTCTTCACCAGTATCTCGCTGTCCGCCGCGATCTTCACCTCGCACATGGGCATCGGCCGACCTACGGTGCCGAATTTATTGGCTCCGACCGTATTAAATGCAACGCAAATATTCTCCGTGAGTCCATAAGCCTGCAATATCGGAAGCCCGCGGCTGCGATAAAATTCCGCTATCTCCAGCGGCAGCGGAGCTCCGCCCGATGTGAGCAGCCTGACGCGTCCGCCGAATGCCTCTCTCAGATCCTGCTCGCCCACATTTCCATCGCCCTTTTTTGCGATCACGCTCGCATGGATCTTCTCCAAAAAACGCGGCAGCGAAGCAAATACTGTTGGTTTTATATCGAGCATTTGCGCGTACAATTTGCTCAGATCGTTAATAAAATAGGCGGAAGCTCCGTTGTACAGGCGGTTGTAGATCCCAGAAATTCGCTCGGCCACGTGACATCCCGGAAGGTACGAAAGAGCAATGTCGGTCTCCAAAATTGGCACCGAACGCCGCAGCGATTCGACGCTGTTCAGTATATATTTGTGCGACAACATCGCACCTTTCGGCTTTCCGGTCGTCCCCGACGTGTAAACCATGATCGCTGTCTCATTCGCGTCTGCGTTTTCGCCGATCTCTTTGACAAGCGGCAAAAATTCTCGTCGCCGAGAACTTCCAAAAGCCAACGCATCTCGAAAGGCAGAAACATGAGCCGTAGCGAGTGTGCCCTGTAAGCCTGTGACATCAACGACAAATATTTCACGAACTTTTGCCAACTCAAGTCCTTTGAGCTTTTTCAACTGCTCAATCGAATCGACCACCACAAATTCCGCGTCCGAGTGATCGATCACATACCCGCACTGCTCCGCTGAGCTCGTCGGATAGATGCCAACGCCAACACCGCCCGCCGCGATCGTCGCGATATCGCAGATCGTCCATTCAGGAATATTGCCCGCGAGGATCGCGACGCTCGCGCCTTTTGTCAGGCCCTTTGCGAGTAGAGCACACGCGAGATCGTGAACTTTGTCTTCAAACTCCTCCCATGTCTGCGACTCCCAGCCGTTCTCGGCGCTCGTAAAAAACACGGCCTTGTCACCGTATTTTGCGGTTTGCGAGCGGAAAAGACTATATATATTTCGAAATTCCATGAACAGCTAATACCGCATCGCCAAACACGCCATATTTAGCCCGCCGCCCGACGCACATAGAACGATCGTATCGCCGCGTTTTATCTTACCCGCCGCGAGGGCGTCGTTAAAGACCATCGGGATGCAGGCGGAGCCGGTGTAGCCCCATTTATCCATGATCGTGTGCGTTTTTTCCCAAGGGATGTGCATCTCGTCCATGACGAGTTTTATCGTCGAAAGGTTGACCTGCGTCCAGAGAAAAACATCCACTTCGTCGCGTGCAAGATCAGCTTTAGCAAGGACTTCATCTACGATCTTTGGCCAGCCGATGATGTTGACCTCGGGCGGGTATTTTTTGGCAAAACGGAGCCGGTTAAAACAATTTTCCGCGAGTACGCTTTCCGTGATCGGCTCTTTTGTCCCACCGGCAAAGATGCCCATGAAATTGTGATAGCTGCCGTCGGCGACCAGTTTTGACGCGAGGAAATGCTCTTCGTCCTCAACGGCTTTAATCACAAACGCACCTGCTCCATCAGCGAAAAGCGTCGAAGTTTTTTTGTCCTTCCAATCGATGAATTTGCTCATGACGTAGCAGCCGATTACGAGAACATTCTCGTATGTCGCGTCTGCGATGATGTATTTAAATGCTGTGTCCAAGGTGGTTACAAATCCCGCACAGGCACAGTTAATGTCGAATGTTCCGGCATTCACCGCCCCGATGCGAACCTGCACGACGACCGAAGTCGCCGGCGAAATGTACTCCGGTGTATCCGTCGCAAGCAGGATAAGATCCAGATCTTCGGCTGAAATTCCCGCGTCTCGCAAAGCCGCTTCAGCAGCTTTAGTCGCGAGGTCGGCCGCACTCTCGTCGTCAGCAGCGATATGCCTTTCGCGAATCCCCACAACGTTCGTTACAAATTCATCGATATCAACGCCGAGATTCGCACTCAGGTCAGCGTTGGTAAGTACTTTTTCGGGAACGTATATCCCCGTTCCGATAATTCGTGCGTCTCGCATAGAAAATTAGTCAGCGTTAAGTAGAAAGCGGTCGACGAGTTCATTAAATTCAGCGGCATTTTCGACAAAGATCATATGGCTACCGTTTTTTATGATCTTAAGCGTCGCGTTCGGTATTTTGGACGCAAGATTCTCTGAATTCTGCATTGGAACCAGATTGTCACTGTCGCCGGTGAGAACAAGGGTCTCGTGTTCGATCTCGCTAAGCCTCGCAGACACATCAAACGAGAACGCGGTTCGAAGCTGGGTGACGTAAGTCTCTTCGTTCACCACGTTCTCTTCGCGAAGCTGGCAGACCTCCTCAACGATCTCCGCGTGTTCCGCATTGAACTTTTCAGTGAATGCAGGACGAAAAAACCGCCGGATCTGCTCACCGAGCGTGAATTCCGGATTCCTAGTAAATGACCGCAGTATCTCGACATCTGGACTAACGTGTTCGGGGCCGCCGGCCGTGGTACAAGCGAGGATTAGTTTTTTCACCCGCTCGGGAAATCGAAGGGCAAATTCGGTTGCCACAAAGCCACCGAAACTCGTCCCCAACAGATGCACTCTCTCGAGCTGAAGTTCATCGAGAAGTCCCAGAAGATCATTCGTGAACGAATCGAGAGACTGGTTTGCTGTTTTCGCACGAGATCGACCTATTCCGCTCGGATCAAATTCCACAAGGCGGAAATTCTCACCCAGTACTCCTTGCCCAAACCAGCTCCACATTCCCGACGCGAAACCGGGCACGAGAACAAGCGGTTCGCCGGTTCCCGAGATTTCATAGTAGATTTCGGATGTCGATGATTCGAAAACTGGCATTTAGATACGACTTGCAAATACTCAGGGATCTGTCTGCCTTCGTGGCTCCCAAATCAGGAACCACGAAGACAGCGACGCTTAGAAACTAAGTTTGAACGCTAATTGAACAACACGAGGCCCGGTAGCGGCTCGCTCGATGCGGCCGAAATTTGCACCGATCAGGTTGTTGTTTGGGTTTGCGTAGTTTACAAAGTTAAAGAGATTGAACATCTCCGCCCTCAATTCGCCGCGGATGCGTTCCGAGAACGGAAGGATCTTGATGAATGAAAGATCAACGTTCTTCTGTCCCGGACCGGTGAGGAAGTTTCTCTCCGTGTTGCCAAATGGAGCGTTCGGGTCGAATGCCGGATTGGTCACCGTACCGACAGCGGTCGAGCAAGTTGCTGTAACGCACGATGTCGAAAAAGCTCCGGTGTTGAAATACCCATTCAGCCGCGAACCAACGCTGCCCGATGTATATATGTTACCGGTGAAGGAGCGATTGATGTTTGCACGACTGATGATGGATGTGTCGTTGGAATTGACTATCGAGAACGGCAAGCCCGACTGGACGACGATGATCGAAGCGACCTGCCAATTGTTTAACAAGCCGCGAGCGACCGCCGAACCGTATTGCCGCGTCGGCAGCGAGTAAACGCCGCTCAGTACAAAACGGTTCTCACGGTTAAAATCCGATCGGCCTTTATTCGTTTTCCAGTTAACCTGATCGCCCGGCATATTCGTCAATTCGTTTAGGGCCGCACCTGAATAATAGTCGGTCGACTTACCGTGTGTGTAAGCAGCAAGAAATTGTAGTCCGCTGCTAAAGCGTTTGCTGAGTGACATTTGCAACGAATTGTAGGTCGAGAGCGATGTTGTCTGAACCTGCTGCACGCCGCCGGTCGCGTTCTTATTGCCGGAAATGATCGCCGTCGGGAAACGCGTTGTGAAGGCATTCGTCGTCGGATTATAGGTCGGCTGATTGAGCGTTACGACCTGTAGAAGGTGCGAGCCTTTGTTTCCAACATATCCGACATCAATGACAAAATTCCCCTTCGTCTGCCACTGCATTCCGACGTTGTACTGCTGAACGTAAGGCGTCTCAAGATTTGGATCGACATAAACACCGGCGATCGGAACCCCGACGATCGGAGCAAGGCCCGAGATAGGCGACGGAATCGTCGCTGCCGTCGGAAAGCTTCCCGGAAGCGGCATTGGCACAAAAGGATTTGCAAAGGTCGCCGTAAAGCCTGGAAGCCCGACACCGAGAGCAAAATATGGATAGTTAAAGAGCTGCGTGTTCGCGTACCGTGTCGAGATGCGGTCGAAATACAATCCATATCCGGCCCGAAGCACGACATTGTGTTTCTCACTCACGAGATAGGCGAGGCCGATTCTGGGTGCGACATTGTTCTTATCCGTGTCAACCAGCGTTTTCGAAACCTGAGGAACGTTGGCAAGCGGTCCACCTGCCGCTTGAACGAATCCATTTGGCGGCTGCGACGGCGTTGCCGCCGTGCCGACAACGGCCGAATCCGGCAGGAAATTGACAAGACGTCCAAATTCTTCCGATGGCAAGCCATAATAGTCGTATCGTAAACCAGCATTTATTGTCAGACGGCTGTTTACCTTCCAGTCATCCTGAACAAAACCGCTTAGATCTTTAACTCTGAACGAGCGATCAAAAACGCCCGAACCGAGCAGCGAAACCGTCGTACCGACACTTCCACCCGCGAGGAACGCGTTAAAGCTGGGGAACAGGATCTGCCCGCGCGAGAAGGCGTTGAAGTAAAACTTAACGCTCGACGCACGGTATTCACCGCCGATCCTGATGCGATGATTACCCTTTGTGATCGAGACCGTGTCACCAAATGTATGTGCACTGATCCGCGAAGACTGGTCAGCCAAAGTACCCGAACCAAAGAAAAATGCCGAATCCGTACCCAAAACACGGATCGTCGGAGCCCCCGGAAACCGACTGCCCAGCGAGCTGGAAATACCAAGTTGTGCCGCCGTGAACGGCTCCTCAGGAACGCTGGTTACGAGCAGACGGTTAAATCCATATCGCGCCTGATTGACGATATTTGGCGAGAAAACATATGTGTCGGTGATCGAGTACAGCTTCTGCCGGATCTTTAGATCGCCGCCAAATCCGATCAACTGACGTTCGCCATTGCCAGAGCCCGCAAAGTTGTAATTCGCGTGTTTAGTAGGATTATCGGCGTAAAAAAACTTTGCCGCGAGATTGTGACGGCTCGTGAAAATGAAATCGCCGTTCGCATTGAACTGATTCTCACGAAACTCCGAAACGCCCGATTGTGGAACCGTTACAGCCGCCGAAGGTGTCGCTGTCGACGTTAAACCCGACGATGGAACGGCAAACTGGCCATTCGGCAGCCGCAGATTAAGGATGGTCAAAGCTACGGGATTGATCGTCGCGACTCCGAACGTGGAACTCAGTCCCGCAGCCGTTCTGTTATCATCCCGAAGTCCCGCAGGCACCGCCGGCGAGGTCAAGCTGTTTGTCAGCGATACGCCGTTCTTCTCACGCGTTCCCTGATACGAACCAAAGAAGAAAACGCGGTCTTTCACAAACGGCCCGCCGAGCGTGCCGCCAAACTGGTTGCGTGTCGCTTCAGGTCGGGCAAGGCCGCGCGCCTTTATGAAGGGCTCGTTAGCGTTGAGCGATTTATTACGGACGAAATAGTAGGCGTTGCCATGCAGTTCATTCGAACCGCCTCGTGTGACGGCTTCGATGCTGCCACCGGAGTTGCGGCCGTTCGAGGCGTCGTAGAGTGAGGTCTGGACGATGAACTCCTGGAGACTGTCCGTCGCCGGTACCGCGATATTCGGCGTAGAGTTCGTACCGATCGAATTGGCGTCGATACCGTTGATCTTCACGCTATTGCTGGTCGTTCGCTGGCCGTTGACGCTGATCGTCGCGTCGCCGCGACCGAGATCGGTGCTGTTGGTAACGGAGGTCTGCGCACCTGGCGAGAGAGCGAGAAGCTGTTGAAAGTTTCGCGAGGGAAGCGGTAACTGGCGAATCGTTTCACCGGAAATAGCGCGGCCGTTTTGTGTGGTTTCCGTTTGAATGGCCGGAGGCAAAACGTCTACCGTTAGCGGCGAACTTCCGGCGACCTCTACATTGAAGTCGACAACAGTAGTTTGCGTAATATTCACGGTCACGTGCTTAGTAGCTGGAGCAAATCCCTTTGCATTGACTTCTACTTTGTAAGAGCCGGGAGGCAGAAGCTGAATCGAGTAGACGCCATCACCGTTCGTCGTGGTCTCCCGAGTAAAGTTTGTGGCCGTATTCGTTATGTTTACGGCGACGCCCACAATTACAGCCCCATTCTGATCCACAACCGTTCCACTAATCTGTCCGGTACCGCCCTGGCCAAACATCGATGCCGCCGAAAGGAGCAAAAACCCCACCACCGCAATAATTCTTTTTTGAAACATCTACTTGCCTCCGTTAATAAAAATGAACGTCCGTTTTTTATTCTTGTAACCTTCTACGTAAAATCTGTACTCGGGCCTATCCGCTCAACGCCTTATTCGCCGTCTTTTTGAATCTCGCTAAACTGCCTTCACTCAACGTGCCGTAGGCGAAGATCTTCGTCAAACAATTCAGGGCCTGGTCGTCCGTCAGCCCGAGGTGCTGATTGCCCCCGAATAGCTTCTCGACCAGAAAATAGTTAAAAAATTGCATATATGCCGCCGTGAAGGCCGGGGCGGCGTCAACGCCCAATCGTAGATCGCCCCGGCTCTCAGCCTCTTTGAACTTTTCGCCGAAGATCTTGCGGAACCGATCCGTGATGCCGTCGAACATCTTTCGAAAGTGGCGATTCTGAAACTCAAGCACGTCGATATACATCAAAAGCCAGAAATCAGAGTGCTCGTTCACGAGCCGCCCGACGCTCTCGCCCATTTTCCGCAGGTTCGTCGGCTCCATCGGTTCGTCGATCTCATAGAGGATCGACCGCAGACTTTCGTCGATGACGGTCACGTAGCGGTCGATGATCGATTCAAATATCGAGTCCTTCGTCTCGTAGTAATTGTATAAATTACCCAGTGAGACCTCGGCACGTTTGGCAATGTCACGCATCGATGTGGCGTGAAATCCCTGCTTTATGAAAAGTTCACGAGCCGCATCCTCGATGGTATCTTTTTTCCCACGGATCGCGGCTTCGCTAAGTTTCGGCATAAAGAAAAACGAACGTATGTATTTTTATATTTTATTTTTGAGGTTGTCAACAGGAAAATTGGGTAAACCAATTTTCCTGTCAGAGCCGCCTGCGCAGCGGGCTGAACGATCTGAGGATCCTTTCAAGTAAAGGACTCAAAGAACAGTACGTCGGCTACGCAGACACCGGACTATTCGGTGTAAGCACTACCGCCCGCTTACGGCAGGCGGTTCTGACAGGGCCTTAAGTGCGGGATACAAACCCTTATAGATCTGGTAGTTCTGGTCGAGAGCCTTGGCAGATTCAACGTTAACGTCTATCTTTTCATTGACCGTGATCGTCATTTCACAAGCCTGATCCACCGAATTCCACGCTCCTACGCCGACCCCCGCAAGTATGGCTGCCCCAAACGCTGCGCCTTCGTCAGCCAAGATCGTGTGGACCGACTGCCCGTAAACGTCAGCCTGTATCTGCCGCCAAACCGGCGAATGCGAACCGCCGCCGCCGAGACGAATTGCGTTAATATCCGCCCCGAGAGACTTAAATATTTCAAACGCATCGCGTAGGCTGAACGCTACACCTTCCATCACGGCCCGCACAAGATGGCCTCGGGTGTGGCTCGCGGTCAAGCCAATAAATGCGGCCCGTGCGTGAGGATCGAGGTGCGGCGTGCGTTCGCCCATCAGGTACGGCAGCCAGATCGCTCCGTCGGAACCGGCGGGAATTTTTGCCGCTTCCTCACCGAGCGCCCGAAAATCGGCACCGCCACCAAAATTATCGCGAAACCATTTCAAGCTCAGCCCTGCGCCAAGCGTCACGCCGGTCATATGCCAGCGGTTCGGGATCGCGTGACAGAGCGTGTGCGTTCGCCCCTTGAGATCAAGCGTCGGTTTTTCGGTGACGACGAAGACAACACCCGAGGTTCCGATGGTCGCGCTGACGGTTCCCGGCTGGACTATTCCCATCCCGATCGCACCTGCCGCGTTGTCGCCAGCCCCTGCAATGACCGGAGTACCGGCGATCAAACCGGTCGTTTCGGCTCCGGCGGTAGAGACTTTTCCGGTGATCTCGATCGATTCAAAGACGGGAGGCAGGAGATCACAATCGATCTCCATCGCATCGAGCATTTCCTGCGACCAGCGACGATTAACGACGTCAAAAAGTAGCGTTCCGGACGAATCCGCAACGTCACTCGCCTTATCTCCTGTAAGGCAAAGGCGAACGTAATCCTTGGGTAAGAGTATAGATTTTACGCGAGACCAATTCTCGGGTTCGTGCTCACGCAACCATAGTATTTTCGGTAAAGTAAAACCAGTGATCGCGGGATTTGAAACTAGTTCGATCAGGCGTGTTGCTCCGATCTTTTCAGTGATCTCGGCACATTGTTTTTCCGTTCGTTGATCGCACCAAAGCAGAGCGGGACGAATGACTTCGTCTTTTTCGTCGAGGAAAACAGATCCGTGCATCTGCCCCGAAAAACTCACTGCGCCGATCGCGTCGGCGCCGAATTCGACCGAGGACAAGACTTTGCGGATCGCCGCAACGGAAGCCCGCCACCAGTCACGAGGGTCTTGCTCCGCCCATCCGATTTGCGGCGAAGCGAAGGCCACATGTTCCTCGGTCGCCGATTCCAAAACCTTACCGTTTTCGTCAATGATGACAGCACGCGAGCCGCCGGTGCCGATGTCGATACCTAGGAAATACATGCCTTTTTAAGACTGTCGCGGATCACCGTTAGATCGTGGGGCGGCAGTTGAATCGCGCTTGACGAGGAAAGTTGGTATGCGAACCTCGATGCCCTGCTGATGAGCTTTATCGACCGTCAATAACAAAGCCTCGACTGCCCGCTTGCCGATCTCGACGCGCGGCGAACAAACCGTAGTCAACGCCGGTTCCGACAAGCTCGCAAACGAAATATCGTCGAACCCGATGATCGAAATGTCCTGCGGAACGTTTAGCCCTGCGGCCTTAAATTCCTGCATCGCGCCGAGAGCCATTAAATCGTTCGCGACAACTACCGCCGTCGGAAGCGTTTTCTCCGCGAGAACCTGACTGGCCGCAAGACGCCCGCCCTCGAAACGGAAATCGCCCTCAAAGATCCTTGGCTCGGACTGGTTAGGCAAATGCTTTTTCATTGCATCGACAAACGCCTGCCACCTTACGCCGGCTGAATAGATCTCATGTGCCCCGCCGATATGGACAATATCCGTGTGGCCCAGGGAAACGAGGTACTGAACGGCTTCGTCAATCCCTGCGGCATAATCGAGAATGATATTGCTGCTCTTCTCACCGACAAAACCGAGATCCTGAAAAACAAAGCTCGTCTTTTTCCGCTTCGCCTCTTTTATCAGAGCTTCGTCAAATTCACCGATCATCAAAATGATGCCCGCGACCTTCATCTGCATAAGCCGTTGGACGTATTCGAGTGTGCGCTCAGTTTCGTAGTTAGTATTGAGAAGAAAGAGGTTATAGCCCGCCGCGATCACAGAAGCCTCAATACTTTTTATGATCTCAGGAAAAAATGGATTCGAAATATCCGACACCAGGAGACCGATGATCTTGCTCCTTCCGAGAGCGAGCATCTGGGCGTGGGCGTTCGGATGATACCCGAATTTTTTGATCGCCGCTTCGACTTTATCGCGTGTGGGATCGGAGACGTATTTTGTCTTGTTTATGACATGCGAAACGGTCGCAGTCGAAACGCCCGCCTCGCGTGCTATGTCTTTAATTCGCATCAGATAGACGGTAGTTCAAATTAACAGAAAAATCAAAAATAAAAGTGTGCGGTCAGTACCATCTGCGGCCGCACCTCTAATCAAAAATCGAACTTATCCACATTATCCTTATTAAAGATAAACGGCTTTCCAAGCCTAACCTCATCGTCGACCACTTCGATGTCACCGAGCCGGCCGGCCTTGAACGATTTGTCTCCTTTTTTGAAGAGTCCATTATTCAGAGCGTTCGACACAAAAACGGTTAGATAGCCTAGATCGCCCGTATTCCACAAAACAATGCTGTCGATGATCCCGGATTTTATATACGGCTTGCACATATTCGGCAGCGACAGGCCCGTAACTTTCACATCTTGGCGATTCGACTGTTTGACCGCTTCGGCGATGCCGGGAACTGCAGGAGCGGCGATTCCCATGACGACTTTCACGTTTGGATATACCTTCAAAACGTTCTGAGTTTCCTGAAAAGCACGGTCGCGGTCACCGTCGCTGGGCTGGATCGTCACGAGCTTCATTTCCGGATATTTTGATTCGAGACGCTGCTTGATGTACTTGATCCACTCGTTCTGATTTGCTGCGCTCAAGCTTGCCGTGATGATCGCAAATTCGCCCTTCCCGCCCATGATACGGGCCGTTTCGTCCATTAGAGTTTCGCCGATCCCTTGCGGAGTCGCTTGATTGATCAGATAATCGCGAGCGTCTTTTTCGGCGTCTGCATCCCATGTAACAACCTTGATACCTTTCTCGCGAGCCTTGCGCAGAACGGTCGAAATTCCCTCTTTGTTCTCAACACTGACCGCGATAACATCGACGCCCCGCGTGATCCAGGCTTCGACGACCTCATTCTGTTTTGCCGGGTCGAGATCTGTCGGGCCATCCCACAGGAGTTCGGCTCCGAGCTCTTTTGCGGCTTCCTCAGCACCTTTTTTACAGCTTATGAAGTACGGATCGCCTTTGGCCTTTGGCATCATCGCAATGACGCTTTTTTTGCCTGCGGCCGAGGCATTCGTGTTGGCCGTCTGCGTTGGTGCTGACGTTCCTTTTTCATCCTTGATCGAGCGAACAAGCAGCCAATTGCTGCCCGCGACGATCAACGCTGCGGCGACGATAACGCCGCTCAAAACTCCGACTTGCCAATTTTTCACTTCAAATTCCTCCTCTGAAACCCCTATATATCTGGGCTTCGCATCGCTGGCTCTCGACAAACGGTCGAGCAAAATTGTGACGACGAGCAAAACACCGGTCAGTATTCCGGCTAGCTCAGCAGGCTGGCCGCTCAAACGCAGGCCGTTCTGCAAAATAACGATCGCGAACAGTCCGAGGACCGTTCCCAAAACGGTTCCACGTCCGCCAAAAATCGACGCTCCGCCAAGCACGACCGCGGTGATCGCGGTTAATTCATAACCTGTTCCAGCATCTGACTTCGCCTGCCCAAGGTGGGCAACGTAGATCACGGCAGCTAGCGCAGCTGTCAAGCCCGATAGACAATAAACAAAATTCAGCCGGCGTCGAACCTTTATCCCTGCGTACCGCGAACCTTCCTGCGAAAACCCGACCGCGTAGAAACTACGCCCGAACGCCGTACGGTGCAGCCACCACCAAACCGCGATTATCAGCGGAACAAAGATAAAAAGCTGCGTCGGAATAAACCCGAAAACGTAACCCTGGCCGAGAAAAAGATACGACGGCGAAAAACCGGAATAGTTCTCGATACCACGAGTTAAGCCTTCGGCAACGCCGCGAAAAAGAGAGAAAGTTCCGAGGGTCACGATCAGCGGCGGAGCTTTTAATTTCGTGATCATGGCCGCATTTAACGACCCGCCAAGGAATCCAATTAAAAGAGTTATCGCGATCGCGATAGGCATCGAAACCCCGCCGTCACGCCACAGCGATCCCATTACAACTGCCGAAAGCCCCATCATCGACCCGACCGAGAGATCGATCCCGCCGGTAATAATTATCGGAGTCATGACGAGAGCAAGCAGGCCAATTTCGACTGCGAGACGCGTTATCTCAAAGGCGTTTCCTGACGTCGCAAAATTGCTGCCCGTGACCGAAAAGATAAGGCATTCCGCGATCAGGACGATCAGCAGGATCCATTCGTTATTCGGAAAAAGCCGCTCGCGAAGCGGCTGTTCCGTTCTAAGCGGCCGCTCCGGCGATATTACTTCTTCCATTTTTCTCCAACTGTCCGAGAGCTACGTCGGACACCAACGCGATCAGAATGATCGCACCCTGAATAGCCTTTTCCCAGAAAGGATTGACACCCAAAAAAGTGAGCGCCGTGCCTATAGTCCCAAGCAGCGCAACTCCGATCAAAGTTCCGACCAAAGTCCCGCGACCGCCGGTAATTGCTGCCCCGCCGACGACGACAGCGGCGATGGCCTTGAGTTCAAGCCCAACGCCCGAATTTCCAGGTATCTCGGAAAACCGGACAGCGTTGAGCAACGCAGCAATTCCCGTAAGTGCTCCCATCAGAGCAAATACGCTCATAACGACAGTCGGCGCGCCAATACCCGCAAGCCGCGCCGCCTCAGCATCAGAACCGACGGCG
The DNA here is from genome assembly GCA_040080065.1 of Pyrinomonadaceae bacterium. Taxonomy (GTDB): domain Bacteria; phylum Acidobacteriota; class Blastocatellia; order Pyrinomonadales; family Pyrinomonadaceae; genus OLB17. Next base: position 21,122 of record JBEBJB010000001.1, read on the forward strand.
TAGATCTTTCGTCCGGCGACGACGTTTCGCAATGTCCATGCAAATATGACAAAAATGATAAGTGTGATGGCAACGATAGTTAGTTCGCCGCCCCGCTGCGAAAGGCCAAACCACTGGAAGTTCGCGGGTAGATTCTGAACCCAGGCTCCTTCCGTCAACCATCTCAACGAATCTCGCCACAGTACGAGCATCGCCAGCGTAACGATGATCGACGGCAACCGCAGCCAGCCGACCAAAACTCCGTTCAGCGAGCCCATCGTCGCCCCGACAAGCAGAATTGCGAGAAAAAGCACGGGCATCGGCATCCCGGTCTTCGCCAGGAAACCCGCCGCAATGCTGCAAACTGCGAACTGTGATCCTACCGAAATATCGATCTCGCCAACCAAAATGACCATCGTCATTCCAACAGCAACGAGCAAGGTCGGCGCATTATTTATCAGCAGATCGCGCAGATTTCCCGCCGCAAAGAACGACGGAGCCACGATGGCCAGGACGACCAATATCGCCACAAAAGCCCCCGCGGCTGAAATCTCTCTTTTATATCGGCTGAAGTTCATACGACCAAAAATGACTGGAGCGGCAAGCATCCCTGCTTGCCACGCCGAGCCTCATCGGCGTCAATAACTCACATATTTCTCAACTTGAACTGAAAATCAGAGCTTTAGCGGTCTTCGACCGCTGGCAAGCAAGGATGCTTGCCGCTCCAGTCAGTGCCCTAATGCGACCGCCAGGATCTTGTCCTGCGTCGCATCATCCCGATCAAATATTTTCACGATCGTTCCGCCGTGCATGACGGCAATTCGGTCGCTCATCCCCAGTATTTCCGGCAGTTCGGACGAGATCATGAGAATCGCAACGCCCTGTTCGGCGATTTCCATCATCAGCGAATGTATCTCAGATTTTGCCCCAACGTCGATTCCTTGCGTGGGCTCATCGAGAATTAGAACCGAGGGTTTTGTCATCAGCCAACGGCTCAATGCGACCTTTTGCTGATTGCCGCCGGAGAGCGTCGAGACGGCGTTGTGAATGCCCGGTGTTTTTACACCCAAACGCCGTGTATAGTCGGCCGCGATCTCATTTTCCTTGCCAAAATTCATGCCCTTAAAGCCCGAAAGTTTTTTGAGCGAAGCGAGCGTTATATTAGCGCTGATCGAGAAATCCAGCACAACGCCATGTTTTCGGCGATCCTCAGGCAAATACGCGATGCCGACATCGATCGCCTCGGACGGATGGCCGAAATGCATCGTTTTGCCACGAAGCAATATCTCGCCCGCGTCAGATTTCACAATTCCGAATATGGCTTTTGCCAGTTCCGTGCGTCCAGCGCCGATCAAACCGGCCACGCCGACGATCTCACCGGCACGCACAGAAAGGTTAATATTCCTGATCCCGACAGCTCGCGAACCCAGGTTTTTCAGCTCAAAAATGGTCTCGCCGATCTCAACTACCCGTTTTGGGAACACGGCGGAAAGTTCGCGGCCGACCATTAATTTGATCAGCACCTCGCTGCTAACTTCCGCCATTACTTTAGTTCCGATCGTTAGCCCGTCCCGTAGAACGGTGACACGGTCGGCAATTACGGGCAATTCTTCTAGCCGGTGCGAAATATAGATCATACCGACGCCCTGCGAGCGGAGCTCGCGAATAACGCGAAACAGATTCTGAGTATCTTCTTCAGAAAGCGAAGCAGTCGGCTCGTCAAATATCAATATTTTTGCGTTCGCACCGAGTGCCCGGGCGATCTCAACTAGCTGCTGCTGCGGCATTGAGAGCTCACCTGCTGGCGTTTCCGGGTTTATCTTTGCACCGACGCGGTCGAGCAATTCTTTCGCGGCGCGGCGGCGTTCGTTCCAGTTCACGAAACCGAAAAAACCTTTACGTTCGAGACCGATCGCGATATTCTCCGCGACGGTAAGTTCTGGAAATAAAGCAGGTTGCTGATAGATCGCGGAAATGCCGAGCATTTTTGAGATCGCCGGCGAATTCTCGCGGACCACGTCGCCATTGACCGTCAATTCCCCGCTGTCAGCCGTCACTGCCCCGGTCACGATCTTGATAAAAGTCGATTTCCCCGCACCATTTTCGCCGACAAGCGCATGTACCTCGCCCGGTTCAAGCTCGAAGGAAGCGTCTCGCAGGGCCTGAACGCCCGCGTATGCTTTTGCAATTTTGTCAGCTTTTAGCAGCATTTTACCGGTCAGCCAAAATAATAACGTGCAATTCTCCAGGACCGTGAACGCCGATCGCTAGCGTTAATTCGATATCCGAAGTCCGAGACGCCCCGGTCACAAAAGTGATCGCATGCCCTAAATTACGGCCTGTCAGATCCAAGATCTCACCCAGGGTCTGCCGGATGCTACTCGCCTCAAGCAGGCAAAGATGAACCGGCGGAACCAGCGAGATAAGCCGGTGATCCTCACTTTCGGCTTCGAGTACAAGCGTTGCGGTCTCAGCGATCGCCCACTGGGCGGACGTTATTCCGAGGTCAGATCCGAACAGGAATTCGGCTGACGAATTGCGTGTAAACTCAACAGTCTCAATATTTTGAGTAATTTCCGCAACCAATCGGGAATTTGAGATCGCGATCTCTCTTGCACCGGTTCGATCGATTACCGATTCGATCAGAACAGCCGCTTCTCGCTCGTCGGCCGCGATCTCGAGATGGATCCCAAGCATTTCAGCATTTGCAGCAAAATTATCCAACAGCGAACGAACGTCAATCGGATTGTCTGCCGAAGGTGCTTTATTTGTAACAGCTTCGCGGTGTCCAATCCTATGCTCGTCGTGAACCGCGTTAAACGGTCTGCTCACCGCAAGATTTCGGCGGATCAATCCAATTATGTCATCGCAAGCGGTCGTCATAGCCTCGTGCACAAGCCCGCGCGTAAGCAAGGGCGAAATATTCAACGTTAGCATTTCGCCCTTGCTTACGCGCGGGCTTGTGCATCCTCAAATCCCATCTTTCCAAATCTCACGAAACGACTTCGGAGACACCGCAGGAGCGTCTCGCCAAGCGGTCCAGGCACCGAGGGGCGGCAGCAGTTTTGCTACAAGGCCGCTCGCCTTTCCGATTTTACCGTCTCGAACGACCAATTTCTGCATCAGCCTTGCGGCTTTTGTTCCTAGCTCGTACAAAAATTGCCCCGACCACGCCTTTCCGTACATTTTAAATGCCAAACTCTCGGCCAATTTACGCTTTCGCTCAGGATTATCCGCCGAGCCGCCGGCAGTTCCATCCGTAATTTCAGCTCGCAGATGCAGAAGAAGCTCGGGAATGTCGATCTTTACAGGACAGACTTCCTTGCAGGCTCCGCACAGGCTCGACGCGAACGGAAGCTGTTTTGCCTTCGAAATCCCGATCAGCTGCGGAGTAATTACCGCTCCGATCGGGCCGGGGTAGACCGAACCGTACGCGTGGCCACCGACCTGTTGGTACACCGGACAGGCGTTCAGGCACGCTCCGCAGCGGATGCACGCAAGACTCTGGCGCGTGATCGGATGAGCGAGCATTCGCGAGCGGCCGTTGTCCATCAGGACGATGTGGACCTCTTCGGGACCAGCATCGGCGGCGGATTTTTTTGTTCCCGTGATCAGCGATTGGTACGCGGTCAGGCGTTGACCAGTGCCGGAACGCGGCAAAAGCTTGAGAAAAACGTCGAGATCGGCGAATTTGGGGATCACCTTTTCGATCCCCATGATCGCGATGTGCGTTTTTGTCAGGCTCGTTGTTAGCCGAATGTTGCCTTCGTTTTCAAGGATCAAGATCGTGCCGGTCTCGGCAACCGCAAAATTCACACCGCTGATGCCAACCTCGGCCTCGGCAAATCGTTTCCGCAGGATCGTCCGTGCAGTCTTCGTCAGAACATCGACGTTCTCGGTCTTCTCAATTCCTGTTTTCTCGACAAAAAGATCGGCGATCTGCTGCTTAGTCTTATGGATTGCCGGAACGACAATGTGCGAAGGCGTTTCGCCAGCAAGTTGAATTATCCATTCACCGAGGTCAGTTTCCACCGGCTCGATGCCCGATTTTTCCAGAGCTTCGTTCAGGTGAATCTCTTCGCCGGCCATGCTTTTGGCCTTGACCACCATCGAGGCGTCGCGTTGTTTTACAAGATCGATAATTATCCGGCAAGCCTCTTTCCCGTCGCGTGCCCAGTGAATTTGAGTCCCGGCTTTTTCCGCGTTTTCGACGAATTTCAAAAGGTATTCATCGAGATGAAGCAACGTTTCATCTTTTATAGCGCGAGCTTTTTCACGGAGGCCTTCCCAGTCGTCGACGGACGAGATCGCGATCTTTCGACGGCCAACAAAATTATCAGCCAGATTCCGCAAAGCACCATGTAGCACCGGATCGCGAAGTGCCGCTCGGGCATTCTGGTCAAAGGTTTCTGCGGTCAATTGCTGCATAAAGTTTGGAGTCCCGCCTTTAGGCGGCGAATTCCTATCGCAGAGAAGTCGCCTGAAGGCGGGACTCCAAGCTAAGCCCCTTGCGACGCCAGCACCTCAGCCAGGTGCATTGTTTGCACTTTCGATTCGATGCGCGACAGCCTTCCATTGATTTGCATCAGGCAGCTGGCGTCGCAGGCGACGACGGTGTCAGCTCCGGACTTTTCGATCATCTCAATCTTGTTGTCAAGCATGCCAGCGGAAATTTCCGGGTATTTGACCGAGAACGTCCCGCCAAAACCACAGCAAACATCCGCATTCTGCATCTCAACGAACTCAACGCCTTTCACATTCTTCAGCAACTTTCGCGGCTCGTTTCTAATGCCGAGGTCTCGCAGTCCGTGACACGCCTCGTGCCAGGTTATTTTGCCAGTCGATTCAGCGCCGACATCCTCTACCTGTAGCACATTCACCAAAAAGCTGCCGAATTCGTACGTTTTCGCCGCGATCTTTTCAGCACGATGCCGCCATTCGGGTTCGTCAGGAAAAAGCGCGTGAAAATGCTTGACCATCGCCGTACACGATCCCGAAGGGCTGACGATCGCTTCGGCATCGGAGCTTTCAAAGATCTCGATGAACCGCTTAGCAAACTTGCTCGCCTCTTTGCGATAACCGGTGTTAAATGCCGGCTGGCCGCAGCACGTCTGCCGTTCGTCAAAGACCACTTCGCACCCCGCCCGCCGCAAAACCTCAACCGTGGCCACGCCGACGTTAGGGCAAAGCTGGTCGACGAGGCATGTAACAAAAAGCGATACTTTCACAGATTTCAGGTTGTTAAACAAGAGTCCGAATTGCGAAAGCCCGCGCGTGAGCAAGGGCGAAATACGCAACTTGGATGTTACGCCCTTCCTAACGGTCGGGCTTCCGCATCAAGCAAATCTTTTCTCTATCGTCGCGTACCGCATCGCAGCTTCATCTATCTCGGCCGAAGGCTGCGGTTCAAAACTCGTTAGTTCAAACTTCGCCCGAACGTACTCTCTGGCCTCCGAGATCGCCGAAAATCTGCCCGCCGGGATCGCTTGGACCAGCACGTTTCCTACAACAGTCGCCTCAGTCAAACCCGCTTGAGCAGTGAGGCCGCTGGCATTCGCCGTCATCTGATTCAAATACGCATTTCTTCCACCGCCGCCTAGGATTTGGATGCTCGAAATGCTTTTTCCGGTCAGTTCTTCGATCGTGCGAATCACGGAAGCATATCGAAACGCAAGCGAATCAAAAATAATTTTAGAGATCGCCGCCGGACTGTTTCCACATACCTGTCCGGTTTCCGCTAGTTGCTCGGCGATCGCATCGAGCATACTCGGCGGATTCAGGAATCTCGGATCGTCGGGAAAAATGAACGCCTTAAACTCTTTTGCTTCTGATACTTCCGCAAGGAGCGTATCGTATTCTACATTTATTCCAGCGGTTTTCCACTCCCGGCGGCAGGATTCTAGCAGCCACAGGCCCATTACGTTTTTGAGGAACCGAACGGTTCCGTAGACGCCGCCTTCGTTGGTGAAATTTTGCGTCGCGACCTCGTCGTTTATCAGCGCATTTTCCAGCTCGACACCGATCAAGGACCACGTTCCCGAGGAAATATAGGCGGCGTTCGCATCGAGCGGTGCTCCGGCGACCGCGCTTCCTGTATCGTGCGTTGCCGGGGCAACGACATGAACACCTTCGAGACCAAGTTCTTCCGCGATCTCACGTTTTAACGGCCCGAGATCGGTTCCGGCTGCGACGATCTCCTGCAAAATTCCTGCTCGCAGGTCGAGGCGGTCGAGCAGATCTCGATCCCAATCGCCGGTCGCCGCGTTCAGGAATTGGGTGGTTGTGGCATTCGTGAATTCCGAAATTTTTTTTCCAGTCAGGAAATAGTTCAGTAGATCCGGCAGAAGCAGCAGGTCGGCCGCCTCGCCAAGATTCTCTTCCGAATGTAGCTGATAAAGCGTGTTGAAATTTTGAAACTGGATCCCGGTTTTTTCAAAGATCTCGGAACGCGGCACGCGGTTAAAAACCTGTTCCATTGCGTCTTTTGTTCGGCCGTCACGATAGCAAACCGGATCCGCGATGAGTTTTCCGCTTGCGTCAAGCAGCCCGAAATCGACTCCCCAGCTATCGATGCCAAGGCTTATTATCTTGCGGCCGAGATCCTTCGCTCGTTCGCTCGCTGATTTCAATCCAAACTTGATCTCGGCAAAAATGTGGGTAAAATTCCACCGCAGCCTTCCATCTTGTTCCGTCGGCGGATATTGAAATCTGTGTATCTCCTCAAGCAAAAACTCGCCCGAATCGACCCCGGCCAAAAAAACTCTACCGCTGCCCGCACCGAGATCTACCGCAATAAAAAGTGAACCCGCCATTTAGCTCTGGGAAAAGAAATTTGCCCGCGAAATACGCGAAACTACGCGAAAAATTCATTGTTATCAGCAAAGCATCTCCTTAATTTCGCGTTCTCTTTCGCGTTTTTCGCGGGCAAATCTTAAACGATGCCCGCCGAGATGCCGATCTGAGCCGGACGCTCTTTTGCTTTTTGTGTTCGATAGCCGCTCGCACGGTAGACGGCGATCGGGTCAATGGCTCCGCCGCTTCGCTCGCGTGCAGCGGCGAGTATCGGCGAAACGTCGGTCGTGAATGCTTCCTTCAGAGTTCCGAGAGCGGTGATCGCATCGCCTGATTTTTGAGCTTCACGCAATTTTGCACGATCGACCATGTGAGCCTGAACAAATGCACGCGATATCTCGATGGAGCTTGTCACGAGTGATTCGATCGGGTCCGTGACGTTGTGCGATTGATCGAGCATGTAGCAAGGATCAAAACCCTCGACCTTGCCCAACTCAGCATCGACTAGCTCGTTAAAGATAAGGAAAAGCTGGAACGGCTTGATCGAGCCAGCGTCGAGGTCGTCGTCGCCATATTTGCTGTCATTGAAGTGAAATCCGCCGAGTTTCTCGAACTGAATGAGCCTCGACACTATCTGCTCGATGTTCACATTCGGTGCGTGGTGACCGAGATCGACGAGGCACGAGGCCTTCGGCCCGAGTTCCGTCGCGCAAATGTAGCTCGTTCCCCAGTCGTTGATGACCGACGAATAGAATGCCGGTTCAAAAAATTTGTGCTCGATAAAAAGCTTCCAGTCATCCGGAACCGCCGCGTAGATCTCACGCATCGAGTCGAGATAACGATCAAGCGAAAGACGAAAGTTTGATTGCCCGGCAAAGTTGCTGCCGTCGCCAACCCAAACCGTCAGGGCTTTAGATCCGATCTTTTTACCGATCTCGATGCACTCGATATTGTGCTCAATGGCCTGTTTTCTTGTAGCGGCGTCCTCATGCGAGAGACTGCCGTATTTGTACGACTGCTTCTGGCCTATTTGATCCTGAAACGTGTTCGAATTCATCGCGTCGAATTCGAGCCCGTGCTGTTTTGCGGCGGCGACAAGCTGCTCGGTCTGTTCGGGCTTGTCCCACGGAATATGCAGCGAAACCGCCGGCGTCGAACGTACCAATCGGTTGATCGTCGAGCAATCTTCCAGCTTCTCGAAAATGCCACGAGGCTCCCCCTGTCCGGGAAACCTCGCAAAACGGGTTCCGCCCGTGCCGACACCCCAGGATGGCACGGCGACCTTTAAGCTGCGAGCCTTTTCGATAAGGGCTTCGATCCCAACGCCGCGGCGACCGAGCTTTTTGCCGAGATATTCCAAGTCCTCGGCAAGCCATTGGGCGTTCGCCTTGTTTTGCTCAGCGATAAAATCCTGTTCGATTTCAAAGTTTGCCGCCATATTTTCTCCGACTGGAGGGTGAGCATCTCTGCTCACCCTAATTATTTTTGCTGTATGGAGGGATGGGCGAGCAAGATGCTCGCCCTCCAGTCTAACGCATAAATCCGTCAGCCAGACCGCCATCGACCGGGATAATATGGCCCGTGGTCTTGCTCAGACGTTTTGAAAGCAGAAGGAAGATCGCCTCGGCCTGATCCGAAGGCTCGATCGGTGTCTGCGTGAGTGATCGCTTCGCGTAGAAATTGGACAATTTCTCGGTCAACGCGTCTGTCTCTTCACTGTCTTCAAATGGAATGCTGTATTTGGCAAGCGAGGCGATCACGCGGTCACGCGGGAACATCGTACTGCCTTTGACGACCGTCGCCGGAGCAACCGCATTGACGCGAAGCATCGGCGAATACTCGATCGCGAGTTCGCGAACCAGGTGGTTTGCCGCCGCTTTGCTGGTGTCATAAGCGAGGCTGCCCTTTTTCGCAACGACCGCATTCGCACTCGTCGTCAAAATCACATTTCCCGTAAGACCCTGTTTTTTGAATACTTTGTGAGCTTCGTCAGCGACAATATAGGCTCCCTTGACGTTGATGCCAAAGGTGAAATCCCACATTTTGTCTTCGATGTACCCGGTCTTGTCGGGCGGAACAAAGACACCCGCCGTGACGATCACGGCATCGATGCCGCCGTAGGCGAGCATCACCTGATCGAGCATTTTAGCGACCGATTCGCGGTCCGTCATATCGCAGCCGAGGCCGATTGCTACGCCGCAATTTGAAACGCCGGTTCCCGAAACGCCGATCCCTGTTCCGTATTTCGCAATGATTTCGTCAGCCGTCTCCTGTGCCGAAGCCGCGTCTTTATCGACGCATACAACGTGAGCACCTTCCTTGACGATGCGGTGAGCGGTCTCGCGGCCGATGCCCGCACCGGCCCCAATGATGACGTGGATCTGGCGGTCAAGCTCTTTTTCCGGCGGCATACGCTGAAGCTTTGCTTCCTCGAGCAGCCAGTATTCGATGTCGAACGCCTCTTGCTGGTCCATCGCCTCGTACTCGTCCATCGCCTCAGCGCCACGCATGACCTCGATCGCGCAATTGTAAAATTCGCCGGTCACACGCGACTCGCTCTTGTTTTTGCCCCACGCGATCATACCAAGTCCGGGGATCAGGCAAACCGTCGGATTCGGGTCGCGCATTGCGGGCGAATCAGGATGTTTGCAGCGTTCATAATATTCGGCGTAGTCCGCACGATACTGAACGAGGCCTTCGGAGATCGCGGTTTTCAGCGACTCGACATCGCCCGTTTCCGGATTCCAGTTGACGAACAAAGGCTTGATCTTGGTGCGCAGGAAGTGATCCGGGCACGACGTTCCCAGTGCCGCCAGACGCGGGCCGTCAACGCTGTTTACGAAGCGGAGCATCTTACAGTCGTCCTGAACCGTTCCGACAAATCGGCGATAAACAGAAACCTGGCCGCGGATAAACGGAATGATCTCGGTCTGCAGCTTCTGCCGAGTTTCGTCATCGAGGGCCTTGTATTTTGGCCCGCCAAAGGTCGCCTCGCCTTTGTCGCGTTCCTCGATAAATTGGGCCGCACGGTCGATGATCTCGAGAGCGGTCTCGTAGCATGTCTTATCGTTATTGTCCCACGACGACATGCCGTGATGGCCAAGCAGGATGCCCTTTGCCTGCGGATTGTCTTTGATAAGTTGCTCGATCTTGAGCCCGATGTCGAAGCCGGGCCGCTGCCAGGGAATGTAAATGATCTCTTCGCCGTAAACTTCTTTCGTGAGTCTCTCCTGATTCACGCAAGCTGCGATCGCAATGACCGCATTCGGGTGTAGGTGATCGACATGTTTGAAAGGCACCAGCGTGTGCAGTGGCGTATCGATCGAACACGCACGCGGGTTCAGGTTGAACGTGCAGTGCGAGTACATCGGATACATCGAATCTTCGATCGGCGTTTTCGCTCCGTTGTTCGGATCGTTCTCGTAGATCGCTCGCATGTCGCGAACTTTATTCAAATAGAGCGACGCAAACCCATCCCTCTTTGCCGTGCGAAGGTCGCCACCCGATCCCTTGAGCCAGAGAACCTCGACTTCCTCGCCGGTGAGCGGATCGGTTTCCGGCAGCTTTGACGAAGTGTTGCCGCCCCCTGTGTTTGTAAGGGTCAGATCGTCGCCAAGGCGGTTTGAGCGGTAAACGAGACGATCGACGCCTTCAAGTTTGCGGACTACTTCCTCGTTCCAGAGATACTTAACGTGTTTGTATTTCGATTCTTGTGTTGCTTGATTACTCATTATCTTAAATGGAGGAAACTTAATATTTGAAAATAAGACAGTCGTTACGGTTGCGGCCTCAAGATGCGACCGCTATTTCCGCGAGTATCCTGCGGCAGAAAACCGCTTAACCATCGTGAAAGCAAAAGAATATCAACTTTTCGATCAATATACAACCATTTGTGAAAATAAAATGGTAATACCAATTAATTCCCACTTCAAGCTGAGAAAGCTGAATAAATCAGTTACCACAAAAGGGCACGAAAAAGCTCCAAATCGGAATTTTGTTTTTGGTGCTTTTTCGTGTTATATGGTGGTTACTTCTTCCACACCATTGCCGATCTCGCAAACGTATATTTCGGGCACGATGCCAGTTTCGGTCGTATATTTTTCGGAGATATTGCGAATAAAATCCCCGTGATCACCGCCTTTCATGAGATTGATCGTGCAACCGCCAAATCCGCCGCCAGTCATTCGGGCCCCGAGAATTTCGCCGCTCGATCGCGCAAGTTCGACCATCAGGTCGAGTTCAGCACTGCTAATTTCAAAATCGTCCCGCATGCTGGTGTGCGACTCGTTCATTAGCTGGCCAAATGCGACAAGATCGCCACTTCTTAATGCCAAGACCGAAGATTGTACTCGCGCGTTCTCCGTGACAATGTGCCGTACTCGTTTTTTGGGCACTTCAGGCATTCCGACTGAAAGTTCATTCAGATCTTCGATCGAGACGTCTCGCAGCGAGGTTTTGCCGAAAAATGCCGCCGCGACCTCGCATTCCGTACGGCGTTTGTTGTATTCGCCGTCGCCGAGCTCGTGTTTCGTTTTGGTGTTGCAGATCAGGAATTGTGCCGACGAAGTCGGGATCGCTGACCACTCCATCGAACGGCAATCAAGGAATAATGCGTGCTCTTTCTTCCCAAATACAGAAACAAATTGGTCCATTATCCCGCTGCGAACGCCAGCAAATTCGTGCTCCGCCGACTGACCGATTCGCGCGAGTTTCATTCCATCGACTTCATGGCCCGACAGCGTCGCAAGGGCAAACGCCGTCGATATCTCAAGAGCCGCCGACGAACTCAACCCAGCTCCGACCGGAACATCACTGTCGATCAACAGGTCTGCACCACGAAGCTCAAAACCTTCCCGCTCCAATATCAAGCCGACACCCTGAACATATTTGGTCCAAGTTGTTTCCGAGTCCTGAAGCGGCTCGTCGAGGTCGAATTCCAGCTCACGGTCAAAATTCAGCGACGCGACGCGAATGCGCCGGTCGTCCCGAACTGAAGCCGCAACATATGTCGCAAAATTAAGAGCTGCGGGCAGAACGAAACCATCGTTGTAATCGGTATGTTCGCCGATCAGATTTACACGACCGGGCGCGCGAAAAATACGCGGCACGCCGCCGAATCTTTCTGTAAATGATGCTAAAAGCCGGTCAGGTTTCATTTAGAACTGATGCATTTCGCTTAATCCCCTTAATCGTGCCGCTGCCGATTCCGGCGTAATATCACGTTGGGGGCTGCCCAAAATTTCGAAGCCGACGAGGAATTTTCGTATAGTCGCCGAACGCAGCAGCGGCGGATAAAAATGGGCGTGAAAATGGACCGACTCATGTTCCTCGCCATCGGTTGGTTTCTGATGAAACCCCATCGAATATGGGAACGGCGTCAGAAAAAGGTTGTCGTAGCGCGTTGTCACGCGTTTCAGGATGTCGGCAAATGCGTCACGCTCTCCATCTCTAAATTGATCCATCGAAGCATGATGGTTATTGCCGAGAATCATCACCTCAAAAGGATAGATCGCCCAAAACGGCACAACCGCCGCGAAAAACTCATTCTCACAAACGATCCGTTCGCCACTTTTCTTTTCGAGTTTTAGATAATCGCAAAGCAGACACGTGCCTTTCTCCGCAAAATACGCTGCCTCACACGCGATCTCCTTCGCCGGTTCATTCGGCACACTCTCGCTGGCCCAGATCTGGCAGTGCGGATGCGGATTGCTCGCTCCCATCATTTCGCCGCGATTTTCGAAGATCTGGACGTGGTTGATAATGTCGCGGCCACCGAGTGCCAGATATTCCTCGGCCCAACAATCAACGACGCGACGAAGCGACGCGACATCCATTCTTGCGATGGTCAGGCCGTGATTCGGCGAAAAACAAACGACGCGGGAAACGCCGCGTTCCGGTTCGGCAACGAGCAGATCGCTAGCATTCGAACCGCCATCCGGAACATCCGGCATCAGAGCCGCAAAATCATTGTCAAAAACAAATACGCCGTCGTAATCGGGATTGACCTTGTCGCCCGCACGTTTATTTCCCGGGCAAAGGTAACACTCCGGATCGTATTCTGCCAGCGTCTCGACCTTTGGCTTTTCGGTCTGGCCCTGCCAAGGCCGCTTGGTCCGGTGAGGCGACACAATTATCCACTCGCCCGTGAGCTGATTGAGGCGGCGGTGGGAATGTTCGTTCTGGTCAAACATAGACTCGATGGCGAGCATCCTGCTCGCCCATAACATCAATTTGCTTTAGACAATCGTTCTTTATCTCACCGACCAAGGGCGAGCAGGATGCTCGCCCTCCAGTCATCTCTTCCCCGCCGTCGGATCCGGCCAATTATCGGTTCGAAACGGCGAGGCCGGAAGACCTGAATCATTCGTCAGATTTGGATTCTTCGGATTGCTGTTAAAGGCGTATCGAACAGCGACCGGTGATGCAACGCTCGCCGCCCAAACCTCTATCTTATTCCTGCCCACTATCTTAGCATCTGCCCATTTCCATTTCTTGTCAGGTCCGGCGATCGCAAACTCCTCCAGCTTATCGCCTTTCTTGATCTTTAGCCCGCTGCCGACGTCGTCGAATGTCAGGATAACTTTGCCGCAAGTTACCTCCGTCTTTTTTAAGACCGGCGAGGTCGCGATCTTTCGCCCATAGACATCTTTTAGCGCCCACGCGAGCATTCGTCTGCCGACATCGACCTTATTTTTTGGATGAATGTCGTTCGCTTCGCCGATGTCGATGGTGACGATCAGACCCGTGTTTGGCATCTTTATCGCCGTTTGACGCTGAGCTTCGCGGATGAAACTCCAAGGAGCTTCTTCGGGTTCTGCCTTTACGCCACGGTAATTTGGGAGTTGAATTACGCCGAACGGAAAGTTCCCCTCACCCCAGCGCTCACGCCATGCTTTGATCATAGTCGGCATTAGTAAACCATATTGCTCCGCCCGGGCCTCGTTCGATTCGCCCTGATACCAAATCGCTCCTTTGATCGCGAAGGGCATGAGTGGTTCGATCATTCCGTCGTAAATTGAGGACGCTATTCGATAATCACGAAGCGCGTCCGGCACACCCGGCGATGGCGACGGCCTCGCTCCCGTCGCTTTTGCTCTGTCCTGATCCTCACGCCACTTAGCGATCGCGGCGGCATAATCGACACGGACTTTTTCACGCTCGGCGGCCCAAACCTGAGTGCGGTCAACCGTCGGTTTCAGATCTGGCGAGGCGTTTAGATAAGCAACTGGTGTCCAAGCCTCAGCCTGCGAACCGCCGTATGATGAATTAAGAAGCCCCACTGGAACGTTAAGTTCCTTCTGCAGATCGACGCCAAAATAATATCCGGCGGCCGAGAACTCCTTAACCGATTCCGGCGTACACGCTGCCCATTCGCCGAGTTTGCCCTGTTTTTTCTTGAAGGCCACCTCGCGACTCGCATTGAACAGCCGAACATTCGGATGATTCGCCGCCGCCTGTACGGCTTCCCCATTATCCGTCTCGCGGAGCAGACGCTGCATGTTAGACTGGCCCGAAACGAGCCACACCTCGCCAACGAGGATGTCTTTTAGTTCGATCGTGTTTTTGCCCGCGATCGTCATCGTCCGCGGCGTAAAGCTCGCGGCGAGTTTACCAAGATCGACTCGCCATTTCCCATCCTGTCCGGCGACGACAGTTTTCTTTTGTCCGGCAAATGTGACATTGACGACTTCGCCCGGTTCGGCAGTTCCCCAGATCGGGACCACCATCTTTTGCTGTAAGACCATCGAACTGCCGATCACGTCCGGCAACTGCACATCGGCGTGGGCAGCGACGGTCACAAGTGCGAGCAAAAATAAGAGCTGAAGACTTTTCATATCGACATCCTTTGGATTAACTTATTACTTAAGATTTAACCGTTTAACCGACGAATCGCAAGATTGCACTTTCTCTTTTTTCATTGCGGCATCGCAAACGTATTTCACGCATTTTATGAAGCCGAGAATCGCAGTCATTTTGTCCCTTATTTTGCTCTCGTTTCTTGGCGTCCGTACACAGGATCTTGGCAAGCCCGCCCCAAAGCCGCTCTTTCGCGACCCGGTCTATGACGGAGCAGCCGATCCCGTTATCGTTTGGAACCCAAAAGTAAAACGCTGGTGGATGTTCTACACGAACCGGCGGGCAAGCGCTCCCGGACTTTCCGGCGTCGCCTGGGTTCACGGGACGCGGATCGGCATAGCGGAATCGGCGGACGGTGCGGGTTGGAAACACGTCGGAACTGCCGATATAAAACTTCCGGAAAATTTCGGCGGCAAAGACGTGACGCAGTGGGCCCCCGATGTCGTTCGCGGCGGCGATGGCCGTTGGCACATGTTCCTGACGGTGGTACCTGGGATCTTCGAGAATTGGCAGCACCCGCGCGATATTGTTCAGCTTACGAGCAAGGATCTGCGTACGTGGAATTACGTTCAGACGCTTAAATTATCGGCGGATCGCGTGATCGACGCGGGCTTGATCAAAATGCCCGACGGACTCTGGCGCATGTGGTATAACAACGAACGCGATAAAAAATCGATCTATTACGCCGAAAGCCGCGACATGAAAACGTGGACGGACAAAGGCAAAGCCGTCGCCGACAAACCAGGCGAAGGCCCGAAGGTTTTCTGGTGGAAAAACAAATATTGGATGATCGTCGATCAATGGAAAGGCCTCGGCGTCTACCGCTCGGACGACGCTCAGAACTGGGAGCCGCAATCTTCCAATCTGCTCGCAACGCCAGGAAAAGGCCTCGACGATCAAGTCATCGGCGGTCATCCCGATGTCGTCGTCAGCGGCGATCGAGCATTCCTCTTCTACTTCACACACCCGGGCCGTCGCGGTGATGATGCCAAAAAAGATCAGACCGAACAGCGTCGCAGTTCGATCCAGGTCGTTGAGCTAAAGTTTCAGAACGGCTGGCTGACCTGCGACCGCGATGAACCGACATATATAAAATTGTCGCCGGAAAATCGTGGGAAGTAATATTCACCACAGAGACGCTAAGACGCAGAGAAGAAGAGAAAAGAATTCTGATTAAGACGCCTTTTGAGTTCTCAACGGCTCCGGGTCTCTGCGGTAAAATGTTTCGATTAATAGGATGAATATGCAAAAGCTAGTTTTTGTCACCCTGTTGTTATTGCTCACGAGTGCTGTAGTTTATTCGCAGCCTTACGCGGTTCAGCCGCGACCGTTTGGCAAATACAAGCTGGAAGATGTCAGGATGCGTGACATTTGTATTCTCGTCGATGAAAAAACCAAGACTTATTACGCGATCTCATCGACGCAGGCTCCGCCGAAAGAAGGCTTTAGGCGGGCTTCCGTTCAAGCCTACACAAGCAAAGATCTGATCACGTGGGAAGGCCCGACGACGATCTTTCAGGCTCCGACGGACATTTGGGGCGATGCTAATGTCCTCAGCGTGTGGGCTCCCGAGATGCATTTTTACAAGGGCAAATATTACCTTTTCCTCACATTCGACACCGACACTAAACTCGGCGAACAGTGGCGCGAATGGCTGCCGCGTGTGAAACGCGGTTCGCAAGTGCTGGTCGGCGATTCGCCGCTCGGGCCGTTCAAACCGTTTCAGAATCACTCGACCTTGCCGGTCGATATGATGACACTGGACGGCACTCTGTGGGTCGAGGACGGCGTTCCGTTCATGATCTTTGCCCACGAATGGGTTCAGATAAAGGACGGGACGATGGAATATGTGCGGCTCAAAGACGATCTCTCTGAAACCGACGGCGAGCCGAAACGAATGTTCAACGCGAGCGACGCCGTGTGGAGCAAAAAGAACGAACAATGGGGCTGCCACGTCACGGACGGGCCGTGGATCTATAAAAGCAAAAGCGGAAAACTCCTGATGCCATGGTCGACCGGCGGCCCGACGGGCTACACGGTCGGCGTTGCGGTCTCGGATTCCGGCAAACTCGCGGGCCCTTGGAAACAGCGTCCGGAACCGATGTTCACCGCCGACGGCGGACATTCAATGATCTTCAACCGCCTCGATGGCCAGTTGATGATGGTTCTCCACCAACCAAACAAAGGCGGACTGGAGCGAGCAAAATTATTTGAGATCGAAGATACCGGCGACACGTTGAAAGTAGTGCGTCCGTTTCCCGCAATATCGAAGTAGGTTTGTTAATGAAGAAAATCTGTATCATCGCCGCATTGCTATGGTTGCCGCTTGCGTCATACGGCCAACTCCAGCGTCCGGAGACGAATTTCAAGGTCTTCCAGTTCCCGGCCGACAAAATACCAACGGTCGATGGAAAAACTGATGATTGGGCGATCGTGCCCGAAAGCTACATTGTCGGCACGAACCAATTGGTCGAAGACGGCAAGAAATTCAAGGCTCCTGACCCGCAAACACTCGATGTAAAAGTCCGTGTCGGCTGGGTCAAAGGCATCAATCGCCTTTATTTCCTATACGAAGCGTTCGACGACTATTGGGATTTTGCCCGGCCTGATCTGCACAACGATACGTTCGAAGTCGTGGTCGATGCCGACCTGTCCGGCGGGCCGCTGATCGATCGTTTTCATCCGAATAAGGATGTCGAAATATGGGATGCGTGGTTCAATTTTCACAGCGTCCACGCTCAGAATTACCACACTTTCACGCCCGCCGAGGGCAAAGACTGGACGATGATGTGGGGCCCGCAACAGTGGCTGAAAGAGCTTCCCTTTTCGAATTACGCCTACAATTACAACTTCAAACCAGGCGAATCGGGCAAGCTGACGTTCGAATTCTGGATTACGCCCTTCGACCTCGCCCACGCTGACGGTCCGGGCCGCTCGGTCGAATCAAGGCTCATCGAAGACAAAAAGATCGGCCTCGCCTGGGCGATCATCGATTACGACGACGTCAACGCCAAGGGCAGCAACGGCTTCTGGAATCTCTCGACCAAACACACGATGTACGGCCAGGCCTCCGAACTCGTCGCCTTTCGCCTGATGCCGCTCGAAGAAAAGTTCCGTAAAAAGATCGAGGCGGATTGGTCGTCGCAGGTGATTAATATCGAGAAGCGTACCGTAGCATTCACCGATCGCTCGACAGGCAAGATTACGTCATGGAACTGGGATTTCGGGGACGGAAAAAACTCAACCGAACAGAACCCGATCCACGTCTACGAAAAACCGGACAAATACGTCGTCACCCTAAATATCGAAGGCCCGGACGGCAAATCGCGCCGGGCCAAGGTGTGGCACGTGGCAGTCCGCTGACTGGACGGTGAGCATCCTGCTCGCCCGTTATCTGAAATATCGATCAACCAATAATAAGTCGTGAGCAGACCAAACAGACGCCGAAGGGCGAGCAGGATGCTCGCCCTCCAGTCAGCTTTCCAGTACCAAAACCCAATCATTCCCGGCCTTTTCGTCGCCCGGCGGATCGAATGTCGCCGTGCCCAAATTCTTCACGAGTCCGCCTTTTAAATATGCTCCCGTTCGCGGATCGAACCATCTTAATTTGATCAATTTGCCATACAACGATCCCATCTTTACATCTATCGACCGGCCAGCATAAGAATATAAGAACGCGTAATTCCTTCCCCGGGTTGCAGCGATATATCGATACCGTTCGCCTTGATTCGCGACCATTTCATTCGCTGGAACGCGTTCGAAATATGGCTTCGAGAGCATCAGTTTTTTCAGGTACTGCATCTGGTTTGCACCGGGCGAATTTATCGATTCCCGCCAGTCGATCCCGGCTCCGTATGCCGGATCTTTATCGCCTTTTTTGTAGAACTGGATCATCGAGTTTTCGCCGTAAGTAAAGCCCGCACCGCCGGCGAAAACGCTCCAATATGCATACCGTCGCACATCCGCATCGTTCCAACGCGGCATTTTCGAGTCGTGCAGGCCTTGTGGGATATTTTCGTATGACGGCTCGCCGTCGAAGGTCGGTTTTATGGGCGTCAGGTTGTAATCATTGCGGGCGTAACGCCAGTTATCCTCGCCAAAATGGTATTTTTCTTCAGGCAAATTGTCCTGAGCGTAATTGCGATGGCCGCTCTGGAACATATCGAAATCGAGCCACGCCTCCTCATGAAACCATTCCGACGAACTCGTCCGTCCTCGCGGATGAAATGTGATCAGGTGCTTTTTATCGTACTGACGAATCGTCGTGCCAATGGTCTTCCAAACCGCCATCCCCTGATCACCGCAAAGGTCGCCGCCGTTGAGCCAGATGATATTTGGTTTATTTCGAAATCGCTCAGCGAGAAATTTTGCATAGGCGGCAGCGTTCGTTTCATTGACCGAACCGTCCTTTACATTACTTCCCCAAACCGGAACCAACGCTGCATAGATCCCGCGTTTTGCCGCTTCGTCTACGACCCATTCGACGTGGTCCCAATAATCGTATTGTTCGGGATGCCTAAAATCACTGCCCGGCGTTACGATAGGTTTTGAAACGTCTCGCTCCGTCAACGCCTCATTACCGTAAACATTTTTCGCCCTTTTAACATCATGCAGCACCATCAACTGCACCACATTAAAACCCTGCCGCCGCCGCGTGTCGAGATATTTTATCGCCTCCTCACGCGTGCATTTCACAAAAAGCAGCCAGCCGGTATCGCCGAGCCAAAAGAATGGCTTGCCGTTTTGGGTGAAATATCGGTGGTTCGAAGAAATTTTCAGCGGCTGGGAGAAGCCACTTGAAAATAGGATCAGGGTCGGAAAGATAAGGCCGAAAATGAACCTCATAGGTTTGTAATATTTCCGCTTCAGCCATTTTTCGTGACTGGAATCCTTATACCGTTGCGGCCAATGTAGTTGTGGCAACAAAGCGATGGCCGATGTTGTCAACCATTACGCCGAAGCCTTCCAGTGTTCTCACCCCTAACAACGTCATGTCACCTGGCTCGGCAAAGACTACCTCATCGTTAGTTTCGTAGCCTTCGGCTTTTAGAATGGCATAGCCCACGTGTCGTTCGATCCGCTGTTGAGTAGCCGTGGCAAACACTCGCTTGCGGCGCGGCGTTATCCCTGCCGATGTCAAAAGCTCGGCCGGAAGCCAGGTGAGTTCAGACCCGATATCGACCAAAGCCTGGACTGGCGGTGTGCTGATTTCCTCGCGTTTCGGGTTGCTAGCGACAACATTGACTTTGAATATACTCATAGGTAGAAGATTACCGCCGACCATAATGCGAGGGCAAGCGGTACGCTTTCGAAAACAGATCTATGTCGCGCGAAATTCAATATTTCCGCTTCAGCCATTCTTCCGGAACCGGAATGATGCAAATATTCATCGATTTTCCGTCTTCTGAGAGCATTGCAGATTGGATCTGGATCTTTGTGCCGTCTGGGCTCATCGTTGGATGCGGATGATCCTGGGCGGTCGGTTTGTGGCCGGTTGAGAGCATGATCATTTCGCCGGAGCGGCGGTCGATGATGTAGATGCTGCGTGAAAAATCGTCCCCAACGGCCCAGCGTCCGTCGGGCGAACCGCTGATATGCCACAGGCCGCTGCCGCTCGGTGTTTGGCCGACGATACGCATCTCGCGTGTGCGAAGGTTGACGATGCCTAGACCGGTTGGTTTTTCGCGTGTGCCCGATGGTCCCCATTCCGGTTCCTGTCCAGGGTTTACGCCGCCAACAGCGGTTGCCTCGCCGACATCTTTCGTCCCGCCGGGAATTTTGCGATGCCCCATGATGGCAAATCCGACTTCATCTTTTGAGATGACAACCTCGTGGGTCACCCAATCCGTTTCGGGCTCAGGATAAACAGCTCGCAATCCGCTGCCATCGCTTTTGACCGTCCACATACGCTGCGGTGATTTGCCGCCGGTTTCCCAGCAGAAAACTAATTCGCCCGGTACCCAGCCATTCGTTTGTATGTGTCCGATCTGGAACGGAACCGACACGACGTGTTTGAATTTGCCGGTCGCAAGCTCCATCGCTCCGATACCGGTCGGTCCGGCACCCATGTTTCGCGGTCCAAAGCTCTTTTCCATCTTCGCATCCGGAGCCATGTGACGAGCCGCTTCGTCACGGCCGACACGGAAATAGACCCATTTCTCATCCGCATCCAGAGCCATGTCACCGCCCGCCTGTATCTCGACCGGCGTTGTTCCCATAACCTTTTGGTAATAATCGGCGCTCCCCATCTTGCCGGCCTTGCTGTCGGCAAAAAGCTTTTCGAGATCGACCTCGACGATCTGAAGCGAAGTCGGCTGTTGCGGCGTACGCTGTGCCGGAGTCGCTCCGGCAACTGGCGCGGCCGGTGGAGTTGCGGGGGCAGCGGGCCGATTCGGGTTTCGCATGAAGTAAAGCTTCATCGAGTAGCGCGCAATGCTCAACATTCCCGTGTATCCGCCTTCGGTTACCTGAACTTGCTCACCGGTCTTCTCGTTTACCGCCATCGCCTCGCCGCGCACGCGACCCGAGCGGAAGATCAGCCATTGGCCGTCCGACGTCCACTGATTGTGCGTCTGATAGATCTTAGAATCCCCGACCGGAGCACTCGTCAAAAAAGTGAGCATCGTTCCGGTTATTGGATCCTTTACAATCTTTTTCTCGGACGGAAAACGCTTCCCGATCTGCGCGTTCGCCGGTCCCCAAAACAAAAGCACAAGTGCAAATACCGCAATGTTTGTATACCGCTTCATATTATCTCCGTGTCTCCAAGCGAACAGACTGCTCGCTCTCCAGTCATTTAACACCGATGTTGATTTTAGCCCCGACGAGCCCGGGACCACTCGCCGTTAAGACCACTTGGCCTAACTTACTTCCTTTTACCAACGCAAAACACGTCCCCTGAAACGCCCGCCTCTGCTTCGACTGAAACGGATCGTGATCCGCATTGTCAGCACTATCGACCGCCGCTATAACGCCGGAACCTGTCACGCTGAAACGGATCATGTCGTTCGCCGCAGGGATCAAAACGCCGTTCGCATCGACGATACTAGCCGAAATGAATGCCACGTCGTTCCAATCGTTCGCGATCCAAGGCTTATCAGTTGTAAGCACTATCTTCGCGGGTTTCCCCGCGGTTTTCATCTCGAATTCTGCCACGATTTTCCCGCCGTTTTTCCCCACGGCTTTAATGGTTCCAACCTCGAAATTCACCTTCCAATTGCGTGGGCTGTCGTCCTTCGGCTTGGGTTTTGAACCGAGCGATGTGCCATTTAGGAATAGCTCGACCTCGTCGCAATTGCTGTAGATCTCGGCATTTTCCTGGTGTGGGCCGAGGTCTTTCGGCGTCCAATCGCCGAACAACGTCTGTGTGCGTTTCTGCTCGGCTACCTCGTAGCCCGGGTCAGTCGGCGACGCGACCGCCGGAGCGACGCGGCGGGCGATGTAGACCATCGGTCTGTCCGACCACCAGCTTTGCCGCTGAAAGCCAACCGGCCGCGGCATCGCTGTGCGGTCGAGCAGGCCTTTGCCATAAGCGTAATTCGGCCAGGCAGCCGATTCGCCGAGATAGTCAATTCCGGCCCAGATGAACTGCCCCGAATATTCGGGATTATCACGCATCGCGATCCATTGATTCAGATCGTGAGCGTTTTCGGTGCCGATGATCTTGCGCGTCGGCTTTTGTTTGTATGCTGCGAGTATCTCCTTTTCGCGGTAGTTCTGTCCAACCACATCGAGGATCTCCGCAAGGCCGTTGTTGTAATCGTTTGCTCCCTCTATATTCGGGCGAAAAAGAGCCTGCGTTACGGGCCGCGTCGGGTCGTGCTCGTGAAAAACATCGACCATGCCTTTCAGCGTCTGCTTGGCCTTTTCCTGGTCGGCGTGGTTGTCGCGGATCTCGTTTCCCGCGCTGTAGATCACAACACTCGGATGATTGCGGTCGCGAAGCACCATGTCGCGAGTGTCGATCTTTGCCCATTCGTTAAAGGCGAGGTGATAGTCGTAAGTGTTTTTGCCTAACGTCCACTGATCGAACGTTTCGTCCATCACCAAAAAGCCCATCCGATCCGTCAGATCGAGAAAATCGGGCGACGGCGGGTTGTGTGCCGTGCGGATCGCGTTGACGCCGAGCTTTCGCAGCTCATTCAAACGGCGTTCCCAAACAGCCAGCGGAACCGCCGCACCGAACGCACTTCCATCGTGATGCAGACATGCACCTTTGAGCTTGAAATTCTTCCCATTCAGCCAAAATCCCGTTGCCGGGACGAATTCGAACGAGCGAATGCCGAACGGAACAGTTTCGGAATCTATCATTTTTCCGCCCGAAATAATGCTGATGACGGCCTTATACATGGTGGGAGCACCTGGATTCCAGAGCTCCGGCTTGGCAACGAGTACGTTAAACTCGACATTCATCCCGCTTCGGGAGTCAATTTCGCCGGGTTGCGTCAGCGAATATGCTACTTGCCTTCCGAGACTGTTCAGAACTTTGAATTCGTATTTTAGACCGCTCGCTTTCGAAGTTGATTCGTTCTTGACAGTTGTCTTTAGATTGATCGTGGCCTCGTCGGGGCTGACCTCCGGCGTCGTCACGAAGTTGGACCATTTCTCAATGTGAATGGGATCGGTAATAACGAGCCTTACATGCCGATAAATCCCTGCACCCGTGTACCAACGCGACGCAGGCTGCTGCGATGTATCGGTTTTCACGACGATGACATTGTCTTTCCCGAAATTCAGATGATCGGAAAGATCATAGCCGAAACTGCTGTAGCCGTACGGCCGCTTGCCGAGATAGAAGTTGTTTACCCAAACCTCGGCATTTGCCATAACGCCGTCGAACTCGATAAAGGTGCGGCGTTTCATATCATTTCCGGGATTGAAATGCTTGCGATACCACGCCACTCCTGACGGCAAAAAACCGCCGGAGCCGAGCGTCACCGCTTTTGCATCGAACGGCCCTTCGATGCTCCAATCGTGCGGGACATTGAGCTTTTTCCACGAAGAATCATCCAGCTCAGTTCGCCATGAATCCGCACCGTCGCCCTTTTGAAAGAGCCAGCCAGCGTCGAAATTTCGGATCTCGCGGCCAGTGACGGCAGCGAGGGAAACCGCAGTGAATATCATCGATACGATGAAAGCTTTGAAAAACGATCTGGCTGTCTGTTTCATCTTTGTTTCGTGTTGAATGATTCGCCCTTGCTTACGCGCGGGCTTGTGCCGCGTTTTAGAACTGTTGTTTCTCAGCCCGTTCGATTCGCTGATCTTTTATATTCTTGCTCTGCTGAATATTGAAATTATCGACGTTTTTCAGCACAAAAAATGACGAAGTCGGCTGAGCATCGATGCGAAACAGATCGATTCCCTTTACATCATCGAGCACAAACGCCGGGCGTTCCTCAGGCCGTTCGTAGGTTACTTTCACATTGTCGAACGTGATCCCTTTCGCGTGACGAACATAAAATCCGTACGCGGGCAGTACGCCAAACATGCTCGGTTCCGGATAGCCTTTCTCGCTTTCAGGGATCACCCGCTCTACGTCAGCTTTCGCTCCACCTCCATTGTAATGGATGCGAATATTGCTCAGATGCACGTCCTCAATAGGGCTTTCGGCGAGGCCGGCGATGATCGAGGCGTATTCGTGATGAGCGTCCGAAACAACGACATTGTTGATATTGACGCGGCGAATTTTGGCGACCGGCGTTCCGTCCGGAGCTCGCTGGCGTTTGCCGAGGCGGATAAAGATCGGAGCGGTCGTGATGTCGCGCATTGTGATATTTGTGATCGAAACGTCCTCGATATAACCTCCGTCAACCGTCTCAAGCGCGAGTCCGCGGCAGTGGACGAAGTTGATATTTGAGATCGTAATATTCTTAAATCCGCCGTTAGATTCCGTCCCGAATTTTAGCCGTCCGGTTACACGGTCCTTGTCGGGAGCGAATTCCTGCGTCGTTTTAAACGTACCATCCAGAAACGTTCCGAGATCAAAGCCGGAAACCTGCGAATTCGTGATCGTTACATTCTCGGTCGCCCGGTTAAATCCGAGTGCATAACTGCTCTTGAGCACGATCGCGTCGTCATTTGGCGAATTAACGTAGGAATTCGATATGCGAACATTCCTGCAAGCGTCGATGTCGAAACCATCGCGGTTTGTATCAACCCGCAAATTGTCGATCGTCAGGTTATCAACGCCGGTCGCGAGCAAGGCAAAATGGCCGCCCTGGAATATCGTGAAATCTTTAAAAGTTACGTTTTTTGAGAGTTTCAACGCGATGGCTTTTGTGCCGAGTCCGTTCATTTCGGAGAGCAGTGCCAATTCGCCGAGCGGCGAAGGGTTGTTCGCCATGCTCGCAGGCGTCTCGCCAACGGTTCGCGGACGACGCGGGCCGGGGCTGCGTTTCGAAAGCCCTTTGCCATCGATCTTGCCCTGGCCGATGATCGCAAAATTCTCGATCCCGATTCCCCACATCAGCGAATTCTGCCAGTGGGAATGTCCGAAATCCTGATACATGTCGAACTCGTTCGGTTCCGGCATATCGTATTTTCCCTTATGAACCGCCGGATCCGCAGCGAGCAAAATCGCTCCGTTTTCGAGATAAATGGTGATATTGCTCTTCAAACGAATAGAAAAGCTGAGATAAGTCCCCGCCGGAAAATAAACCGTGCCACCGCCCTTCGCTGCCGCGGTTTCGATCGCTTTGTTGATGGCCGCCGTGTCGAGCGTCGCACCATCGCCTTTCGCACCGTAATCGCGAATGTTGTAGAAAAGCTTGTTGTCCGCAGCAGAAACGGAATCACGGGAAACAAAAGCGAAAGAAGCCGCTAGGAATCCTAAAAAAAATACCGCGACAAATGTTCTTTTCATAAAAATCCGTGTTGACCTGTTGAATCTGTAAAATCGGTGGCCCATTCTCTCCACGCAAAAATGGAACGCGGATAAAACGGATATAACGGATCTCTACGGATCCTTTCGGTTATTTCTGCCCCGCAAACCAATCCTTAACTTCCTTCTCGAGAGTCTTTAGATCAGGCCTTTTCTGAGCGATCTCAGACGATTCATTCCACTCTTTGTTCAGATCGCCGAGCTTAAGTTTCGAGCCTTCGCGGGTGAAGATCGGCATCTTATGCATTTCGGCTCTGATCTTGACGGTTTGGCCGCCGTTGTAAATTTTGCCGTTCCATGCGTCTTTCCATTTGCTGCCTGAGGGCAGATAAACAGAGACCTCGCGAACGCCTTTTTCCCAAACGGTCGAAACTAAAATGTCTTTTCCATAAAGGAACGTCCACCAGTTATCCCAGGCATCTTTTGCTTTCGGATCGGCTAAAAACAGTGGCCTAATGATCGGCATTCCGGTTTTGTTGGCCTCGACCGCATGAGCGTGGCTGTAGTCGATCAGACGCTGATGTAGCCGGGCGTACATCCGCCACATCGCGATCAGCGTTGCGTCATACTCCGGCTTAGTCGCCTGACCGCGTTCTCCGCGTACTATGTTCCAGAACCCCACATTTCGCGTCGGCCCGACCTCCATGATCGGGTTGAATGCCGAGAATGCAAGCCAGCGCGAACAAACCTCGGTTTCCATCAACTGCTGGTTGTAGCCGCAGGTGTCGGCTCCCCAGCTCGAATATCCCATCACCGCCGACCGCTGCATCGCAATGATCGACGCCCGCAAACCTTCCTGCGTTCCGCCAACATCGCCGCCCCAATTTGCGGCGTATTGAGCCGTCCCTGTGTACGCGGCTCGCGGCATCAGGACAAAATCGGTGCCGCGATATTTCTTGGCAATGTCGTAGACGGCCTTAACATACATCGGTGTGTAGGCGTTGCGGTTCTCGCGGATCGTCCGTCCGTCAAAGATCTTGAACGGCCCGTCGTCAGGAATATTCTCCTCGCCGCGATCGAGTTTAAATCCAGCAACGCCGAGCTTCAGCAGTTTTGCGATGCCGTCCTGCCAATACTGTTTTGCGGAAGGATTAGACAGATCGACCATAGGAAAATTGTTGCCACTCGCGGGGCTGACCTGGCCGGCGAGCGTGTACCCTTTTTGCGTGCCTTCCTCGGCCATCTTGCCCTGGAAAAAAGGGCCGATCCAGAGAACCGTTTTCTGATTGTGACTTTCGAGCCATTTCACCATCGGGCCAAATTGGGGCAAACGTCCTTTGTCGTCGACATTAAAATCGTCATAGCCGTGCTTGCCCAATCCCCACGGACGGTCGATCCAGTAAACGCCGTTGGGTATGCCATACGCACGCATCATCAGGATGTCTTCCATGATTTCGGAATTAAACGGTCCGGTCACCGGCGTTCCGTCATAATACGTCGTCCGTTGGGTGTGCTCGTCACGCCAGCGCCACGGCGTAAACATCCATTTCGGCGGCAGCACCGGATGCCCTACATCGGAAGAATGTGCCTTCACGATCGCCGACGGATCGCTCGACATGTAAATCTTGAACTCAAATTTCGGCCCTTCGAACTCGATCTTGACCTTGCCCGGGTCGCTGGCCGCAAAATCAAAGTATCCCGGCCATTCGCCCTTAACAAAAACGCCGTAACCACGCGACGACAAATAAAACGGTGCGTAGATCGAGGTCGTCGGCTTGATGATCATGTCCACCTTCTGCCCGCGAAGGTTCATCGCCTGCGTGATCCCCGGAGCCCACGAAGCCTGCTGCGGCCCATCGACGACGCGTTCCATCAGGCCGGTGTAGTATTCCGACGCGTTCGAGTCGATCGTCAAGCCCCATTTCAAAATGCCGTCGCTCGGCGTCGCCGTCAGGCTGACGTTGAAGTCTTTTCCGCTCGGGACAACGCTCAGCGTGATCGTTCGTCCGTCGCTGGACTTGACCGTGGAAACGAACTTGCCGACCTTTCCGGCTTTTGCCGTCAATTCCGCCGGAAGTATCACGGGCCCGGGCGATGTCGTGTAATAAAGAGCCTCGATCGTCAGGCTCTGCTTGCCCATCGCAGACGAGAGTTCTTTTGACGGCAGAGTGAATCCGGCAGTCTGAGCAAATGTCGCGAGCGAAATGAGAGAGATAAGCGAAGCTAAGAGGAAAGGCTTTTTCATTTTAATAACTCGTGTTACCGAACCGAAAACTGATAGACGGTCACCTGAGTATAAAGTTGGCCTGGCCTTAGTACTGTTGAAGGAAATCTCGGCCGGTTCGGTGAATCGGGATAGTGTTGTGCCTCAAGACAGAATCCGGACCGCAGCGGATATTCCTGACCGCTTTTCCCTTTGATCGAACCGTCGAGGAAATTACCTGAGTAAAATTGAAGTCCCGGCTCAGTTGTAAGAACTTTCATCACGCGGCCGCTAGTTTTTTCGTAGACAGTTGCGGCCAACATGAAAGACCTATTCCGCTTGTCTAAAACCCAATTATGATCGTAGCCTTTGCCGAATCTGAGCTGTTCATCGTTCTGCTCAATCCGCTGTCCGATCAATATGGGCTTCGTAAAATCGAACGGTGTTCCCTTCACACTTCGCAGTTCGCCGTTCGGGATCGAACCAGCGTCCGTGGGCGTGAATCTGGAACCTTTGATCATTAGCTCGTGATCGAGAATGGTCCCGTTGCCTGCTCCCGCGAGATTGAAATACGAATGGTGTGTGAGATTGACGATCGTAGGCTTGTCCGTTGTGGCGGAATAGGCGATCGTCAATTCATTATCCTCGCTAAGTGAGTAAACCACTCCTATCTTTAGATTCCCCGGATAACCTTCTTCGCCGTCCTTGCTCAAGTACTTGAGTTCAAGATTGGCTTGTGTGCCGGTGATGAACGGGCGAGCGGTCCAGACGACGCGGTCATAGCCTTTGACGCCGCCGTGCAGGTGGTTTTCGCCGTTGTTTGTCGCGAGCGTGAATTCTTTCCCGCCTATTGAGAACTTTCCTTTCGCGATTCGGTTTCCATAACGGCCGATCAAAGCTCCGAAAAACCCGGTGTGTTTTTCATAGTCCGCAACGGAATCAAAGCCGAGCACGACATCGCCAAGCTTTCCACTCTTATCCGGAACCTTTAGCGAAACGACCGTTCCGCCGTATGTCATAATGCGGGCCTCGGAACCGCGGCTGTTGGTCAGCGTATAGATCTCGACCGCTTTGCCGTCGGCGGTTTTGCCGAAATTGTCTTTGGTGATTTTAGGTTTAGCTGAGATGTTCATTGAGAATCCCAGAGCCAACACAAAAACAAGAGCTGTGGGCCAAATCCGTTGGCATACATTGCGTATATTCATATTTTTACGGACAAATGATCTGTAACGACGACCGCAGAGTGCGATACCCGAGATCGGACGTGTCGTTCCCGTGAACCGAGGCTTCGGCTGACGTATCGGCGTTGAATTAATTGGTCAAACCAAATTTCCTAAACGATAACACAAATCCGTTCGGATTTTAAAACATCATTTAACCGATTAACTCGCGTCGCGACCTGAATGCGATTTTAGCTAATATAACTTGCCGAACATTCGGTTTGCGAGTATATTTCTCTTATCGATCCCCAACACGTTCAAGCGAATTTTGACGGTCTGAAAATTGCAATTTTAATCGTTTCTAAGACGACGGACAAGCGGTTAACCAGCTCATTTCGCCGGGAGTGTAAAATTTAATCGACCAAAAAAATATAGTTGGAGAAATTATGAATAATCGAATACTGACAGTATGTTCATTTCTGCTCGGCGCCTCGCTGTTCGCATCATGCGGCGGCGGAGCAAACACGACCTCGAATGCCGGAGCCAATGCCGGAAACGCGGCATCTGCGGGAAAAGAGATAAAGCTCGCATTTGTAACAAATAACGCCTCAGATTACTGGACGATCGCCCGCAAGGGCGTCGAGAAAGCAGACAGCGAATTGGCTGACGTAAAGGTCGAATTTAAGCTTCCTGGCGAAGGAACCGCCGCTGAGCAGAAACGCATCATCGACGATCTGACCTCGACCGGCATCCAGGGCATCGCGATGAGCCCCGTCGACCCTGACAACCAGACGCAGCTCATCAACGACACGGCGAAAAAAGCCTTGGTCATCACGCAGGACAGTGACGCTCCGTCGAGCGATCGTGCACTCTACATCGGCACAGATAACGTCGCCGCCGGACGCCAGGCCGGCGAGCTGGTCAAAGAAGCTCTGCCAAACGGCGGTAAGATAATGGTCTTCGTCGGCAAAAGCGACGCCCGCAACGCGGCTGAGCGTTTTCAGGGTCTGAAAGAAGCTCTAAAGGATTCAAAGGTCGAGATCATCGACATCCGCACCGACGACACCGATCGTGCCAGAGCCAAAACCAACGCCGCCGATACGCTCGTCAAATACTCGGACATCGCCGGAATGGTCGGCCTCTGGAGCTACAACGGCCCCGCGATCTATAACGCTGTCAAGGAAGCTGGAAAACTGGATAAGGTCAAGATCATCTGCTTCGACGAGGAAGACGAAACGCTCGCCGGTGTAAAAGAAGGTGCCATCTTCGCGACCGTCGTCCAACAGCCGTACGAATTCGGCTACCAGTCCGTGATTCTGATGTCCAAGATCATCAAAGGCGACAAATCCGTCATTCCGGCCAACAAACAGATCAACGTCCCGACCCTCGTCATCAAAAAGGATACCGTCGAGGAATTCACCAAAAAGATCAACGGTCTTCGAGGCCGCTAAGATTTAATAACTGCGAAATACGCCAAATATGCTAAAAAAAGAATTCGTAATTTTCGTGCTTTTAGCGTGTTTCGCGGTTACATCTTCCGCGCAGACCGCGATGCCGCTTTGGCCTGATGGTGCTCCAAATGCTGTCGGCAAAGAGCCGCAGGACATTCCGACGATAACGGCTTTTCTCGCGCCGAAGGAAACCGCGACCGGTGCCGCCGTTCTCGTCTTGCCCGGCGGCGGCTACACGCGGCTTTCTGACGTTAAGGAAGGTAGCGATGTCGCGAAATGGCTGAATTCGCTCGGCATTTCCGCCTTTGTCCTAAAATACCGCCTCGGCCCGCGCTACAATCAGCCGAATCCGCTGCTCGATGCCGCGCGAGCGATGCGAACCATACGTCATCGAGCCACAGAATGGGGCGTTGACACAAAACGAGTCGCCATCCTCGGCTTCTCAGCCGGAGGCCATCTCGCATCGACGATGGGAACGAAGTATGACGAAGGAAAAGCCGACGCGAAAGACGAGATCGAACGCGTGAGTTCGCGGCCCGATGCGATGATCCTGCTCTATCCGGTGATCACGATGGGCGAATTCACGCACGCCGGATCAAAAAAATATCTGCTCGGCGAAAATTCGACGCCTGAACTCATTAAGCTCTATTCGAACGAGCTGCAAGTCACAAAAGACACACCGCCGACGTTCATTTTTCACACGATGACGGACGCGACCGTTCCGGTCGAAAACGCGATGTTGTTTGCGTCCGCCCTGCGCAAAAACGGCGTGCCGTTCGAGTTTCACCTATACGAACAAGGCCCCCACGGCGTCGGCCTAGCCCCGACAAATCCATATCTCGCAAGCTGGGCCGCGAGGTGTGCCGACTGGTTGGTGCTGCGTGGTTTCTTGAAGCCATCGACAAAATAAGTACTCCGCGTTCTTTGTGTCCTCTCTCAGTGTCCTCGGTGTTAAAGCGGTAGTCTAAACACAGAGAACACAGAGGATCTTCACAAAGCAAGCAAAGAAAAGATCTATGACAGACTCAAAACTCAATCGCCGCAATTTCCTAAAAACCACCGCCGTCGGAGCCGCCGGGCTTTCCATCCTTGCGAACACGGCAAACGCTGAAACAATGATCGAACCGACACTCGCCCCGAGCCTTTCGCAGCGGCACATCTTCCCGCTCAATCACAAATGGCTTTACAGCGAAAAGTCCTCGGCGGCGGCGATGCAGGCGAACTTCGCGGATAAAACGTGGAAGCAGGTCACGATACCGCACACCAACAAAATGCTGCCGATGAGTGGTTTTGACGAAAAGGAATACACCTTCGTCTCAGCCTATCGCCGCCATTTCCGAATGCCTAAAGAGCTGAAAGATCACCGTATTTTCGTCGATTTCGGCGGCGTGATGACCGCGGCGAAGGTCTTTATCAACGGCAAAAGCCTTGGCGAATACAAGGGCGGCTACACGCCGTTCTCGTTCGAACTCACAAAAGACATCAACTGGACAGGCGACAACGTCCTCGCCGTCGAGGTCGATTCGACCGAGCGTGCAGATATTCCGCCGTTCGGGAATTTGGTCGATTACATGACATTTGGCGGGATCTATCGCGATGTCGAAATCCGAGCTGTGCCGAAGACTTTTATCTCGAACGTCTTTGCCAAACCTGTCGAAGTCCTGACTAACAAACGGCGGGTCGAGGTAAAGGTATTTCTCGAAGGTAAAGATGATACCTCCGTTTTGGCCCAATTGCTTGACGGCGACAAGCAACTGGCTTCCGAGATTCAGTCCCACTCGGGCGGAAAATCCGTAGCAACGCTGTCCCTCGCGAACGCCGCTGTGACCCTTTGGGACCTTATGAATCCGAAACTTTACACGGTTCGTATAACTTTGTCGCGAGGCGGAGAAACGCTCGACCATTACGAAACCCGAATCGGCTTCCGCGAAGCCAAATTCACTCCCGAGGGTTTCTACCTCAACGGCAAACACGTCAAGCTTCGCGGGCTCAATCGCCATCAGACGTATCCATACGTCGGCCAGGCGATGCCGGAACGCGGGCAGCGTAAGGATGCCGAGATCATCAAAAAAGAGCTCAGGTGCAACATCGTCCGAACATCGCATTATCCGCAATCACCGCATTTTCTTGACGCCTGCGACGAGCTTGGGCTGCTGGTTTTCGAGGAAATTCCCGGCTGGCAGCACGTTGGCGATCAGGCTTGGAAAGACCTTTCGGTGCAGCACGTCGGCGAGATGATCCGGCGTGACTGGAATCATCCGTCGATCATAATGTGGGGCGTTCGCGTTAACGAATCGGGCGACGACCACGATCTGTACACAAAAACGAACGCGCTCGCACATCAACTCGATGACAGCCGCCAGACCGGCGGCGTGCGTTATCGTTACCCTTCGGAGCGGCTCGAAGACGTGTTCACGATGAATGATTTCGGCTTTCCGCTGCGTCCGCCAAATCATCCGCTGTACCTGAACACAGAGTTCTCCGGCCACATGTTCCCGACCAAGCGATTCGACCTCGCCGACCGGCTTCGCGAACACACGCACCGCCACGCCCGCGTCCACGACGCTCTCGCAGCCGACGTAAAATACGCCGGCGGCATCGGCTGGTGTGCGTTCGATTACAACACGCACGAATATTTCGGCTCAGGCGACCGCATTTGCTACCACGGAGTTTCGGACATTTTCCGTATCCCAAAACCGGCGGCGGGATTTTATAAGTCGCAATGCGACCCTTCGGAAGAGATCGTCCTCGAACCCGCTTTTCACTGGGCATGTGGCGATGAGAACGAAGCATTCACCTACGCTCTCGTCTCTTCAAATTGTGAAAAACTAAAGTATTTCGTTGGCGACACGATGGTCGCCGAGGCCGAACCCGACCGCAAAACTTATCCAAATCTCAAATACGCACCGTTCAACCCAAACATCCGCAGCTCGATCTGGGGCAGCGTAAAATGGGCCGACATGCGTATCGAAGGCTACATCGGAGGCCGTAAAGTGATCGAACGAAAGCTCTCCGGTAAAGGCGTCGACCGCCAGTTTATCATCAAACCCGACGACACCGAGCTGCGAGCCGACGGCATCGACATGACCCGCGTCGTCTTCCGGGTCACCGACGAATACGGCAACGACCGCCCCTTCGCCATCGGAGCTATCCAGTTCACCATCGAAAACGGCGAAATAATCGGCGACAACCCCTTCGCGCTAATCGGTGGCTGCGGTGCGATTTGGGTGAGATCGACGGAAAAGGCGGGAACGATCAAATTGACGGCAAAACACGCGAGGCTGGGAACAAAGACCGTAATGATCAAAGCAGTAACTCACCCAACAAGCATCATCTGACTGGATCGCAGCCGGTTCCTCCGCCGGGAACACAGGCGCCCTCGCCTGCAAGCGTCCTGCTTCAGGACGCTGATGAACGTGGTGGATATTCAAGTTGAGAAATAATAAGCGCCGTCACGCTGGAGGAACCGGCGTTGCGGGCGAGGGCGCCTGCGTTCCCAGCCTTGACTGGAAGCAGCAAGCATCCTGCTTGCGAGCCCTCGGATCATTTCAACGAACTGACCAAAGAACCCGGGGCAGGCTTGATTGATTTTCCTGTTGATGAAAGAAATTTCGACAGTTTCGGTTCCTTCAGCGAACGGATCGCGGAGATGACCATTTGGGCGTTGAGCAAAGCTCCCGCCGGAGTCGAATGAGTACGGGCGTCGCCGAAGAGTGGAGCGACGTTATCCACGCCGAGGCGTTCGAATTCGAGGGCGACGATCTCGTTGAGGTCGATGTATGCGGCGTGGGTTGCCTTGGCGGCGTTGGCGGTCCACGGTACCCATTTTTCGCGTTCTTTGCGAACGACACGACCGTCGGCCCAGTCTTTGTGCGGGACCATCGAGCAAAAGATCATCGTCGCACCTTTGGCACGCGTGTCGTTGCCGTACTTTCGCATGTACCAGCCGAAGCTGTGGACGGTCTCTTTTTTGCCGTCGAGCCGTGTGGCCTCAGCGGTTTCGTCGCCTTCGCTATGGAGTGACGGACGGTCTTTGGCTGCCGGGTCGTCATATTTGCCGACGTCGTTGTGGCCAAACTGGAGCAGAACAAAGTCGCCCTTTTTCATCTCGCCGAGGACCTTGTCCCAACGCCCTTCGTACTGAAACGTCCGACTCGATCGTCCACCGATAGCACGGTTGACGACATTGATCTTTGACAAGTCAAAAAACTGGGCCAATTCCTGCCCCCAGCCGCGCAGCGGAGCGTTGCTGTTCAACGTCGAGTCGCCAACGATGAAAAGCGTCGGCAATCTTGGATCGCGGATCTGAGATGGGGTGGTTTTAGAATCGTCAACGACCGGGCGGGCGTCGTCTTTCACCTGGGCTACAAGCGACGCGAGAAGAAAAAGGATACACAAGCCCGCGCGTAAGCAAGGGCGAACCGGCTTGCCAAAGCCCGCGCGTGAGCAAGGGCGATTCGGGGCCGAACTACAGAAATATCTTTTGCTTCTCATTTTGTTTAGCCGAGTGATTCGCCCTTGCTTACGCGCGGGCTTGTGCCCTTATTTTGCCTTCGCGATCTTGACCGCATAAATATGCGTCGGGCCGAGCATGTTCGAGCGGAAGACGATCCATTTGCCATCGGGCGTGAAGGTCGCGTTTGGTTCCAATGAATAATCGTGTTTGGCGAGGTTCACGAGCCTTTCCGACTTAAATTTACCACCCTCGGGTTTGAAGAGATAGATCCATTGGCCGTTGTCGCCACGGGCCACACTGTTCGGGCCGCCGCCATCGCCGAGGAAGGATTTGCCGTCCGGCGAGACGCCAAAATGCACCGACCACTCGCGTTTTTCCATGCCGAATTTCTGCATCCTGCCGGTCTTAATATCGTACTCGGCGAGCCAAAAAACCTGGCTTTTCGGCGTTTGCAGGTCGTAATAGATGTGCTTGCCATCCGAGCCGAAGAATTCGTGCCCGGCGATCTCCATGTCCATCGTGCGGGTGTGGATCTTCTTTAGATCCGAGCCGTCGGTGCGGATGGTCCAGATGCGGTCGACCTTGTGCCACGGGCCTTCGTGGCAGAACATTATGAGATTCGGGTCGGTCGGCGACATCTGCACATGGTTGAGCCAGTCGGTCGCGGCGTGAAACATCTTCACCTCGCCGCTCTTGATGTTGATGGTGTAGAGCGACATCGGGATCTTGGCCGCGAGCCGGTCTTCCATCATCTGGCCTTTGCCTGGATAGCTATCGCGGCCCGGC
This sequence comes from Pyrinomonadaceae bacterium, assembly GCA_040080065.1. Classification (GTDB taxonomy): domain Bacteria; phylum Acidobacteriota; class Blastocatellia; order Pyrinomonadales; family Pyrinomonadaceae; genus OLB17. Next base: position 56,625 of record JBEBJB010000001.1, read on the forward strand.
GTCTGGCCCGGCGGAGCGTTCGGATTTGGCGTTGCCGCCGGATCAGGTGTCGCAACGGGGCGCGGCAACGGAACATCGCCCGTTATCATGCTGCCCGCGAGCAAGGTTTCGTCGGCATTAAGCCCAAACCCGGAACCCGTGCGAAGCTTCGCATTCTTAACGATCTCACGCGTCACTTTCGTATTAACGTCGGTCTCGAAAACCGAATCGCCCTTGAAATAGAACACCTTCCCAGTCTTTCTCCCAACGACGACCGCCCCGGCTCGCCCCACAACGATCTGCTCGATCTTGTGAGTTTTGAAGTCGTACGTCGAAAGGCCGCTCTTATTGGAAAAGACAAGCTTATCGCCCGAATATCCATTTTGATGAAAATAGAACGTCGCGCTGTCGGCGTCGTTCGACAACCGGACGATTCGATGCCCCGTCTCGGTATCGACCCAATCCCGCGGCAATTCCGCCGTCTGAGCCGAAACAACAAATGAAGAAAGCAGAAGAATAAATAGCGTACAAACAGCAGTTCTCATGGTAATTCCTGATAAAAAGCGAGAGCCGAAAACCACCGATCCCACCCCGCCGCCGACATTGTGGCGACGTAGGGCGGGACCGATGCACTTTAGGATTTGGATCGAATACAGTCGTTTTTCTTGCTAGAAAATCAACCTGATACCAAATTGCAGATATCTCGAACTTGTTCCCGGATTCGGGCTACCGAACGAGTTACCGACAGCTCCGCTCGTAAGCGTACCGAAGTTCGCTTCATAAGCGTTGCGAACGCGCCAGGTCTGGAATCCGGTCAGCGTCCTGAGATCGTATGCAAGCGGATTTCGGGTTGCGAAACCTTCCGGCAGCTGGACCGAGAAGAAATTCACGGGTAAAGCACCGCCGCCAACTGGCTGGCCGGGACGCGGAGCCAGCCTTGTTGCATCGACCATCGCACGGATCTGGGCAAGGATCGTCGCTCCGGCAGCGGTCGTCGACGCAGACTGATTGTTGAACGCTGCCCACGCATCATACTCAGCTGGCGATATTGCTGAACTGCGAGTTCCGCCCGGGCAGTTGGTTGCGTTCGGGGCAGTGATCGAGAGATCAGCGATGCACTCGGTTCCGTTGAATTCGGTTGGGAAACCGCCAAATCCAAACGGCGTGTTGCCGCGGCTGTTAAAGTAAAAGTTCGGGTGGTTAAAGATGTTGAGAGCGTCTACACGGAAGTTGATCTTCCGCTTGCCTTCGCCGCCGATCCATGGCATCGGGAAATCTTTCTGGATCGAAAGGTCGAAGTACTGTCTCATCGGCTCCCGAATGCTGAGCGTTCGCGGAGCGTTTCCGAGCGTACCTTTCGCCGGACGCTTGAATGCCGCCGGGTTAAGGTATGGCTCACAGACGTTGAAAGAGTTGGTTCCAACGCCCGTTCCTACTTTGCACGATTCGCTGTAAAGCGGATTCTTAAGCGGTACGCCGCTTACAATGTCCGGACGAACGACGCGGTTAAAGCCCGCGCCGCCGAGCAGGTTAGGATCGGTCAGGAACGGCTGATACGGGTTACCGCTCTGAAGCCGTACAACACCGGTCATTGACCAGCCGCCGAACGGTCCGTTCACATACCACGGTCCGTTCTTAAGGAACTGACGGCCCTTGCCGAACGGCAGATCCCACGTAAAGGTCCCGGACATAGCATGTTTTTGGTCGAATGCCGACATTGCATAATCATTTTCCAGGGAACCGCCGAGAGCGACCTGACCCTTGACCGAACCGCTTGTGAGTACGCGAACGTCAGGGCTCGAGTCAGACGAATCGTCCATCGATTTTGAGAATGTATAGTTCGCCGTCACGCTCAGACCACGGCCTACGCGGCGCCGAAAATCGACGTAACCCGCGTGACGGATGCTCTTCGAATTCGCGTTGTAGTATTTGCTCAGCGGATCATAGCCGATGTACTGCGAGAACAAGCTTGCTACCTGTGTGGTAATAGCTGCTCCGAGCAGCGTCGTGCGGCCGAGGGGGTCGGCGACGTTGCCGCCCGCGTTGATATTGTTCGCGTTCAGCAGCGAGATCGTGTCGCTGTTGCGTTGATTGATATTGATCTGCGGCGTAAACAAGTGAACTCCGCGGTTTGCGGCATAGGCTATCTCAAGCGTCGAATTCTTGAACGGTGCGAACTGTATCGCGAGATTCCAGCTCTGCGAATACGGAACCTTGCCGTAATTCGGATCGTTCACGTCGACGGCAACGCTTGGGATAGCGATGGCCTTGGTGAAGACCAAACCATTTGCATCAGTGCCAAGCAACTGATCCAGCGACAGCGCCGATCCCTGGTTAGGATTGTTGCCCGTCAGCCGGAATGGGCTGGTGAGATTATTCGTACCCGACGAAGCCGCTCCGCCAACAACGGTTGGCTTGAGCGTTCCTGGCTCGGTGAATCCACCAAAATCCGGGTTTGCACCCCGGTTGTTACCATTGATAGGTACGTGCGAAACACCGAAGCCGCCGCGAACGACGAGGCTGTGCTTCTCGGTATCAAAGCCGAAGATCTTCATCTTCGGACTCCATGCGAAACCAAGTCGCGGCTCAACGGCCAAATAATCGACCGGAACGATATTTTTGTCACGTCCGCCCCGTCCTGAGAACGCGAATGGAACGATCTTCGAGGTCGTTGGTACGTACGACGGGATCGGATCTGCCGCCAGCACACCGGCTGCGGTTGCGATCGCACGACGCTGCGTATCGGTCAGTGTCTGATCGATAGCGAGGTCGGGACGAAAAACCCCCTGAAGGTTATTATCCTCGGTTCGAGGCATCTGAACTGCATAACGGACGCCGAGGTTCAAGGTGAAATTAGGACGAACTTTCCAGTCGTTCTGAACGAACGCGGCATAGCTGTCCCACTGATAGTTATAGTCGAACAATGCCGGACGGAACGCGACAAGATTTGGAACACCCGTCAGGAAGCTTGCGAAAACGTTTCCGCCATTTGCAACACCGTTCTGGTTATTGTTGTTTGGAACACCGGCCGGGCTGTTGTTTGACTGTATGCGGCGGAAGTTCCAGCGGCCGCCCGCTGCGGCAAAGAACGGCGTGACCTCGAGACGGGCACGATTAATATTGCCGCCCAATTTCCAGATCATGTTGCCTTTGACCCAATAAAAAGTATCGCTGAAATCGTAGCGGCTTTCTTTGTTGAAATTATTTGTGCTGAGTGACGAACCAATGTCGGGTGCTCCATACTGGCCATCATTTCCCCAACCGGTCATTAGCGGCATACCGCCGGCAGTTAGGCTATTCATTCCCAGTTCGGACGAGAGGCTGCGGCCGCCCATGATGGAGAATTCAGGCGAATAGTCCTCGCTAAAATTTGCCTTTGTCACACTGAATCGGGCCTCATTCGTGATCGATGACGAGAATACCTGATTCAGGGTAAACAGGTACTGCGTGGCATCGCTGTAGATGCCCTGATTGCCGTTGATATCACTGCCGTTCGCGGTGCGGACACCGATCGCCGGGGTCTTGGTCCAACGAAACGTCGCTTTCGTTCCGCTCGTGATATTGTGATCGAGTCGAACTGTGTAACGGTCCTCGTTCTGCGTCGCCGAGCGAACTGATTTGAAATTTCGTACGATGCCATTCTCTGAAAAATAATTCTCTGGTGCCCCCATGTACTGCATCAGCCTGACTGCAGCCGGATCGAGGAAAGCAGACGGAATAACATTTAGGGCAGTATTAGCAGCCGAGTTTGCGATCTGGGCCTGAGCCTGAGCCGTTGTACAATAGGGTTGGCCTTGCGCATTAAACGTTACCTGTGAAACTCCGCCGATTGTCGGAACCCAGCCGAATGGACAATATTGATTGCCCGAGACCGCCGGTACGACGATCGGGGTGAGCAAGCCGTTGGCACCAATCGTAAATTGCTGATAGATATTATTATCCGCTCCCACAACGAGAGCCTGATTGAATTGCGTCGCGATGGCCGCCGGAAGCCATCCGCTGGACTGCGTCAGGACCAGGCCGCGAAAATTGCCGCTCCGAACTTCCGGAGTGGGAACCAGGGCCGTTCCCGCAGTAAAGTCGTTTCGCCAACGCGGCTCCCACGCGAAGAAGAAGAAAGACTTGTTGTGGCCGTCGTAAATAGGCGGCACGCCTTCGCCAAAATTCGGAAAGTAGATCGGGCCACCGACCGTGAAGGACGCCTGATTGCTGCGAAGATTGTACGCCGGGCGAAGCGCGTTGCCATTATTCCAGGCTCTTGCGTTAGTCTTCGGATTACGGTGATACCAAAGGGCCGTTCCAAAAAAGTCATTCTTACCGGATTTGGTCGTGATATTGATCACACCGCCGCCGGTGGTGCCGAACTCTGCCGAGTACGCCGAGCTTTGTACCGAGAACTCCTGGACGGTCTCCGGCGAAAAGCTGACGGCTGCCCGAGCGATACCGACACCCGTGTTATTGACACCGTCCGCAAGCATTGATGTGCTGCCCGGACGGCCGCCGTTGACGCTGAGGTTGAAGCCCGGCGAGGGCGTTATCACGCCGGCGTCGATGTCTTCACTTCCCGAGTCTCCGGCGACATTAGGCATAGTCGTTGCAAGATCGAGCACGCTGCGGTTGTTGAGCGGCAGATCACGAAGCTGCCGTTCGACGATCGTTTGTGAGATCGTACCGGAGTCACCATTGACAAGCTGAGCATCAGCCGTGATCGTAACAGATTCATCGACGTTGCCTGCTGAGATGCTGATATTAACGGTCGCGACCGCAGCAGTGTCAACCTTTACTCCCTTAACGATCGATTTTTTAAAGTTTGGTGCTTCGACGAAGACCGTATAAAGGGCCGGCTCAAGCGTATTGACAATAAAAGCTCCCGAACCGGAAGTTGTTACAGTCAATTTAACGCCGGTAGCGTCATTGGTGATGGTCACCTTAGCATTTGGCACAACAGCTCCGTTCGCATCGGAGACCGTGCCGCTGATACCGCCTCTATTGGTTTGACCAATTATTGCCAAACTTAAAATACCCACCATGATCAAAACCTGACCTAATCGCATAAAACTCCTCCAACTTCTAACTCGTTTATTTCCAAAGAGTTCTCAGAACCGTCCCGTCTAAAAGGAGCCGAAACGTCCGTCAAACATAAGGTAAACCGCTTAACTCACCAATTTGAATTTTCCGAAACCGAACTAAGAAGGTCTCAAAACAGTGCTTTTAACTCACAAAAATGGAAATTAGCAGACTTGTCGAAAAATATAACACGCTTCGTAACGTGTTGTCTATAAAAAAGCCGCATTTTTTCAAAATTCTTTCAGGGCCGCACCACACGCCGGATCGCCGGCTTCGGCGAGGCCCGGATCGGTCAGGATTGGTAAACCACTTTTGCGATGTAAATACCTTCGACCAAAGTGGCAAATAACTCTACCAATCAACGGGTTTTTGAGCGACAAACAGAGCGATACCTTTGACCAATCCGGGTATTTTGACCACAAAACAGCCAAAAACACGCCTGTTTTTAGAAAATGTGAAACGTTTCACACTCTAAAACAACAAAAATCGGCAACAGGTAATTTTACACGATTTGACTTCCCCCAAAACCACCCTAACCGCTGGCAAGCGGGACGGTTGCGCTCCAATCAACAAAGGCTGCCCTTTCAGGCAGCCTTCGCAAAAGCGCGTTTACGAACCGGATCAAATCTCGATCCTGAACTTAAACTGGAAAACCCTCGGCAGATTGAGCTGTGACGAAGCCTTGCCAAAAGATGCGTTGTTTATATTCAACTGATAACCGCCGAGGCGGACATTGTTAAAGATGTTAAATCCATCCGCACCAAAAACGATCCTTAGATTCTCGCGAATCTGAAAATTCCTGGAAATGCTCAGGTCCTGATTGAATGACTTCGGCAGGCGAAGACCATACGAACCGGTTGCCTGTGTCGTGCCAAACGTATATGCAGCCGGCTGGACAAAGGCATTTACATTTATGAACGGAGTGTTAACACCGTCGCCCTTGAGCTTCGGATCGCCCGTGAACGCTGGGTTGTAGCTCGCCCAACACGTTCCGGCCTGTGGAACCGTGCAGTTCGTCGTGAATGGCCCAAGCGGAGTTCCGGATGAGGCGCGTGTCACACCCGTGATCTGCCAGCCGCCAATGATCGCATTGATCACCTTGTTTCCCGGATCGAACGTCTTGCCCTTTCCGAACGGCAGGTCGTACGAGTAGAAGGAATTCAGGATGTGCGGCTGATCCGTAGTCGAGAGATTCATCTCGCCAACGTAGGCATTACGGAATCCGTTGATCGTTCCCATCGCCTTGCTAAACGTGTAGTTCAGATTAAAGGTCAAGCCGTGAGCCAGACGCTGCTGAACCGAGACCTGTAGCGCGTGGTAGTTCGAAACGCCGTCGTTATTGAACGGAGCCGCCACACCGCCGTACTGCGGGAATGGCTTTAGCATCTGGCCGATCGTTCCTACAAAAGTCGCGTAGGGGCGGGTGATTCCAGGAATTATCGCAGCCGCTGCGGCGATATTTGCATCGCTCGCCGTCGCCGTAAGCAATGCTCCGAGCGCCAAATATTTCGGCTCGATCTGATTAGTCCATTTGCCAGGAGCCGCAGCAGCCAGGGATGTGCCCTTGCTTCCGACATACGCTGCGGTTAGGACCAGCGAGGATGTAAGCGAACGCTGGACCGAGAAGTTCCAGTTGATATAACGCGGTGGAACGCTGTCAGGGTTACCGTAGGTCAACGTGCCGCCTGCCGCACCGTTCGAGATCGTCGAGGTGAAGCCGGTCAGATACGTCTGATCGTAGATCGGGCCTTTTGTATAGGCCGGAATACCATTCTGCCAATAAAATGCGGGATCGTACGCATTAGTGGCGGCCAGAGCCGGACTGGCATTGATACCGGTAAATCCGGTCCCATTGCGTCCGTTCTCACGGCCACCGACCGAACCGCGGCGAGTGTACATGATGCCGTATCCGGCTCGAAGTACGGTCTTGTCATTCAAGGCGTAGGCGAAGCCCAAACGCGGGCCGACAGCACCGTAATATGTATTGTAAATCGTGCTGCATTTGCAGCTAATTGCGTCGGGAGCGTAGTTGCCGCCGAAGCGAAGCACGCCCGGACGGCCGCCTGCCGCCGGATTTGGGATGGTCGGATCCATGTACGAGAAATGATCGTCCTTTTCCGTATACGGGATCATGACGTCATAGCGAACCCCGAGATTCAGCGTAAGCTTTTTGGTTATTTTCCAGTCATCCGCGACCCATATCGCGGTTGACGAATACTGTCCTGTCGTCGGCGTATTTCCCGCGACCGTATCTTCCTGAACGGTTGCTGTGCTCATGGCTCCCAACAAATAGCTCGCGTATGCATGGCCCGTGCCGGTTGTCAGAGCATTGCTATTGGCGTTAAAACCAGCCGTCTGGTTGCTGTTAAAGTTTGCGATGAATAGGCTTCCGGTATCGTCTTGCTTATAGATGTCCTTGGTTTGTTGATACTGCCCGCCAAATTTAAACGAATGTTTGCCTCTTATCCAGAGAAGTGTATCCTGGATCGTTTTGTTATAAAGATCGTCCTCGAAATCGCGTGCGTTAGTCCCGCGCCATCCCGTGGGGGAGTTAGTTCCCGTGAAACTCGCCTCCAGGAACGCATCCTGGGCATCGCCCGCGGGCAAACCCTGAAGACCCGATTTGGTAGCCCATTTGTCAGCTGACGTGGCATTCGTAATGGGAACGAACAAACGTTGCTGACCATAGCTGAAGGTGTTTACCAAATTCGAGCTGATCGACCAGTTGTGCTTCAATTGCAGCACAGTCGGTATCTCCTCAACCAAGCGAGTCTCGGTGTAGGGCAGAGGCAACGCGGATTGTGCGTTCGCTACTTCTCGATAAAATCCCGGCTGCGTACGCTTGCCGTGGGTGTAGATACCTGACAAACGCTGGTTGGGGGTCAGGTTGTAGTCGATCTTTAGATTGATACTGTCGTTGTTATACGCGACCGGAACCTGGCCCAAAAAGTTGTTCGTAAGGTTCGCGTTCGTCGGCGTCGGGAGCAAGCTTTGATAGATCTTTGAGATGGCCGATAGCCGATTTAATGGAATGATGTTGGCTCCGGTCGGATTGGCGACCGTGGCTCTCGATAGATCGAAAAACTGCGTTCGCGTGCAGATATTACCGACACAAGCCGTTGTCAGCGGATCGTAGATCCTCTGCGTTGCTGGCAAATTGCTGAAATCACCCGTCCGCCACGCTAAAGTTGGAAGACTAACCAACTGAGTCGGGCTCGTCACGCGATAACGCCAGCCGTCGTACGAGAAAAAGAAGAACAGCTTTTTCTTTACGATAGGGCCGCCGACCGTGAAGCCGTACTCGTTCTGATGCTCAACCGGGCGGATCGCCGGCAGAAATCCCCGGGCGTCCAAAACCGTGTTTCGAAGATATTCAAATCCTGTCGCGTGGAACTGGCTGCCACCCGACTTGATCGTGTAATTTTCGGCCCCCTGGCCGCTGAATTCAACACCCGTTCCGCTCGTCTCGACCTGGAACTGCTCGATCGCCTCGACTGAAACGCCGAGAGCGAGCGTACGGCCTTCGCTCTGCGTCACCGGGTCGGTGATCGGCACGCCTTCGATAAATACTTCCTTAGCGAATCCCTGCGAGCCGTTGATCGTGCCGTTTCGGTTCCCCTCTGAAACACCCGGCAGGAGAAAAATAAAAGCACCGGGATTTCGAGGCCCCTGGCCGATACCGAAACCGGCAACCGAGGTTCCCATAGCTAACGGCAGCTTGGCATAGACTTCGTTTCGGATGGTCTCACCAAGCCGTGAATCCGAAGTATTAAGCTGCGTCGGAGCATTTTCCACAGTGATCGTTTCGCTGACATTGCCGACTTTGAGCACTAGATTGACGCCCGTGGTACCGACCGCGTCGACATTGACACCTTCCTGCACGAGGGTCTGAAATCCGCTGACCGAAACGATCAACTGATATTGCCCCGGCGGCAGCGGTGTTATTACGTACAAGCCCGCATCCGTTGATTGACGCTTCGTCTCGACGCCTGAGGCCAAATTCTTTGCGGTGACTGTCGCACCGGGCACGACCGCTCCGTTTGGGTCGGTGACGGTGCCACTGATGGCTCCGCCACTATTCTGAGCCAATAGTTCCGTTGGTATGACGAATGCCGCAGCCCCAAGGAATACAAACAGCGCCAACGCTGTTCCGATGAGATTCTTGCACATATTTTTTTCTCCTTACGATCCTGTTTCGACTTAATCCTGAGTAGCCAGCAATTTTGTGCCGGGCACCAACCTTCAATTGGAGTGACCAATTTTCATCTGTTAACTCACACAATTCCGGTTAAGTTAACGGGGCTGAACTACTCCATAACTGAGAAATAAAAATGGTGAACCGCTTAACCATTATCCGTTATTAAGACGGAAAAACATGTCGTCAAGGGCAACGCCTACTACGAGCTTAAGAGAGTCGCATTTCGGGTAAACCGCTTAACCATGCCTAAAAAATAAACTCTCGTGCGTTTCTGAACCGTTTTTTTCTCGTTTGAAATATTACTTGGAGAGCATTTTAGACATACGTTAACGACGGTGTCAAGTATTAGTTAACCGATTGCCTGTATAGCCGCGTTGAATTTTACGGCCACGAAAAAAGCCTGACAGATAGTTTTGCGGCTACACACGGTGTTTTTTAATTCCATTTTGTCCTTTGTGTGAACCCATATCCTACAATTGGTAACACCAATCAGGATGCGAGCCTGGGGAATGCCTATTTGGTTGAGATCAGTTTCAGCGTCCCGGTCAGTCCGGACGGCAGCGGTTGGATCTTTTCCATCTCCTGTGGCTGGAAACGTTCGCCGAACCGTAGATTGAGTAGCTTATAATCGGGCAGTTTCCGGCCAGCCATATAATTCAGAGCCGTATTGCCGACGATAACGCGGACCGAATTCGCCCCCGCGCGGACAAACCGCGTGACATCGAGTTTATATGGCGGACACCAAAGTGAACCCGCTTTCTGGCCATTTACATAGATAACCGCCGCTTCCCGGATCGGCGGATCGTAAAATGTCCGCATTCCGTTGCGTTGGGCGATAACTTCGGTTGCCTTACCGTCTCCAAAATCGAGCACAGCAGAATTGCCATTTTTTAAAAAGCCGACAGGAACCTCGACGGATTTTTCGTACGTCGCCGTGCCGGAAAAATAACGCGTGGATTCATTCGCGTCCCATGATCTCAACACCGGAAATTTCGACGCTGCCTGTTCGCCGAGCGATACGTACCAGTCTGTGCTGAGATCGATGGACGAGTCTGAGACCGCATACATCGGCACATTACCGAGAACTACCTTTTCTTTTGAAAAGATCACCACTACAGAACCGTAAGGTTCAAAAGTAAGGTTGATCGTTGTCGATGAAGCATTCTGGCTCACCACCTCTGCGGCATAACCTTTACCTTTCAATGCGTCCCACACCTCAGCCTGGCCACCGCCGACACGGAATTTTATCTGAACGTTCTTTTTCTGATTCGAGGTGTTTGCGACAAAATAAATATCCGAATCACCGACCTTTCTGTGCACCGTTCCGAAATCACTGCTCGACGGCGTTATTTCCGCATCAGGCTGGAGTAGCCCTTTCAGTGCAACTCCGATCTCTTCGTCCTTTTCGACGAACTTGACTGAACTATTACTTCCGCCAAAAAGCCGGCCCGCGATCGACTTGAACTCGGCTTGTTCAGCCTCGGTCGCCCGAACGCCGGGAACCTTTTCCGGCAAGCGACGCGTCGCCACTAGCCTTCCGCCAGCTTTTACAAAAGCATCCAGCTTTCGCAGCGATTCGAGCGGCATTCGCTCGATACCGGGAAGCACAACGACCGGGTGTTTGCTGGCTCCAAGCACGAGATTTCCCTGCTCGAATCTGCCAACGGTTCTTAGCATTTCGTCGTCAAAAAAGTTGAGATTGTATCCCGCCTCAAAGATCGCCGGCATTATTTTCTCACCAACCATCTCGCGCTCAACGTCGATCAAGTGAACTTTTCCGGCCGTAAAATGGGCGTAGGCGTCTGCATTTGGCAGATAAAGTGCGATGTCGCTCTGAGGAGTTCCCTGCCGCATTACGAAGCTCATCCGCTGCAAATATGTAGCGAGATCAGGCATCACGATCCACCAGGGATTCTGCTCGGAATAGGCTCCGGCAGCATAAAAACGCCAGCCCGGATACTCAACACCGGGCGGTGTGTAACCCCAGCCGTGGCCGATCAGTTGGTTAATTCCCTGCAAGAAATGAATGTCGGCCTCGGCCTTCAGATCGAGCGGCGTTGCACGAAAAACGGGCGAGTTGAGCCAGGTCCAGGTCTCGGACGAAGTTACATTTCGTCCGTAAATATGATTCGCCGACGAAGCCCACCGGGCGGCTCGAACAACTTTCCACTGAGCACCTTCGCCATCGGAAATATCAGCCCATTGATTGCTAGAGATCGCCGCCGGCGGCAGTCCATAGCCCTGGATCCGGAACTTCGTCCCGTTCGCCTTTGACCAAGCCTGCATCGGGATCATGAACCGGTCATTGAACATCTCGGTGATCGTGCGTCCCCAATCGTATCGAATGTCGGCAGTCTTTGGCCCGGTTTCGGCGACAAGCGCGGGAAGTAGCGGCTTCAGATCGTAACCGCGTCGTTTCTGAAACTCGGCAAGAAAATCGTCAGTCCAATCCTGGTTGTAAACCTCAAGACTGTCGCAAAACACCGAATACGGCATATCGCTTTTCTCAAAAGCAGTGAAAAGTCTGTCGCCGGTTTCCTTTAAGTAGTTATCGACCGACGGTTTGTCGAGATGATTGAGAACGTAACCCTCGGCACCAAATGAAGGTCGTTTGACCTGCATTCCGCTCTTGCCCGAGATGAAAAAGAGGACTTCTGAGCCCGCAGTTCCTGGCGTTGAAAGAAAGACATTCCCTTCGCGAATATCAGTCAGTTCCTTAAGATCGCCTTCGGCGACCGTATTGCCACCTTTCGCCGAAACGAAAACAGCCAACAGTTTTTCAGCCGGAATGATCGAAGGCAACGGAATACGTTGCGAACCAGCGTCAACCTTGACGCGGTCCACGCGAAGCTGTCCCGCGGCCTCGGTGATCGGCGTTTTCGCACCACCAAACGACCAGCCGCTGCCGAGCGTCAGGTCAAAACGCATGCCCAGTTCCTTAGCTTTCAGCGACGCAAACTTGAGCATGTCTAGGAATTCGTCAGACAAATACGGCAGATTCTTAAATCCGGTTTTCGGATCATCCGGCAGCAGCGGGTAAACGGGCTGTACCTCCACGCCGCCAATCCCGCCGTCCTTCATGACGCGAAGTTCCCGTTCGATCTCGGCTTTGGTGACCGCCGGGCCGAACCACCACCAGCGCATCATTATCCGCGTATCCGCGGGCGGCGTCTCAAATCCTTTCCTAAGGTCGGCAACAGTTTGCGGCACACTAATTCCGGCAAAAAGGCTAACTGACATCAGCAGAAGCAACATCTTGGATCCGTGCATTTTCATTTATTTAGGCGGTAATTGAAATCAATTTTCTCTATTTCACGAACTGTTGAAATTCCTTCTCGACCGATTCCTTCGAAGCCCGCTGCGGTAGAATCAAGAGGCGATGCCAAAAGGTCATCGACCGCTTTGCGGCAAGCGTGAATTTCCGCTCTTCCTTGTTCGCTTCAAACTGCTTCTGTCCAAATGGATTAACGGCAAGCAGGCCATAACCGCGAACCATCATGTACGACGGGTAATTATGGTTTTTCGGCGAGTCAAATAGGGCAACGGTCACCTCATCCTTGCCGACCTTCCCGGTCGCGGCGGCCCATTTGCCGATCGTTCCCCAGATCTTGTCGCCCGTGACGCCTTCGCTATTGAAGTATTTGCCGGTAAATCGGGTCGGCGAGGTTTCGTTCGATAGAACACCGCTCGCGGACGTGACCTTGATCGGGATCTGATTGTCCATTTCGAGTTCGGTCGCTAGATGAATGCCAAAAAGGCCTTCTTTGCTGTCGCCGAAAACAACGTCTGCGTCGTTAGCGGTCAAAACCGTCTCGCGATCGATCCAGCGTCGGTTTCCTTTTGCGTTAAAGGTGTATTTTGTGGTTTCGAGGAGAAGTGTTTTGCCGTTCGGGTGAACCCAGCTGGCCGTTACGACAAGTCGGGCCTGTCCGATGCCGCTTTTCATCTCGAGGACTTTTTTCTGGACAATGCGGCCCATGTGCTCAAGCTCTTTTTCGGTGCGATATGGCGAATTATTCCAGAAATCGATGCCGTTGACGCTGCCATGACTAAATGCGACGCCAACCTGATGCGGATGCCCGATCGTCTCACCATCACGCGTCTCGATCGGAAACCCGCGAGTTATATAACCACCGCCAACCGCCAAAACCGGAAACAAGACCGGCCGACGGATCTTCTCGTCCCATCGATAAGAAGTAAAAAGCTTGCCATCGATCTCCACATCGATGCGGGTTTCCTGCTCTCGCGGGATCAGTCGAACGCTTTGCGCATTTAGCGAACCCGCGATAAGCAGTAAGCATAGGATCGTCACTAAAACCGAACTTTTCATTTACCAATCCAGATGAAACACTTCCTTCAGATCTTTCGAAATGGGGCTGTTGTCGGGGTTCGAGGGCATAATGTCCTTCATAAAAGCCCACCAGCGTCGGCACTCGTCGGTGTCGGCGATCGTGCTCCAAAGTTCCTCCGATTCGATCTCGGCATAACCAAAAAGCTGGCTCGTCTCGCCATCAAGAAAGATCGAATAGTTATGAACGCCGTGCGCTTTCAAAACGCCCCGGAGATCATCCCAAATAGGCCGATGGCGCCGCTCGTACTCGTCGTGCGACGCCGGATCAACGCTCATTAAAAAACCCTTTCTGATCATAGGCTGGAGGGTGAGCTTCCTTGCTCGCCATTGGTAAAGTATTTTCGGCCCTGTAAGACCTTCGACCAATCTTGCGAATACCTCTACCAATCAAGGTATTTCTCGCCGACAAGGCGGCCGATTCCTATGACCAATCCGGCCTTTTCGTCCTTGGTAATCCCGTAAACAGGGCATTTTATTAGAAGTGTGAAACGTTTCACACTTTTTGGGAGGAAGTTTGTCCGGCGCATAATTTTGCACTTTTATTCCTCCCCCAAAAACCTGACAGCCACTCAAGTTTAAAGTCCCAACACCTGCACCGAGCTGTCATTGATCTCAAACTTCTTGTTCTTCAACAGCGTCAGCACCTCAGCCCCAGCCAACAGAACTGGCCCATAGCCATGTGCGGCAAACTTACTGATCGGACGATGATAGTAAAATGCCGGGTCGAAAGCCATTCCCGTTCCAACGCAAGTTCCCTCAACCTGGCCCTGAGCATTGACCTTTGTCGAAACCGCATTCCAAGCCAAAAGCGTTGCCGGGCCGTATGCTTTTGCATCGATCCAACCGCGATTTACGGCTCGCGCCAGGGCGTAGGTATAGATCGCCGTGGCGGAGGTTTCGAGATATGAATCTGTGCGATCTAATAGCTGATGCCAAAAACCGCTGCCCGATTGATATGAAACGAGGCCTTTCGCATGATCTTTCAAAAGCTGTAGGATCTGCGGACGCTGGGGGTGATTTTCGGGCAGAACGTCGAGCAGTTCGACCTCGGTCATAAACGCCCAGCCGTTCGCACGAGCCCAGCGAAATTCCGGATGCTCGCCCATCGATTCGACCCAACCGTGCATATATACGCCCTTTTCCTTATTGAACATTTTCTTGGCAAAGAGCAGAACCTGTTTGCAGGCTTCGTCATAGTATTTCGTGTCGCCCGTCAGCTTGCCCATCTGAGCGATCGCGGGAACGCCCATGAACATATCGTCGAGCCACAAAGTATTCGGCTGCGGGCGCATTCGTGCCAAATTGCCGTCCGCTAATCTATGCTGCCCGGTCATGATGTGTTTGAGGCCGTTATCAACAACACCACGAACGTTCGCCGTGCTGCCGCCACGAATGGCCTTGATCATCGCCGCCGACATCGCACCTGTGTCATCTAACGTTCGCGGATTAATGAGATTGCGCAGTGGCATTCGGCCTTCCCACTCCTCGTAGTTTGACGAAGGCTTTCTAAAAGCCGCGGCCGCGTCGCCGATAAACTTCAACCTCTTCTCGACATATTCACGGTATCGCGGATCGCCGGTCGCCTCGCTCGCGAGCAGCATTCCAGCGTACGTCACGCCCCACTCGTAAGATACGATTCGGAAATCGCCTTTCTGCAAAATGGTATTCGCATCTATCTTCGACGCGTCGGTAAATATCTCGCCGGTCTTTTCATTAGCAAAAGCGGGCGGCGTGACACCGTTCAGATAGGCGTAAACGCGGCCAAGCACTGCCGAAACGTCCTCGTTCTTCGGAATGCCGTACGGGATCGGATAATCCGGCTTCAACAAATGAAGAGGCGTGGTCGCGTCTGTTTGTGCGGCGATCGACTGGACAAGGAACGCAAAGATCAGAAATAATGCTGAAATTCTCATATAAATACTGTTATCCGTCGCGGTATTACGCGATCGTCAACGTCAATCTCGACACCGACGCCGGTGCAAACTTATAAACCAGCCGTCCACCCGCACCGACCGTTACATTCTCATTCCTTGGAACGAGAGCATTAGGGCTTTCGAAACTGTTGCGGGCGTGGATGTCGTTTGATGACAAAACTCGGGCGCTCGCTGCCACGATCTTTGCTCCGCCGATGTTGATCTCGGTCTCGCGGGCGTTTTTCGCATCGGGATTCACGGCGGTCAGCGTTACCGTTTTGCCGTTGACCGATGCCGATCCGTTGAGCCCCCAGAATTTCGTCGGGATCTCTTTCTTCGCCGCGTCAAATCGTGAAAAACCAACCTCAGGCGAAGTAAACTGGGTTCGCAGCGCCGTAGCACCGGCGTGGGGCATGTACATTTCGAAAACGTGATAGTTCGGCGTGCAAAGGAATTTGTCCTCGTATGTGTGAAACAGCGAATGGATCGTATTCACAAGCTGTGCCGGATTTGACATCACGACCTTATCAGCGTGTCGCTGGAACGTGTCGAGGTTCAAGCCTGAGATCAGAGCATCGCGCAGCGTTCCGGCATACGCATAAAGATACGCCGGCGGCATATCGGCGTCCTGATTGTGCCAAGCTCCCCATTCGTCGACGATGAGTTTCACGCGATGATCGCGGTCAATCTCGCCCATCACCTGCCAATGCTCTCGTACAAGGCCGTCCATCCTGTCGGAACGGGCGATCAGGTCGTACCATTCATTTTCATCGTAAACTCGGGCATCGCCTTTGCCTGTCGTTCCGGAATAATAATGCAAAGCCCAGCCATACATCCGGTTGAGCATCCCGTTGCCTTTTTCCGTCAGTTTTGTAAAGAATTTCCGCGTCCAGGCAAGATCGCCGCCGTTCGGGCCGGAACCGACAAGCTGCAATTTGACACCATAGGTAGGCAGCCAAGCCGTAAATTTCCTAAACTCGGTCGCATATTCCTCAGGCGTAAAATCTCCACCGCAGCCCCACGATTCGTTACCAACGCCCCAAAGCTGCACGTTGTACGGATCCTTGCTCGCATTCGTGGCCCGCTGGCTCGAAAGGGTTGTCACACCGGCCGGAGCGTTACAGTATTCCAGCCACTGCATAAAATCAGTCACACCGAGGCTTCGAAGATTTGCCGCCAGGTAAGGCTTTGCACCTACCAATTGGCAAAGCTTCATGAATTCGTCCGTTCCGAACCAATTTGGTTCATACTTCTGCGGCCCGTCCTTAATATCCTGATAAGTCTTCGGCGCTTTGTAGGTGGTGTCGGCCCAGAAATTAACTCTTGACGGACGCTTTTCACGCGGCCCGATACCGTCGCGCCAATCATATTGGTCCGCGAAACACCCGCCCGGATAGCGGATCACACCGGGTTTGAGCTTGGCGAGATGATCGACCAGATCCTTTCTGATGCCGCCGATATTCGGGATCTTCGATTTTTCGCCAACCCAGATGCCATCGTAAACAACAGCACCCAAATGCTCGACAAAATGGCTGTAGAGGTTCGGATTTATAGTACCGATCGGCTCATTGAGTAAGATCTCGACCCGCGAATCGGCCGCCTGGCCGTATATCGCCCTAGGTGCGATGATTGCAGCCGAACCCGCCAGTAACGAATGGCCCAGGAAATCACGTCGTCGAATATTCATATGTTTCTCACTTTCGATTCAAGTAAACCGCTTAACTAGATTTTTGACTTTGTAGCTGTTATAGTGCCGGTAGACAGCAAAACAACCGGGTTTTATCAACATGGAAAAAGGATTACAAAATCTTGCTAAGCGATATTTGTAGTCTTTTTCTATAATATTTCTACTCGGATTACAAGTGAATTTTTCGCAATTGTGATCACCGCCCGCGTCCCCGTCGCTACAGCGGCACTCACGAACTCGTTCGCAGCCCGCGATCTATATATATGATCTTATGAGGTTTATTGGAATTGGAAGAACTGGGATCTCGGCGAAAACAGTCGCAATAACGTTGTGGCTTAGCCTGCTGGCAACGCTGTCCGCCGCCTTCGCGGCAACCCCGATCAACCTCGCCGGCGAATGGCGATTTGCTCTCGATCCGGCCAACCAGGGCGTCACCGGTAATTGGTTTGACCAATCATTAAAGGATAGAATCGTGCTTCCCGGCATTCTCCAGTCCCAGGGTTACGGCGACGAGATCAGCACCAAAACTCCGTGGGTTCTCTCGCTCTACGACCGGAACTGGTTCGAACGCGAAGATTACAAGGCGTACACAAAGCCCGGAAGCGTAAAGGTTCCATTTCTCTCACAACCACCACGTCACTACATCGGCCCGGCCTGGTATCAACGCGATATCGAGGTTCCCGCAGATTGGAAAGGAAAGCGAATCGTCCTATTTCTCGAACGCCCCCGCTGGGAATCGACCGTTTGGATCGACAGCAAAGAGATCGGTCGGAGGCGCAGCCTCGTCGCCCCTCACGAATTCGACCTCGGCCAACTTGAACCCGGCAAACACCGCCTGACCGTTCGAGTCGATACGACGATGATAATGCCGTATCGTCCCGACGCTCATTCAGTTTCCGATTCGCTCGGAATGAGTTGGAATGGGATCGTCGGGAAGATGGAACTGCGGGCGACGAGCTTGGTTTGGATCGATGACGTTAAAATTCACGAAGCCTACGTCGACCCGGAGGAAGACGAACGAACCCCGACGGTATTGACCAAGTACAATACTTCGGTCGGAGTCGACGTAAGGATAAAGAATTCCTCTGGGAAGCCGGGTTCCGGCTATTTGTCATTCAACGGTAGTAGAAAGTTCGTAGCGTGGAGTCCTGATGGATCCGAGATCAAGCTTCATTTCGACCTTCCGAAAGCTCAACGGTGGGCTGAATTTAATCCCAAACTGCACAAGCTATTGTTGGCGTTGAAAGGGGAAAACGCTGACGATAATCGCGAAATCTCGTACGGAGCTCGAACAATCAAGGCTCGCGGCAAAGAATTCCAACTAAACGGCCGCCGCATATATCTTCGGGGCACTCATCACGGCGGTGATTTTCCGCTGACGGGCTATCCGCCGACGGATGTCGCGTACTGGCGGAAGATCTTTCAGATCAACAAGGATTGGGGAATCAACCACGTTCGTTTTCACTCGTTTTGCCCGCCCGAGGCGGCATTTCAGGCAGCGGATGAACTCGGCATCTACCTCCAGCCCGAGCCCGGAATGTGGAACGAGGTTTCGCCGGGAACGCCGATGGAAAAGATGCTCTACGACGAAACGGAGGCGATGATCAAAGCCTACGGCAACCATCCGTCGTTTCTCCTATTTAGTCCAAGCAACGAACCAAAAGGCCGGTGGAAAGAGGCTTTCGACAAATGGATCGCACACTACCGCGTCGCTGATCCGCGTCGCCTATATACAAATGGTACGGGTCACACCGAACCGTCAGTTCCCGGCCTCGCCGAGGGAACGGACTATATCGCCATGCAGCGCGTCGGTCAAAAGATGCTGCGAGGAAATAGCGCGTGGTTCGGCAAAGATTACGGCGCGTCACTCGACGACGTGAAAATCCCGGTCGTCTCGCACGAACTAGGCCAATGGGTCGCGTATCCCGATTACAGCATAATCAAAAAATTCACCGGCTACATGCGTCCGGGAAACTTCGAAATATTCCGCGATTCGTTCGCCGCAAAAGACTTGCTTGCGAAGAACAAAGACTTCGCCTATGCTTCGGGCCGCTACCAGCTCGAATGCTATAAAGAAGAGATCGAAGCCAATCTACGCACGCCTGGAATGGACGGCTATCAGCTTCTCGACCTGCACGATTACTTGGGTCAGGGAACGGCACTCGTAGGTATTCTCGATGCGTTTTGGGAAGAAAAAGGCTACGCCACGGCGAAAGAATTTCGCAGGTTCAATAACGAAACGGTTCCACTCGCCCGATTCGCCAAACGCGTCTATTCGAATGACGAGACTATAACGGCAGATGTCGAGATCGCACATTTTGGCAAGGCACCGATAGCAAAAACCGCGCCGTATTGGCGTATTACCGACTCGGCGGAAAAGGTCATTGCAAAGGGCGATCTGCCATCACTCGCAGTCCCGATCGGAAAAAATATTCCGGTAGGAAAGATCGCTTTTGACGCTTCTAAGGTCTCGGAACCAAAAGGTCTCAAAGTCACTGTCGGTCTGAAAGGCACTACTATCGAAAACGACTGGGACATTTGGGTCTATCCGGCAAAACGCTCGAACACCGCAGTCACAGGCATCTTGATCACCCACGACTGGGCCGAAGCTGAGGCGAGCCTCGTAAAAGGCGGTAAGGTTCTCTACATGCCGCGAAAAGCCGACCTCGACTGGACCAGCCCGCCGCTTGATTGGGTTCCGGTATTTTGGAATCGCTTGATGAACCCAGCGTGGGGACGCATGCTCGGACTTTGGATCGACAAAACGCATCCCGCTCTCGCCGGATTCCCGACCGAATCCTATTTAGACTGGCAATGGTCCGGAATCGTCAACGGCTCACGGGCAATGAACCTCGACAAACTACCTAAAGAGCTGCAGCCAATCGTCCAGCCGATCGACGACTGGAACCGCAACTACAAACTCGGCCTTGTATTTGAAGCAAAGGTCGGCAGCGGCAAACTGCTCGTCGCGACACCCGATCTCGAAAATTCCCTGCCGCAGCGAATCGCCGCAAGACAGCTTCGCCGCTCGCTGCTCGATTACATGGGAAGCTCGAAGTTCGATCCGAAGGTGGCAGTTACGGCGGCGAATTTCCGTGAGGTCTTCTTCGACACAAAAATAATGAAGCGGCTAAAAGCCGGAGCCGAAAATTCGCCAGGACCGAATCCGTCTCCTTTTGCGATAGACGGCGACCCGAATACTTTTTGGCTAGCCGGCGATCCACGTGGCTCGACGCGCCAGGATCAGAGCCTCCAAATCCGATTTCCAACCCCGGTCCAGTTCTCCGGCTTAGTTATCATGCCGCGTCAGAATGGCCGCGAGCACGAGGGCGACGTTCGGGAATACCTGCTCCAGATCAGCGACGACGGCACCAATTGGCGGGACGTAAAACGCGGTTCACTCGTTTCCACATTTGATCCCCAGCGGATCAATCTTGGCCAGAACGTTACCACAAAGTTCATAAAATTCACATCGCTGTCTGGATTCGGCCCCGACAAAGTTTCGGCGATCGCCGAGCTGGCCGTCATTTACACCGGACCGAAACTGTCGGACGACAACATCGACACGGAATACACCCGCGTCAGATCGGCGTCACCCGATATCGATGAAGGAATTCCAGAGGAAAAGAAAACGATAAAACCCTAGTCAGAACCGCCTGCGTTAGCGGGCGGCCCGACGGCGGCGAATTGAATGCAACAACGACGCTCCACAATAATGATCCTCAACCACCGGCTAACGCAGGTGGTACTGACAATTGTGCTTGCGGCGATCTCGGTATCCTCACAAACGCTTTCTGTAAAAAGCGACTATAAAAAAGGCGATCTCAAACTCGTCCATAACGGTGTCGCAGCAGATATCATCGTTGCTCCCGATGATTTCAAGGTCGTCCAGATCACGGCTAATCACTTCGCCGCCGACGTTGAACGCGTTACCGGCAAAAAACCAGCGTTGAGTGATCCGAACAAAAATACAGCGAACGGCGTCATCATTGGGACACTCGGTAATAGTCCGCTGATCGACGGTCTTGTTAAACAAGGTAAGATCGATGTCTCCCCAATTCGCGGAAAGTGGGAAAGCTTCATTATCGCGACTGTAAGGAATCCGAACCCAAACATCGGAAACGCCCTCGTTATCGTCGGCAGCGACCGTCGCGGAACGGCGTTCGGCATTTATGAAATGTCACAGATGATCGGTGTTTCGCCTTGGTATTGGTGGGCAGATGCGACACCTGAGCGTAAAGACAATCTCGTTATTTCCCCAGGCAAAAAGATCGGCGGCGAACCTTCGGTAAAATACCGTGGCATCTTCCTCAACGACGAAGATTGGGGCCTACAGCCGTGGGCGGCGAAAACTTTCGAACCGGAAACGGGTGACATCGGGCCGAAAACGTATGCAAAGATCTTCGAACTGTTGCTTCGACTGAAAGCCAACACACTCTGGCCCGCAATGCACGAGGTTACAAAGCCGTTCAATTCGATCCCCGCGAATCGTCAGGTCGCGGACGATTACGGCATTGTCATGGGTTCATCCCATGCCGAGCCGATGCTTCGCAACAATGTCGGCGAGTGGAAGGCGAATAAGGATGATTTCAATTTCGTTACAAATCCGGCCGACGTCACCGAATACTGGGAACAGCGGACAAAAGAGAACGGCAAGTTCGAAAACGTGTACACGATCGGCATGCGCGGCATCCACGACAGCCCGATCCTCGGCACAAAGTCCCAGGCTGAACGTATTCCTCTGCTCGAAAAGATCTTCTCCGTTCAACGTAACCTTCTGAGCAAATACGTTCGGTCAGATGTGGAAAATGTTCCGCAGATTTTCTGCCCGTACAAAGAGGTACTCGCCGATTATCGAGCCGGGCTGAAGGTGCCAGGTGACGTCACAATAGTTTTCCCCGATGACAATTTCGGCTACATTCGTCAATTCCCCAATGCGGAGGAACGTAAGCGACGCGGCGGCTTCGGCGTGTATTATCACATCTCGTACCTCGGCCGCCCGCTATCGTATCTCTGGCTAAATTCCACACCGCCCGCGCTAGTTTGGGAGGAAATGTCGAAGGCCTACGAGAACGGCATGCGAAACCTCTGGATCGTCAACGTCGGCGACATCAAGCCCGCCGAGATCGGGATGGAGTTTTTCCTGCAAATGGCCTACGACGCCAAAAAATGGAACGTCGATAATCAGCATCTCTTTCTGAGAGAATTGGCGAAACGCGAATTCGGCGAAAAGCGCGCCGCCGTGATCGCGAATGTTATGGAAAAATACTATCGGCTCGGATTTCAGCGAAAACCGGAGCATTTACAATGGTATCTGCCGACCGAACCCCCGAAAAAAAGCGAACTGAACGAATACGAGACGTTGGAACGCCTAAAAGAATACGCGGACTTAACTGCCAGCGTCGACGCTCTTTCTAAACAAATATCTGCCTCAGATAAAGATTCGTTTTACGAACTCGTATATTATCCGGTTCGCTCGGCAGCCCTCGCAAACGAGAGATTTTTCGCTGCCGAACTCGCCAATGCATACAAAGAAAAGTGGCCAAGAACAGCATTAGAATATGCAAAACGTTCGATCGCCGCAGACGCCGGGATCGCTCGCGAAACCAAGTATTTCAACGATACGCTCGCCAACGGCAAATGGCGTAATATTATGACGCCCGAGATGGGGCAAGGGCAGTGGCCGAGTATGCGAAGCACGCCGCCAAAGATCTCGCTGGCAGATTTTTCGACGGAAGGCTCGCCAAAGCCTATCTCAGCAGAAGAATTTGGTAAGGTTGTTAACGATTTTCCGGCTTCATCGTCATTCTTTGGCGAATTCCTAGGACCCGCATCGATCGAGTCCGAGCATTTCCTAACCAAAACCGACAGATCCGGCTATGACTGGCGAGTCATTCGGGGACTAGGAAAAACGGGCGACTCTGTGTCGGTTTTTCCAAATACAGCCCGTACCTTTTCAAATATTCGACACGATTCTCCGTCGCTCGAATACGACATCGCCGTCAGCGGCGGTGAATACTCCATCGACTTTTACATGATCCCAACACAGCCGCTCGTTCCGGGCAACGGCCTGCGGATCGCGTTTGCGATCGACAGCGCCGAACCGCAGATCGTTGTGATAGATAAGGACACGGAAGTTTCGTCGCGAAAATGGGCACAAAATATTCTCGACGCAACTACCATTGGAAAACACAAGATGTCGCTCACCGAGGGCGAACATAAACTGCGTATCTTTGCCGTCGATACGGGTGTACTTTTGGACAAGATCGTTTTGTCGCAGGGAAAGCTGGCCGACAGCTACTTCGGTCCGCGGGAGACGCGATTCGAGCGACATAAGAAATGAGTGAATTTATTGCGGCTCAACAGGCGTTTCCCGCGAAGTCGCTAAGGTAGCAAAGTACCCGCAAAGAAGAGGGCGGCTTTTTGAATATTATGAAGAAAATAATTGACGTCTCGGTATCGATCATCGTTTTGCTCGCCCTCGCGACCGTGACTTTCGCGCAAGATCCGAAAGCGCGGCGCGTCTCATTTAACGAGAACTGGCGGTTTCAAAAGAACGATCCAGCGGGCACGGAAAGCGACCTGGCATGGCCGAAGATAAAGGAATGGTTCGATGCGACCGGCAATGAATTTCTAGCGGATCAAAAAACTGCGAAAGCGGGAAAGCCGAGCGGAAGTTTGGGCGAAAATGTCATTTATACCAAGCCTTCGTTCAATGACGCGGCGTGGCGAACACTGAACGTACCTCACGATTGGGGTATCGAAGGCGATTTTGTGCAGGCTTTGCCCGGCGAAACGGGTAAACGTCCGTGGGCAGGAGTCGGTTGGTATCGTAAACACTTCAACGTCGCGGCAAGCGACAAAGACAAGCAGATCTACATCGATTTTGACGGAGCGATGTCGCATTCGGCGGTCTGGCTGAACGGCAAATTCGTCGGCGGTTGGCCGTATGGATACGCGTCGTTCCGCCTCGATCTGACGCCGTTTATCGAATTCGGCAAGGAAAATATCATCGCCGTCCGGCTCGATAATCCCGAGGAATCTTCGCGTTGGTATCCCGGCTCCGGAATTTACCGAAATGTATGGCTGGTCAAAACCGAGCGTGTCCATGTCGGCCAGTGGGGAACATTCGTAACAACGCCGTCGGTATCGAAGGATTCGGCAACGGTCAACGTGAAGGTCGCGATCGACAACAACGCTGATGCTGCGGGCGAGATAACAGTTAGGACCACGATCTCCCGTTTGGCAAATAGCCCCAAAGCGGTAGCCACGGCCTCAAAAAATGTCGTTCTCGACCGGAATAACATGAACGTAGAACTGACAGCAGACGTTCGCAACCCGGCTTTGTGGAGCCCGAGCTCGCCGGCACTCTACAAAACGGTTTCGGAGATCATACGCCTCGGCCACGTTATCGACAGCTACGAAACGACATTCGGCATCCGTACGATCAGATTCGATCCGGACAAAGGCTTGCTCGTAAATGGCGAACGCGTTTACGTCAAAGGTGTGTGCAACCACCACGATCTTGGAGCGTTGGGTACGGCCGTTAATACTCGCGCGTTAGAACGCCAGATCGAGATCCTCAAGGAAATGGGTGTGAACGCCATCCGAACGAGCCACAACCCACCTGCTCCAGAATTGCTCGACCTTGCTGACCGAATGGGAATGCTAATCCTAGACGAGGCTTTTGACGCTTGGACTGGGCAGAAAAAGAAAAACGATTACGCGACGCTCTTCAAAGACTGGCATGAAAAGGATCTGCGAGCTTTCATCCGCCGCGACCGCAATCATCCATCCGTCATCGCTTGGAGCACCGGCAATGAGATCCGCGAACAGCGTCCCGAGGGACACCCCGTTTCGTTGATGCTGACGAAGATCGTCCACGAAGAGGACCCAACGCGGCTCGTCACCGTCGGTGCAAATGGCGGCGATTCTTCGACCAACGGATTTCAGAAAACCGTTGATGTATTTGGTTTTAACTACAAACCGCATCTCTTCGCGAAGTTTCATGCCGACAATCCCGGACAGCCGTTATGGTCCACCGAATCGGCATCGACGATCAGCTCGCGAGGCGAATACTACTTCCCCGTTTCCGGCGATAAGGCGAAAGGATTGTTCGATTTTCAGGTGAGTTCGTATGATCTCTATGCACCGCCATGGGCAACACCGCCGGACACAGAGTTTGCCGGACAGGACAAAACGCCCACCGTTGCGGGCGAATTCGTCTGGACCGGATTCGACTATCTCGGCGAACCGACGCCTTACGATCGTGACGCGAACCGTGTGCTCAATTTTGCGTTCACCGATCCGGCCGAACAGGCGCGTGCTGAAGCAACGATCAAGGCCGGTAACAGGCTCACTGTACCGTCGCGAAGTTCATATTTCGGCATCGTCGATCTGGCGGGATTCAAGAAAGATAGATTTTACATCTATCAAGCACGTTGGCGGCCTGATCTGCCGATGGCCCACATCCTGCCGCATTGGAACTGGCCGGATCGAGTCGGCCAGATAACGCCGGTCCACGTTTACACGTCGGGCGACGAGGCCGAACTTTTCCTGAACGGCAGATCGCTTGGGCTCAAAAAAATCGGTCAGTTCGAATATCGCCTGCGTTGGGACGATGTGGTGTACGAACCCGGCGAACTAAAGGTCGTCGCCTACAAAAAAGGCAAAAAATGGGCCGAGGACACGGTAAGAACCACCACCGCCGCCGCCCAGATCGCGATGTCCGCCGACAGATCCACCATAAAAGCGGACGGCTCCGACCTTTCGTTCATCACAGTTAAGATAACCGACAAGAACGGGCTGATGGTTCCAAGATCGAACAACCGGATCAAATTCGATATCAGCGGACCGGGCGAGATCGTTGCGGTCGATAACGGCGATGCGATCGACCACGATTCGTTTCAGATGACGAACCGCCGGGCGTACAACGGTATGGCTCTCGTGATAGTCCGTTCGATCAAAGGTAAGTTGGGTAAGATAAGTCTAAAAGCGAGTTCCGACGGGCTGGCAAGCTCAGCGGTTTCGATAGCGACGGCAAGATAGTTTAAACCGGTTCGAAATATAGGAGAAATATGTTGTTAAAGATCTCATCATTCGCTCTTGTCGCGATCTGTTTTGTGAGCACCCTTGCTGGCCAAGCCGTCGCTCACAAATTCGATTTTAGAGCTGACAAGCCGGTGTCTGGCAGGATGCTAGTCCGCCCGAATGATAATTACGACAAAACGAAGGGTTACGGATTTGAGCCAAACGCGGCCATGAAATGCGGATCGGACAGCTGCACGTCGGATAAGCCATTCTACTTCTCCGCAGCCGTTCCCGAAGGAAATTATCGCGTCACGGTTCGCTTTGGAAACGCCGCATTCGCGACAGCTCCAGTTGTGAAGGCCGAACTTCGGCGTCTGATGCTCGAAGGCATTTCTACCGCTCCGGGCAAATTCGTCACGACAGACTTCATCGTCAATGTCCGATCGCCTATGATCTCGACCAAAGGGTCGGTACCACCTGCGGTAGCGGGTGGGGAAACTCAGGTCAAGCTGAAGGATCGTGAAAAGCTAAGCGAACAATGGGCTTGGGACGAAAAACTCACGCTCGAATTTAACGGCGCGCAGCCATCGATCAGCAGCATCGAAATAGAGCCGATCAGCGTGCCGACGATCTTTTTGCTGGGCGATTCGACCGTTTGCGATCAACCGGGCGAGCCGTATGCGAGTTGGGGACAAATGTTTACGCGGTTTTTCACAAACAAAGTCGCTGTCGCAAATCACGCTGAGTCCGGCGAATCGCTAAAAAGCTCATTCGGCGCGAAACGCCTCGACAAAGTCCTCAGCCTAATCAAACCGGGCGATTATTTGCTGATCCAATATGGCCATAACGATATGAAAGAGAAGGGCGACGGCATTGGTGCGTTCACCAGCTACAAAGCGAGCCTCAAACAGTTCACTGAGGCCGCAAGGGCAAAGGGAGCGTCCGTCATGCTCGTAAACCCGATGCACCGACGTACGTTTGACTCGACCGGCAAATTTATCACAAATTCGCACGGCGATTATCCCGAAGCAGTTCGTCAGGCCGCAAAGGAAGAAAACGTCCCGCTCATCGACCTGACCGCCATGAGCAAAGACCTCTACGAAGCCCTCGGCAAAGACGGATCGGGTGTGCTTTTTAAGGAGGGTGATGGCACGCATCACAACAATTACGGCAGCTACCAGCTCGCCAAGATCATCGTCCAGTCGATCCGCGATCAGAAACTGCCGCTCGCGAAATTCCTCAAAGGTCTGCCGAAATACGATCCGAAAAAGCCGGACGATCTGAAAACTTTTGCAATACCGGCAAGTCCGGCCGTGACTTATCTGAAACCATTAGGAAGCTGATGCTCGAATTATGAAAAGGTTGATCGCGATCATTATTTTGTACGGGCCCGCGACGCTGTTTTCACAGACGGAGTCTGTCAGCGTTGACACTTTTAGTGGCCGGTTTCAAACGCCATCTGAATCGCGTCCGGAAAAATTGTCGCTCTGGTACCGCCGTCCCGCCACTGTCTGGACCGAGGCATTGCCGATCGGAAACGGACGACTGGGAGCGATGATCTTTGGCGGTATCGAGGGCGAACGCATTCAGTTGAACGAAGATACGCTCTGGGGCGGAAGCCCTTACAATCCGTCTAATCCCGAGGCTTTGCGAGCACTGCCTGAGGTCAGAAAACTCGTCTTCGAGGGCAAATACAAGGAAGCCGAAGCGTTGATTCAGGCAAAGATGATGTCAAAGCCGCTCAAGCAGATGCCGTATCAAACGATTGGCGATCTGCGGCTCGCATTTCCGGCAGTTAGTGAAGTTTCCGATTACCACCGCGATCTCGATCTCGATTCTGCGATCTCAACGGTCACTTACAAGACCGGCGGCGTGGAGTTCAAACGCGAAATGTTCGCGACCGCCGTCGATAACGTGATAGTTGTCCGTTTGACGGCGAATAAACCCGGGCAAGTCTCATTCTCCGCCGCGATGCAATCGCCACAGAACGGCACAGTCTCGATCGAGGGCGGAAACATACTTGTACTCGACGGCAAGAACGGCTCGTATCTCGGTATCGAAGGAAAGCTAAACTTTCAGACGCTCGTTGCGATTAAAAACTCCGGTGGCAAGGTCGAAAACGGATGCAGCGACGAAAAACCACTGTTCGCGGATTATTCACCTATAGCAAAGAACGAAACTGCACCGAGCGCTCAAAAGGCGTGTCTGTCTGTAAAAAATGCGGATTCCGTTACGCTTTTGATCTCTGCCGCGACTAATTTTAAGAGCTACAACGACATTTCCGGTAATCAGGCAGCAAAGGCAAAACTCCCGCTGGTGACATCTGCGGGAAAGCCATACGAGCAGATGAAGGCGGCGCATATTGCCGACTATCAGAGATTTTTTCGCCGTGTTTCCATCGATCTCGGCGAGACTACGCTGCTTCCGACCGATGAACGTATCAAGAATTTTGCCACCACGAACGATCCGGGACTGGCCGCACTTTATTTCCAATACGGGCGATATTTGCTGATCGCGAGTTCCCGCCCCGGAACACAGGCAGCAAACCTACAGGGCATCTGGAACGACTCGACCGCTCCGCCGTGGAACAGTAAATACACGATCAACATCAACACCGAGATGAACTACTGGCTCGCCGAGCCGACAAATCTCTCGGAAATGACCGAACCGTTGTTCGACCTCGTGTCAGACATTTCTAAAACCGGAAAAGTCACAGCGAAGACAAACTACGGAGCGAATGGCTGGGTCACGCATCACAACACCGACCTGTGGCGAGCGACCGGTCCTATCGATTCGGCGTTTTACGGAACGTGGCAGACTGGCGGCGCGTGGCTGACGACTCACCTGTGGGAGCATTTCGAATACACGAACGATAGGAAGTATTTGGCAAAGATCTATCCTATTCTGAAAGGTGCGAGTGAATTTTTCACAGATTTTCTAGTTGCGGATAAGAACGGATACCTGATCACAAATCCCTCAATGTCGCCGGAAAATCGCCATCTCTACGACACGTCGATCGCAGCCGGAACTACGATGGATTCGCAGATTATCCGCGACCTCTTTTCAAACACGATCAAAGCCGGCGAAATGCTTCGGCTCGACCACGAATTTGTCCAGACATTAAAACAAAAGCGTGAACAACTGCCGCCAAACAAGATCGGCAAAGCCGGACAGCTTCAGGAGTGGCTCGAAGATTGGGACTTGCAGGCTAAGGATATCCGCCATCGACACGTATCGCATCTTTACGGCGCGTTCCCTTCTTGGCAGATCAACACGGTTGACACACCTGAACTCGCAAACGCAGTAAAGAAAACACTCGAAATGCGCGGTGACGATTCGACCGGCTGGGCAATCGGCTGGCGGCTAAACCTGTGGGCAAGACTTCGCGATGCCGAACACGCGTACAAGATCCTCGAACTGCTCCTGCGGCCCGAGCGGACGTATCCGAACATGTTCGATGCCCATCCCCCATTCCAGATCGACGGTAATTTCGGCGGCACCAACGGGATTGCTGAAATGATAGTGCAAAATCGGATCAAGTATGACGCAGTGGAGATATATCTGCTTCCAGCGCTGCCAAAAAAGTTTGCGAATGGCGAGGTCCGCGGCCTCCGAGCCAGGCATAATGTTACGGTCAACCTGAAATGGCAGGATGGAAAAGTCGTGTCAGGATCGCTGAGATCGCGGGAGCGCGTGAAGGTCAAAATATTCAACGGCGGTCAGGAACAAACTGTCGTACTGATGCCAAACAAGGTCCAAAAGCTGTAACCATGACAAAAACAATCCTTGCATTCATCCTGTTTATCTTCATCCTTGTACCGCTCGCTGAGGCTCGGGCGAAGTACAATTTCAATTCCTCGTGGAAACTGTTCGTCGGCGATCCGGCGGGTGCGGAAAAGCCGGATTTTGACGACTCGTCATGGAAAAGCGTGACCACGCCGCATCCTTGGAACGAGGACGAAGCGTTTCGCAAGGATATCAAGGATCTGCCCACCGGCATCGCGTGGTATCGCAAGCATTTCAAACTTCCGGTGGGAAGCACAGGGAAGAAAGTGTTTATTGAGTTTGAAGGTATCCGGTTCGGCGGTGAGTTTTTCCTGAACGGCAAATCCATTGGCCGCAGCGACAACGGGATCATGGCTTTTGGCTTTGATATTACGGATTCTCTCGTTGCGGGAGAAAACGTCCTCGCCGCACGTATCGACAATGCGTGGGATTATCGCGAAAAGTCGACGAACAGTACCTTCCAGTGGAACGACCGAAATTTCAACGCCAACTACGGCGGCATTCATAAAAATGTTTGGCTCCACGTTACCAGCAAGCTCTATCAGACCTTGCCGCTCTATTCGAACCTACAGACGACTGGCGTTTATGTTTATGCGAGCGAGTTCGACATCAAGAATAAGACCGCTGAGATCACCATTGAAACTCAGATAAAAAACGAATACCCGACGGCAAAAAGTGTGGCCTATGAAGTTGTCATTCAAGATCTCAACGGCAATGTCGTCCGGACGCTCACCGGCCTCAAACACAGCATCGCTGCGGGCGAAACAAAGACCATCGCGGCGGCAGACAAGCTCACGAATCTCAATTTCTGGAGCTGGGGTTACGGTTACCTATATACAGTCACCACAAATCTCAAGGTAGATGGAAAGATCGTCGATTCCGTTAAAACGCGAACCGGATTCCATAAGACCGAGTTTGCAAATGGCATGTTTAAGCTCAACGACCGCACCTTGCAGGTCAAGGGATATGCACAGCGCACGTCGAACGAATGGCCGGCTCTCGGTAATTCCGTGCCGCCGTGGCTATCCGATTACAGCAACCGTTTGATGGTCGCGTCGAACGCCAACCTCGTTCGCTGGATGCATATCACGCCCTGGAAACAGGATGTCGAATCGTGCGACCGAGTCGGCCTGATGCAGGCGATGCCCGCCGGTGACGCCGAACGTGATGTCGAGGGCCGCCGCTGGGAACAGCGTAAAGAGGTGATGCGCGACGCCATCATCTACAACCGCAACAACCCGAGCATCATCTTTTACGAGTCTGGCAACGAAAGCATTTCCGAACCGCACATGGGCGAGATGAAGGCCATTCGCGACAAATATGATCCGCACGGTGGTCGTGCCGTCGGTTCACGCGAAATGCTCGACAGCAAGGTCGCGGAATATGGCGGCGAGATGCTTTACATAAATAAAAGTTCAAATCATCCGATGTGGGCGACCGAGTATTCGCGGGACGAAGGCCTGCGCAAATATTGGGACGAATATTCGCCACCGTTTCACAAGGATGGCGATGGTCCGCTCTACAACAACACCGACGCCAGCACCTACAATCGCAACCAGGACAGCCACGCGATCGAGAATGTCGTTCGCTGGTTTGACTATTGGGAAGCCCGTCCCGGCACCGGAAAACGTGTCAGCTCCGGCGGCGTAAATATCATTTTTTCCGACACAAACACACATCATCGCGGGGCCGATAACTACCGCCGCAGTGGCGAGGTCGACGCGATGCGCATCCCAAAAGACGGCTTTTTCGCCCACCGCGTAATGTGGGACGGCTGGGTCGATGTCGAACGGTCGCGGACGCACATCATCGGCCATTGGAACTACAAAGATGGCGTTAAGAAGAATATTTACGTCGTGTCGAGTGCTGAAAAGGCTGAACTATTCATCAACGGCGTTTCCAAAGGGTTTGGGGAGCAGAGCAGCCGCTTTCTCTACACGTTTAAGAACGTCGGATGGCAATCCGGCGAGATCAAGGCCATTGGATACAACGCCGCAAACAAGGCGATATCGCAAGATGTAAAACGCACGGCTGGAGAACCTTTCGCTATTCGACTGACCCAGATCAAATCGCCGAACGGCCTGATCGCCGACGGTGCGGACGTTGCACTTTTTGAGGTCGAGGTCGTCGACAAACAAGGCAATCGCTGCCCGACGGCGTTAAATATGATCGATTTCACGCTCACCGGCGAAGCCGAATGGCGTGGCGGCATCGCTCAGGGGCCGGATAATTATGTTCTGGCAAAAAGCCTGCCGGTTGAGGGCGGCGTCAATCGCGTTCTGATACGCTCGACGGCGCGTGCCGGAAAGATCAGCCTCAGAGCAACCTCCGGCGATCTCGGCCCGGCTGAGATACAATTGGCATCAAAACCGTTTGTCGCGACGAATGGACTGTCGAACATCTTCGCTTCCGCCGGTTTGCCATCCTACTTAGATCGAGGTCCAACGCCAGCCGGAGAGTCGTACAAAATTACACGTCGTGCAATCGAAGCGGGTTACATAGCGGCAGGCTCAAATAGTGAAACTGCAAAAAATACAATCGACGATAATGAGCTCAGCGAGTGGATTAGTGACGGCAGAAAAGAAAATGCGTGGATCACATTCGGACTCGCCAAACCCGAGTCTATCAATCAGATCGTGTTGAAGCTCGTAGGCTGGCGAACCCAGAGCTACCCGATCAGGATTCGCATCGACGGGAAGGTCGTTTTCACAGGCACGACGCAGAGATCCCTCGGGTATGTGACGATCGACTTCCCTTTAACTGAAGCCAACTCCATCAAAATAGAGCTCTCCGGCGAGGCAAGCAACCGCGACGCTTTCGGCAACATCATCGAGATCGGCGGCACGCCCGACGCGAATTCCGCCGCAGCGAAAGGCGGAGCGACGAAACTCGGCATCGTCGAGGCAGAGTTTTATCAAACGAACAAATAGTATGAAAGACCTTAGATCACATATTTTCGTTATCCTCATCGCTGCGATATTCACAGCGACACAAGCGTTAGCTCAGGCGAAACCTGTCGAGATCTGGCCCCTAGGCAAAATGCCCGGTGCCGGGGCTAAAGATCCCGAAGCAAATATGCCCGATCGTGGCGATGGCGTTCGGCGGATAACCAACGTCAGCACACCGACGATCGAGATATTCCGGGCGGCAAAGCAAAACGCACCCGCCGTAATCGTCAGCGCCGGCGGTGGATACAACTATGTGACTTATAACAAAGAAGGAACCGAGGTTGCAAAATGGTTGAACGCGAACGGGATAACCGCAATCGTGCTCAAATACCGCAACCCAAATAACCGTGCCGGTGCCCTCCAGGACGTGCAGCGAGCCATCCGCCTCGCCCGTACTAATACGAAACAGTGGAATGTCGATCCAAAACGCCTCGGTGTCATGGGCTTCTCCGCCGGCGGTCATGCGTCGGCCCGTGCGAGCACTGATTTTGACAACGTTTCATACAGGGCGATCGATGACGCGGACAAGAAAAGTGCCCGGCCTGATTTTGCCATGCTCATCTATCCCGCGTATCTCGAAAAAGATGGAAGGATCGCGGCGGAATTGAACCTTCGAGCCAAAATTCCGCCAACACTGATCGTCAGTACCGAGGATGACAGGTCATTCGTCCTCGGCTGCAAGGTCTATCACGCCGCCCTCGACGAAGCGAAGATACAGAATAAATTCCTGCTGTATCCAACTGGAGGGCACGGTTATGGATTGAGATCGGACAAGGCAGCAAAGGCCTGGCCTGAAGATGCTTTGGAGTGGCTGCGCGAGATGAAGATATTGAAATAACCAAAAGGGTCACGGCTTTTGCGGCTTTTGCGGCTTTGCGGCTTTGCGGCTTTGCGGCTTTGCGGCTTTGCGGCTTTGCGGCTTTGCGGCTTTGCGGCTTTGCGGCTTTGCGGGAAATATTTTAACGCCAAGTCGCCAAGACGCAAAGATCGCCAAGTGAAGAATAAAGAAATATGAGTAAATCAGAAATTTCACGTCGAACGTTTATTGGCTCGATCGCCGCAACAGGTATCCTCGCAAAGACCAGCCTCGGCAATTCCGAACCGCCGCAAGGCAAGATCGACCGCTACGCGCTCGTCTCTCGCCACAACCCCGTGATCCGAAAGCTCGATCCGCTCTCGCCTCTGTCGGTTGGCAATGGTGAATTCGCCTTCACCTGCGACATCACGGGCTTGCAAACCTTCCCGGAGGAATACGGCGACGGCATGCCGCTCTGTACCATGTCGCAATGGGGCTGGCACACAAAACCAATGCCCGAACACCTCAAAGGCAAAGACCTAAAGCTCACCGAATATGAGACTTACGGTCGCAAGGTCGGCTACATGACGACAAAAACCGGGCAGGAAGAGCTCTTCGATTGGCTCCGCGAAAATCCGCACCGGTTGCATCTGGGACAGATCGGATTTCGGCTTTTGAAGTCGAACGGTAAAGAGGCGAAGGCCTCGGACATCAAGAATATTGAACAACGACTGGATCTTTACAGCGGTATTATTCACAGTTCATTTTCCGTCGAAGGTAAGCCCGTGAAAGTCCAAACGGCGGTTGACCCCAGGAAAGACGTGCTGAGCGTTCTCGTGGAGTCCGTCCTGATTTCCGACAAAAAATTGTCCATACGTTTTTCATTTCCTTACGGTTCGCAAACCATTCAAGCGGTGGACTGGAACCAACCACAAAAACATAAATCCGAGATAATCAAACAAGGCTCTCAGGGTGCCATTTTGCATAGAACTCTGGATAATGATGATTATTTTTCTTATTTCGGATGGAACAATCTCGCCCGGTTAACGACTGAAAAAGATCATTCGTTTATCCTCACTGCCGACGGTGGCAATAAACTCGACTTTGTCGCTTTATTCACTCCCGATGTCGCCCCGATCGGTGCTCCGCGGCCTCGCGACGTAATTCGAGCTAGTAGCTATAGTTGGGCAAGATTTTGGGAAAGCGGCGCCGCTGTCGATTTCACCGGCAGCAAAGACAAACGGGCACCCGAACTCGAACGCCGCGTCGTCCTGTCGCAATACGTGACGGCTATCCAGTGTTCCGGCTCGCGACCACCGCAGGAGACGGGGCTGACGACGAATAGCTGGTACGGCAAATATCATCTTGAGATGCATTGGTGGCATGCGGCGCAGTTTGCGTTGTGGAATAGATTCCCGCTGCTCGACCGCAGTCTGGATTGGTACAACGATGTACTGCCAAGTGCGAAAGAGCGGGCGAGACAGCAGGGCTACAAAGGTGCCCGGTGGGCAAAAATGACGGAGACGTCAGGCCGCGACAGCCCTTCGCCGGTCGGAACCTTGCTTATCTGGCAGCAGCCGCATCCGATATTTTATGCGGAACTAGCTTATCTTTCCACGCCGACCAACGCGACACTCAACCGCTTCAAAAACATCGTTGAAGAAACAGCGACCTGGATGGCCGACTACGCTCATTACGATAGTGAAAAAGACCGCTACGTCCTCGGCCCGCCGGCGATCCCGGCACAGGAAAATCATCCGGCACGCGAGACGTGGAACCCGACATACGAACTCGAATACTGGCATTTCGGCCTAAAAACCGCCCAAAAATGGCGGGAACGCCTCGGTCTGCCGCGTGTTGCTGAATGGGACACGATCATCGCCAAACTGTCTAAGTTGCCCGCCGGAAGTCCTGGAACCGCAAAGCCGAAGGCTCAAATGACGACCGCCGTGAACGCAAACGTCGATGCGATCATGCTCGCCCAGCAGCAGAACGACACCGCCAAAGCTAAGACAACCCAGGCCACCGCTGAGAAATTCGATCCCGCGACTTCCGTATACTTGGCCCACGAAAACGCACCGCAATCGTTCACCGAACGTAACCACGATCACCCGTCAATGCTCGCTGCTCTCGGCATTCTGACCGGCGAAAAGGTCGACCGCGAAACGATGCGGCGAACCTTGAAAAAAGTAATGGAAGACTGGGACTGGCCATCGACATGGGGCTGGGACTACCCGATGATCGCCATGACCGCCGCTCGCCTTGGCGAAACCAAGATCGCGATCGACGCGTTAATGATTGACACGCCGAAGAACGGCTACGCTGCAAATGGCCACAACTATCAACGCCCAAACTTACCGCTCTATCTGCCGGGAAATGGTGGTTTACTCTACGCGATCGCTCTGATGGCCGCGGGCTGGAAAGGCGCACCGACGAAACACGCACCCGGTTTTCCCGACGACGGTTCATGGACTGTCCGGGTCGAGGGTTTCGCTGACAATATCTTAAGGAACATTTAACACAATGGAAAAATTCACGAGACGGCAATTCCTGGGTAGTGCGGCATTTGCAACCGTTGCTCTGCCGCTGTTCGCCCACTCGTCGCGGGCCACCGATTCCAGGATCGATATTTTGCTGAATGAGTCGATCGGGACGATAAACCCGAATATTTACGGCCATTTTGTCGAGCATCTCGGAGCCGTTGTATATGACGGAATTTGGGTTGGTGAAAACTCGAAGATCCCAAATTATTTCGGCATTCGCAAAGATCTGGTCGATGCTCTCAAACGGATCAAAACTCCGGTTATTCGTTATCCGGGCGGCTGTTTTGCCGACAGCTACGACTGGCGTGACGGCATCGGCGACCGTACGAAACGCCCGATACGGACTAATTTTTGGCAGGATATTAACCCGAAAGACGTTCCCGCGACCTCGACCTCGCGCTTCGAGCCGAACACGTTCGGCACCAACGAATTCATCAAATTTTGTCAGATGACCGGAGCTTGGCCTTACATGGCGGCCAACCTTCGCAGCTTGCCTGCACAGGTGTTCAATGAGTGGGTCGAATACTGCAACTCGCCCAAAGGCACGACGACATACGCCGATACGCGGGCGAAAGGAAGCCTCGGCAGCGAAAACCCGTTCAACGTCTCGTTCTGGGGCATCGGTAACGAAAGCTGGGGCTGCGGCGGCAATTTCACACCGGACGAATACGCTCAGGAGTTCAGACGTTATACGGCGGCGGTTGCAACGTACGGTGTTCCGCTCAAATTCATCGGTGCTGGAGCCGAGAGCTACGATATGAACTGGACACGCGGATTCTTCGCAAAGATGCACGAAAAAGGCGAATCCATTTTCAGAAAACTGTACGGCTGGGGAATCCATCATTACTCCTGGAACGTCTCGGGCGGCCGGACAACCGACTGGAACAAAGGCAAAGGCGACGCTCTGAAATTTGACCGCGAACAATATTTTGAGTTGCTCAACCAAGGCAATGACCTCGACGACCTGATCAAAAAACACTGGGCAATAATGGGCGAATATGACAAGACTCACCGTGCCAAAATCATCGTCGACGAATGGGGTTCATGGCACGCACCGGGAACCGAATTAAAACCCGAACATCTTCTCGGCCAGCAAAACACTATGCGCGACGCTCTTCTCGCATCGCTGTCGCTTGATATCTTTAACCGCAACGCCGACAAGGTCGCGATGGCGAATATCGCCCAACTGGTCAATTGCCTCCAATCGCTTTTCCTTGCCGACGCCGACAAATTCCTGCTCACGCCGACGTATCATGTTTTTGACATGTTCACGCCGCACATGGGTGCCGAAGCCGTGCGAACCGTTTTCTCATCGCCTTCGATCACATACGACCGAAACGCAAAGACCGCGACATTCTGGGGCCTGCAAGGCTCGGCGTCGAAAAAAGGCAACGAGCTGACGCTGACCGTGACCAATCCACACCCAACCGAAACGCGTTCGGCGGAGATCTCGCTCGGAGCCGCGAAGGCTCGAAATGTGCGGGCGACCGTGCTCGCGGCAGCCGACACAAAGGCTCACAACACGTTCGAGCGACCAACTACAGTGGCACCGCGTGAAGCGAACATTGAAACAAGCAGTGCGTTGGTTTTCAACTTTGCACCTGCGTCGGTCACAAAACTTAGCATTACATTGAGTTGATCCATGAAAAACATAACGTTAACCGTTGCTCTGATATTCATCCTTTGTCCCGCCCTTTCCATCGGCCAGCTACGCCAAATGGAAAAGCTTTCACGCGGTGTCGTCGCCGTTAACGCGCACGGCAAAATCTTCGTCGGCTGGCGTATGTTCGGCACTGATCCTGAGACTATCGCCTTCAACCTCTACCGCAAAACCGACGGCAAGACCAATAAGCTGAACGATAAGCCGATCGCCGATGTTACTTTTTTCGTTGACGAAAAGGCGGATCTTGCGAAAGCTAATACGTATTTCGTTCGTTCAGTAGTCAACAAAAAAGAACAGGAACCAAGTGCCGCTTTTACGCTAAAAGCCGACACGCCGGTTCGCCAATACCTATCGATCCCGCTGCAAACGCCGACAGGCTACACGCCGAACGACGCATCGGTCGGCGATCTCGACGGTGACGGCGAATACGAGATCATCCTGCACCAAACGGGCCGGGCCCGTGATAATTCGCAGGCCGGCATCACCGATCGGCCGATCCTACAGGCCTACAAGATGGACGGTACGCTGCTGTGGACGATCAACCTCGGCAAAAACATCCGCGACGGCGCTCATTACACTCAGTTCATGGTCTATGACCTCGACGGCGACGGCAAGGCCGAGATCGCCTGCAAAACCGCCGACGGCACTACCGACGGCAAAGGCAAAGTGATCGGTGATGCCAAAGCCGACTGGGTTTCGCCGCAAGGTGCAACCGTCGAGGTCGAACGACCCGAGGGCGGCCCGCGAAGGGCTGACGTGACCGGAAAGGTGCTCGCCGGGCCCGAATTCCTCACGGTTTTCGACGGCATGACCGGTTCCGCGATATCGACGGTCGATTACGATCCCCCGCGGCATCCGACCAAGCGCAATCCGACCGGAACCGAGCTAAACGAGATCTGGGGCGACGGTTACGGCAACCGTTCCGACCGTTTTCTTGCCGCCATCGCCTATCTCGACGGCGAGCATCCGAGCCTGATCTTCTCACGCGGTTACTACACGCGAACGGTAATAGCGGCGTGGGACTTCTCGAACAAAAACCTGACGAAACGCTGGACTTTCGACAGCGATTCGAGCGAGGAGAACCGCAAATTCCGCGGTCAGGGCAATCACAACCTGAGCATCGGCGACGTCGATAACGACGGCAAAGACGAGATAATGTTCGGTGCGATGGCTATCGATGACAACGGCAAAGGCATCTACTCGACCGGCTTCGGTCACGGCGACGCGATCCATCTCGGCGACCTCGACCCCGATCGTCCGGGCGAAGAGGTTTTCGACATCCAGGAACGCTTCGACGATGCGGGAATGAGCTTTCGCAACGCTGCGACTGGCGAAGTCTATTGGAAAAAGCCTTCCGTCAAGGCCGGTGATGACGGCGAAGGCCCCGGCCGCGGCCTTTCGCTAAATATCGATCCACGCCACAACGGCTCGGAGTCGTGGTCGTTTGGCGCCGGAATCAACGGCCTTTTCGACGCCAAAGGCAACAAGATCTCCGATAAAATGCCGCGTTCCTGCAATTTCGGTATTTACTGGGACGGCGACCTGCTCAGCGAATTGCTCGATCGCAACGCCATTTCCAAGTGGAACTGGGAAAAAGAAACGACCGACGTGATCTTCACCGCGGAAGGTACAATGTCAAATAACGGCACCAAATCGACTCCGGCACTGAGTGCCGATCTGTTTGGCGATTGGCGTGAGGAAGTCATGCTCCGCACCGCCGATAACAAGGAACTAAGGATCTACACAACGACGATCCCGACGAAATATCGCTTCTACACGTTCATGCACGATCCGCAATACCGCCTATCGATCGCCTGGCAGAACGTAGCGTATAATCAACCGCCACACACAAGCTTTTACATCGGCGACGGAATGAAACAGCCGCCGCGTCCAAAGATAACGACCGAACCAAGGAACTGAAAATGAAAAAACTAGCACTGATATTCATCGTAAATACCGTTTTCTGTCTCGTAAGCCAAGCTCAGACGCCAACTCCGACGCCCCTTGATCCGCTCGCGGCTGAGAAGCTTCGGGCTGACCGGCTTCAGGACCGTTTAAGTAACTTCGCGAACTACGGCCGCTATCGCGACGCCAACGCGAAACTCGCTCCGCCTGCAAAGGACGAAAAACGTGTCGTCTTCATGGGCGATTCGATCACCGACGGCTGGAAACTCGATCAGTATTTCCCCGGCCAGCCTTATGTCAATCGCGGCATCAGCGGCCAAGTGACCTCGCAGATGCTGCTGCGGTTTCGCCCCGACGTGATCGATCTGAAGCCGAAGGTCGTCGTCATCCTTGCCGGTACGAACGACATCGCCGGCAACGCCGGCGTGATCAGTCTCGATATGATCAAGGCAAATTACGCCTCAATGATCGACCTGGCTCACGCTCACGGTATCAACGTCGTTTTCGCGGCGATCATGCCAGTCAGCGATTACAACAAAAACGCCCAGGGCAACCCGATCATCCGCACCGTCCAGCGAAAGCCCGCCGAGATCCTTGAGCTAAACGACTGGATCAAGAAAACCTGCGCGGAGCGAAAGCTCGTCTATCTCGACTATTTCACACCAATGGCCGACGAAAAAGGCCTGCTAAAAGCCGACATC
Organism: Pyrinomonadaceae bacterium; assembly: GCA_040080065.1. Lineage (GTDB taxonomy): Bacteria > Acidobacteriota > Blastocatellia > Pyrinomonadales > Pyrinomonadaceae > OLB17. The sequence continues at coordinate 97,192 of JBEBJB010000001.1, forward strand.
GCTAACGACGGCCTGCACCCGAACGCCAAAGGCTATGAGTTGATCAAACCGCTCGCCGAGGCCGCGATCAAAACGGCTCTTAAGATGAAAGCTCCGAAATGATGCCAAAGCCCGCGCGTAAGCAAGGGCGATTCTCGCAAGCAGCTCGGTAAGCACGCGTGACTTGGATCGAAGAACTCAACTTGAGTGTTTCGCCCTCGCTTACGCGCGGGCTTTTGCATCGCCTACTTCGATTTAAATATCAAACATCCAAACACCGGCCCGGCGGTGTTTCCTTTTTCGGGCTCAAACCTCACGATAACGCTCGATTTCCCTTTTGTTAGTTCCGGCGGGATCGGGTAGTCGCGTTCGACCCATTCGCCGGGCTTGTTGTAGCCGAGCGTTTCCGAAGCGATCTTCGTGCCGTCGATGAGGATGTGGAACAGACGCTTCCGCTCCTCACCCCAATAGGTGGCTTTCAGCGTCAAAGGTTCGTCCGTCACCTTCGCCTTGAACTCAAAGAACCCTTCGGTCCGGGCATCACGCCCATTTCTACCGCGATACGAAACCGGATACGAGATTGACGAAGTCAGCCCGTGATCCCGTTCCGGCTGCATTTCACCGAGGTGCATAACGTCTACCGAGCGTGCCTGCAGATCTTTCAGTCTCGCCTGTTCCGCCGCGAACGCGAGCTGCTCTTTCGCCCATTCCTCGTCGGTGAACTTTGGAAAATAGACTGCGGTTCGCTGTTCCCATTGCGAGTAGAACGGCTTCAGCGTCAGTTCGTTCGGCCGCCCGATCTTGTTGGTAACAAAAGTCGAGGGCTGCGGGCCGGGGGTGAGAGAAGCGAGCAGATTTGCTCCAACCAGCGCCGGGGCAACGCCTGTAAATGGAGCTTTCGCATCGCCCAGATCCGCAGCGAGAACCAGCGGACCGTTGAGTAGAGCAATGACGTTTGGATTGTCGTTTGTCGCTTCGATCCGCGGCTTCATCGGAAGCCGAAGTGATATCTTATCGCCCGATTTCCATTTACGTTTAAGGGTGGCGTAGCCGTTCTCTTTCACGATCTTTTCCGCCTTTCCATTTACTTTCAACGAAGCTCCTTCACACCAGCCCGGTATTCGCATAGAGATTCCAAATTCTGACGATTTGGCGAGTTTTGCGACCGTAAAATTCACTTCCTCGCCAAGCGGATAGGCGGTCGAAAGCTCAAATTTCGCCTGCCGTTCGGTCCAGTCGAGCACCGACGGAATGAAAAGATTCACGATCAAATGATCGGCATTGTGCCAGTAGATCGACTCGCCGTGTTTGGAATGGCTTTCGATGCCCGAACCGACGCAGCACCAGAAATCGCGAAATTCGGACGAGAACGACCTCGCCGTGCCCGACATCAGCGGGATCATATACGCGAACATTCCGGTTTTGGGATTCTGATGGGCGAGCATGTGATTAAAATGAGCCCGCTCGTAATAGTCAAAATATGCCGACTGCGTGTCCCATTCGAACAAATGCCGCGTGAGCTTGAGCATGTTGTATGTGTTGCACGACTCGCAGGTCTGCTCGGTAATGTGCGTCGAGATCGAGTTCGGGGCCTGAAAATACTCGCGGTCGGAATTACCACCGATCACGTACGAATAGTTCGTCGTCACATTCTTCCAGAAATATCGAGCGGCGGTCGCGTATTCGCTCTTTTGCGTCAGTTCGTAGATGCGAGCCAAGCCGATGACCTTCGGAATTTGCGTGTTTGCGTGGATGTTTGGCAGTTCGTCCTTCTCGGCAAACATCGGCCCGAGCGTGCGGTTGTGGCGAATGCGGATCGCGAGGTCGAGCCAGCGCTTGTCCTGGGTACGAGCATAAAGCTCGGCCATCGATTCGTTCATGCCGCCGTGCTCGCAGTTGAGCATTTTCTGCACTTGCTCGTCGCTCAATTTCGCAAAAACCCCGTCGATAAAGCCCGCGAGTTTGACCGCGATCTTCACTGCGTCGTTATTTCCGCAATAGGTTTCAGCGTCGAAAAGCCCGGCAAACAGCTTGTGCCAGTTGTAAAAAGGCACCCAGCAGCCGTTGAGGTCAAACCCCGCCGAACGGATATCGCCGCCCTTGATCTCCTCAAAAATAACGCGGCCGTTCTCAACCTCTTTGCCTTTTTTCCGGGTAAATCCGGCGACATAACCGTCTGGAGCCGCATTTTGGCACTCAGCGAGTTCGCCAACGATGTAATCCACTCGCTTTTTCACTTCAACATCACCCGTCTGAGCGTGCATCAGCGAACACGCCGTTAAGTAATGCCCGAGCGTGTGTCCGGCGATGGTGTCTCGTTCCCAACCGCCATAAACCTCGCCCTTGGGCTTTAATCCCGCGTGAACGCGGAAATTGTGAAGCAAACGATCAGACTCGAGTTTGATCAGATACTTCAGATTCGCATTCACCGCATCGAGAAACGGCGAAGGCGTCAGCCGCACGTTTTCCAGCGAGAACGCTTGCGCGGTTTTTGGAAATGCCGCACGTTTATTCTGGCCCAAGCCCGAGATCGGCAATGCCAGCCCGACACTGCTTATAGCCGTAAGCTGCAAAAATGTTCGACGATCTAATTCTCTTTCTTTCATCGTTTGTCCTCAATGGTCGAATTTTGTCCCACGTGTCCCACGAGTGTCCCACGCACCCCGTGGGACAAATAACCATATGTATTTACAACAGTTTACATCGCTTTTTTGGCCTAAAATCCGATTTTTTTTCGCGAAACTCGCGCCACAATGTGGCGCAGATGCGAAATTATTACAAATAAACAAGTTGCGGGCGTCAACCGTCCAAATCATCATGGAATTTCCGTGGGACATTGATTTTATTATCATCCTAAGAAATGCACCACCTTTATCCGCATTTCATTATTTTTCGTCGTCAGCGGCGTTTCAAGTATAGCACGCTGTTGCAGCATAAGTCAAGATGTATATTGATCTCGGTCGTTCAGCTCCTTCGGAATAAGTCATAGGTTAAAGGTGAAAAGTTCTAGTTTGCCGAACTTTTCACTTTGTACTTTCCGCTTTTAACTTATTCCGGAACTCTTCTGCTCTTCACCTACCGATCGGTCAATTCAACCTGCCGGATCTGTTTGTCGATCGGAATACTATAAGCATTCCGCTCCATTTTGAATTGGCCATTCGGCTTATAAACGCGCGAACCATGCATATTTGCCGGCTGCTCAATACGAAGACGAGCTACCGATATGTAAGGCGTGGCAGGTGAAAGACCGATCCGCAAAATGCCCGTTTTCCTATTGATCTCAACACTCTCAAACGTCCCCGCATCCAGCGTCAGCCACAAACCGAACGGGGCTATAAATATCCGCCGCAGCATCGAATCTCGCGGCGTGACCATCACACGGTCACCGTTGACGCGAATGTCGCCGCCAAACACCTGCCATCCGAAGTCCTTCATGTCGGCGACGTAGGTCGCGGCGTTCATCGCGTGGCCGAAGAAATTCATCCCGTAATCGCCGTTGATCGCATCCCATTTGAGCGTGTCGGGATAGGAATGAAACGCGGCGGAGGCAAAGCCTTCCTGGTCGATGTTTGTCAATGCCGCGTTGCCGCCGGCATAGCCGACACGCAGATAAAAGTCGTCGGTCGGGAACGAGCGATAATGGTCGAGCATCGGTATCGCGTTCAGGCCCGAGCCGTAATGATGGATCTGGCGTTCGATACGTGTGAGCTTAGCCGCGTACAGGAAATCCCAGTAACGGCGGGCGTTTCCGTTGTAACCCCAATGCGGGATGAGCGGCATGTAGCCGACGATCGAATTGAGCGAAACCATCGCCTTGTCCTCGTAACCGAAGTAACGGCACCAGTTGTAAACCTCTTCCTGCCCGGTCGAATCCCACGCCATTTCGCTGCCGAAAGGGTATTCTTCCTTCGCCCATGCGTCGGCACGCTGTTTCATCAGCTTCTCGATCTCAGCAGCTTTGTCGGCCCAGCCTTCGCGTTTGAGGTCTTTGAGCAGTTCGAGGAATATCGTGCCTTCCATCAGCCCGAGTTCGACGTAGCCGACGATGTATTCACCATTTGGCTTTTTGCTGAAAGCGAATTTTGTGGTGTTAAATGCCTGATCGAGGTACCAATCCCAAGGGTGATTTTTGACGAGGTTTTCAGTGTTACGGGCATTCCGGTACATCGACCAATACGCCGCAACGACGTGCGGATAGTTGTATCCGCGTCCGACGCTCATCGCCTGGTCTTTTATCCAGCTCGCCCAGGTTGTCCAGTTCCGTTCCTTTTCGTACTTAAAATCCGGAAATTCTTCAGGTGCGTAATAGAGCATGCTCTTTCGCACGCCATATTTATTCGGGCCGTCCTTGTACTGCAATCCGCCCCAGATCACGCCGTCGATGAACCGCTCGAATTTAGCGACCTCGTCCGCTTTCGGCTCGACAAACTGCTTCATCGCCGCCGCCACCCACGAACCACCGCCGCCCTCGTCACCGAGCCCCGCGATCCAAACGCGGTTGTCCTGGTCGTGTATCTTATTCTCCTCACGATCGTAGGTCATCACCGACGGGCTACGTTTGAATGGATCGCTCGGGTTTTCGTACCACTGTTTTGTGAACAAAAACTTCCCCAGATCCGCCACGACCTGCCGTGAAGGCTTGGTCAGATAATACTGGATCGTCTGCTTCGTTCCATCGGCGTAATTGACCGTCAAACGCGCTCGTCCCCAGCCGTTGGATTTGATCGCAAACGCCTGCAGATCGCTTTTCGGAGCTTTCGCCCCGGTCACGGTCATCGAATCTTTTGGCTCGACCTCAACATTTGCGACCTTAGACGGAGCTTTCAGGAACAGCTTGCCTTCGATATCGTTCGGTAAAACGTAGCCGGGTATACCGACCGCGACCGGGCGTTTGTTCGCTTTCAGTGTCTCTTCGATGTTCTGTATCTTGTCGGAAAGCAAAAACCGGACGCCGATCTCGCGCTTGCCTTTTGGCGGCAGGACCTCGCTCGTCGGCGGATTCCACGGCTCGGCTTTGCCCCAATCCTTTTCCGCCAGGGCCTTACTGCGAACGATCCATTCGAACATCCCTTCCGCCGTCTGCTGCGGTCGAGCAGGTTCGCGAAGCGGTTGATATGCCTCAAAAGGCGTTTTCCCTTCCGGCACGACGACCAAAGCCGGGCCGATTCCCTTCAACCGCGTGACCTGAATATATCCGGCGTCGAGGCCGATGTATGGATCTGAGAACGAGTTCTTTTCGTGGGCCTCCGGCAGTTTGCGGTTAGTGATAATGTTGTTGAACACCATCGGAATGCCGAGTTCACCAATCTCGATCGGTTTGTCCGTCCGGTTGATCAGCTCGAAATTCAGCACAAATTTCCCGTCGCGCATCGTCCATGTCCTGATCACCTGTATCGGACAATTAGCCGGTAAACCTGGCGATAGATCAGCTTTAGCTATATCCGGAGCATAGGCAAGCATCCCAAAAACAGGTTTACGCGACGTCGCGGTTGAATATTCGACCCACTCGCCACCATCTATTTTTAGTCGGAATTTGATGTCCCCAAAATGATAAAACCCGTCGCGGGCACGCGTTGTCAGGCGGTCCGCCGGCGTGAAATCGAATCCGGCCGCCCCTTTCGGCTCAAGAGCGGCAAGCGTCTGCGATTGCTTCACAAGCCTGATCTTGAATTCCGGTGTTTCGAATTCTGAAAAACCATTCTCAAGCCCAAGCGTCGGCGGTGCCAATGGCGTCGGTGTCGGTGTTTGTGCGAAAAATGATAGTGCAGCAAAACAAACCATCGCCAGCGCGCAAGTTGTTCGGGTCAATTGATTCATTAAGGTATATCTCGATCTTGCCATTCCCATTCTCGATAGCATTGAAAATCGGGCTTTTGCCATTTTGCACGGCCAAACAATGGTCAAGAATGCTTCATCACCTCGGAATTTCCACGGTCTTAATAATATCTGAGATAACCGCGTCGGTCGTCGCACCGTCGAGTTCTGCCTCGGCTCTGAGCGCAAGTCTGTGCCTGAGAACCGGCAACGCGACGTCGCGAATATCGTCCGGCGTCGGAAAATCGCGGCCGCGGATCGCCGCGAGAGCTTTTGAACAAAGCAGCAGAGCGACCGAAGCACGCGGGCTCGCTCCGTAGAGTATTGTTGGGTGCGTGCGCGTTCGTCGAACGATCTCGACGATATACTTCTGTACACCGGGCTCCATTCGCATCGCTCGTACCTCGGCACGGCAGCGCTGGATGATCGTCGCGTCGGTCAGGCGGGCGATCTGCACGTTTTGCAGATACCGCGAGTTAAATCCGGCATCCCAGCGGGCGACGATCTCTTCTTCCTCATTTTGCTCGGGGTAATCGATGATGATCTTCATCAAAAAACGGTCGAGCTGAGCCTCGGGCAGCGGGTATGTGCCTTCGTACTCGATCGGGTTTTCGGTTGCGAGTACAGTGAAAAGCGGCGACAGCGGATAGCGTTCGCCGTCGATCGTCGTCTGGCGTTCCTCCATCGCTTCGAGCAGCGCCGCCTGTGTCTTCGGCGGCGTGCGGTTGATCTCATCCGCAAGCAGAATGTCGGTAAATATCGGCCCGTGCCGCATCGCAAATTGCGACGTCTGCATATTAAAGACGTTCGTACCCGTGATATCGGACGGCATCAGGTCGGGCGTGAACTGAATTCGTGAATACTGAGCCCCGATGATGTGAGCCAGCGTCTTGATAGTCAGCGTCTTCGCCGTACCCGGAACGCCCTCGATCAACGCATGTCCCTCAGCCAAAACCGCGACTAAGATCTGCTCGATAACGTCGTCCTGCCCGACGATCGTCTTGCGAAGTTCGTTAAGAATATGTGCAACTGTAGAAGGTGTGTAAGTTAGCATTGTTGAAATTTTACCGCAGAGTCGCTAAGACGCAGAGGGATTAGTTTGAGAGCAAATCCTAAATTTCGATCGATTTCTCGTCTCTCTGCGTCTCCGCGGTTAAGTTAAACAAAATCGTAAAGCGTCTTTATCGCCAATAAAAACACGGTCGCCAAAAATATCCGTCGCAGCCAGACGTCGTTCAGTTTGGTCGCGTAGTGTGCCCCGACATACGCACCGACAAACATCGTAACTCCAATTATCGCACCGAGTTTGTAATCGACTAAACCTTGCCACATAAAAACTGCCGTGGCGATCGACGATGAAAACACGTTTATCAACTTCGTCGAAGCCACAGCTTCGCCATATTTCATCCCGTAAACGCCGACACAAACGGCTGTGAGGATCGTCACATAGCCGCCGCTAAACAACCCGCCGTAGATGCCGAGCAGGAAGACTAAAACGTATGTCAGCAGCTTTGTATTTGGCTTTTCCTCATTTTTCGCGTCAACTCCGGCATCGCGTTTCAAGAGCGTGAACAGGGCAACGAGGATCATCGCGACCGATACGATCAGCTTGATGCCCTGGTTGCTGATGATCCCGACCAGTATTGCACCGATTGCGGAGCTGATCACCGTCAAAGCGATCAGCGGCGAGACCTTGGCGTACTCGATCTTTCTTTGCCGGACGAACGGTATCGTCCCGCCGATGGCCATAAAAACAAGGCCGAACATATTTGTCGCAACCGCGACCTTTGGATCAATACCGACCTGAAACATTGCCGGAACCGCGATCAGTGAGTTACTGCCCGTGACCACACCGACAACGCTTGTCAGGAAAAAGATCACCACCAGAACAATGAGGGCTTCGCTGGACATCGGTTAGATCTTGGTCCTCCCGGCCCGAACCAGCCCGAGCTTTTGCTCGACCGCTCGCAGCTCGCCAACAAGACGCAGTACCTGTTTTTTGTTAGTTGAAGCGCCGCGTATTATCTCCTCGCATTCGTGCAGTGTCGCCGCCGTTGAAGAAGCGTCGAGCCCGGCTCGTTCGGAGATCGCCCTCGCGATCTCGTTGCTCTTAGTCTTGAAATTATCGAGGCCCAGCAGACGCGTGACGCGGCGACGAAATTCGTTGTAAATATTCTCGATCGCAAGATCAAAGGCCCTTGTCCTCTGCTGAAGTTCAGCCATCGCCGAAACATATTCAAGCTTGGAAAGGCGGTCCGGTTCCGGTTCCGGCACCGGTCGCGCGAATCGCCGGCTTTGCGAAAAAAACACGAGGCCTATGAATAGAGCGAGCTGAAGAAAGATCGCGACGACCGGCGTTCCCGCAAAGAATTGCAGAAATCGATTGGTGTCCTTCCCATATCCTTGATGATATTCGTCAAATGCGATCACACGGTCACCCGCCGCGACGATATTGATCGCAAGCTGGGCATTGTCTACCAATGAAATACCGCTGTTCGAAACGATGTACGGATCGCTAAGCAACACGATCTCGCCCTCGCCAAATGGCATATTTACTACGAGATTCTTATCAGCTCCCGAGAAGTGGACGACCGGGGCCATCTGGCTTGGCGATTCTACCGTGTCGCCGATCGGCGTCAACTGGACCGGCGTTGGTGATGGCATTTCGTAGATCCGGTCCGATCTCTTCGGAGGCGGAGCGTCAAATCGAATTTCATCAGGCGGATCGACTCTCTTGATGGCCTTTGGCGGTGGAGGCAGATCTTCCACTTTTTTCGACGTGCCGTTGTCGATAAATCGCTCGAACATGATCGACCCGGCAAACCGCGATGGCTGAACGGCGTTCACGCCCTGCGTATAGATCGTCGGCTGTGCGGGCTTCATAGCCGTTGTCTCGGCTGTCATCTGCTTCGTGTCCGAAGCGTCCACCGTAAACAACTCAGGCGTTTCATTTCCCTTAATACTGACCTGCCAGTTTGCCGTCGTCGTCAGAAGTTCCGTCACCGGAGAGCGGTCGATCAGCACCAGGCGTCCACCGTTCGAAACCCAACGCAGAAGCTCCTCGATCTCAGGTTCGGTGAATTCGCGTTTAACGGTTCCTGTCACAACAAAAACTGCCGGGCCATTTTTTACCGTGAGCAGTGCGGCCGGCGGTTCCTGCCAACGGACAGTTTTACGGCCGGTTTCAGATAGGAGTGTGTAAAAGGCCTGCGTTCCAGTCGCACCGGAATTGAAGGTCGAGCGATTGGGATTAAATTCACTGTCCGGCACCTTTTCCTTCTGCGTGTACGACGCCGCATTCAGGCCAACCAAAAGAACGCCAATCAGGATCAGGAAAGTGAATATGAGTAGCTTCTGCTTCATTTTGATTGCCGTGCATTCGCGATCATTTGTTTATATCGCTCGCGAAAATCCTCCCAATCCGACTGTTCCGCCGTTCTCAGACCGTACCAATTCGTCTCAAAATTGAAGGTCAGCCCGCGCATACTTTCAAACAGTGTTTCGTTCTTGTGAACGTCGCGAAGATAGTCGCGATTGGTCTTGTGCCGTGCGAGCCGAACGATCTTGCGGTCGCTGAGATCACAAAGCGCAGCAATGTAGCCTTTGCGGATCGCGGATCTGAGGTTGCCGTCGCGGGCGAGTTGTTCGGCCTCAGAGAAAAGATCGGACGCAGATTCGTCCGAACCGATCCGCTCACCAAGAATGACGCGGTCGCCCTTCTTCTCCTTCTTCTTCCGTCCAAAACGCCCCTCAAAGTACGGCAGGAACTTGAATAGCAAAAAGCCAACGAACGCGACGACCAGCACGATCACAACGATCTGCAATATGAACTTGAAGTTCTCGAGTCCCCACGACGAGCCCGGCTGGACGTTTGGTTTCGGAAACATCCTCGCAAGCCATTCAAGGAATTCACGCCACCATTTCTGGAAAAAGCTCTCCTCTTTAGCTTCCGGTTTTTGATACTCTTGGCGGCTCAGTATCTCAGCCAGCTTCTGTTTGTCCTGGTCCTTGGTCCGTTCGGCCTTTAAATCGCTGCTGAGCTCGCCGGCAGATTCAGAAATTGCAAGCAAACGTTCGCTGATATCTAGCAGGACGTTACGCTGCTTCTTTTTATCATTGTCAGCCGCGAATTCCTTGAGCTTTTCCGTCAACCAAGCGTTCTGAGTCTCGATGCTGCCGCCGCTCCATTCGACCTTTTCCGTCGCGGGAAGGTCCTGCTGGATCGCGGCAATACTCTCGGCCTGCTGCTTGTCGGTCATCGAATCCAGATCCTGGAGCATCACTTCGACGCCAAGCCTCGCTGACTCGACCCGCTCCTTATATTCTTCGGGCGATGATGCGAAAATCGATACGGCTTGAAAGGCAATCAGAATGACAAGAACGCACACAGTGATCACAAGCCGACCTAAAGACGGCCGGCATATAAATTTTTCGCGTGTCGCTGACAATTCCATGTTGATCCAAACGATCTGCCTAAAGATCGAGCGATGTGATGGCCGCTTTTTTCGCGGGGGTTCGCTGTGCGGCCGCGACGACGGTTGCCGATCCCAACGCGGGCTGTAGCGGGTTGATGTATGTTTCGGGAACGGACGGGATGTCGCCGAGGCGTGCGGCGGCCATCAGTTCGATATCGTAGCCTTCCGAGCGGACGCGTTCGTCGACGTACAGCAGGCAGAGCCCAACCATCCAGACAGGCGACAGCAGAATAAAACTGATCTGCCAGATCAGGTTGGATGCGACCTCGTACCAGGCCGGAATGATGTCGCGGTCAAAACCCATAAGATTCACGCCGTTGGCCGACGCATACCATGCGAGCGGAAGGTACAGGATCGCAAGTGCCGAATACGCTGCAACTGTTGAAAAGACGAATAGCGCCGCGAGCCGCTTGACGCTGCCGCTGGCAAGGCTCGCGCTACGCCCGATCGCCGAGAAAACGCCCTGCCCCTCAACCAGCATCACCTGCGGCACATACGCGAGCCGCGATGCCGCGAGAAAAAACAGCCAGATCGCCGCCCCGGCAACGACGATGCCAACAATAACGGAAAGAATAAAACCGACAACCGGTATAATTGCCCCCACCGCCCAAAAGATAATGCCGATCAGGATCAGAAGAACGACCGCCGCGAAATAGAAGACGGCCAAGCCGACCGAGCCCAGCAAAACCGAGATCAGCGAGGATGCAAAGATGAGCCCGCCGAGACGTTTCGCGGCGTTACGGTACGTTTCGCGAAACGTGATCGCCTCGCCAAACAGCAGATGCCGGACGAAATTTCGCGACGCTCCGCCCATGACGACAAGAGTGGCGATCGTCTCCGTCAGCCAGATCACTATGCTGCCAAACCAAAGGAATATGTAGTAAAAGGTCGTTTCGGCTGGATCGCGGCTGACCCCGATCGCAAAGATCTGCCGACCCATGAACGTCCAGCCGACCGAAACGATCGTGCCAACGATCACCGGCGGCGCCGCGATCAGGATAAATGTCCAGAAATATTTGCGATAAAAACGAACCGCGCGATCGATGAGATCGCCAGCTCCGAGCGGTACAACGGCTAGATTCGATTGTGGGTTGCCGGCAACGCTCATTCTCGTACAGACATTATAGCGTTAACGACAACAGTGTAGAAGGTGGAAGCTCGAAGCGAGAACTCAGGAGTCACAAGAAGCACGCCGGGCACGAAGTCCCAAACCTAAAACCCACACTTTCACCTACTGCCTTTCAACTGTTTGATCGCATCGCGAAGCTTCTCAGCATCCGGAGCGGTTGGAACGAGTTTGAGATACGTTTCGAGCGAAGAAACTGCCTTGGGGCGGTCATCCTTGTCGATGTACATCATCGCGAGCATCCGATGAGCTTCATTCATCTCGGTTCCGCCGATCGTAATCGATAAGTTCAGCTCCTTTTCGGCTTCCTCATAGCTCTCAAGTTTTGCAAGCGTTCGCCCGAGATAAAAATGGCCAATGGCCGACTGGCCTTGAGCCTTAAGAACGTTACGCAACACCTGTTCGGCCTCTGTGAACCGATTCATTCGAAACAATACGATCCCGCGATTCAGCATCGGCTCAAACGCATCGGGCTTGATTCTGAGTGCTGAAATCAACGCAACTTCCGCCTTCGCGAAGTCGCCCAGTTTCTGATACTGTACCGCCAGCTCGTTATAGGCGTTTAGAAAGCCCGGAAATTCGGCGATCGCCAACTTGAGATGTTCAACGGCTCCCTCGTAGTCTTTCTCCGTAGATAATGACTGTGCTTTTTTGTAAAACTCCGAAGCCCGTTTTGGTACGGCACCAATCGCGACATTCAAAATCTCGGGCTTATTCTTGGCTTTCGTTTTTTCCGTAAGGCGAATGGAAACCACATACGTTTGAGGAATCGCGCTTCGAGACTGGAGGACATCGACCGGTTGCGAGATCGCTTCGAAATCCTTCTCCCCATCGATCAAAACCAAATAGCTGCCGGCCGTCAGGCCGCTAAACACGAACTGCCCACGGTCATCCGTCATCGCGATAATCTCACCCGCCGTTGGAGAATTCAACCTGATTCCCATCCGAACGTTCACCGGCCGGCCCGATGGCCAGAAAACTATTCCAGTAATAAAGCTGTTCCCCCCAAGGCCCGTGGCGGTTGTCTCGGTAAGTCCCCCGGCAATCTGTGGAAAAACAGGAGCCGTAAGTAGGAGTATTAGAAATGCAAACCAAATACCCCAGTTCAACGATCTGAAACACATAGAACCTCTCCCTTTATCGAGACGAAAAAGGGCGTTACCAATCACTCGGCAACGCCCCCAAAAAAAACGAATCAGGCTGTGTTACCAGTTTATTCGAAGCATCAGGTCGATGACTCGGCCACCTGGATCATTCGTGGTAGAAACGTCCTGATAAGCAGAGCCATTGGCGAGCTGCCCGAAGGTGGCTCCGCCGACACCCGATACAACGGTGTCCGCACCCCATCCGCCAACGCGGAAATTCGGGTGGTTGAGAGCGTCAAGGAACATAGCACGAAGCTCGATATTCCGTCGTTCGCCAAAGTTGATCCTTTTTGCGAGACTTACGTCGAGCTTGAAGAATCCCGGGCCATACACAACCAGGTTATTAAACCCGCAGGTTCCCGCAAACCGCTGGATACAGTTGCCGTATCCGGAAGGGGCGATAAATCGGCCTGTTGGACCGCCCGTGCCGTATGTGGTTCCGTAGCCGCCGTTCGCCGTGTTGGTGACATCAATATTGAAGGCTTTCTGCGTGTTAAGAATGATGTCCGCCGGTAGGAAAAAGACCTGGTCCGCTTCTTTGCGAACTTTGATGGCCTTTTGGAGTTCCTTAACCGTCATTCCAACCAGCTGGATGTTTCCGAGCGAGAACGGCGAACCGCTTTGCCAACGAATCGTCGGCGAAATCGACCAACCTCCAAGGAAACCATCCACAAACGCGTTGGCACCGGACAAAAACGTTCGTCCCTTCCCAAACGGCAGATCGTATGTAGCATCCACCTTGAACTGGTGACGAAGATCGAAAGCCTGAACATTCTTCGCCAGATCCAAGCCGCCTTCGCGTTGAGTGAAGCCCGCAAAAACCACTGAGCTTGAAGCATAGGCGTTCGCTTGCGCCTTCGAGAAAACATAGTTTGCGTTAACACGAAGCCCGTTCGACAATCGTCGTCGGATCTCGATCACGCCCGAGTTGTAATACGTTTCATTGGTGTTATCGACGATAAATGCGCCGCCACGAGCAGATGGGTTCACGTAGAAGAAATTGAACGGACGGCCGTTTGCAGCCGCATTTGCTCGATTCGCCGCACTGCCATCAAGACCACTCCAACCCAACAGGTTTGGTGCGTTCCGCGAAAACGTAGCTACGTTAGAAGCATTCGCAAAGTTCCCAGCGGCGTACCTAGCTGGATTATTGGGATCATAGTTTGCCGCCGAGTTAAAGTACGACAGGAATATAGGCAGAGGCGAGGTGCCCGTACCGGCTCCAAAATACGCAAATGAATTGCCGCGGCCCGCCGCAATGTTAGCGTAAAGGTTGGCCTGCGCAAGGGCGAACTCGGCCGCAAAGCCGTTCTCTATCGTATTAAACTCGTTGATATCGTACTGACGCTGCAATCCTTTGCCGCGGTTTCCTACATAGCGAACTTCAATTACGGTATTTCTATCCAGTTCACGCTGATAACCAAAACTATACGAATGAACCGATCCGGTCTTGATATTTGGATCAAATGCATTAGCCGCATTGGTAATAGTCAGAGCAATCGGGAAGGCGGGTGCAGTCCCAACAATGCCCGGAAGCGGCTGAAAATTCGGATTGTTCGCATCACGCAGATTGGTGCCCGGAATAAAACTTCCGGCGACATTCAGGTTCCGCGAAAGCGCAAGCGATCCGCCCGGATTCGATCCGTTAATACTCTCAAGAAGGTTTGTTCCTTCACGTACAAACGAAACTGAATACCCGCCGCGGAAAACACTCTGTCCTGATCCACCGAACACCTTACGCATAAAGCCTTTCTCGCCAAAGTTCGGACTCCAAACCACCCCCAACGTAGGAGCGAGGTTATTATAGTCATCCGGATAGGCCTTTTCACCCGGCTCCAGGGCGACGACGCGTGGAGCGGTTCCGGTAAGTGTGCCCGGCTTAAAGATATTGCCAAGGCCCGAAACGCCGTAGATCTGATCAAAGGTTTCAAGCCTCGTATAGTTGCCCTTGCTGAGGGCGATAAACGCCGTCTGCGGCTGCCAGCGAATACCATAATTTACCGTAAAGCCCGGTTTGACTCGCCAGCTGTCCTGTACAAACAAACCATAGCTTTTCTGTTCGGCGAGCCTGCTCAGCGAACCTCTTTCTGCGTACTTGCCGTCGGCTCCCAGATACGCAGTCGTACCATAGCTAATAACGCGGCCGACGAGCACAGCATAAAGGTTCCTGGCGTCGGTGAGCTGCCCAGAGGTCGCACCTGGCATGGTCGTTGCGTTAAACATGTTAAACGCAACAGAATCAGCCGAGCCAACGGTGCCGTCAAGGCCAAACCCGACGGTCGGAGCTATCAGATTGTTCGCACTACCTTTAGATTCTATCAACTTGTACTGTCCACCAAAACTTATGCTGTGCGAACCTTTGACCCATGTCACTGTATCGGTAAGATCGGAAGTCGGAGTGGTCCGCTCGCTGTTGCTGTTAACGTTAATCGGAGAAGTTGCTCCCAAAACGCTAACACCAAGGCTGCGGCCGCCCAGGTAGTCAAAGTCAGACAACCCTGATTCCGGGAAGAAAAACGACAGTCCTCTCGCAATAGCATAGCGGCCTTCGTTTACGATGTTTTTAGAAAGCGTGGATCGAATGGCGTAGGAATACGAATTGCGATCCGATTTTTGCGAATAAAACGGAAAGCCCGGAAATCTTTCTTCAACTCCGTTGAGAAAGTCCTTTGTTCCGTCAAATTTCTGCCTGTTAATAACAGCCTCGAAGCTGTGGTTCTTCGTGATGTTAAAGTCGAAACGCATTGCCAAAAACTTGCGCAGCGTGCTGCTGGTCGGCGCAAAGTTAAAGAGCTGAGTATTGGGCAGGGTAGCGTCAACGGGGGATAGCGAGCCACCGGATAACGACGACCGGATACGCGCGTAAACGGCAGCGATCGTCGGGTCGGGCGTTGCCAATTGGCCATTCGCCGCCGCAATCTGAAAGACATTCGCGGTTCGCGTAACGCCACCGGAAACATAGCTGTAAATACCGGATTGAGCCGCCGGAGTAAGAACGGTCCGGGTTCGGCCCAGCGATTCAGGCTGGCGAAATTCCTCGTAATTAACAAAGAAAAAGCGCTTATTCTTGCCCGAATCAAATGCTCCGACGCCCTCTCCAAAATTCAGGAACGGTATCGGCCCACTGTAGTTGCCACCATATTGATTCAGCCGAATTTTTTGACGGACGGATCTTCCATTTTCGTCCAATGAGGTTGGGTTTCGGTTAAGATACCAGTAATTAGCATTCAACGCGTCATTGCGATGCTGCCAGAAAAGGCCGCCCTTATAATCATTTGTGCCTCGGCGGGTGACAAATTTAATTTGAATGGCTCCGTCGCCGCCGCTTTCAGCGCCGGGGTTGGCGGTCGAAACAGAAACTTCCTCGATCGCGTCAACACGCGGCCGGACATATGTAAAGTAACCGTCGCTGGAACGCAGAAGGTTGTCCTGAACGTCCACGCCATCAATGGTTATCGTAAGAGATCCTTTAGGCAGCCCGTTAATAGAGGCACTGCGCGGACGTCCAACCGTCGCCGTACCTGGCATTAATCCAATAAGATCGAGAGCGTCGCGTGACGCAATCGGCGTCTCGAGTATCTGACGCCCGGTGATGGTCGTGCCGACCGCCGCCGTTTGCGTCTGAAGCACTTCGCCGCCGCTCGAGATCTCAACGACCTCGCCGACGTTGCCGATTTCCAGAGAGACATCAACGGTTGTGGGTACGCCGACGTCAACCTTAACGTTTCTGACCGTCGAGGTTTTGAATCCCTTGGCCGAAATTGTGACGACATACATGCCGTTAGAAACTGCGGGGACTCTGTAACTGCCCCCGTCACTTGTGACTGTGGAAAACTCTTGTCCTCCATCGCCCTTGATTTTGACGGTCGCTCCCGGAACGACCGCACCATTCGGATCCATTACGCTACCCGCGATTGAGCCGGTGCTCTGGGCATGGATAGCGATCTGGGCCATCAAAATGGCCAGGCCGACTATCAAAAATTTGGTAAACTTTCTCATTTTTCCTCCTCAAAAAAATCAAAATCAGGATTCACTCAAAAAATAAGTGCTGTCTAATAAAAAATTAGGCTCACCCAATTGCGCATAAATGCCGTTACATCGCAAAAAGCTTGGGAGCCTAATGGAACCCCTGGAGTTGGTATAAATTTTGAAACTTGAAACAGTAGATTAGCACACAATATTAGATTTACACTGCTAATAAGAACTATTTCCCTGCGTTGCTACGCATTCGTAACATTTTTTCTTGAATTTTAAAGACCTTCTCTCTACTGGCCTTTCAGTTTGGCTAAAACTTTACGGATCTGTTCGGCATCCGGCGTGTTCGGGGCTAACTTTAAGTAAGTTTCAAGCTCCGCTGCCTGCCTTTTTTTGTCGCCTTGCGTCGAGTATATGATCGCAAGCAGGCGATGGGCCTCCTTCATCGGAATCGCCATCGGTTCTCCACCCAGGGTCAGCCCGGTCGTCAATTCTTTTTGAGCCTCGGGAAAGTTGCCAAGGTACGCCAGGGTTTGACCAAGGAAAAAATGTCCGGCAGCCGACCCTTCCTGAGCTTTAATCACCTCGCGAAGTACCGGCTCCGCTTTCGCATACAATTTCATCTCGTAAAGCGCCATGCCGTGATTGAGCAACGGCGGAAACGAGGTGCTGTCGATATTGAGCGCGGATTTGAATGCATCATCGGCCCTGCCGAGGTCATTCAGTTTTAGATACTGGACTCCCATGTCGTTATAGGCGAGCGAAAATTTCGGATAGTCCGCTATGGCCAACTCGAACTGCGCGATCGCACCCTTCGGATCGCCTGAGCCGGCAAGTTCGGTCGCCTTCTTGTAGAAGGCCAGAGCCGTTTCCGGCACACCGACAAATTGAGCATTGACGACGCCCGGCTTGGGAGCCACGCCGGCTTTAGGTTTAAGACGAATGCTCAACATAAAATTCTGGCCCGGCGTACCCCGCATCTGAAAAACATTCACATTTTGTGAATATGGCTCGTAATTTTTCTCCTTATCGATAGTGATCAGATAGTCGCCATTGGTCAGGCCACGAAACCCGAAGTTGCCAGAATCGTCGGTCACCGCCACGCGGTCGCCCTTTGTCATCGTGGTGAGACGAACGGTCACGCGGCCCTCAAGCCGGACTCCCGCCGGAGTGAGCACCGTTCCGGTAATGCTATTCGCTCCGCCCAGACCAACATCGGTGCTATTGATCATCTGCGCCGACGCCGAAGCGGCCAGCCCGATAGCCGTCGCAAAGACGAACACCCAGGTACTTCTATCCCTGATGATTGAAAACATAGATCGCCTCCGTATGTTCAGTGTTATCCGTAGCTAATTCCGAACAGAACGACCACGGATCGCACGGAACAACACGGAAAGAACGCCACCTTCAAAAAAGTAGGTTGCCAGACCCGCGTCCGGCAACCCCTATATAAAATGGGTTACGAACCCGATCCGCGATTATCACCTGGGCGACCGGTTACTAGAACCTAACCTGGGCGATAAAGTTTATTCGCCGGTTAAGGTTAGCCTGACTAGTGATCCGGCCAAAGTTGCTCGCGTCAAAACTCTGGGTACCGAAACTGAAATTTGGATGGTTCGTAGCGTTAATGGCGGTGAGCTTGAACTCCATCCTGACCGTTTCAGTTATCGGAATACGTTTGGTAACACTCAGGTCGACGTTGAAGAACGACGGGCCGGACAGCGAGTTTACCGGGAAATTGCCAAAGGTTCCCGGTGCCGGGGCCCTCATCAAGCCTGCTTTGAGACTCGACGTAGCAATCTGTCCAGCGTTAGCTCCACTGGTAACGTACGTTATGTCAAGTAGGCTCGGGTTGATAAACAGAATACCACCCGCGGTTCTGTATATCCCGATATTCTTCTTGAACTCGTCAAAGGTGATGCCAACGAGGTCAGCGCCGATACCCGCTGTGGAACTATTAAATGTGGTGCGGCCAGATTGAATGAAGAATGGTGCACCGGTAGACCAGGCAGCTATAACGCCCATAGTCCAGCCACCAACAATCCTGTCCACAACGCCATTTGCACTATTCAGCCAAGGTCTACCCTTGCCAAACGGAAGCTCGTAAAGTCCGTTGGCGATGAACCGCTGGGTCTGGTCCTGCGACGACCGGCGATAATCGAGGGCCGGATTGCGCAGCGTCAGAGGCTGGGCCAGATCACTCTGGTTGTTTCCCTGAGCATCCCCTTCGACCATAGACTTGCTCCATGTGTAATCGGCCTGGAACTGCAGCCCGTTCGCAAACCGTTTACGCACCTCGATCTGCATCGCGTTGTAATTGGACCGAGAATCGTTTGTCAAAATGTTAGCAAAGGCGGCATTTGGATTTGCGACGAAAAAGTTTCCCGGCAAGCCGACCGTCACGCTTTCACGATTGGTCCTGTACAGGCTATTAAAAGCCAATGTGCTGGCCATTGTACCAACATTATTTCCGTTAAGATTGGCTATAAAAGTTGTACTCCCATATGCGCTCGCAGCCGCAACCACACTTCCGCCCGTTGTTAGGCCAAAGAACCTATCAAGGATCGGCAGTGGAACACACGCGGCGCACGGTGATGCCGCCGTGGAGGGTGCAAAACCCGTCCCACCGCGAGCCGCCAGATTGATCTGAGCGTTCTTAAACTCCTGGAGAAAGCCATTTTCGAAGATGTTGACCTCGTTAATGTTGTAAGCACGCCAATTATTCGGCGAAAAGTTGCCCTGATACCTGAGTTCAAAGGCAATGCCACCGGCGATCTCCCGCTCAAATCCGAAACTGTACTGGTGAACGTACGGCGTCCTAAGATTCGGATCGGCCGTCCAGATGCCGTTATTTTGACTAATAAGAAAGTTATCCCTGTCTGTGATCGGTATCCGGTAGGTCGGAGTCTCGAGCGGCACGCCGCAGGTCGTGTTGAGTACGCCCGTTATGTTGCTCGTCGGTGTCGCAGCCGGGTTACACTGCCTGGACGTGTTACTCGTTTGGATCAGTCCAGGATTTGTCGTACCCGTTCCCAAAAGATTTGTGAAGGTCGTAACGCCTTCGCGAAGGAAACTCATTGAGTAGCCGCCGCGGAAAGAGCTTTGGCCTTCGTCACCAAACAAGAAGTGCCCTAATCCTGACTTAAAGCCTGGCGACCACGCAAAGCCAACATATGGTGCGAAATTGTTCCAATCGTTCTTGTAAAGCCCGATTCCAGTATCGCCGCTGACAAATCTTTGGGTGGCGACGCCTACCGTCTGGCTTCCCGGAGCCGCCGTGGGCTTGAAGAGATTTCCAAATCCTGAAATTCCATATACATCCTTAAAATCCGGCTGGATAGCCAGTCCGTTCGGCACGGTCGGCACGCCCATGTAGTCCCAGCGGACGCCATAGTTGAGGGTGAAATTACTCTTGAGGCGCCACTGGTCCTGTGCAAAAAGGGCCAGATCTCTTCCCCGCACCTCTCTCAACCGGGTTGCTCCCGGGACAAAACCCGACGTGGGGCTTTCCACGTTAAATGTCCGGGTAGAAGAACCTAAAAGGCCTGTAATATTTGCATAGACGGAGTTGGCCCTACCAACAATCGTCGTGTTGCTGTTAGGCAGATTGGCCTGGACAAACCCCGCGCTGTTAGCACCATTCGTTCCGAGGTTGATTGTCTGGACGATACCGGCATCGTTCCGGCTTATGCCCAGAATGTTTTGAAAGTCAGCGCCAAACTTCCACAGATGATTGCCATTTACCCACGACACAGTGTCTGTTACTTGATTCACCTGAGTGTCGCGCGGCTGCGGAAGGAAACTGTTGTCATAACTCGTAACCCCCGACAGCGAAAGGATCAAGGTGGGCGTAGAATCGCGGTTGAAATCAACCGGGGCCCACTGGCGGCCATATCTCAGAACGTTTGTCCAATTGCTTCCAAAGGTCGAGACCAGCGCCGGCGTGATCAGATTTCGCGTAGATCCCTGAAATCCGTTGACACCGCCGGGAAACGGAGCGTCGATGCCGTTTGTCGTGACATCCGGGTAGGTCCGCGTAATGACCCGGCTGTAGACGAACTCAAGTTTGTGTGAGCCAAGTCGCGTGTCTTTTACGAGCTGGTGGTCATATCTTGCGACGTACTTATCGTTGATCGTGCTTTGTGCTGCATTAAATGTGTAGCAAGAGAGCGCGAGACCGTCAGCGCCGCACGTATTGTTGTTGGGAAGCGGAATCAGGCCGAGGTGGGCCGTCATAAGTGGATTCAAGCCGAACCCTCGAGTGCTTAAGGTCAACAGGTTGACCGTCTGTAAGACCCCCGTTGTATCGGTGTACTTAAAGATGCCGTTGCGGGCATCCTGGGTAAGGACCGTTCGATTGCGCTCTCGCGCATCGCTCTGGTTGAATTTTTCGTACGAGAAGAAAAAGAACGCTTTATCCCTACCGCTCCATCGTGCCGGCACACCTTCGCCAAAATTAAGGAATTGAACCGGTCCGCCGATGTCAAATCCATAGAAATGCTGCCTCAGGATTGGTTTGGCCGCCTTATTAGTATTGTTAAACCACGTGTTTGCGTCGGTCCAGTTATTGATGATTTGAAAAAAAGCCCCGCCGTGGTAATCATTCGTGCCGCCCTTGGTGACCATGTTTACCTGTGCGGCACCGCGTCCGGCTTCCGAGCCGACCGTGCCGGTCGTGATGCTGAATTCAGCAGTTGAATTGAGCGACGGCGCGCTAATCGCGAAAAAGGAACTCGTCTTGACGAAATTGTCCATCGAGTTAATGCCGTCCTGCGTCAGATTAACAGCCGTTTGCCTCAACCCACCGACCGATGCACCGCGGACGTTTTCGCCGACAACCGCAATACCGGCCTGCAATCCGGCCAGGGCAACCGGATTTCGATCGCCAAGCGGAAGGTCGACGACCTGCCTCGTGTTGATGACGTTAGTGAGCGTCGGGCTGCTCGAATTGATTACTTCCTGGCCGGATGTGACCGTCACCGTTTCACTGGGAACGCCGATCTCGACCGTTATGGAAAGAAGAGTCTCCTTTGAAACCGAGACGATCACGTTAGGTGCCACCGACTTTTTAAACCCGGCAGCTTCGATAGTGACCACATATTCGCCCGGGCCTATGAGATCAAACGAAAACCCGCCGCGGTCGTTTGTGGTGCCTTTTCGGGTTTCACCCGTGGCCCCGTTCCTCACCGTCACCGAAGCTCCCGCGACGACAGCTCCATTCGGATCCAAAACCGTGCCGGCGAGAGAGCCGCTTGTTTGTGCGAAGATAACGATCTGGGCCAAAAGCAGCACCAGAAGCGCTATCAGGATATTTGTAAACTTTCTCATTTTTCCTCCTCAAGAAAATCAAAATCAGGATTCACTCAAAAATAAGTGCAAACGGTCGGTGAATGAATGATATTCAGGGCTAAATAACGACCCTGAAAGCGATGCACGAAGTGACAGATGTGCCGTTTCCCCTCGTATTCGTTGCCGCGATTATCGCCTTAAGCGGGAGACCTTTATCAAAGTCAATTTTTCGTTGTAATCGGTTCAATTGTACGGAAGTCATACAATCGCAACTTTCGTGCCAGTAAAACCCCTTAACTGCCCGGACGAGTTAAGGGCTTAATTTACTGTTACATAACATTGAGTACTAGGGGCGTCGGGTATTGGAACGCGTAGAAGGGGGCCTGGAACGTTTAGGTTTTTGGAAGTTAATCCAATAATTCGGATTCCGTCGCGTTGTTCCGAATGCGCGCGAAATTGCAGAACCTTGCATATCAGAGGTCAAAAAAGCCATTAATCTTTTCGAAAGAGATTATAGGTCTTGATCTTTGAGTTGAGAGTGGTGGCGTTGAGGCCGAGGAGGCGGGCGGCGCGGGATTGGTGACCGCCGGTTTGGTCGAGGGCACGGCGGATGAGGTCGATCTCGAAGCGTTTTACTTCGTCGTAGAAATTGACGCCGCGGGCGAGATCGATATCGCTCGAAACGCCTTCGGTCGCGACGATCATCTGGAACGCAAGCTCGGGATCGCGAACCTCGGGCCGCAGACATTCGACGGTTATTTCCTCGCTCGGGGCGATGACGATGGCACGCTCGATGATGTTTTCGAGTTCGCGGACGTTTCCGGGATAGTTGTAGCTCTCGAGCAGCGACAGAACGTCAGGCCTTACCGTTTCAGATATATCGCGGCCATTTTCCTCGGCATATTTTTTGATGAAATGCTGCGTGAGCGGCAAGATGTCCTCGCGGCGTTCGCGCAATGGCGGCAGTTCGAGCGGAACTACGGACAAACGATAATAAAGATCCTCGCGAAACTGCCCGTTTCTAACCGCTTCTTTCAGGTCAACATTTGTCGCCGCAATGATCCTGACATCGACCTTCACCGGCGTCGTATCGCCGACCGGAGTGAACTCGCGTTCCTGCAAAACGCGAAGCAGCCGGACCTGCGTTTCCGGTCGCAGATCGCCGATCTCGTCGAGAAATATCGAGCCGGTATCGGCAACTTCGAACAACCCTTTCTTCGCCGCGACCGCACCGGTAAACGCACCTTTGGTGTGGCCGAACAGTTCAGATTCGAGAAGTTCCGAGGGAATATTCGAGCAGTTTACCGCCACAAACGGTGCATCGGAACGCGGGCTGGATTCATGGATGGCTTTCGCCACAAGTTCTTTTCCGGTTCCGCTTTCGCCGGTGATCAGCACGGTCGAGCGAGCCTGAGCAACCCGATCCACGAGGCGGAAAACTGTTTCCATCACCTCGGAACGGCCGATAAAGCCTTCGCGGTTGACCGAGCGGACCATGGCGTGACGCAGGGTTTGGCGTTCCTCTTCCTTGCGGCGTTTCTTGATGCCCTTGGCGACGAGAGCGATGATCTGTTCGTTCTGAAACGGCTTTCTGATAACGCCGGCGGCTCCTTTTTCCCAAGCCGAGATCGCAGTATCGAATGTCGCGTACGCCGTTACCATCAACACGGCCGCTTCGGGATCGATCGCCATCAGCCGCTCAAGCGCGGTCAGCCCGCCGATGCCCGGCATCGAAACGTCCATCAGAACAACGTCAAACGGTTTCTGCGTGTAGGCCTCGATCGCCTCCTCGCCGGTCTTTGCGAGTTCGACCTTATAGCCCGCACCCGAAAGTATCGTTTCGAGCACGTCGCGCATTATCTCTTCGTCATCGCAAATTAAGACCGAACCTTTCTTACCCATAAAGATATTGAAGCCAACGACGCCAAAGGCCGAAAAAGTCTGATTATAGACATTCGAAGCTCAAAAACGAAATTTCGGCCCGGTTCCAACCCGTTGGACGAGCTCCGATGCTATGGAGCGGCCCGGATCCTTTCAACTCGTCAATTATAAATTGGTAGATCGTTAATTGGATGGTGGAATTTTTCTACCAATTAACAATCGGCCAATTTACAATTAACATTCTTCGCACCGTCCCACTTTCTCCCCGTCTCTGAGTTAAACTTAAAACGTGCAGCAGGAATACGACAAACACGCCCATCGCTACGACCGAATGCTCGCCCCGATCGAAAGGCGTTACCTCGGAAAACTCCGGCGTGAGACACTGGGAAATCTACCCGCAAATTCGAGAATCCTCGAGATAGGAGCCGGAACGGGCGCGAATTTCGAATTTTATCCAAGCTGCAGCCACGCTGTCGCGAGCGAGATCTCGATCAAAATGCTTGAGATCGCCAAAGGCAAAACCACTTCCATCGACCTCGTTCAGGCCGATGCTCAAGATCTGCCTTTTCCCGCAAACTATTTCGATGCAGCATTTGCGACGTTGGTTTTCTGCTCGGTGCCGCAACCGGCGAAAGCCTTTGCGGAGATCAAACGTGTTCTAAAACCGGGCGGCAAGATCGTCCTGCTCGAACACGTTCGGCCCAACGGATTGCTCGGCCCGTTTTTCGACATCTTGAATGTCCTGTCCGTCGCCCTGATCGACGATCATTTCAACCGCCGCACCGCGGATATTGTTCGCGAAGCAGGGTTTCTAAATGTGACGGAAAAAAGATCGCTCGCCGGAATCCTTGATCTGATCGCCGGCGACAATGCCCAAGGCAGCGCGTAAGCAAGGGGAATCGCGTGCGTTGGATGTTTTCGCACTTGCTCACACGCGGGCCTGTGTGTATCACACGCTAAACATTCGCAACGGTTATATCGTACTATTTACTTATCGCGCACCGATCGGTTGTTAGATCGTCAGCATTTTAATTATGGCACTGTCAAAAACTTCGAAAGTCTTTCTCATTTTGGGTGGTTTACTGCTCGTTCTTCTTATCGTCGGTGTGATCGGACTGGTTCTGATCTCGCGGTCGGTTGGACAGCCGAGTGTCGCAAGCAACAGCGTTCTCGTGCTCAGGCTTGCCGGCGACTTGCCTGATTATGTTGCCGAAGAACCGCTTGCCAAAGCCTTCGGCATCGGACAAGCTCAGTCTTTCACCAGTTTGTTGACGCAGCTTCGCAAGGCAAAGGTAGACAACCGCATAGGGGCGATCCTGCTCGATATCGATTTTCCAGGCATCGGCTGGGGCAAGGCCGACGAACTCCGCGACACGATCAAGGAGTTTAAATCCAGCGGCAAACCGGTCTACGCCTACATGGAGATCGGCACGAACAAGGAATATTACCTCGCGACCGCCGCCGACAAGATCTTTCTGCCGCCGTCGGGCGATATTTACGTCAACGGTTTTGCCGCCGAAGCGATGTTTTACAAAGGCTCGCTCGACAAGCTCGGCATCGAGGCCGAGGTTATCCAGATCGGCCCGAAATACAAGAACGCGCCCGACCAATACACCAAAAAAGAAATGGGCGAAGGCCAGCGTGAGGTCATCAACGCCCTGCTCGATGAGTATTTCGGCCGCTTTACGACCGCCATCGCCGAGTCGCGAAAGAAATCTGTCGAAGACGTAAAAGCACTGATCGACGCAGCTCCGTACAATGCCGTCAAGGCCAAATCGATCGGCCTTATCGACGACGCGCTTTATCGCGATCAGGTCGAGAACGACCTGAAAGCAAAACTTGGTTATAAAGAGGACGACAAACTTCGCACGGTCAGCGGCGGCGATTATCGCGAGATCCCGTCCGATAGTCTTGGACTCAATCAGGGCGAACGCGTCGCCGTCATTTATGCTTCCGGAGCAATAAACATCGGCCCGTCGAGCCGCGGGCCGCTCAGTGGCGAAATGGTCGGTTCCGACACCGTAGTCGAGGCAATAAATGATGCGGCGAAAGACAAATCGATCAAGGCGATCGTGCTGCGAGTCGATTCGCCGGGCGGTTCGGCACTCGCTTCCGACCTGATGTGGCACGCGATCGAGAATGCCAAAACGAAGAAACCTTTTGTCGTTTCGATGTCGGACGTCGCGGCCTCGGGCGGATACTACATCGCCGCGGGCGCCAACAAGATCGTCGCCGAGCCTTCGACCGTCACCGGTTCGATCGGAATGTTCATGGGCAAACCAGTGATGAAAGGGTTTTACGATTGGCTGGGAGTTTCGAACGAATATGTGATGCGCGGCAAAAACGCCGGCATCTTCCGCGAAACGGAAAAATGGACGCCCGAGGAACGAGCCAAGATGGAAGAAATGGCGCACGGCGTCTACTACGACAACTTCGTGCCAAAGGTAGCCAAAGGCCGCAATAAGACCGACGAGGAGGTCAACACATTAGGCCAGGGCCGCGTCTGGACCGGCACGCAGGCCAAAGCGAACGGCCTGATCGATGAATTTGGCGGTATGGAAAAGGCCATCGACATCGCCAAGGAACTCGCGTCGCTCCCGGCTGACAAGGACGTCCGCCGTATCGTCTTCCCCGAACCGCGCCCGTTCCTCGAACAGTATTTCGGCCGCGGCAACGCCGAAGCCTCAACCGAACAAAAAGCCCAAGCCGCGATCCTCGAATCGTTACCCAGAGACGTCCGCCGCTCATTCCGATTCGCCGCCATGCTCGACCAAATGCAACGAGGCCAGGCAATGCTGCTGATGCCATTTGAACTGCAAATAAAATAGTGCTAGGTTTATCGCGTTTTGAAAGCGCGATGATTCAGTTTCTCGTGTCGAGGATATTTAACGATCGACACGAGGATTTGCCGTGAGTACACCGATATTTCGACGGTAAATGACCCTGTTCCCCGATTGAATGATACTTCTTGGCCGTATTCATCGCCTTACGTGTGGAAGACTTTTCCTAGAAGGTACAAAAGTGATGAAAAACAAGAGACCTATCGGACGTCAACTTATCTGTGTGATGTTTTTTACAAGCCTGTTGGGTCCGGCTTTGTCTGTGTTCGCCCAGGCTGGCAAGAAACCGGCCGGGCCGAAGTGCTCGGGGGCCTGGACCGGCAATATCACTATCAGTCGTACGCAGCGGCTGACCGATACCAAGGTCACGCCACGGGTTTCCGCCCGCGGCAAGGACACCCGCGAACTTGAGATGAAGCTCGATTACAAGGCTTCGATCGCCGTCGTCGAAGCTCCGGAACGAAACGGTTCGAACATCGGCAGAGCGACGGTCAACAGTGCGTTTTCGAGTACCGAGAAAACGCTCGCCCAGGAAGAAAATTCATGTGACCGCGGCAAATCGTTTCAGGTAATGACGGGAAACTTCACGTCTCGCAGCGAGATAAACGGAGATGGAATGGCCGACGCAAGCGTTTCGATCGGTGTAAATTCCGACGGGACCTATTCCGTCGGTGTCGGAGTGTCGCAGATTCCGGGCAAAACCGGCGGTTTGCAGACCGCTTCATACAGCGGCCAATGCTCGCCAAAAGAAGGTTACAATATCGCGTCACCCTCGACCCCGACGACCGTGCAGGGCGTATCGATCCATTCGAACGGAACGAACCATATCGATCCGTCAAACCCGAATCAGATCTCCGGCTCGTTTTCGCAGACCAATCTCGGCATTACAGATACGATTACCTGGAGCCTGCAAAAATGCGGTGCGCCGCTGCGTATCTCGGACCTTCAGTTCGAGGACATGCGATTCCCAACCTGGAACGAGTGGCAGGAAATCACCGAGCAAAAAGGGACGATCGACGGAAATTTTGTAAAGATCAAAGCGAAAGTGCTTAACACATCAGGCGATACGAAATACGCGACTGTGCGTTTTAAGGAAACCTACAAAGGCGACAAATGGGACGGTGCCAAGCCCGATGCTCCGCTAAACGATCAGGAAATCAGCGTGTCGGTGCCCGCAGGCGAGGAAAAGAATGTCGAGATCGTGTGGGATTCGTCGGGCTACGCATGGTTTGACGACGGCAGACCGCGGCTGTTACAGCGGATCAAAGCGGAGCTCGACGAGGATAATAAGAAGATCGACGAAAAGACCGAGAATCTAAAGATCGCCCCAAAACCGGTCGTTCTGGTTCACGGGCTCTGGAGTAGCTGGGAAGCGTGGAATACCTGGCAGAATATATTCACCACGTCGCACAGCTACGATTGGAAGGCTTTTCCCGTCGGCGAAAAACCGGGGCACGGCGTGATGAATACCGGAAAAACCTTCATGTCCTCAGAGCAAACGGCATCGATCGGCGATAACGCTCATGCTCTCGATAGCTATGTAAGATACGCTCAGGAACATCGCAACGCGTGGCACGTCGACATCGTCGCCCATTCGATGGGCGGCCTCATCTCGCGGTGGTACATCGACCAGCTGATGCAGACATACCGCGAGGAGCCGCGGCCGCGCGTTTCGCATCTCGTCATGCTCGGCACGCCAAATATGGGATCGCCGTGTGCCGAAGTGATGGACATTGCTTTCGGCATGATCGGAAAGCAGGTCGAGGCCGTTCGTCAACTGCAGCCGGACTACGTTGCCGGATTCAACAAAATCCATACCAATCGGAAAGGCGTTAAATTCTCGTCGCTCGCGGGCAATCCGCTACCGGTGATGTGCCAAAAGATCGTTCCGAACGATGGAGTGGTCTCAGTGCCGTCGGCCCATTGGACGATCAAGGACACTGGAATTTCAGCCAGCCTGCATACCGATCTGACTGGAACAAAGGATTTTTCTGATTTCGTCAAACCGCGTCTGGCGATCGGACCGAAGGGTTTTCACAACCCGGATACCTTCTACCTGATGGAGAAAAACGCGGTTATGCCTGGCGGCGCTTACGCTCTAAACGCGTCCCGTGGGCCGAATGGCGCAAGTGAGATCCCGATTGAGTACGTACCTGAAAATTATTTAGCCAGTCAAATCAAACCCGATTTTGCCAAGGATGTGAAAGTTGCCGCAAAGCAATCGGTCGACATCGAGATCCCGGTTGAGACCGCTTCGAATTTTGGTCTTACCTTTATGGCCGATCCACAGATATCGGCGACCTTAATCAATGACAAGGGTGAAATCGTCGGCAAAAACATGGCCAGGTCTCCCGAATCCCGCGGCTGGTTCCGCTCGATCTTTTTCGACGGCCCAACGACTGCGGCCGGTTGGAAGCTGCGTATCGAGAATACCGGCGACCGCGAGTTCGAGATCGTCGTGGCAACCTGGAAAAACGCGCGTTAACGGTTCGAAAGCAAATATATTAAGCACGAACGGAATCGTCCGCTCGTGCTTTTTTGCTTTGCACTGAAACTCCAAGTAGAATGCTGTTGCTTTCCATTAAAAAAATATCGAGGACCCCGATGAAAAATATCTTTTTCGCCGTATTTCTTGCCGCGTTAGCCATCACATTGCCATTGTCAGGCAGCGCTCAGAAGCCCGAGGCGGAGTGGACGTTGATGTTCTATATGGATTCCGACAACGATCTGGAACTTCCGCAAATGATCGATCTTACAGAAATGATGGAGGTCGGAAGTTCAGCTCAGATCAACATCGTCGCTCTCGTTGACCGCAATGTGAGCAGCGATGAAGACAATAACTACACCAACGCCGACGTCGGCGGCTTGAAAAACTGGACGACCGCCAAGTATCTTCGCGTCGAAAAAGGAAAGCTCAAGGAACTTGCCGATCTTGGTGAGATAAATATGGGCGACCCTAAAAACCTGGCCGATTTTATTGAACATGCGGCAAAGGACTTTCCGGCAAAGAAATATTCGCTGGTGTTCGGCGACCACGGCAGCGGCTGGCCCGGCATTCTCCACGACGAAGGCAACGGCGAAGACGGCCTAAACATGACCGAGCTGAATTCAGCCCTTTCTCGTGCGACCAAAACAACGGGAAAGCTCGAACTGCTCGGCTTCGATGCCTGCCTGATGGCAAATTTTGAGGTTGCTCGAACGGTCAGCCCGTACGCCAAATACATGGTCGCCTCAGAAGAACTTGAACCAGGGAACGGCTGGAATTACATTGCCATGATGAGCGGAATCACCCAGGCTCCGACGATCGACGGCAAAGCTCTCGGCGAAGGCATCACGCGCGGATACAAGAATTTTTACACCGGCGCCAATCAGGGCCATCGCGACGCCTCGATCACGCTTAGCGTTACCGACCTCAGCAAAATTGACGCACTTAATACGGCGTTCGCCGAGCTCGCGACGCGAAATCAGGCGATCATCAAAACTGGCGGACGTGAAGGCCTGATCAGAACCGCTCGTGCCCGCGCTTCGAGTGAAGATTTCGGTTCTCGTGGTCAAGGCCCTTCCGCCGCTGAGTTCTTTGACATGGGCCATTACGCGACAAATCTCAAAACGCTCTCGCCCGATCCGGAAACGAAAAAAGCGGCTGATGCTGTTATTACGGCGCTTTCGGCAGCGATCGTTACGAAGGTTTCGGGTGCCGCTCATCCGCGTTCGAGCGGATTGAGTATCTACTTCCCTAACACCGGGCAGCAACTGGTGGAAAGCGGCTATAGCAAGCATCCGTTTCAAACCGGAATGAAATGGAACGGAATGCTGACTGACATCGCCGCAATTCTCGCCGGCGATACGACAAAACCTCAGGTTTCGCCCGTTCAATCAAGCAAGCCGAATCTTGCCAAAGATGGCGTTGTGACCGTAAGTGCGAAAGTAAACGCCGACGACATCGAAGAAGCCACCTTCGTCATCGCTGAAGAGCATGATAAGCAATCGATCATCATCGGCAGCATCCCGACGGAGCCCGATGAAAAAGGCGTTCTTCATGAAGAATGGGACGGCTCGTGGTTCTCGATCGGCGACGGCACAAAAGAAGTTATCTGCCCGATCACCGATTTTGCCGAGATCGACGAAGGCAAAGATATCTATTACGCCGAGGTTCCCGCTCAGGTCAAATACAAGGGCCGCAAGGAGTGGAACGACGTCACGCTCTATTTCGTCATCGATTTCAATGATGAAGAGGCTTCTGGCGAATTCGTCTACGCGGTCATGGAATCAAAAGGAGTCCAGCGTGAGGTCAAACTCGACCGCGGCGATTCTATCCGGCCGGTTTACCTATCGATCGATGACGAGGGCGAGGAATCCGATGTTGCTTCGACCGACCCCGATGACATTCTTACGATCAGCGACAAGGAAGACCTTTACGTTGGGAATATGGATGTCGCACCCGGCGATTATTCGATCGGTTTTCTCGTGACGGATTTTGCGGGCAATGTTAGCGATAAATTCGTCGATGTGATGATCGACTAGTATCCCGTTGTCGGTGGCAAACGCTCGCTCCGCAGGACAAGCCCGCGCGTAAGCAAGGGCGAATCACGTACTCATAGTAATAGATGACCGTGCGCTGGCTCCATGGCACAAGCCCGCGCGTAAGCAAGGGCGAATCACGTCCTGATAGTGATAGATGACCGTGCGCTGGCTCCATGGCACAAGCCCGCGCGTAAGCAAGGGCGAATCACGTACTCATAGTAATAGATGACCGTGCGCTGGCTCCATGGCACAAGCCCGCGCGTAAGCAAGGGCGAATCACGTACTCATAGTGATAGATGACCGTGCGTTCGCTATTGTAATAAGTTCGATTTTCAAGAGTTTCGCCCTTGCTTACGCGCGGGCCTGTGCCTCAGTATCTTTTCAGCGCTAACGGAAGCAGAAGCCACTGTTCTCGACGCCCGTATGTGCGGGCGTTGAGATCGTCTATTTTTTGCTCCTGGGCAATTTGCAGTTCATCGGGCGGCAGATCCGAGGCATTTTCGTAACAAGCATGCATTGTACAGGCAACCGGCTTCCCGTCGTCGTGAACGAGGCAGCCGGTTCCTTTTTCGAACAGAGGACACGCGAATTTCTGGTCGAAAGTATCTCCCTCACGTGACAAATTGTATTCCTCTATCGTTGCCTCGCACCGCCTTAAAACCTCACCTCGATGTTCATCGGTCAGGTTCTCCAACTTCGCATTGATCGCCGCAGCTTCGAGGCGTGAGATGTGAACGTTGACGAAATGCGCGTCAAGGCAGCACGAACCGGGAGTCTCGCACGTTAGGCACGAGGCAGCTTTATGCTCATAGCCTTCGCGGATCTCCGATGCGAAATCATCACGCAAAACTGCGAGTCTCGCGAGTGCCTGTTTTTCTGATAAAAGCCTCATCTATATAACTATTCTTTTACGCCGCTGCCGTTTGGTCAAATGGTGTCATCACGCGACCTAAT
Source organism: Pyrinomonadaceae bacterium (assembly GCA_040080065.1). Taxonomy (GTDB): domain Bacteria; phylum Acidobacteriota; class Blastocatellia; order Pyrinomonadales; family Pyrinomonadaceae; genus OLB17. Next base: position 129,194 of record JBEBJB010000001.1, read on the forward strand.
TCACATCCGTTTTTCATAATGGTATTTTATATGCGTGATGAGAAAATTTTCCTGGCCCCTCGCAACAATGCTGCTCTTTTCACTGGCTTTCAACATCGCCGCCAGCGAGATCACGCTGAAGAATGGTGATCGGTTGACCGGCAAGATCGTTGAAGAAAGCGACGATGCGATCACGCTTGAAACGGAGTACGCGGGCAAGGTCAAGATCGCTCGTTCACACATCGACAAGGTCATCGCAAACCCGGCGACGAAAGAAGCTTTGAAGCCAATTGTGACGGCCGTTCAGCCAAAACCAGAGAAGGCTACCGTCACGGTTCCAGATCCCGCAATGGTGAAGAAAACCTCCAACGGTTTTGCCGGGCGTTTCAGAACTCTCGCGACCGGATGGGAAGGCAATGCAAATGTTGGCTTCAGCTACACCTCCGGAAACTCGAACAACATCACGATGACAACCGGTCTGAGAGCATCGAAGACCCGGCCGCAGGATGGTTTTCTGATCTATGCTCGGAGTCTGTGGAACAGCAATCATGGCACTCACACGAACATTACCACCCAAAACGCATTCTGGGGCGGTGCCCGGTACGACCGGACGATCGACAAACGTGTGTTCGGGTTTATCTCGTACGATTTTGAACGCGATAAGCCTCGGCATCTGAATTTCCGCTCAGTTCCCGGCGGCGGGCTCGGGCACAGAACGATCAAGAATGATCGAACCGAACTCGAATTCATCGCCGGCGGAGCATGGAACCGAACCTGGCAATCCGGTAACGACACTAATACACCCGAGGCCCTTGCGGGATTCACGTTCAAGCAGAAACTAAACGACCGCTTGAAATTTCAGAATACAATGACCTACTTCCAGAACGTCACCGACCGCAACGAGTATCGCTTCATCTTCGACGCGACGCTCTCGGCTGACGTCACGAAAAAGGTCGGATTCTATTTCTCAGTGGGCGACCGCTTCAATAACGATCCGAACGGCAACTCTCAGCGAAACGATTTTCTCTTTACGACCGGCATGAAATGGAATTTTGGCAAGAAGAAATAGCCGGGGCGGGATTGCGTCCACCGACCTGATTGTGGAAAATTGGAATATTCAAGCAAGCGAGGTTTTACATTAAATGTTGAAAGAAGGCGATAAGGCTCCCGATTTTTCTTCTAAAGACCAGAACGGCAACGACGTGAGCCTGTCCGATTTTGCGGGCAAACGTGTGGTGCTCTATTTCTATCCGAAAGACGACACACCGGGCTGTACTAAAGAAGCCTGCTCATTCCGCGATGCTGACGATATTTTTCGCGCAAAAGGCATCACGGTTCTGGGCGTTTCGACCGACAGCGAAAAAGCGCATCAGAAATTCATCTCAAAATACCAGCTTCCGTTCGACCTGCTCGCCGATGTCGATAAAAAGATCGTCGAAGATTACGGCGTCTGGGGCGAAAAAAGCATGTACGGCAAGAAATACATGGGAACATTTCGCAAGACTTTCTTGATCGATGACGGTAAGATCGTCAAATTGTTCGAAAAAGTGGACGTCGCGAAACATGCTGATGAAGTTCTCGCGGCATTTGGAGAAAAATAGTATGAACAAGCTAAAAGCCTCAGGATTGGCACTTTTCGTCCTAGTCTTGTTCCTGGCGTGCCAGAAACCGGCCGCGATCGAGTACGTCAAATACACCAACGATCTCGCGGTTCCACGGATTTCGGCCGAAGAAGCCAAAAAGGAATACGATGCCGGAAATGCGGTCTTTGTCGACAGCCGCAGGCAAGCGGCGTTTGATGTCGAGCATCTGCCTGGAGCGATCGTTATCCCTTACCAACCCGGTGTCGAACAGAATTACGACAACCTGCCCAAAGGCAAAAAGATAATTGTCTACTGTTCCTGAGGAGGCGAACACACGAGTGCCAGTTTGGCATTCCAAATGAACGAGAAACAGATCCCCGGAACCTACGCCCTGACCGGCGGACCAAACGCCTGGAAAGCAGCCGGATATCCGGTCCAGGGATCTGCCCAACAGCCATAGGACTTAATATGAGATCTATAATATTGGTTTGCTTTATCGTGCTCACATCTCTGGCCGTTTCGGCCCAGACAAGCGAGGTCAAAAAGCCTTCGAACGCCTCCGAAGTTCCGAGGATCGTGCTTGAAGACGCAAAGAAGGCGTTTGATGATTCAAGTGCCGTCTTCGTCGATGCCCGTTCCGTCGAAGCTTACAAGCAGGATCGGATCAAGGGAGCCGTTATGATCGAGGGTGCGGCCGAAAACCGCTTCGACGGATTGCCGAAAAGCAAGAAGATAATAGTGTACTGTTCCTGACCGGCCGAGAATTCGAGCTCCAGTTTGGCGCTCCAGATGATCCAGAAAGGTATCGGTAATGTCTTCGCACTAAAAGGCGGGTTCCAGGGCTGGAAAGCAGCGGGACATCCGACCGAATCAACAAAATAAGGGTCCGCGGCGAGGAGTTTATCGCCCATAACCAAGAAGCTGATCACAAATACGCCCCGCCGCATGTCCGTCCCACAGCGGGATTTTCGCGTCTTCACGCTGTTTTCCGCCATTGAGTACGTCAGCAGCAGCTTGTTTGATTTTTTCGGGATCTGTTCCAACCAGGACATTCGTTCCGAGTTCGATGGTCACCGGCCTTTCCGTGTTGTGCCGTAGCGTCAGGCAAGGAATTCCGAGGACCGTCGTCTCTTCCTGCAAACCGCCTGAATCAGTCAGAACAAGCTTCGAGCCGCTGTACAGTCGCATGAAATCGAGATAGCCGAGCGGCTCGATGAGACGGATGTTTGAATTCGCGATCTTTTGGTCAAATCCGAATTCCGCGATCTTCCCACGCGTCCGCGGGTGAACCGGGAAGATGATCGGAAGCTTCTCAGCAACGGTAGCCAAGGCGTCCAAAATGCCCTCGAAAACGTCTTTCTCATCCACGTTCGACGGACGATGCAGCGTCATCACGCCGTATTCGGCGGCATCGATGCCGAGATCGGTGCGAACGCTAGAATTCTCAGCGATCTTCAAGTGTTCGAGCAGCGAATCGATCATCACGTTGCCGACGAACTTCACGCGGTCACCGCGAATTCCTTCCTGGTCGAGGTTCACATCCGCATCCTGCGAGGTCGTCAGCAGCAAGTCCGATATCGAATCGGTCAGAATTCGATTGATCTCCTCAGGCATAGCACGGTCGCGCGAACGCAGGCCCGCCTCGACGTGGGCGATCTTGATCCCAAGCTTCGCACAAACCAGAGCACAGGCGATCGTGGAATTTACATCGCCGACAACCAAAACCCAATCCGGTTTGTGCTCAAGCACGACCGGTTCGAATTCCGTCATGATCTTCGCCGTCTGCACTGCGTGCGAACCCGATCCGACACCGAGATAAATGTCCGGTTTCGGCATGCCCAGATCGTCAAAAAAAGCATCCGACATCGCCGCATCATAATGCTGCCCGGTATGCACGATCATCGGCGCAAACTCCGCCGTCCGCCGCTTCATCTCGGCATAGATCGGCGCGACCTTCATAAAATTGGGCCGGGCACCGGCGATGAGGAGGACTTTTATCATTTTTTGACTGGAACGCAGGCGCCCTCGCCTGCAACGCCGGTTCCTCCGGCGTGACGATGATCATCAATATTCAACGTGATCGATCATCACGTTCGTCAGCGTCCCGAAGCGGAACGCTTGCAGGCGGGCCGCCTGCGTTCCCGGCGATTACAGCCTCACAACCTTCGCATTACACGCACCGCGGATCTCAGGTGACAGGGCATTCCTTGTGTCGACAACAACCTTTGCGAGCGAACAGATTCGTGAATAATCCACGGTCGTATGCTCGGTACAGATGATGACGCAGTCTGATTCAGCGATCAGTTGATCCGTTAGTTCCTTGTTATAGAGCGGGTCTGCATCGCCGATCGTGTATGCGTGGTCAAATGTCACGACCGGAACAAACGGATCGTGGTAATAGACGTCGGCTCCGTCGGCACGCAGCAGATCGATGATAGAGAGTGCTGGCGATTCACGCATATCGTCGATATCTTTTTTGTATGCGACGCCGAGGATTAGGATCTTTGAACCGTTGACGGCTTTTCGCTCGTCGTTTAGGGCGGCGGTTGCGAGCTCGACAACGTAATTCGGCATTGTCGAATTGATCTGTTCGGCGAGCGAGATGAATTTCGAATCAAATCCATGCTGTCTCGCCTTCCACGACAAGTAATGCGGATCGAGCGGTATGCAGTGTCCGCCGATTCCAGGGCCCGGGTAAAACGGCATAAAACCGAACGGCTTCGTCGCCGCCGCGCTCACTACTTCCCAGGTGTCGATGCCTAGAGCGTTGCAGACCTTGGCCATTTCGTTCGCCATACCGATGTTGATGGCGCGGAATGTGTTTTCCCACAGCTTTGCCGCCTCGGCGACGCGTGCGGACGAGACCTCATGAATATTACCGACGATCTGGCCGTAGAGAAATGCCGCGACCTCAGTTGAATCGGGGCCGACGCCGCCAACAACCTTTGGAATATTGTGTGTCTGAAACTGCGGATTGCCCGGATCGACGCGTTCCGGTGAAAATGCGAGCAGGAAATCTTCGTCGAGCTTAAAGCCTTTTTCCTCAAACATGGGCAGCAAGACCTCGTCCGTGGTCCCCGGATAAGTTGTTGATTCCAGAATGATAAGCTGTCCGCGACGCATGTATTTCTGAATCTCGCCGCCGGCGGTCAGGATGTATGACATGTCGGGATCTTTCGTTTTGCGAAGCGGCGTCGGGACGCAGATGATGATCACATCGCAAGAGTTAAGCTTGGAAAAATCGGTAGTTGCAGTGAGCTTTCCACCATCAACACATTTTTTTACGTTATCGCTTGTAACATCGACGATGTAGGAATTTCCGGCATTGATCTCGCCGGTCTTCTTCTCATCGACCTCAAAACCAACAGCCTCGTAGCCTTCGAGGCAGAATTCAACGATCAGCGGCAGGCCGACGTAACCGAGCCCGATCACACCAATGCGGGCGCTCTTGTCTGAAATAAGTCGTTTAAGTTCTTCTTTAATCATTATATTTACTGTAAATATGCGGTATGTGGAGTTATGCACCAGAGGCAAAAATTGCTCTACGTTTAAACTAGTTTAAGCAGTTGGTATTAGTCAAGATTATATTCATTTATGCTAGAATTATGTTGACCACGATTGGTCTGACCTCTCCTACCATTTATACGCGCAATAGTAGGATTTCTCCTGCATAATATGAGTTCCGAGATCGTCTCAAGTAATCCAGTCGTCAAGGCCATCGTCGAAGGCACCGCTCCGCGCCCTGCGCAGTTAGCGGCGGCTAGAGGTTCGCTCCCGCTGCCGCAGACAGATCTCCTTGAGATTCTTGTTAATTTTTTCGAAAGCTCGGACGAGGAGCTGAAAGACGCTGCAGCCGAAAGCCTTCGCGTCCAGCAGCCCGAAGCTCTCGAATCTACGATTCGCTCAGGAGAAGTCGCACCGCGGGTTCTCGCTCATTTTTCGAAACGTGCCGATCTGCCGCCATCGATCCACGAAGCGATCCTCTTAAACCCGCAAACCCCGCCGACAGCGGTCGCGGATTTTGCGAGTAAAACCTTGAGCGGCCCGCTGATCGATCTGATCTCTTTTAATCAGCAGCTTCTGATCCAGAATCCGGCGATCCTCGACGCGATCATTTCTAATCCTAACCGAACTCCTGACGCTGAACGCCGGGCGTTGGAGATCAAACGCGAGTTTTTCGAAAAGGAACGCGGCGCCCAACAGATCGCTAACGAACTGCGGGCCCAGGGTAACGAAGCCGCGGCCGAATTTCTCGAACAGGCCGAATTTGCCGATGACCTCGACGGCTCCGGCCTGAGCCTCGATGACGCTCTGTTTATCGCTCAGCATATCGAGGTTCCGGACCAGGAAACGGATGATTCGTGGCTCGCACTCGAGTATATTGAGGAGATCTACGAGGAAAGCGAAGAGACGCGTCAGGCAATTCTCAACAAGATACTCGGTGAAATGCACGCCGAGGACGAAGCTACCAGCGAACGCATCTCGATGCTCAACCGCATCATGCGAATGGGCGTCAAAGACCGCGTCAAGCTCGCGATGAAGGGCGACCGCGAGGCTCGCAACATCCTGATCCGCGACCCGAACAAACTCGTCTCTACTGCGGTGGTCAACAACCCGCGTATCAGTGAAAAAGAGGTCGAGAATATCGCTTCGATGCGATCGGTCTCAGAGGAAATTCTTCGTCAGATCGCCGCTAACCGTCAATGGGCGAGAAGCTATCCGGTCATGCACAACCTCGCGAGAAACCCGCGAACACCGCTCGCGAACGTGATAACCATCATGAACCGCCTACAGCTTCGCGATCTGGTCGCGCTCTCAAAGAACCGCAACATCTCCGACGCCGCACGCCGTCAGGCCTTAAGACTATTTACCGCCAGAACCGGCGGCGCAAAAGGCTAATGCTCGGAGTCCCTGCTTTAGCAGGCCTCTTCGTTCTCATTTGCCGCCTTAAGTTCGCGTTTTCCGCCTTAAGGCGGGACTCCAAACTAAAGAAACTTCGCTACACGGCCTGTCTTTACAAACGAACCGGCCATATCTGTAAAGGTATGGCTCGCCGCTCCGAGCCATAGACCGACAAAGACCAGCACAAGAAAATTCTGCCCTAGCTTCTCCCGCGTAAACGAACCGATCGGCCGCCACACATTTCCGATCTCATCTATGCCGGGTAATTTACCGCCGGAATAAGCAGAGTAAAAATACACCGCGATAAAAACGACCAGCGAAATGGTGCCGAGAAAATAAACGACACGTATCAACGCTCCGAAGATCAGCCCGTGCGAGAAACGCGAGCGGTGGCTGAAGAAAGATCTGTAAGGGAACCAAAGAAATCGAAAGATAAACCAACGAGAATATTGCCGCGAAACCGTATCCAGATCCGGCCCGAACATCACCCCGCCGAAGATGAACGCGAGCCCAACGGTCGATGAGGCGGTAATATCCCGCGTCACTCCGTACGTCACCGCAAACGCCGGTACGGCGAGCAGAAATGTGATCGCATCATGAGTTCGTCCGCTGGGCATCGTTTCCTCGACTGAACTGACTAACCAACACGTTTGACCAATCTGCCAAATAACTCTACCAATCTCACGCAAACCACTCAAAAATCCGGCTTTTTCCTCTACCGACCAACATCCGATTTTTGCCCCGATTGGCTCAGTGTGAATCGCTGAAAGCCAGTATTTATCGGCGTCTCAGCACTGGCTTTTGCAAAAGTGTGAAACGTTTCACACTTTTTATGCGGTAATTTTTGGTAAAGTTGTGCGAAAAGTGAAAAAACACAAAATGTCACGGTTATGGAGTGGCATTTCTCGCTCCCCATTCCCAGATGCCGTAGAGAATTTTCTTGTCGAGCGGGTGGCCGGATTGTTTGAGAGCGATGATGACCTGCGACCGATGATGTGCATCGTGAGCGGTCAGATATCCGACGAACGCCGCGAAATGCGGTTTGAATCCTTTGACCCGGCCGCCGTTCGCAGCGGCAAATTCGAGCAGCTTCACGATCGCCGTGCCGGACTGCTCGAGCGAGAGTTTTAATAGCTCCTTGTCGCCCGCATTTTCCTTCTCGACCTTTGCCTTGCCGGCGAGTTCCTCGGGCAGCGCGGCCTTGAGCCACATCAGCCGTACGTTATGAACATGGGCGAACTGCTCACCGACATTCCGGCCTTTCGATGAAAGGCCGTCCACGAGATGTTCAGGCGCGATAGCGTCGAGCAGGTACAGGTTAATGCGGTTGTTAATCTGCCATGTTTCGATGAGCTGCTGGATGTCCATAGAATGTCTGGCCTATCGTATTAACTCAGCCTCGATTTTGCAACCTCCGCTCCGAGGGCATATTTTGCCTTTATTTGTTACACTTTTCGTTTGGCCCGAGGGCCGGAACGATGGCATCATTCGCTGAAAAACTAAAGACCACGCTCGCGATGATCAAATTCGAGCATACGCTGTTCGCGTTGCCGTTCGCGTTTCTCGGAGCGATCCTCGCCGCCAACGGACTGCCGACTTGGTGGCAGATACTCTGGATCACAGTCGCGATGTTCGGGGCACGGTCGGCGGCGATGACATTTAACCGCATCGTCGACCGCGACATCGATGCCAAAAATCCCCGAACCGCCAACCGCGAACTACCAAGCGGCAAACTCTCGGTCGGATTCGCGTGGGTTTTCCTTTATGTTTCTATCGGTGTGTTTCTGCTAGCATCGTATTCGCTGAACTGGCTAACGTTCGCCCTCTCGCCAGTCGCACTCATATTTGTCCTCGGCTACTCTTACGCCAAACGGTTCACCGCCTTCGCCCACATTATTCTGGGAATCGCTCTCGCAATATCGCCTTCGGCGGCGTGGATCGCGGTTCGCGGAACGCTTAACCATGAGATCCCGATCCTGCTTTCGGTGTTGGTTTTGATGTGGACGGCGGGATTCGACGTACTGTATGCGTGTCAGGATTTCGAATTCGACCGCAAAGCAGGTTTGCGTTCGGTCCCTGCTCGTTTCGGCATAAAAAACTCACTCTGGATCGCCCGCGTGTTTCACTTTCAGGCTTTTATCGTGCTGGTTTTGCTTTATTTAGTGACTGATCTTGGCTGGCTCGCTCTCGCCGGTGTGATCGCCGTCGGAGCGTTGCTCGCTTATCAACACACGCTCGTCAAACCAAACGATCTAAGTAAAATGAACGCCGCGTTCTTTACAACGAATGCTTTCGTAAGCGTGATCCTCTTGCTAACTTTCGGTGGGTCCGTGTTCGTTCCTTGAGCTATTTTTTCGCGGTATTCTTGTTAACCGCGCCGCCCGTTCTAATCAATCAGGCGAGCTTCTTGCTCATACAAACGCTGTTTTCGACACCCACGTACTGCCCATAATTTGGAATAACTTCGTAGCCTGAGCGCTTATAAAGAGCGATCGCCTCGGGCTGTTTGAAGCCGGTCTCAAGGACGCATTCCAAGGCCCCAAGCTCATTCGCCCACATTTCCAGATCGGCCAGTACTTCCGCAGCGATCCTGTGCCCGCGGCGATCGGACCGGACGTACATTCGCTTGATCTCAACGGAATTTTCGTCGTATTTCTTAAACGCCCCGCACCCGACTGCCTCGTCATCGCGATACGCAACAACAACGCCCGTCAACCCAACGGGCTTATTGAACTGAGCATAGAACGCATGCTCCTCGCCGTCACGTTCAGCCAATTCGATGTCAAGCAGCTTTACGAGCGAGAGAAAATCAGCATCTTCTTCGGTCGTGCGTTTGATAACGTTAGTCATACTTACAAGGTCTTGGGAATTTGTAGATCGGTGCCGAGCTTTTTGTTGAGCTTCTCGATGAAATAGGCCGAGAGCAGCGGCGATTCTTTTTCGATGTTTTGGTGGACAAAAAAGTTTAGCTGCTGCAATCCCTGAGCTTTCCAATCCGCGATGCGGTCAACCCATTCATTGAGCCTTGCTCGATCCGATTCCGGATGATTTGCCCCAACCCAGCGGATAAATGCATTCGGCGTCGTCAGTCGCATGTGCATCAGATCGCGGCGTCCGGCGGTGTCAACCAGGACATTTGTGATGTTGTTTTTCTCAAGCAATTCGTAAAGCCGCGACGAAACTTCAGAGTCGTTGTACCATTCCGTCTTGCGAAACTCGATCGCCAGCGGAACATCGTATTGCCAAAGCCCAACAAACTCCTCGACCCGTTCAAAATCCTTCGCCCCAAAATTGTTATGCATTTGTAGGAACGGCATCCCGAGCTTCTCTTTCAGATGAGACATATTGTTGACCGAAATATCGACCAGTTCGTCAACATCCTTAAGCCGCCGAAAATGCGAGATCGACTGCGTCAATTTCGGAAAGAACTTGAATCCGTCCGGCACGGTGTCATACCAGTTCACATAAACATCCGGTTTAAATAGCCGGTAGAATGTCGCGTTCAGCTCGATACAATTGAACTGCGTCGAATAATAAGCCAGCTCGTCCTTAACACCCTTCGGATAAAACCCTTTTAAATCGGTCTTATTCCACTTCGCACAGCCGACGTGGATCTCAAGGTCCTTCGCCACAGATCGCTCCAAAATAGACGCTGTACCTGCATGGTCAGCCGGGATCGTAAAATCGATCTCTTCAGGATTTTCTACTTGTCCAAATTTCATACGATGTTGTTAAATAGGCTGTTTGATAAAATCGTAACATAGAGACGCACGAATTTGCCCTGGATTTCAAAGAAGCCCTGATTGCAACAACAGTTGACGTATAAATTGTCGTTTGAATAATGCGGTTTCGAAAGATAGGTTCCGGTGCCGGCCTGGCGAGGTCTTGCGCTGAACATGAAGGCGAGTTGCGACTATTTCATTTTGTTAACAAACGAGATCTGCCGTCTGGCTGATTTCAGATAAAGGGATATCCTCAGTAAAAAAATGAGCTGGATCTATTTGTCGGATCATCTCGGTGGCTGACGAGCTTCCGACGGGCCGCGAGTAATAATAACCTTGTCCATGGCCGCAATGTACCTGGCGCAGAAATTCCAGTTGTTCCTCATTCTCAACGCCTTCGGCCACTACTTCCAACCCCAGATTTTGAGCGAGAGTGATAATGGTCTTGATTATTTCAGCGTATTCATCCTCGCTGCCAATCCGGCTTACAAACGATCGATCGACCTTGAGCGTATCGATTGGAAAACGATGCAGGTAGCTTAAACTTGAATATCCGGTCCCGAAATCGTCGATAGAAACGCGCACGCCCATCTTTCCAAGTTTACTGACAGTTTCAATCGCGTCTTCGGCGTTACTCATGATTACACTCTCGGTTATTTCGAGTTTCAGGCAACGAGGATTTAATCCGGTGCTCGTCAATATTTTCCGGACCTGATCAACCAGATCCTTTCGCTCAAGCTGCCGAGCCGAGAGATTTACACTCATAACCAACATGTCCGCCGCCGGAAAACACATCTGCCACTCACGCATCTGCCGACAGGCCTCGTTGAGTACCCATTGACCAATTGGCAAAATCAAGCCCGTTTCCTCAGCGACCGGTATGAAATCGCTTGGTTGAATCAGACCGCGCAGTGGATGATTCCATCTAACAAGAGCCTCAAATCCCACCGTTGTCCCGGAATCAAGGGAGACGATTGGTTGGTAGTGCAAAACGAACTCTTTCTGCTCAATGGCATTTCGCAAATCGATCTCAATCTGTAGCAGCGACACGGCTCCCGTGTGGAGTTTTGGATCAAACAGCTCAAAGCGCCCCTTACCTTTAACCTTCGCACGGTACATCGCGAGGTCAGCGTCGCGGACGAGATCGTCGGGTGAATCATATTCATCTGATCCAAACACAATACCGATGCTGGCACTGGCGTAGATGTTCTGGCCCGCAACCTTCGCCGGTTTTTGCAGGGCGTTCAATATGCGCTTTGCTATCCGGTAAACCTGCTCCCGGTTCCGGATATTCTCGATCAGGATCACGAATTCGTCACCGCCTAATCGGGCAACTATATCGACCGGCCGGATAATATCCTTTAGTTTCTTTGTTATTTTTAGCAAAAGCTCGTCACCGGCTTGATGCCCCATGCTGTCGTTGATTGTCTTGAACCTGTCCAAATCAACAAAGAGAACTGCAAACTCAGATACGCCGCCGTGTCTAAGCCGCTCAAGCGAACGTCGGATCCGCTCGATCAGCATCTTGCGGTTTGGTAAACCGGTCAACTCGTCATGAACAGCGTCATGTGCGAGTTTTTCTTCTGCACCCTTTCGCTCGGTAATGTCGGTGAGTGATCCAGCGATCCGACATGCCTTGCCATCGGCGTCCCGGACCGCAAGTCCGCGTATCAAGACCCACCGGTATTCCCCGCTACTCGTCATGACGCGGTGTTCGTTCTGAAAGTGCTGTGTAAGCCCCTGTAAATGATCTTCAAGCTCAAAAGAGACGTATTTGTGATCGTCTGGATGAATCTTCTCCAGCCAACAATTTTTACATGGCTGCTTGGCTTCATCGGCGGAAAACCCCATTATCTCGAACCAACGCGGCGAATAATAAACATCGTCAGAGATCAGATCCCAATCCCACAGACCGTCATGGGCTCCTTGCGCGGCCAGGGCATACCGAGTTTCGCTCGCCCGCAGCTGCTCGTACACTTCCTGCATTTCCGTTGACGAGATCATTAGCGAGCGTTCCATCAAATATCGCTCTTGATCAGTTTCCGTATATGTGCGTCCGACGCGTTCCAGAAAAGCCAGCCACTGGTTCAGATCCGGCGCCGAGTTTTCCTCAATTCCGGTCTTTTTGAGTTGCCTTTGTAATAGTGAGTGAACCATATGATGACCTTGTATCGGTCGCTCCCCATACTAATCTTCTCTGATCGTCGTCAAGGTCATTGTCTGGTTGTGTAGGTCACAGTGTCCTGTAGCGTGTGGCGAAATCTCGCCATAGGAATAAAACCCGATTTGTTTCGTTGATTCCGGCAATGCATCCATCACCGCCTCAAGCTCTTCCTCGGTTCGTTCGCCTAAGATTAATCGGCGACCTACACAACTGATAGCAATCGAGAGCAGCGGCTTCGAGCTTTCCTCGCTCGCCATCAACGCAGCCTCCGAGGCTCCATCGATCAGGCGGTCAAAATTCGCTCTCATCAACTGAACAAGCGAACCTTCCGGAACATCCCCGGCAAAGGTCATTGACTGGTTCTTTTCATTCACGCTCAAAATTGTGCGGACTGTTCTTTTTTCGTGACCCGCCTCGGCCCGCAGCGACAGCGGGAAGAGCAGGGCCGACGCCGGAAGGTCGGCGGCACGGTCACCAAGATAGTTTTTGTAAAGCTCGAGGGCTGGTTTACCATCCAGCTCAAATAATTGATTATCCTTTGCCTTCGTAATCTTTCGTTCCGGCCCAAAAATATCCCAGCCGCCCTGGGAACCATGGCGGATCTTTACTTTTTCTCCATAAAATCCTACGGCGGAAACATAATTACTCTTCGGAACTCGACCTTTTAGGACCCACGTCGTTTGAAATCTGTCATCGTCGCCCGCAAGTCCGCCTGATGTTGCGACCGTTGATGGCAAAACTGAATTCATCCCCGCAACGAGTTGGCTCCCGTTAACATTAAGTCCATCTGACAGAACCAAAACACCCTTCAACCCGGGCTTATTGAGATCGTGTGCAATTCTCGCACCCGTCCGAAATGAATCTTGAGCCGCGGAAATTGGAGCGGTCGCGACCTGCAATTCAGTTTCGTCAAATCGCACGACCGCACCGACCAGACATTCGTCATACACCGTCCGGGCATGAATCTCCCCAGCCGTCGAACAGCCAATAAACTTCGAATGCGGAAATTGGTCTGACAGACTCCGAAGCGGCTCGGAATTGTTCAGAAATGATGCGGCCCCGAATACAATAACCAGCGTCCGCGACGAGTCCCAATCTGAACGCAACGGTTCAGCCCACCCCAGCCTTTGATCGTACGCAAATGTCGCTATTTCCATTGTCTTTTCTCTCAGAATCCTAAAACTCAGCCTGGATGAAATCGGTCATTTTGACGCAAAACAGGTCAGATTGAACCGAGCCGCCCTATCTTCCGGCTTTTCCCCAAACTACAGCCTTATTGAGGGTTGCGGGAGAATTAATAGAACGTGCGTAAGGTCACTTTGACCGATTCGCTGGTGATTGCGAGCCTCACATGCGCATTCTTTGCAAGTTGCGTTCCACGGCCGCTCGCACACTTCACTGGCCCGTAGACATCATCGAGACCATCGAGCCACAAAACGACTTTCTTCCGGGGTTTTGGTAGAATCAATGCAATAGAAATATGCAGTTTTCATTTGATCAAAACCTACGAGACATCGCCGATAAGATCGAGGACGGCGAGCGGCTGACGTTTGATGAAGGCCTGTCGTTGTTCGCCACGACCGACCTCAACGCGCTTGGTAAACTTGCCGACACCGTTAGACGTAAAAAGCACGGCAAGACGACGTATTACAACGTCAATCGCCATTTCAACCACACCAATATCTGCGTCGCCGACTGCAAATTTTGCGGTTTTTACAGACGGGCGAGGCAGGACGATGCCTACACACATTCGATCGAGGAAGGCATCCAGATAGCACGCGATGCCGTGAATGAGGGAGCGACCGAGCTGCACATTGTTGGCGGGCTGAACAGCAAATTGCCGTTCGAGTATTACACCGACCTTTTCTCCTCCTTAAAACGCGAATTCCCCAAGCTGCATCTCAAAGCCCTGACGATGGTCGAGCTTGATTTCTTTGCCCGGTTCTACAAAATGTCCGACGAAGAGGTCATCGAAAAGCTCAAGGGAGCGGGAATGGACTCATGTCCCGGCGGCGGAGCCGAGATCTTTGCCGAACCGACGCGTTCGATCATCTGCGATCATAAATGCGATGCCAACCGCTGGCTCGAGCTTGCCGGCAAGGTCCACGCCGCCGGTCTCAAGACCAACGCCACGATGCTCTATGGCCACGTCGAAACGATCGAAGACCGCATCGACCACCTCATCAAACTAAGAGAACAACAGGACAAGAGCGGCGGCTTTCAATGCTTTATCCCGCTCGCGTTCTATCCGCCCGGCTCGGCGCTCGACTCGCTTCCCGGCCCCGACACGATCGACAATCTCAAAACCGTCGCCGTCTCACGCCTGATGCTCGATAACTTCGATCACATCAAGGCCTACTGGGTCATGCTCGGCAAAGCCACCGCCCAAACCGCCCTCCACTTCGGTGCCAACGACCTCGACGGCACCATCACCGACGGCGGCGAACTAACCCACGCCTACGCCGCCGAAGGCGAAGTAAAAATGACCAAGCAAGAGATCATAGAAATGATCCACCGCGCCGGCTTCGAAGCCGTCGAGAGAGATACGGTGTATAATCGTGTCGAAACAGCAGGAGCATAAAGCAGTATGGAAATCGCGACGGCAGACACAGTAATTCCGGTTCCATTTATGGCCGATACTCGATCGGTTCGCCTTCATTTTGATTTTGAGAACCAAAAGCGAAGGATGACAGCGGACGAGTTTTGGGAGTTCTGCGCCAAAAACAGGAAGCTTCGTGCCGAGTTAACAAAAGATGGAGATGTGATCATTATGCCGCCGACTGGTTACGAATCGAGCGAAGAAAATGTGGAATTAGTTCTTCAACTAGCCCTTTGGGCCAAAAAGGATGGCACCGGAAAAGTAACCGAATCGAACGGTGCGTACATCCTTCCAAACGGCGCGACGAAGGCTCCCGATGCCGCATGGATCAAGAAGGAGCGGCTACAGCAGTTCTCGGCGGAAGAGCGAAAGAAGTTCTTGCCAATCGCCCCGGACTTCGTGGTTGAACTGCGCTCCGAATCCGACAGCCTAAGCGAACAACAGGCCAAGATGGAAGAATGGATCGAAAACGGCGTTCGTCTCGCGTGGCTCCTCGACACCAAAACCAAAAGAGTCCACATCTACCGCCCTGACAGAGACGTAGAGGTTCTGGATGATCCGTCCAAAGTTTCAGCCGAAGATATACTTCCGGGATTCGATCTCGACATTACCCAGATATGGTAAGACCAACAGCGGCGAGATCACCTCTTAACTCGGTCGAGTCCGGCGGTGAAGTAAAAATGACCAAACAAGAGATCATCGAAATGATCGAGCGAGCGGGCTTCGAAGCTGTGGAGAGAGATACGGTGTATAATAAGATCGAACTCGCTGCGGCGTAGTTGACGGTGAAAATATGAAAACAATAACCGACAGGATCACGATCGATGAAGATATTTGCAACGGAAAACCGACGATCCGCGGAAAAAGAATAACCGTGCAAACCGTCCTCGAATTTCTCGGGGCAGGCGAAACCGTTGACGAAATCCTGTACCAATATCCGTCGCTCGAAAAGGAAGATATTGCGGCATGCCTTCAATTTGCGAGTTCTCTGATGGACAGAAATTATGTTATAAGGTCGGTTTGAAGCGATGCCCGAATTCCTGATCGATGTGAACCTGCCTTATCATTTTTCGCTGTGGAAAGGTGACAATTACATACATCAAAATGACATCGATGACGAATGGACAGACACGCAGATGTGGAATTACGCTCTACGAAACGATCTGACGATCATCTCCAAAGACAGCGATTTCTCTACCCGCGTTATCTTTCACCTCCCGCCGCCAAAAGTTATTCATATTCGCCTCGGCAACCTTAAAATGCGGGAGTTTTTTGCTGCAATGAATTCGGTTTGGGACGAAGTGCTGGAACTCAACAAAGAACACAAACTCGTTACAGTTTTCAGGGATCGCCTTGAGGCAATAGAATAATGCGATACATGGTCGTTATAGAAAAAGGCGAAACGAGTACTCCGTCGAAGTCCGGCGGCGAAGTAAAAATGACCAAGCAAGAGATCATCGAAATGATCCACCGCGCCGGTTTCGACCCCGTGGAACGTGACACCGTCTACAACCGCATGGAGAAGGTTGGAGCTTAGTGAATGGCAGTTCGCTTCCCTGACATTTGGCTGGGAGACAGTCGCGGTCATCTAGCGGACTGGGTCACTCAGCGTTGGGTACAACTGAGCGGGAAGCTGATCGACGTTGGCGACGAACAGTGGCTAGACGGGCCGATCGGAAATACAGATACAATCGGTGACTCATACCTCAGCAACTATCAAACGACCAAGAACCAGAAGGAAATCGGTTTAATTGAGGATTTCCAAGTCCTTGGCAGCGACGTTTTCGACCCGAACGCTATCGCCCCGGAAATCGTCGATTTCTACGAACATACAGCTCAGTATGATCTCGATGTCTGGTCGCAGTGGTCGGGGATTTTTAAGCCGTTTGGCTGGCTTCTGAATGTTATCTTCAGTCGTCGATTACAGCAGATGAACATGCCGATTTCGCCGTTGGATACCAGCAAGGGAATGACGAGCCAAGTCGTTCCTCTCACCGACGACAACGGAGCCCACCTCGGGACTGGATGGTTACGGAAGTTGATATCCACGGGTGAAATAATATACGTCGGTATTTATTCGCATTGCAGACCCCCTAAGTTTAACGGTGAATGTATCAAGGTGATCTTCCCGCTGCCCAACGGAAGCGCCACTGTTGTCATGAAACCGGAAGCCCACGAAGATGGTTCTCTTATGCTTGCATCTGTTGGAAATGGATTCGGTGACCCGGGTTTTTACTTGATCGTTCGAAAGAAAACGCTCACCGCGTGGATCAAATACGTGAAGAGCCTAAAGGAGACCATTCATGTCTATCTCGACAATGGCGAACTTAGGGCTGATCATGTCTTGAAGCTGTTCGGTGCGACGTTTCTTCGATTGCATTACCGAATGCGAAGACGACACGGCGAAATTTGAGCATGAAGCACTGCAACTCGCTCACGAAGCCCTGAAAGTGCCTCACGGAGCGATGCAAATGGGTTACGAAGCGGGTAAGATCGCTCGCGAACCCAAACAAGTTGGTCACGAAGCGGTAAAAGTGCTTCACGAATGGCGTGACACGCCGAATTATTGCCTTCGCTCCCTGAATTATCGGCTCTGTTCAGCGAATAATTAGCTCCGCACCACGAATTATTGGCTCCGTACCGCGTATTATTGGCTCCGTACCGAGAATTATTGGCTCCGTACCCGGAATTATTGGCTCCGTACCGCGAACGATCGGCTCCGTACCGCGAATTATTGGCTCCGTACCGCGAACGATCCGCTCCGTACCGCGAATTATTGGCTCCGTACCCCGGACGATCGGCTCCATACCAGGAATTATTGGCGACTTTACGCGAAAGTTTGGCTACTTGCACTGAATGTACGGTAACTACCGCGATAGTCGCTAAGGAGATTTAAAATCCTGACGCAAGCAAAAAATACAATTTGTCTTTGGTATGATAAGGACGCTGAGGCGGCGGCAAGGTTTTATGCGGAGACGTTTCCGGATTCGAGCGTGACGGCGGTGCATAAGGCTCCGGGGGATTATCCGGGCGGTAAGGCAGGCCAGGTTTTGACGGTCGAGTTTACTGTGCTGGGCATTCCCTGCCTTGGGCTGAACGGCGGCTCGTATTTCAAACACGGCGAGGCGTTCTCGTTCCAGATCGCGACCGAGGATCAGGAAGAGACCGACCGCTACTGGAACGCCATCTTCGGTAAGGCGGCCAAGAAAGCCAATGCGGCTGGTGCAAAGACAAATGGGGCCTCTCCTGGCAGATCACGCCCATCGCCCTAACCAAGGGCACCACCGACCCCGACCCCGCAGTTGCCAAACGCGTTTTCGATGCTATGATGACGATGAAAAAGATCGACGTCGCCGCCATCGAAGCGGCAAGGCGTGGTTGAAAAGAAACTTTAGTGCCGTAAATAGAGTTTATGAACACGCTTGCTGTAGTGATAGTCGTACTTGCGGGAATATGGTTGATCGGCTTGGGTGCGGTTGCGATCGCTAAGCCCGACCTTGTAAAGCAATTTTTCGATAAGTTTGCCAGTTCTGCTTTCACACATTTCCTGGAGATGTTTGTGCGGATCATAGCCGGTACGGCGTTTGTTATTTATTCGCCGCAGATGAGATTCTCCCTCGTCTTTACCGTATTTGGCTGGCTGTTGATATTGTCGAGTGTTGTCCTGTCCTTCGTGCCATGGAAACTACACCGGCGCTTTGCTGATCGGTCGTTGCCGTTGCTGACCAAGCGGATGATCCTTTTCGCACTCGTTTCACTTTTTGGGGGTGCGGTGATACTCGTTTCACTAATTCTTGGCCCCGACTCACGGTAGTGGAGCGAATCGCCACCACCCCGCCGGTAAGCCCACGTCGCCGCCATGATGACCATGAAAAAAATAGACCTCGCCACCATCGAAGCCGCTCACCGAGGATAAGATCGTACGTGGCAACTGATTGAAAGTGTGATGCAAAGAGTGGTTGCTTCTGTTAGAGGATAAACCTATACTGGCGAAATAAATTTCCGACAGGAGAACTACGATGAGAAAATTTCTTATTTGCTTATCATTTTTGATCACTGTGGCCGCCGTCGCGTCATCCGCTCAGGCTCAGGACATTGAGGAGAATTCACATTACCGTGAGTTTAAGAAGTGGACCGTGGCTGCCCAGCATAAAAGGCCGTTACCGATCGTGTACGAATGGTGCAGGGAGGCCTACGGCAAGATGATCGCAAGCGGTGTCTCGCCATCGACGCCGGTTCCCGAGGAAGTTATGTCGGAAGATGTTGACTTTCCTAGGATCGAGTGGAAAGGGACAGTAAAGGAGGTCAATGACAGATTGTGCGCGGGTGGGCAAAAGAAGCTCAGCGACGACATCGCTGCTAAGCACGCTCCGTTAAAGGCTGCGCTAAAGGCTGACAAACTCCGACTCGTCATTGATGAGAAGACCGGAACCGTTTATTCGTACGCGTTAGCCGGCGGAAAATACACGAGCGACGCAAAGGCTCTCGCCACTGCTAAGGTTTGGTTTCTCGATATCGGACCGCCGAGCAACGAGGCTCAGAATTGCATTACGGGCGGCAGACGCAACTCGGTTCGCCGCTATACCTTTGACGCTGAGCATAAGCTTCTCAGTACGACCCAAAAAGCCTACTGCGGCGATCCTCCCGGGTCGGCGTATCGATAACAGTGGCATTAATCATGAGCGATTCTGCGATCTTAATCTCCGCCTTGGAGACCGCCCCCGGCGTGATCATTCCTCTCATTCGAGAGGTTCCCGCGACGATCTTAAAGCGCCGTCCGAGCCCGGCAAAATGGTCGGCTTACGAGCACGCCATTCACCTGTCGCAATCTGACGTCGCGTTTCGAGCCAGACTCGATCTCATCTTGTCCACGCCCGAGCCGGTCATCAAGACGATCGAAAATTCTGCCGAAGACGAAGCCTGCGCGATGCTCGACATCGATCTTGACGAAAGCCTTGATCGGTACGTCTGCGAGCGGGCCGCCCTCGTCGAAAGACTAAAGACGCTCTCGCCCGACGAATGGTACAAAACCGCCGTACACGAGGCGTTTGATCACTACTCGGTTTTCATCATGTTCCGTCATCTGTTCAATCACGAGATGCTTCACGCCTACCGCATCGAAGAGCTGCTGCTTAAGAAAGATTGGGATTAAGATGCCGATTTGGAGGATTCGCTGGCAAATCGCGATAATAACGTTATGTCAAAAGCGCGTACGATCGTCTACTGGTTTTTTACACTTTGGCTTTGTCTCGGAATGGCATCGACCGGGATCGTTCAGTTGATCAAACCGGCCGAAGAAATCGAGAAGATAACACATCTCGGCTATCCCGTTTATTTTCTGACAATTCTTGGCGTTTGGAAGCTACTCGGCGTTATCGCCGTGCTCGCTCCCAAACTCCCGCTCCTAAAAGAATGGGCGTACGCCGGATTTTTCTTCGCCATGTCCGGCGCGGCGATATCGCACCTCGCGTTGCGTGATCCTGTGACCGAAATACTTCCGTCACTACTGCTTCTCACACTGACCGTGATCTCGTGGTATTTTAGGCCTGCGAGCCGGCAGTTCGTTTCGACTGTACAGTAATCAAGATATGAAGAATGAACTATTACCAGCAGATCGTGAAGAATTGCTCGAAGAGCTCAAGAAACGTTTCGAGAAGAACATGAATCGCCATGAGGGTATTGCGTGGGCGAAAGTTCTCGTAAAACTCGAAGCCGATCCCGCGAAGCTGTGGTCGCTCAGCGAAATGGAGCGGACCGGCGGTGAACCTGACGTTGTTGGGTTTGATGAGGCGACGGGCGAGTACATTTTCTATGATTGCTCACCAGAAAGCCCTAATGGCAGAAGGAGCCTGTGTTATGACCGCGCGGCTTGGGAATCGAGAAAGGAACACAAGCCCGCGAGCAGTGCCATCGAGGTCGCGACGGCAATGGGAATTAAGATGCTAACGGAAGGGGAATTTCAGGACCTGCAAAAACTCGGAAGTTTTGACCTGAAAACATCGAGCTGGCTCGAAACTCCGGCCGATATACGCAGGCTTGGCGGAGCGATCTTTGGCGATTGCCGCTTCGGACGCGTTTTCATCTATCACAACGGTGCCGAATCTTACTACGCCGCTCGCGGATTCCGCGGTTCGCTGCGAGTCTAGAATTATATATGAGCCGACTTTTTCTGCTGCCTACGGCGGTCAAACGAGCTCCTGAGGTCGCGAAGTGGTTCGATGAACACACGGGCGAGCTAGGTCAGATCGCCCGCCACTGGTTTAAGGTAATGCGCGGTTGCGGGGACGATGTTCGCGAAGTTTTGCACGACGGCCATCCGACCGCGTGCGTCGGCGAGGCGGCGTTTTGTTATGTTAACGCCTTCACATCGCACGTGAATGTCGGCTTCTTCCTCGGTGCCGAGATCGCAGATCCGTCGAGCCTGCTGGAAGGATCCGGCAAATTCATGCGGCATGTAAAACTCCGGCCTGAAACTAAGATCGATGAAACAGCGCTAGCAGACCTGATAGTTAGTTCCTACATAGATATGAAACATCGATTCCGATACCTTTCAACGTCACTTTTCCCGTTCTAAGGACGGCGGTTCGTGCCCGGCATAATAGGGCCGCAGAGCGTTCGGTGATTTGACAGCACGGGCTGTAAAATGGCGGTAATGCTAAACGCCCGGAAGAACTTGATCCGCATCCTGCAAAACGCCTACTCCGGCGAAGTCGCGGCGGCGTATGCCTATCGCGGTCACTGGAAATCGTTAAGCGATTCTCCTGAAAAAACCCGTATTAAAGAGATCGAGGCCGAGGAATGGGACCATCGGAGGCGTGTCGGTGAATGGCTGGAAAAGCTCGATTCCGGCCCGCGTCCGGTTAGAGAAAGAGTATTCTGGACGATCGGCCGCACGCTCGGGGCGACGTGTTTCCTATCTGGCTGGTTCATGCCAATGTACTTTGCCGGACGGCTTGAGAGTCAGAATTCCGTCGAGTACGAAGACGCCGCCAAATTCGCTACGGAACTCGGGATGACGGACTGCGTCAAAGACCTTTTAGACATGGCCCGCGTTGAGGTCGAGCATGAAGAGTTTTTCCACTCGGTCGTTTCCGGGCATCGGTTGCTGCCGGTGATGAAGCGAGTGTTTGGGTGGAGTTAGGCTTGTGTTGACATAAACCATTCCACAAACTTCGGTATCCCATCCTGGATCTTTGTTGTCGGGTTGTAGTCGAGCAGTTCCCTTGATTTTGTAATATCCGCATAGGTTGCCGGAACATCGCCCGGCTGCCATGGTTGACGGTCTATGATGGCGTGCATGTCGAGGCTGCGTTCGATCAGTTCGATTAGTTCCGAGAGAGTGACCGTTTGCGATTCGCCGAGGTTGAATACCTCGTGGATGGACTTGTCATAGTCGATCGCCGACCGGACACCCTGGATTATGTCTTCGATGTAGGTGTAATCTCGCCGCGATGAGCCGTCGCCAAAAACCTGTATCGTCTTGCCTTCCGAGATTAGTTTTGAGAATTTGTGTATTGCGAGGTCGGGCCGTTGACGGGCGCCGTAAACCGTGAAAAACCTAAGGCAAACCGTGCGGATATCGTACAGATGCGAATACGTATGGCAGATCAGCTCGCCAGCGGCTTTGGTCGCGGCGTACGGCGATATCGGCTGGAATATCGGATCGTTTTCCGCAAACGGGACTTTTTCATTGATACCGTAAACACTGGATGACGAGCCGAAAACAAACTGCTTGATGCCGTGTTCGCGGGCGAGTTCGAGCAGATTGAAAGTGCCGTTGATGTTTGTCTCAGCGTACAACTTCGGCTCGGAAAGCGAAGGCCTGACACCTGCACGAGCCGCGAGATGGGCGATCACGTCGAATTTCGTCGCAGCAAAGATTTCCGCCAGCTTCGCATCATCGCGAATATCGGCCTCGATCAGACGGTACTTCTCGCTTTTGAGATGCTCCGCAACATTCGCCCGTTTTATTTCCGGGTCGTAAAAATCGTTGAAATCGTCAATTACGGTAACGTTCCAAAGGCCTTCGTCGAGCAAGCGGTCAACCAGGTGCGACCCGATAAATCCGGCTCCGCCGGTCACTAAAATACTCTTTTTCACAAATAAGATATTACAAGCCCAACCGAAGAATTCCTAAACAGACGCTAGTTAAGGAATCGCTGCTTTGCATGGAAACTATGCAGGATCTCCTCCAGAAATCCTTCATAACTAAAATCTTCGGCGTTGTAGCTCGGTTTTAGTTTGTACATTACGGGCAGAGCGATGCGCCAGGCCATCCACAGACGCTGCCGCTCCGTCAGATCCCAACGGCGCCGCAGAAAGCTCTCGACAACCTCGACTTCACGCTCGGTCAACAGATTAACATTCGCTTTGACGCCCGCGCTTTTTTGCACACGTGTAAAAGCGACGTCAGTCACGCGGTTAGAGAACGTCTCGGCAAATGTCGGAGCCTCGTCCGTCCGTTCGCGGATAACGACCGTACCCGCAAAAATATCGCCCAACCGCTGATCACGCCCGCTCAGAAATATCACGATCAACCCGACCGAGTAGACCGGAAGGATAAATCCGGGAACCGCATCGCCGATCCTCAGTAGATTCCGGGCGATCGCCTCCCAGAGCGTCAGCGGACGGCCGTCATCGCGAATAACGCGAAGCTTCAACAGCCTTTTGCCAGGCGTCTGGCCGTTCCACAGCCATTCGAAGGCGATAAAATAACCGGCAAAAATCAAGAACAGGACGATTATCAAAACAGCGATTGTCCATTTCGGCATCTCGCTCACCAACCGGTCAGGTGCATCGACGAGATCCGACGAGCTAAACCCTGCCAGGCTGAGAGCGAACCACGCGACCAGAATTATCGTGAAATACTGTATGAAATGATCGATCGCTACCGCCAAAAACCGGTTACCGATCGACGCCAGAGCAAACTCGAGCTGCACGCGCTCGGGCGTCTCGATTATTAGGGTCTCTTCAGTTTCAATTATGCGGTGTGCCATCTTTTGGATTACTCAACGTTCTTGATGAGAGTCACCTCATCCGTTTTATTCCCACGCAATAAATAAAGTTTGGTTCCATCGCGGGAGATCGTGTAGCTTAATATTCTCTCGATGTTAAAGTTCGTGATCTTAGTGAGTTTGCCGCTGAGCAGATCCTTCTCTGCCATCTCGGTATCATTGATCTCCGTAGGATTGCCGATGTACGGAGTGAAATAGGCCTTATTCCCATCTTTTGATAACGCAAATCCTTTGCTCCGGGTAACACTGACGAAGTGTTTCGGCTCGCTCACCTTTTGCCCGTCGAAACTGGAAAGAAGAAACGGTGTGACCTGCTCTGGATTTTTTTCGTTACGGGCGGTGTGAGCTATCAGGTTTTTATCTCGTGCAAAACCGAAAATAACATAAGAGTAGTCTTCGCGTTCGAATACGGGAGATACGCTGCGCGTCACAACGTCAAGTTTTTGGATCGAATATGGATCGACGGTTCCAAAGAGAACATAGGTAGAATCAGGAGCGATCGCTCCGAATATTTTCTTAATCGACGGCGTGTTGGTCAGCTGTTCTTTTCCGCTTCCGTCAAGGCCTATTCGCCAAACATCATTATCAGAAACGTAGTAACAGTATTTCTCGTCGTTGGTGATCGCCGCCCTCTGCAGCGGTCCGGAATTTTCCCCGTCATAGAGCGTCAGAAATTTCTCCGTCGCACCGTCCGCGCTTATTAGCAAAAGACCGTCTTTTCCCTTGATATCGGTTCTGGTTATCAGCAGGCGGTTGTCCGTTGTTGCGTCCTCGACCTTCAGTTCGTCCTTTGTTGTCTGAATGATCTGCCTCGCGGCCCTGGTTCCAAGGTCGAGTTCCCAAATACCGTTAGTTTTGTTTGTCTGTAGAGCAACAAGAAAATTACCGTCCTTCGACACCGAAACGCGGGAAAATGTACTGGTACTTGTCGTGAGCGGAGTATATTCACCCTGCGGAAACGGGATCTTATAAAGCTGACCGTATTTTTGCTCGGGAAACTGCCCGCTGATCACCAGGCCGGAGCCGTCGTTAAGCCAGTCGAGGCTTCCATCTTCCTTAAGAGCGGTGTCGGAAACTTTTCTCAGTTCACCGCCTTCCGCCGGAATCCAGTTAAGTTTAAATAAGCCGTTAACGCCCGAATCAGTAGCAAAAACCGCGATCTTGGCTCCGTCGGGCGAAAAGGCGACCGATTGAAGATGACGATCTTTCGAGGCGATCAGAATCTGTTCCTGTTTTGTTTCCAGATCGCGGACGACCAATTTAACGTCAAAAGGCGAACTTTCAGTTCTGATAAAAGCAATTTTTCCGCCATCAGGCGTAAGTGAAAAGGTTCTGGTTATGTCCTCGACGATCTTTTCCGGCTCGCCGCCAAGCAGCGGAACTCGAAAAACATTAACCAGTAGATCTGAGGTCGCCATAGTTTCGTAGGCGTAATAGAAGTAATTGCCATCGGGCGAAAACTTAATATCACGAACATAAGATATCCCCATTGGCAAGATCTCTTTTTCCGCACCGTTTTCCATCTGGCGTAGAACGAGCTTTGTCTCGTTGCTGTTCTTTCGCGCGACATAAGCCAAATAGCGCTTATCGGGAGATATGGCGGTGAGCTCGACATTGCCGTTGATCGCGATTTTTTCGAATGTTGTCTTATTGAACAACGTTTCAACCGCAGGCTTTGGCACGAAATACCGATAGCCCGCAAAACCGATCCCCGCTGAAACGATAACAACCACCGCCGCAATAGCCGCAAAACGATAACGGTTGCGTATCTTTTCAATCTCGATACTGATCGTCGCCTGCCTCGCCTCTTGGGTACGGACGCTCCCGAGCGCAGATGTATCGGTGCCGGCGGCTTGATATATCTGGGTTGGCGCGAGGAGATGGCTTGGTTCGCCGTTTCCGTTATTCTCAAGATAATTCCTGATTGCCAGCAGATCCTTCCGCAGCTCACTGGCTTCCGAATAGCGGTTGCTAACATCTTTTGCCATCGTTCGGTCAATGACCGCCTGCAAACGCGCGGGAACATTTGTCACAAGGCTCTCAAGTCGTGATGGCTGAGCTGTGAGGATCGATGCAACCGTATCGCTCATTGTATCGCCCTGGAACGGCAGTGAGCCGGTGTACATCTCATGCAGCACCACACCGAGGCTCCACAGATCGGTTCGCGCATCGACCACTTTGCCGCGGGCTTGTTCCGGCGACATGTATGAGACGGTACCCATGATAATGCCCGAATGAGTCTTGACGCCCGGCTGGTTCGCCGGACCGCCAACGAAGCCAGGCATTTCTGCAAGTTTAGCAAGGCCGAAATCGAGTATTTTCGCATATCCGTCCCTGCGCACCATTATGTTTTCGGGCTTTATATCACGATGAATGATGCCCGCCTGATGCGCCGCGCCGAGAGCTTCGGCAATCTGCGATCCAACGTCCAGCAAGGCAGAAAGTCGCGGCCGATCGGTTTGCGCCAGATATTCGCGAAGCGTCAGCCCATCGATCCATTCCGTGACAATGAAACGCGTATCTTCGGAATCGCCGATCTCGAAAACGGTTAAGATGTTCGGGTGATTGAGAGCAGACGCCGCCTTAGCTTCCTGGACGAATCGCCGCAGCTTGGCGTCGTCGTTGCTGAATTCTTTGTTTAGAAATTTGATCGCAACCTTGCGGTCGAGCCGAGTGTCTTGGGCGAGGTAAACAACGCCCATTCCGCCGGTTCCGATCTTCGATTCAACCAGGTAATGCCCGACCGTGGTGCCGCTGAGATCGGTTCCGCCTGCGTCAGGGAGAAGCATTTCCGCCGCCAGTGATCCGGCTGATCCGTCTATAAAACTTTCAGGCGTGCTTTCTTCAAACGATAAAAGCGAATCGACCTCGCGACGGATCTCTTCGTCGCCGCCGCATCGCTCGCGGACGAACTGCGGTCGCTCGCCGGGCGATACGTCGAGGGCCTCATGATAGATATCCTCGATCCTTTGTAGCTTTTCGGCGTCCATAGGTATCGGTCTCAGGCATTTGCGAGTTCCCGCAAAAGCCAGTTGCGGGCAAACCGCCAGTCGCGCTTCACCGTGTCGATAGAAACCTGTAATACGGCGGCGATCTCTTCGTTGCTCAGACCGCCAAAATACCTCAATTCGACGACGCGGCTTTTGCGCTGATCGAGTTCGGCGAGATCATTGAGTGCGTCGTCGAGTGCAATCATATCCTTTGAACTGTCGCTTGAGTTTGCAGTCATTTCCGTCAGCGTAACTCTTTCCTGCCAGCCGCCGCGTTTTTGGCTGTGTTTAGCACGGGAATAATCAACCAGGATATGCCGCATTG
This sequence comes from Pyrinomonadaceae bacterium, assembly GCA_040080065.1. Lineage (GTDB taxonomy): Bacteria > Acidobacteriota > Blastocatellia > Pyrinomonadales > Pyrinomonadaceae > OLB17. The sequence continues at coordinate 156,472 of JBEBJB010000001.1, forward strand.
CTTTGGCTGCAACGCCAAAGAAATGCGCCCGGTTTTTCCAATTTTGGGCATCATTCTTAGCCAGTTTCAAATAAGCTTCATGGATCAGTTCCGTTGTTTGAAAGGTGTGGCCAGACGGCTGCCGCCGCATATAGCCGCGCGCGAGCCGTCGCAGCTCGTCATAAACAAGCGGCATCAACTGCTCAAGAGCAACCTCATCGCCCTCACTCCAGTCAGCAAGGAGGAGTGATATCTCGCGAGAACCGTTGTTTTCCATTATTTTCGACAAAGAAACTTCGCTTGATTATAGAGTAAATAGCGTGAATAAAAAAAACTATTCAGTCAGTTGCCCCTTTTTAATGCAAAAGTCCGTTTAGATATATAGAACGCCCGGACAAACGGACGATTCCATTAAAAAAGAAGGAGAAAACTAAGACATGAACAGGATAATCAAAATCGCTTTAATGGCTTTATTAACGGCTGGTATTTTCTATCTTCCGGGAGTTACGACGGCAGAGGTTTCGGCGCAGGCGGCTCAGGATTTTACGGTAGTAAATAAAACCGGTATCGAGATCTATGCCCTATATGTTACGCCGCATAACGCCAAGGATTGGGGCGACGACATTCTCGGAGCCGACACGCTTGAGGTGAACGATGATCTCGACATCGTTTTTGACCGCAAGGAAAAGGCAACAATGTGGGATCTTCGAGTCGAGGACAGTGAAGGTAATTTTATCGAGTGGGAAAATTTCAACCTGCGTAAGATCTCAAAGATCACGCTCTTTTACAAGAACCGGAAACCGACTGCGGTAGTCGAGTAGGTAAAACACAAGGAGAAAGCAATGAAAAAGAGATCAATAACGATCGCTCTGGCGGCAATGATCGCGTCGATGTTGAGCGGCTGCTCGTTCTCGGTAGGCACGGGTAACAATGCCGCACCGGCGAAACCAGCGAATACGGTGGCGGCAAATTCCAGTAACAGCAACACGACGAGCGCCAAGACCGAGAGTGCCAAGCCAAAGCTCGCGGACGAGAAAAAGCCCGAAGGTACTGCGAAATCGGCCAAAAAGAATCCGGTTCCGGATAGCTGGGTTTACGTCTACGACGAGAAGAAAGGCTACGGATTTTCGCTGCCCGAGGGATCGACCGGCGAGATGGAAAAGCTCGAAGGAATTGACGTGATGGTCGCGACCACACCGGCCCCGTCTGAGATCGACGTGTTTGTCCTTGCTTACAAGGATGAAACGCTCTCAAAGCAAGACTTGCTCACTGACGCGGTCAAATTCCTCGAAGGCATGGGCCAAAAGGTCACGCCCGACAAACTCCATGCTGAAAGTGACGAATACGCTGTCGCCGATGCAACAACCGTTCTCTCGACAGGCGGTAAAGGCAAGGTCCGAATACTCGTCGGCACCGACGTTACGGATAACTATGTGATGATAATCGGAACCGACGAGTCAAAATTTGCGGCCAACGAATCGATCATCGATCAGATCTGGGGCAGCTTTGAAATGTGGAGCGGCGGCGGCAGCTAGATCATTAGGTTTTTTCAGAGGCTGGTGAATATCGGTTTCTGTCTTTGGCGGCGGACGTATCGTACTGGATACTTCCGCCGTTTTTTTTACGGTTAGTTCCGAAGTTCCCGTTTAAGTAACGGGCTTGTCGGCTTTTGTCCACTTCGGCGAGCAGCCCGCCTCGCAACATCTGTTCGGTTTAAAATCCGTCAACAGCTTGTCAATACTGGAACGCCTTCTCTATACTTGGCTTAGGTAAGTGAAGCCGATGGTAGGTGAGACGAATTGAAAACCGAACTCAAACGCAGCGATATTTCGGCCGGAGGGCTCCGATTTGCGATCGTCGTGGCTCGTTGGAATGACGAATTCACGTCAAAGCTCGCTGACGGAGCGATGGAAGCATTGCTCGGTGCCGGAGCAGAACGCGCGGACATCGACATTTTCCATGTTCCTGGAGCCTTCGAATTGCCGGTCGCTTCTCTTAAAGCAGCGAAGAGCGGCGAATATCACGCTGTAATCGCTCTCGGTGTCGTTATTCGCGGAGACACCCCGCATTTCGATTATGTCGCGGGGCAGGCAGCCGCAGGATTAATGCAGGCATCTATGCAGTCGGGAGTTCCGGTAATGTTTGGCGTGATCACGGCCGATAAGGTTGGGCAGGTCATCGAACGAACCGGCGAAGGTGCCGATAATAAAGGTTTTGAAGCGGCTATTTCGGCGATCGAAACGGCTAGCACATTGAGCTCGATCACCCGTGCGGCGAAAGCTCGTTTTGAAGTAAGAAAAGAGAGTTATTTGAATGTCGCTTGATAAAGCAGAGAAGAGTTCGGGCACACGTCACAAGGCACGCGAGTGTGCATTGCAGATGCTTTTTGCATCGGATCTCGTTGATCGAGATTGCCCGAGTTTGACAAGTAATTACTGGAACGAACTCGGCGATACCGCCATCGATGACAAAACCCGCGAGTTCGCCAACGGCCTCGTTTGCGGAACGCTGGACAACCTCGAGGCGATCGACAACGTGATAAAAACACGTGCCGAACACTGGCGAATCGAGCGGATGGCGATCGTCGATCGCAACGTTTTGCGTCTCGCCGTATTCGAATTCATGTATCAGGACACGCCAAACACCGTAGCGATAAACGAAGCCCTCGAAATCGCCCGCCGGTTTTCATCTTACGAGGCAACACAATTTATCAATGGTGTCCTGGACGCGATCAAGCAAGATCACCAGGTCGAGCCGCCGAGCGATGAAACAGCAAAAAAGTCCAAGGCTTCGTCGAAATAGATCAATAAAAACGGTGATCTTTGCTGCTTTTCTTTTTTGCGCGTCGTCCGCTCTACCTCAGGATTGGCCGGATAAGATCAACGGTTATAAGGTTTACGATTCAAATATCTCTATCGCAACCTACAAAATAGGTCACAGCTTTGAAAGTTATTCCGCAAATCTAATATTGTCCGATCCAAAGCTTGTCGATATTGGGCTTTTCGGTGCTACGATCGAAATCCCGTTCTCCGTATTCTCAAAAAAACAAAGCGGCAAAGTCGACTTAGTTACCTTTAAGGATATTTTTGTCAACGACTTCCGAGTTGACGTCGAAGATTACAAACACTCGTTCCCGTTCAAAGCGGGCGAATGGACAGTTTTCACGAAACCAGCCCGCATAACGCTAAAGACCTCCAGCCTTCCCCGAGCCGCCTACAACGAACTCGTCAACAGCAAAGCCGAACTCTCCGTCACCGGAACAGCCTTTGTTTTCGGAAAATTCAAGAAAATGGGGTTTAGTTTTAAACGTGTAGTGCCGGTGAGGATCGATCTGAAGGTTAAGAATCCGCTGACATGACAGTTAACTGAAAATCTCTTCCAGATCGCGGGCTCCGTGGACAATGCGGAGGATCATAACATTTCCCGCCCACAGCCTATATAAAATAATATAGCTGCCGCATGGAAAACTCCGAAGATCCTCTCGTAATTCACGACGTTCTCGACCAGCTTCGGGATTATCCGCGAACATCTCAAACACGTCATAGAATGACCGATCAAGCGAAATAGCCGCTACAACGTTTCGGCCGGCGATATAGTCGACGATCTCATCTATGTCCTTGTCGGCTTGATCAGTCGTTAAATACTTAAGCATTCTGCTCCTGCATTTCAAGCAGCCGCCGTCGCCGAACTTCTCTGGCTACTGATCCGTCACTGAACCGTCCAGCTTCAAGGTCATCGATGCCGATTTGGATCTCGCCCTTCAACCATGCCAACTTTTGCTCGTACGCCTCATCACGCTGTTGGAGAAGTCGTAATCCTTCACGCATTACCTCGCTTGCCGAATTATATTGGCCGCTTTCCACCTTGAGATTTACGATCCTTTCTAATTCTGGTGTTAGTGAAACATTCATACTAAGTCCCTCGGAGCTTCAGAATAACATTCTTTGTTATCAATAACAATTATTGTTACTGTTAAGGACATAAACATTCGGTTTGCTTTTTCGTCGAATTTCCGTTCTAATATTTGTTTGCTCTAACCAGCAAGATTTTCGCCGAAAGGAGGTGAGCAAATAAATGGCATATATTAACGTGAACAATAACGAATCTATCGAATCAGCATTACGTCGGTTTAAGAGAAAGGTTATTAGTGAAGAGATCATTAAGGATCTCAAGAAACACGCTCACTTCATCCCGCCGGGTCAGAAGGCGAAGTTGAAATCGGTCAACGCTCGTAAGCGTAATCGCCGACGTTTCCGTCAGCAGCGTCCGATGGGCGGCGGCACTGGAACCGGTCCGGGAGCCTCGCGTCCACCGATGGGACAAGGCAACAGATAGTTAATAACTAAAAGCGAAAAGTGCAAAGGTGAAAAAGTCAGTATTCTTTTTCACCTTTCCGCTTTTTCTCTTCACTATTAACTTTTCACTTATAACTTTTAACTTCTCATGACCCGACCACGCATACTTTTAACAAACGACGACGGCTATCACGCCGAAGGCATCTTGGCGCTTGAAGCAGCTCTGAAAGAGGTCGGTGATGTTTATGTTGTCGCTCCGGAATCCGAGATGAGCGGAGCCTCGCACAGCCTGACGCTGTCACGGCCATTGAGGATCAGACATCGCGGCGAGCGGCATTGGACGGTGGACGGGACGCCGACCGATTGCGTCACGCTCGCTCTCAATCAAATCCTGCCAAAGGACGAACTACCGCATATTTGCTGCTCCGGCATCAATCACGGCGGTAATCTGGGTGATGACGCCACATATTCGGGAACCGTCGCCGGTGCAATGGAAGCGACGATCCTCGGTGTTGCGGGGCTCGCATTCAGCCTGGTGGTTTATCGCGAACAGGATTTCACCGAATCCGCAAGGATCGCGGCCGAGATCACGCGAAAGGCACTCGCTGACGGTATTCCAAAAGGAACGCTGCTCAACGTCAACGTTCCCAAAGGCGTGCCGAAAGGGATCCGCATCACCAAGCAGGGGTTCAAAGACGCTCGGCCGATCATCACCGAGCACCTCGATCCCCGCGGCAAGCACTATTACTGGATCGGCGAGCTTCGCGAGGGCTTTCACGCTGAGGGCGGAACGGATTTTGAGGCGATCGACGAGGGCTACGTTTCCGTCACGCCGATGCGCAGCGACCTGACAGATCACGCGGCGCTCGAAACTCTGCAAAACTGGAACACGAACTAATGAACGCCGCGTCGAGGCCAAATCTGACTGACGAGATGTCCATGCAGCGGCTTCGCATGGTCGACAAACTTCGCGACGAATACAAGATCGCCGACGAACGAGTTCTCAAGGTCATGGCAGATCTGCCGCGGCACCTTTTCGTACCCGAAGCCATAAAATCACAGGCTTATCGCGACAACGCCCTGCCGATCGCCGGCGGCCAGACGATCTCACAGCCGTACATCGTGGCCCGGATGACGAGCCTTTTAAAACTCACAGGTTCCGAAAAAGTCCTCGAGATCGGTGCAGGTTCCGGCTATCAGACCGCGATCCTCGCTTCGCTTGCCCGCAAGGTCTTTTCGATCGAACGCCTGCCGACTCTCGCCGCCGAATCCAATCAACGCTTGCAAATGCTTGGATTCAGGAACATCACGCTAAAAGTGGCTGACGGTACGAATGGCTGGGATGCCTACATGCCGTACGACGCGATCCTCGTTGCGGCAGGTGGCCCTGAGATCCCTGAACCTCTCGTCAAGCAGCTCAAGGTCGGCGGCAAACTCGTGATACCCGTCGGCGAAGACCGAAAATCGCAAATGCTCATCCGCGTCACGCGGACAGAGACCGGCTCAACGGTTGAAAACTTCGGCCCATGTGCGTTTGTGCCCTTGATTGGCGAACATGGCTGGTAGCATCTATATTAAAAATCATGGAATCACTGTCTGAACTTTTCCATCAGGTTCGAGAATTTCTCAATCCGGCTCATCTGATCAACTACATGCTTGACCTGCTCGGCGTGTACGTTTATTTCGGCCTGTTTTTCATCGTTTTCGCCGAAACGGGCCTCGCGGTCGGCTTTTTTCTGCCCGGAGATTCCCTTCTCGTCGTCTCCGGCCTAATGGCGAGGACTCTGCCTGACAAACTTAATGTCTTCTACGTCCTGCTCGCCTTTTTCGCGGGCTCGGTGATCGGGGACAGTACGGGCTACTGGACTGGCCGCGTAATGGGCAAAACGCTTTTCACTCGCGAAGATTCCTGGGTTTTCAAACCAAGCCGCGTACAAAAAGCTCACGACTTCTTTGAAAAATACGGCCCCAAAACCGTTATCCTGGCACGATTCGTACCGATCGTCCGCACGTTCGCTCCGATCGTGGTTGGGGCAGCCGAGATGCCTTATTCGCGTTTTTTGCCTTACAGCATCGCGGGCGGAGCCCTCTGGATCTCGAGCATGGTGCTCGCCGGCTATTTTGTCGGCCGCCTTATCGAAGAGACATTTCACATAAGCCTACAGGATCATATCGAAAAGGTCGTGATCGTGGTTGTTTTCCTTTCGCTGTTGCCGCCGATAATCGAATTTCTCAAACACCGCTACGGCAAGAAGAGGATTGAAGAAGAAGGAACTGAAGTTTGACACTGAGTGGCGGGTAACCTACACTCAAACATTGATTGACGGGGCGTAGCGCAGTCTGGTAGCGCGCACGGTTCGGGACCGTGAGGTCGGAGGTTCGAATCCTCTCGCCCCGACCATTATTAGCAGAAAAGAGAGTGTCCATTCCGATGGACGCTTTTTTTGCGCGTTTTTGTGATGGCCGTCACATTTATGGCCACGTAGCGATGATAAAGAAAGGCTGCCCCCTGTTAAATCAGGACGTAACTAACGAACGTTTCGATGACTCTCACGATTTCTTTGAGGAGGACTGAAACGATGACGAACATTCCGCACGGCCTTTCACGCCTATTTCTGTTTTTATTCACCTTTACAGGGTCACTCGCCATATTCTCACAGCCGATACCGCCCGTGAGCGGTGCCGTCGCGAGCGCCGGAGGCCTAACGACCGTCACGTTCGCAGTTCCCGCCGGGAAGATCAATGTCTATCTGCCGAGCGACATTCGAGCCGGCGACACAATCAGCGGAACCGTATCCATCGAACCGGTCGGCAAGGACCCGAAAGAACTGGCCTCAAACGCCAGCACGCTAAGCGGTATGGTCGTCGATCTCGGCGACGGGCAGCGATTTCCGGCCAATAGTTCGGGATTTAAGTGGCACCAACCACAGGTACTGGCCCAAAATGCAAAGAGCATCGCGAAAGTGTTCGAACTCATAAGCCCTAACGGCTCGCACATCGCCAGGGCCGAGGTACCTGTTTCCACGATGCCTGGGATCACGCCGTCTTCAGTTCAGATGCCAAAACTCGCGCAGGCTGGACGCCCGATCACGATCACCGGGCCGTTTGACGGAGACGCATCGAATACAAAATGCTCAGTCGGCGGACAACCTCTCGATTTGATCATCGAATCACCTCGAGGCGCGATCTTTCGCAGCCCAACAGCCATCACCGGACCGATGAATCTCGACCTCGACGAGAATGGAAATACCGCGAGCGCCATTGTCCGCAACGTCGGCGTAGCACTTACTTCGCCAAAAACAAACCTCCTAAAGGGTGACAAGACGACAGTGAATATTCGAGTTACTGGTTTGAAGGGTATAACCTCAACCCTTCCGCTGCGACTTGTGACATCCGGCTCGGCCAATATGACTGGAGGCAACACGCAGAATTTAGAGATAAAGCCCGAAAATGTTGCAAAGGACGGCACTTTTTCGCGGAATTTCGGCTTGACCGGGACGATGGCCGGCGGCTTCAGCGTTACCGCCACGGTTCTCGCAGACAATAAGGCGGGTGGTAACGAAAAATGTAAATGCAACTGCGAATTCGCCAAGCCCCCAATTACCGGCGACACGACCCGATCTGACGGCGGCGGAACGGAGAACACCTTCACACCGAATATGAAACGGGCCGACTGTACTGGCAGTAAGTGTTCCCTTGAGGGCATTTCTCATTCCTGGAGCGTCGGAGCAGCCAGCACTGCCACCTACACGATCCACGCGGGCAGCGACAAGAGAGGTAAGCTCATCGTCGACGTTACAAAGGCAGGGACACTGGTCATAACCGTAACGGTCACCGTGACCTGTAGCGACGGTACGACTTGCACCGCAACGGCTACCGAAACTATTAGCGTGAAGGCCTAGGGAAAACGCGCTCTAGAATTTAACCCTAAAGCTGGCCGCAAATGAGCGACCCGTTCCGTCGATGCCCCAGCTTGGATTTCTATACTGGCGATCGAAAATATTCTCAAGCGACCAGAAAAATCCTGCCTTATCATTGATCGTGATCCCGCCACGGATATTTGCGGTTACATAGCCCGGCAAATAGGTGTAGAGCGGGACAATCGTGTTGTCATTCACGACCAGAACGCCGTTGATAGTCGCTCCGATCGGAAGCAAGCGGTTTTGAACCTGTGCCTGCGTTTCATTGGTCGCTCGCAGGATACCGCCCGCAGATGTGCAGCCCGTCGTTCCGGGTGAGGTCAGACCATTGACGCAGGCTCCGCGACGGAAGTAATTCTGGATCTGAGCACGCGATCTGCCGGCTCCGGTTCGGCGGTCACCGAGGTCGAGGCTCGACAGGCGGTCCTGACGGTCTGTGAGCGTCGAATATCCCTCGAGCCAAAAGCGCGAATGGTTGTATCGCAGGCTCAGAAATGCAGTCGGCGGCGGTGTTCCACCCTCGATATTTGGCGGAAGACCGGTCGCTTTATCGGCGGCTTTTATGTACGTGTAGTTGCCTTTCAGAACCAGATCGCTTCGAAGCTTGGCCTCAGCTTCATATTCGACGCCCCACGTCTTTGCTTCCGTAAAATTCGTGCGAACGAGAACCGGAACAGTCGTCGCGGCGACGAACACGGTGCCGTTGGCGTTCTGGCTCGCTATCAGCTCACCGCCGAGAGAGTTCCCAACCGCTCCCGGCGGCAGTATTAACGCCTGCTTGGTGATCGCGTCGACGATATCAAGACGGAAGATAGTCAGCTCAGTATCAAAACGCTTGTGCTGATAACGGAGGCTGAGATCGTAGCTATTGCTCTTTTCCGAACGCTGTTTCTCAACCGGAAGTCCCGTCGAAACGGCCGCCGCACTTGCCGTCGTTCCGATAGTCCCGCCCAAAGCCATCGCCGTTATATGGTCAACCTCAAAACCATCGCCCGTCAGACCAAGCGTTCCGAGATCGGTCATGCTCGGATAGCGGAATCCGCGAGCGACGTTGAACGCGACGCGGAAATGCTCGGAAGCTCGAACAACCGCACCAATACGGCCCGACAGATCAGCCGTTTTGAGATCGTCATCGGTCCACAGGCGGCGGCCGCCAACGACCGGCGATTCCGTCGAATTAACGTTGTAATGCATCCCGCTGTAACGCAGTGAACCGGTGACGCGAAAACGGTCTGGAATGACTTCCCACTGGTCCTGAATAAAGATCCCCTGCGAATCGAATGTTGCTTCATCCGGTATACGCGGACGTGAAATGGTCACCGCATTTGCAACCGGATTGACGATAAACGCCGGCGAATTGAGCTTTTCAGCATAGGCGTCGCCGCCGATCAGCATTGTGTTGCGGCCAAACTTCTTATCAACAAAGAAGCTGACGCCGTATGTCGATGTGCGCTCGTATTGGTGGGTAATATCGCCGTTCGGGTTTCCCTGGCCGCCCTGGTTGACGCGTTCTTCACGCTGGCTGTTATACGACGCCGTGATCGAGAAATTATCGAACGGAGCAAATCCCTGCTTAACGTAACGGATGTATCCAAAATCGAGCATCAGGTTTCGCAGATCGGCAATAAGATTACCGTCGCCGCCGAGAAGCTGGTCAAAACGCTTGCCGTTATCCTGCTGACTTCGCTGATAGTGAAAAATGACCTGCTGGTCGTCACGCGGAGCAAAATTCAGCCGAACCGCACCGCCATACTGGCTAAATCCGGTTCCAGGGCTATCGTCATAAAGCGTCGTTGACGGCAAACCGAGAAACCGTAGAACGGCCGAGTGAGTATCATTACCTCCAGCCGTGCGGACATCGCCGATCTTGCGTCCGGCCAGGCTGACATAACCGCCGAAGCGGCGCGTGCCGTAGCTCAGCAATCCCGACGAACCAAAGCCTCTATCCGCCGAGCTGAAAACCGGCGTAAATTCGCCGTGCCATTCCGGCGTAGCCATCCCAAAACTCGGCGACTTTGTTACGAGATTGACCGTCCCCGCAAGCGAATCGGAACCGTACTGTGCACCGGTCGGCCCGCGAAGGACCTCGATCGATTGTAGATTGGTCGGCTCGTTCAAATTGAAAAATGAGTTGATACCACCGCGTTGGGCACCGTTCGTGTAGCGAACACCGTCGACAAAATTCACGACATTCTTACCCGTCATTCCGCGGACGACGACGGCGCCGATCGTCGGGCTCGTGCGCTGATAATTTAGTCCTGCTTCCTCTTCGCCTGCTTGTGCGAGAACTGAAGTTGCCCGCTCGATGATGGCGTCGGGGGTGATGACATTGATCGCCTGAGGAATATCCACTGCATTCGATTGCTGCCCGACCTCGGCGGTTACAGAAACGCGGCTCTCGCCTACCTCAAGTGAGATCGCCAAACCGCTAACGCCCGACGTCGTTACAGCAAACGGCTGTTCGGCGATGGCAAATCCTTTTGCGATGACGCTTATGTTATAATCGCCGGCGGCCAGCGAGTGGAACGAAAAATCGCCGCTGCGATCCGTAACAGTCGTCCGGCTGAGACGGTTCTGTACTCCGCGTATCGTCACGCTGGCACCGGCAACAACGTGGCCATTCTGATCCTTGACCGTACCCGCGACGTTCTGCGCGGCAGCCTGAACTACCGCAGCCAGGACCAGCATCACTGCCAAGGAGAATGCCTGTAAATATTTTTTCATATTCGATCACGATCTTGGCCCGTGCATCTTACGAGGCTGGAAACGCTCTCCTACTGTTTTTCCCCGAAGAATAACCAGTGTATAGACAGACCTCAACTACTACCACCTCTCGTATTTATTGGAGACTAAGCGGAAATTTAAAGAAGGTGAACCGAACGGATTTTAGTCGATCTGATACGTCGCAACGCTGGTCGGAGTTTCAAAGCAGCGGACCTTGTAAACATTGACGCGGTCGTCAGAAATGCGGGAATTGAGGTATTCCAGGAAATAGCGGGCGAGATTTTCTGCCGATGGATTAAGTTCCTCGTCAAATGGCGGGAGTTCATTCAGATTGCGATGATCGAGATATCTTACGATCTCATCAGCCGCTGATTTCAAGTCGCCAAAATCTATCAGCAGCCCGATATTATTAAGCTCAGATCCACGGGCAAAGATCTCGATCTTATAATTATGCCCATGCAAATTCTCACACTTGCCCTTGTACCCACGAAGCTGGTGGGCAGAGGAGAAATTGCGTTCGATCATAACTTCAAAAAATCCAGGCATAATTCTTATGTTGAGGCATTATCGGCTCAGATAGAGCTTACCGTCGTAGTCGTTAATACCAACTAATACGCGGTCGAGCCAGCCGAATCGACCTAAAACATTTCTATCGAAACCTTCGTCGTGTGCGAAATAAACAGTTGAATCGAACGAAAATGGCGCCGTAACTAATGTTACCGGGTGACTGTAGGCAATAAAGGATCCAGATGCGGTTCCAAAAATCTGCTTCTCCCCCGACTCTATTTCAAACCCAAGTCGTTCGCCGCATTCTCGCGAGAAAATACAACTGTCCGACCCCGTATCGACTTTTGCTAAAACTGTAATTGAAGAATCTCTTAAGCGTAATTCGACATTGATCGAGATACCCGGAACTCCAGTATCATAATCAATGAGCGTTTCAAACGTAAGGTCGTGAGCCATGTACTACCATCCGCCCCACGGTATATAATCCGCTGGAAAAACATAATGCAACAGTGGATCGTTAACACCTTTAGCTTTTGCAGCCTGATCTGCTTCCTTGATCGTCCTGCCGGACGCGACGAACTTTCCATTCTTAATAGCTACGTACTGTCCACGATAAAGGTGGGAATTTTCTTTTATCCAGATCGTATCCGGGCTGACGTAGCCTTTATGACCGTTCGCCGGCAGCTTTTTTGGTTCACCGTTTTTGGGCTGAGGCTGATTGAGCCGACGAAGCAGTTCCGCCCGGTCCGTATGGCTTAGCTCATTGATCTTGTTTATAAATTCTTCAACTGTTGTGGTTGCCATGTATAAATTCCAACCTCCTATTTGAAGATTTTATCACGAAATCTTACAGAAAATGGCAGGGGGCTCGGAGCGAGAAATTGCGTTCAATCATCACTTCAAAAAATGCGGGCATAAATTTATTTTACTACTGTCAAAACAACTTCCAAATTGTAGGCTTTCTTCAACATTTCAACATATTCCGCAATTGTCGGCAGACCTGCGTGTTTGCGTCGTTTATCAAGATTCTTGGGGTCTTTGGTCTTGCTCATTATTAGTTTTCCATCCTTCGACTCGAAATTCGAGCCGTAGATCTGCGGCTTTCCCTGTTTAACTAATAGGCGGTCGATGAAGCCAGTATATTCGCTCGGCGAGAGGACTTTTTCTCTCCACGCCTGCCCGATCCCTTTACGGCATCGCAGGCGGAGCACAATTGAATCTGAGTGTTGAAGGATCAGAAAGTACGCTTTCACGCCATCGATGCCCACAGCCTTTGAGGTTGGAAAACCTGTCGTATTCAGGATCTCTTCGATCCGTTTCGTATTAGGCGCATCGATCTCCTGAGCCGTCCTAACAATGCACTTGATCTGCTCGTCGGCATTCCCTTTGGCACATTCATCTCTCGCTGCCTGGTCGCGTTTCACCATGTCCAAAAGCTCCAAACGAAGCCTTTCGTTCTTCACCTGGCCTGGGGTCGAACCGGCGAGAAAGATCAAGGAAGCGGCAATGAATAAGAGATTCCCAACAAAAAACTTCATAACGCTGAATTCTCCGTGTCGAAGATTCGCTGAACAACCTCAACGTCACCAGTTATCCGCATTCTCGGTAGACTCTGTAAAAAATCGCGCCCGTAGCCTTTTGTCCTCAATCGCGGATCGAGGATAGCGATGACGCCGCGATCTGTTTTACTTCTGATCAGTCGCCCGATGCCTTGTTTCAGCGTGATAACGGCTTGCGGGACGCTGTAGTCGAAGAATGAGCGGCCGCCGTTGTCGTCGATGTGTTTGCTGCGGGCCTGGACGAGCGGGTCGGATGGCACGGCAAAGGGCAGTTTGTCGATGATCACGCACGAGAGCTGATCGCCGCGAACGTCCACACCCTGCCAAAAGCTCGAGGTCGCAAACAGCACGGCATTTGGCGTCGAACGAAACTTGTCGATCAAGCCCGTCTTTGACATCGATCCCTGCAAAAAACACGGATAACCGACGCGGGATGAGACAAGCTCATACAGCGCGGTCATCGACGAATTGCTCGTACACAAAACGAACGCGTGGCCGCTCGTCACCTGTAGGATCCGCACGATCTCCGCCGCCGCCATCTGGGTAAAATCGGGCGAACGCGGGTCAGGCATCGCCTTTGGCAAATACAGGATCGCCTGATTTTCATAGTCGAACGAAGACGGAGCCTCGATCGAATTGGTCTTGCCCGGAGCGAGTCCGAGGCGGTCGCGGATGAAATTAAAACTGCCGTTTGCCGAGAGGGTTGCGGAGGTCAGAATGCACGTGTCGACCTTGTCGAACAGCTTTTCCTGCAACAGGCCCGAGACATCGACCGGCGAGGCCTGGAGAAAAACACCTCGTCCGCGGCGTTCGAGCCAGTAGACGAAGTTACGGTCGGCCTGCTTAACAATAAACCCGAGATCGAACCGCATCTGCCGAATTCGTTTTACTACGCTGTCCGCTTCGGCGAGTTTGTCGGAAAATACATCGCAATCGGCTTCGAGTCGGCCGAGCGAATCGTCGAGGGCATGATAAGCTTCGCCCAGCGGCGTCGGTTCCTCACCGTCGCGACCACGGGCCGTAAACGCATCGGGCAGCAGCGGAAAACGGCCTTCCTGGCCGCGAGCTTGCGAGAGCCGCGACCAAAACGCCTCCGACAGCCCGGCGATCTTTGCCGAAACCTTCATTATCGCCGCATTAAATATCGCATCATTTATCGGCAGCGAAGCGGCATCATAAACCACCTCATCGACCCGAAAATTCGACACTTGAAACCCGAAATAGTCCGCCGCAATATCCTCGATCAGATGTGCCTCGTCAAATATCACGGCACCATAATCCGGCAAAACCTTGCCAAATTGGTTCCCGCGAACATTCAGATCGGCGAAAAACAGGTGATGATTGACGATCACGATGTCCGCTTTGTCGGCCCCGGAACGCATCCGCGTGATAAAACACGGTTCGTAATCGGGGCATTTTTGGCCGAGGCACGTTTCGGCCTTGGCATTGACGCGGTTCCAGAACGGGAGGTTTTCGGGCAAAAAAGTCAGCTCGGCGCGGTCGCCGGTTTGGGTTTCGCGTGACCAATCGACCACCTCGCGAAAGCTCGCGACCTCGCCGACGCCATCAAGTATCGGCTGATCGCTGCCTTTGTGCAGGCGGTAAAGACACGCGTAATTCGAACGGCCCTTCATGTACGCCGCCGAGAATTTCTTCGGAAAGATCTTCTGCAGCAGCGGAATGTCCTTTTCCATCAACTGTTCCTGCAGGTTTTTTGTGCCGGTCGAGATGATGATGCGTTTCCTGGTGCGGATCGATTCGTTGATCGCGGGGATGAGGTACGCGAGCGTTTTGCCGGTTCCGGTTCCGGCCTCGACGATTAGGTGTTTTTTGTCGATGAACGCCTTTGCGATCTCCTCGGCCATGCGGACCTGGCCTTCGCGATACTCGTAACCATCGTGAAAACGCGCGATCGGGCCGTCCGGGCCGAATACAGCCTGGTTTGAGTTTTCGCTTTGCGCCTGTGCCTTTTCAGCAGCCATTCCCGGATATATGAAAAAATCAAATTCCCACGTGTTACGCTTTATAGCGGTCGACGAATGTATTATCTTAATGTTTTTGTCGATTTTATTCGAAACCAAACCGGTTTTTTTGCATCCTAAGCAGTAGTAATTTTAAGGGGATCTTTCATGTCACGTAGTTTTGATTCGGGGACCGGACGTAAGTTTTTGTTCGCCATGGTCGTTGTTGCGATTGTTGCGGCCGTTTTCCTGCTCTCTCGACCAGTCACTCAAGCCGCAAAAACCCGCAGCGACCGCACCGAAAGCCATCAGGACGGCATTCTGAATTACGACATTCGCACCGACAAACACGCGGTCGAAACGATCGCTTCGTATCGCACGGCTGCCGGGAAAAATGCGCCCGAGATCGCCGACGCTCGCGATGCGATGGTTCGCGGCGAGGAAAAACTAAAGCAGAGCGTGCCGACATTAAAGATCGAATACAACCTCGATCTATGGATTCCCGAAGTCATCGCCCCCGACGTAAGACAAGGCCGTGCATTTCTAACAAAAGCAACAAGCGGCAACCGTGCGGACACTCTCAAAAGCTTTCTCAACGCCAACACCGAACTGCTTGGTGCCCGCAGATCGCAGCTCGATCAGCTCAAGGTTTTCTCCGATTACACCAATCCCGACGGCAGGCTTTCTTACGTTGAGTTGGATCAGCAGACCAACGGCATTCCGGTCTTTCGCGGCGGCGTAAAGGCCGGGTTTACTCAGCAGGGCGAGATCATTCGTGTGATCAATAATTTCGCTCCTGACCTGGATGAAGGCTCGCTCTCGACGGATTTTGGCGATCCGGCGGAGGCGTTGAAGTTGGCTGCGGGGTTCATTAATAGCCCGCTTGCGAAGAGGCCGCCTGAAGGCGGGACTCCAAGCGCATCGGGACAAAAAGTGGTTTTTGGCGAGGGCGACTCGGCGCCAACGGCTGAGAAGCTCTATTTCCCGACCGAGCCCGGCGTGGCGGTTCCGGCGTGGCGAGTGCTGATATGGCAGCCGGTGAACGCTTTTTACGTGATCGTCGACGCCAAAACCGGCACGATGCTCTGGCGAAAGAACATTACCGAAGACCAATCACAGTCCGCGACCTACAATGTTTACGCAAACCCGAACGCGATGGTCAACATCGCTAACAGCCCGTTCCCGATGTCGCCCGGGACCTCGTCGCCAAACGGCGTTCAGGCCGCCGGCATATCGCGAACAGCCGTTACTCGGATCGGCAACGAAGCACCGTACACATTCAACAACCTCGGCTGGATAACCGACGGCAGCAACACTCTAGACGGGAACAACGTCCAGGCCGGACTCGACCGCGAGGCTCCAAATGACGGGTCACTCAATGCAAATGCCATCGACCCCGGCAGCATTCCCACTGGTTCGCCGAATCGTGTTTTCAATTTCCCGATAAATCCAAGCGTGCCGACAAATCCGGCACTTAACACCGGCGACTCGCCGATTCCGGCAGGCCAGAATTCGCAGTTGTGCCTCGACGAAGGGACAAACGCCGTCCCGACCGACTTTCAAAAAGCGGCCGTTACGCAGCTTTTTTATATCTCGAACGTATTTCATGACGAGGTTTACCGCGTTGGATTTACCGAGGCCGCCCGCAATTTTCAGAACGATAACTTTGGCCGCGGCGGGCTCGCCGGTGACCGCATTTCGGCCCAGGCACAGGATTGCAGCGGCATAAACAACGCAAATTTCTCGACACCCGCCGACGGGGCCCGCCCGCAGATGCAGATGTATCTGTGGCAAGGGCCCAACCCTGATATCGATGGCTCGCTCGATGCTGACGTGATCATCCACGAACTGACACACGGCCTGTCGAACCGCCTTCACGGCAACGGCGACGGCCTACAGCTCGACATTGCCCGCGGAATGGGCGAAGGCTGGTCCGATTTTTACGCTCACTGCCTGCTGAGCACACCGTCCGACCCGATCGACGGGCTTTATACGATCGGGGCGTACGATACCTATCTGTACAGCAGCGTCGGCTTTAATAATTACTATTACGGCATCCGCCGCTTTCCGAAAGCGATAATGGCCGCCGTCGGCGGCCCGCTCAATCGTCCTCACAATCCGCTTACTTTCAGGGATATCGATGCGACCACATCGGACATTTCGGACGCGGCATTTAACCCAAGATTTAATGTCACGGCTGACCAGGTTCATGCAATAGGCGAGGTATGGGGCGTGGCGCTGTGGGAAATTCGTGCCCGTATGATCCAGCGACTAGGGTGGGAAGCTGGTAATCGACGAATCTTACAATTCGTCACCGACGGTATGAAGCTCGCGCCGCTCGGCCCGACGCCGATCTCGGAACGCGACGCGATGATCGCCGCCATTTTTGCCAGCGGAACCGAGGCCGACCTCGCCGACGCCTGGGCCGGCTTTGCCCTACGCGGCTTCGGTGCAAACGCGAGCATCCAGGCCCTCGGCGGCATCAGCACGGGCGGCGGCGGCCAGGTCCGCGTTACCGAATCATTCGATCTGCCCAATTTGAGCGTAGTTCTGACTTCGGTAACCGACTCTCAGGGCGGAGACGGTGACGGCTATCCGGAGCCGGGAGAGCGGGTTTCTCTCAACATGACTGTTACAAATGCAACGGGCCGCAACGCTACGAGCGTATCGATGAGCAACGGCAATGATCCGACTCTCGTTATCGGAGATATATCCGGCCGGGCAAGCTTGTTTGTTGGTTTGGGTTATACGATCCCGAGCGGCACAGTTTGCGGTTCGGTGATCCCGGTCACGATACAGTTTGGCAGCAGTTTGGGGCCCTTTACGGTCACAAAAAATATTTTCGTCGGCAAACCAGCAGCGACAACGTCCGCCGAAAATTTTGACGGCATCGCTTCGCCTTCGCTACCCACAGGCTGGACTGCGGTCACTGTTTCGAATGGCTTAAATTTTGTAAATTCAACAATTACGCCTGATTCCGCACCGAACGTCATGTACGCCCGAAATCCAACGACCGTCGGCGGCGGAACGGATCTGACGGCGCCACCGATCTCGATCACTTCCCCGACCGCAACGGTCACATTCCGCAATAACTACAATACCGAAGCGGATTGGGATGGCGGAGTTCTGGAGATCTCGATCCAGGGCAGCGATTATCAGGACTTTGTCACGGCGGGGGGCACTTTTGTGCAAAACGGATACAATGGTTCGCTCAGCGGCGGACGCAACAACCCGATCGCAAGCCGTCAGGGGTGGACGGGCAATTCGAACGGCTATCTGACCACGATCGCTCAATTCCCGGCCTCGGCAAACGGCAAGATCGTCCAGCTTCGCTGGCGATTCGGAGCCGACGACAATACCGCAGGCACAGGAACCGATCCCGGCTGGCGGATCGATGATGTTTCGCTCTCGGGAGCTGGTTTTGTGACGAGTTTTGCGTGTGCTCTCACGGCTCCGACCGTCACGATCTCAGGCCGCGTGCTGACGCCGAATGGCATCGCCCTCAGAAACGCCGTCGTTATCCTGACCGATGCTCAATCGGTACAACGGCGGTTTACAACCGGCTCATTTGGCATCTTCAGCTTCGATCAGATCCAGGTAGGCCAAACCTACACGGTCAGCGTCGCCTCGAAACGCTATCGCTTCGCTCCGCAGGTCCTGAATATCACAGGAGCGATCTCAAACCTCGATCTGATCGGGCTGGAATAGGCGACAGGCCACGGTCAGAACCGCCTGCGTAAGCGGGCGGTACGAACGAGCCACGAAAATATATATTGAACAAAATCCGGCGGCGTTCCGCCCGCTTACGCAGGCGGTTCTGACTCGGAATGGTAAAGGAGTTTTGCCAGTAATGACCTTTGACCAATCTCCCAAATACCTCTACCAATCAGGCCGTTTTTACGCGACAAACCACCGAAACCCTTTGATCAATCCGGGTGTTTTGCACATTGTTGTCCCTTAAACAGGGCGTTTTATTTAAAGTGTGAAACGTTTCACACTTTTGATCTTCTCAATTCGGGCGGCGCATAAAATTACCCATCATGTTTCCCCCCAAAGATTGGAGCGCCGGGCGCCCGCTCGCAACACGGCGAAGCATGCGTTTAGATCAGGTTGAGTGAATGCTGGTTCGTTCACGCCCTTTCGGGCGTTGGCAAGCGGGCGCCCCGCGCTCCAGTCGAAGGAAAAAAAGGCTGCCTTTGCAGACAGCCTTTCGGAAGAAACAATTTACTTTTTATGCGATCATTCTTTTGGTTTGATCGGCGAAGCCGGGCCCTCTGGGACTGCGAGGCCGGGTGACTGGAGGATGATGCCCGGAGGTGTCGGAGCCGGTGTCGGCGAAGAGTTCGACGAAGGGTTGCCCATCGGTACGGGCTGAGCGATCGCCGGTCCTCTCGGAGCGGTTCCGCTCTGAACCTGAGCGTTGTAATCAGGACGCGTGATACGCGGCGTGATGAAGAAAAGGATCTCGTTCGTATTACGCTGAATGCCTTTTCTCTTGAACAAGTTACCAAGGATCGGGATGCTGGCGAGACCGGGTGTGCGGTCCTGGCTTTCGCGTTCGTCGTCAAACAGAACGCCGCCAACGACCGTCGTACCGCCATCAGGAACCGTAACCTGTGTAGTCATACTCTGTGTATTGATCGCCGGCGGAGCACCCGCTGCGATCTGAGCAGTTGAGCTGTTTTCAGCAACTACGTTCAGAATAACGGTGCCGAGATCAGTGATCTGCGGTGTGATCGAGAGACGAAGCGGAACGTCAACGTATGTGGTGGTTGCGATAACGGCTGACCCGGTACCGGAGTTTGGCTGGATCGTCGTGATCGGTATCTGCGTGCTGTTCTTGATCTCAGCCGGGCGGTTATTAAGAGCGGTAACGCGCGGTGTCGCGATCACCTTAACCTCGCCTTTCTTTTCACCAGCCGAAATGAGCGCACTCAGCTGCGCCGTTCCGAAGATGCCGGTTGTCAACCCGATCGCGGTATTTGCAATGCTCGATGCCAAACTATTGTTGATCGAACCGATAGGCAAGCCGGTCGGTATCGGCAGTCCGGTGGTGGCCCCGGGAAGCGTTCCGATCGAAGCTCCACTATTGCGGCCGCCCGTCACGATCCCTGCAAGCTGTACGCCAATATCACGGCTGAAGGTGCGCGAAGCAACGACGATGCGGGCTTCGATCTCAACCTGCGGTTCTGGCTGGTCAAGGATAGCGATGAGCTGTTTAACGGCGGCAACGTTGACCGGAACATCGGTGATGATCAGCGAGTTGCTTCGCGAATCGATCTCGATCGAACCGCGGCGTGATAATCTGCGTTTGATGATCGGCAGCAAGCCATCGCCGCCGGCCTGTGTGCCCGAGGCTCCGGCCGCACCGCTGGCTCCACTGTTTCCACTGTCTGTAGCTGTTCCGCTTGTCGTTGTGCCAACCTTAATAGATCCCGATGCAGTCGCATAGTTCAAACGAATAAGCTCGGTAACAAGCGACGAAGTATCGATCTGATTATTCTGACGCTCGCGCAGTAGTGCTCCTTCGCTCGCGAGAACGGTTCCCGATGCAACGCGAAGGATGTTTCCGTTGACCTGAACGCCCAGTTCCTGGGCCTGCAGAATCGAATCGAGAGCGACGTTCCATGGAACATCTTTCACCTTGACCGTTACCGGCGTTTCCTTGACCGATTTATCGATCACGAAATTGATGCCGTACTGGTCGGTGATGTAGTTGAGAATTTCGCGAACATCGGCGTTTACAACGTTAAGGTCGATGACCTCGCCCTTGAAACCCGGGTCGCCGTACATTTTGCCCTGACTCTGCGGATCAGTTCTCTGAGCCGAGATCGAAATGGCAAAAGCTGTAACTAGAACTAATGCGGTAACGATCTTGCTGACCGTAGCGCGTATTTTGATAAGAGAATTCATTGTTTCCTCCGTAACTGGATCAAATCGTTTCTTGTCTGCAAGAAATCGAAACTTATGTGGGGCCTTGGGAAATTATTTTTTGTTCTTCGCGACCTTGGCCGGCTTTTTCGCAATTTTTGCGGGCTCTTTCGGTGCTTCGGGCTGCGAGTTCATTTCGTCAACTGGTGAAAGGAATGGGTTTGATGCCGGTTTTGCCGGTTTGGCATCCTTTCCGCCGGGCGTTGTATTACTTGCGGTCTCGGCCGGCTTTTCGACTGGCGGCGGAGCGGTGGCCGTGGTTTCTGTTCCCTTGGCACCGTACTGCCTCAGTCCTTTGTTTTCGACCGACGATACGAACTTGCCTTCGGCGACCTTTGTCACCTTTTTAAAGACAAGGCGGTTCTCATCGACGGCGACAAGCTGCCCGTCAAAGAATTTCTCGCCCGGATAAATGGTGTAAGAGAGCTTGATGGGCGTTGCTTCGACGATCGCGGCATATCCGCGAGGCGTTTTGAAGATCCCGGTCACAGCCATTTCATTGAGCGTCAGAACGCTCGTTACCTTTGGCATCGTAGTCCCGTTCGCAGCCGCTGTCTCGCGAAGACGCTTGAAATACTCGATGCGTGCCTCGACCGTTGGCGGAACGTACGTAAAGACCGGTTTTGCTACCTTTACAGGCTTTGGCTTTGCGACCACTACTGGTTTTGGCTTCATGAATCCGGGCTTTTGGAACGGATCACGCTGAGCTGAGACCTGGGAAAAGGTTCCGCTCACAACCACGAACGCTGCGGCGCAGGCGGCAAAGCTGACAAAGCGTTTTAATGTCGATGTGTTCATCATGGCTTTTTCTCTTAGGTTGGGTAGTAAAAACTATTTCGCTGGGGCTGCTGCTGGCGGGGCACCCTGAACTGCGGGTGGACGCGGACCGGCTGGGGCTGGGGCTCCCGCGGGAGCGGCTGACTGTCCGGCTGGCGGCGGAACTCCGGGTGCACCAGGTGCGCCGGGAACCGCGGGCTTCGGATTCAGGTCCGTCGGGCCGGCGTAATATGCCGTCAGCAAAAACTGTGCATGGATCGTCTTGGCGTCCGTTTGCTTGGGCAGCTGATTGATCTTGAAATCCGTGATCGAAACGATACGCGGCAGTTTTGCCATCGCATCAAAGAACGAACGCAGGTTGGTAAAGTTGCTGTCTACCTCGACCTCGACCGGCTTGGCCATGATACCGTCCTGATTCGCCTCATCGCGCGGGTTAAATCGCATAACCGTCAGGCGTGAGCTGTTGGCGGTATCCTGCAAGCCCTGGAGAACATTGGTCAGTTCACGCTGTTCGGGCAAAAGAACCTTGAGTTCTTCGTATTCCTCAGCCTTGCTGGCGTACAGAGCACGAAACTCATTGATTCGCTGGGTCGCAACGCGTGCCGTCTCGTTCTTGGCCGTCAATGCTGCGACTTCGTCCGACAGCTTTGCTGTTTCGGCTCTGGTTTCGCTCGTGTAGAAGTACCACACGCTCGTGTAGAGCAACGCCGCTACGGTGACGAGCAACATCAATTGGAAGTGCCACTTTAGATTTTTGATTTTCTCTAACATTTCGTTTTCCCTTTTATATTTGCTTGGTCAACCGATCAATTTTTTGCGACCTGCGGCGGCGGAGCGGTCTGCCCTGCGGCGGCGGCCGGGCCTGACGCCGAAGCGGTCGTCGGAGTGGTGCCGTTGTTGGCTCCCGCCGCCTTTTCAGGCGTGTATGCGGTGCGGATCTTGAATTGTACGATCGCGACTTTCGGGCGTTCGCCTGTGTCGCCAACTTTAACCGGAGCGTTTTCGTTGGTTATCTCGTTGCGTGTCGTCTCGATATTCAGGTTCGAGAACAGCCCGTTTGAGAATTCGAGGCTGCGGCCGAACTGCGTGACCTGCGATTCGTCAGGCGAACTGCCGGAAACAACGATGCCGTCTTTCCCTTGCTCGATGCTCTCGAGATAAAGTCCCGGGAACATTGCGATTCGCTCTCGCATCGCGTCAAGTACGGCCTGCGGGCCGGCCTGTGAGGCCCGAAGCTTTTTGATCGCTTCGATGCGGGCGTCGATGCCGGCGATCTTGCCTTCGAGTTCTTTCTGTTCGTTCATCACGACTTCGAGCTCGGCGGCGATCGTTTTTTGCTCGGCGAGCTGACGTTCGGCTTCGGTCTTGGCCATTTGCGAACTGATCACGTCCCAGCCAACGACGGCGGCGAGGAGAACAAACACGACCACAGATGTCAGGGCAAGGCGCGAAGCCGGGCTTGAGACCTTGCGATCGACAGCAACGATGGCTCCGTTTTGTCTTTCAGTTACAGAATTTAGTAGGTTGATCTTGATCATTGTGGTTACACTCCCCTTACTGCCAAACCGACAGCCACAGCCATTTCGGGCACGATCTCACTGAGGTAGTCAGGGTCAAACTTCTTGCCGTCGACCTTGATATTGCGGAACGGATCGAGGATCTCGACCGGCAGTTCCAAACGGTGCGAAAGTTCAGCGGCTAAACCGGTCAGCTTCGATCCGCCGCCCGAGATGAGGATCTTTTGAACGACCGTCTGATTGTCTTCGGTCGTCGCGCGGTAGAAATCGAATGTTTTCTGAATTTCCATCGCCACGATCTCGGTAACGTTGTTCATAAGCGGCTCGATGGATTTTTCTTCGATGCCTTCGACTGCATCGACGACGCCGCGTTTGACGGCTTCGGCCTGCTGGAAATTGAGTCCGAGGCTTCTCTGAAGCACATCGGTGAACTGGCTGCCGCCAACCGTGATGTCGCGCGTAAAGAGCGAACGCGTTCCCTTGACGATATTTACGTTCATCGTGGAAGCACCTATATTAAGGAGCGTCACGACCTGATCGTCGGTCGGGTTGTAGTTGACTTCGTAGCAGTTCTGAAGGGCAAAAGTGTCAACATCGATCACAACCGGTGTTTTGCCAGCCAACTGTATCGCCTGTTTGATATTGTCGATGCGCTCGCGTTTGCAAGCTGCGATCAGCACGTGGGTCGAATCGGTGGTTTCGGCGGTAACCTGATAATCGAGGCTGACATCCGCGAGGTCATAGGGGATATGCTCCTCTGCGTGCCAATCGATCGATTCCTCTAATTCTTCGCGGGTCATCGGCGGCAGAACGATGTTCTTCAAGATGACCGAGTGTCCGCTGACGCCGGTGACGACGTTGGTCGCGGTAACCTGATGGTTATTGCAGACACTCATGATAACGTCCGAAACGACGTTCAGCTCCATGATCTGACCGTCGATGATCGTGTCGCCCGGCAGATTTTCAAATCCGAGACTGACCAAACTTAAATTGTTCAGCTTGCCTTCAAGCTCGACCATCTTTATCGAACTGGAACCGATGTCCAAACCGGCAACGCTTTTCTTTTTACCGAACATTATTTTTCTTGCTCCTTGTTAGCATCCGTCCGGATGCGTGTCTTACCCGAAAAGTTTTCTTTTTGTTCCCATCCGCAGCTGCGAATTTTATTAAGAGGATTTTGCCACCAGCCGATAGACCGAAAAGTAAGGAAGTTCGCTTCAAGGCAGGTCAACTCTGAGATGTACGCAAAAATCGCATTTGTCGGATGTTTTCGGTCACGAACCGTGACTCGTGTGGAACCTAACTTCAGAAAACTTTGCCGCTTCTGGTGGCGAAGGTGAGACGGTGGATATGCCGTCACTCTATAAAAATTACAGCAATGCAAAACTTATGTCAACACTTTTTTGCATTGTTTAACGCATAATGAAAGAAATGTATGCAAAGTGACCTTTGATGTTCGGTCAGAATGATCGATTCGATTAAAAAAAGCGGAGGGAAATACGAATTTAGAAGGTAAATATTTTGATCCAGTGTGCAAAGAAAGGGTCTTCAAAACGAAAACGAACCGTTCCCCGGGTTTCCACGGGACGAAGAATATCCCTCCCTATCAATGAATCGATTGATTTCCGCATACTGGATGGTGATACGCCGGTACTTTTTACGACGCTTAGAGATTGGAGGCGTTCGCCTTTCTCTACAACGACAGCGTGTAGGCATTTTTTTTGTATTGCTGTCAGGCCGTTCCAAAACTGCGTATAAAATGGATCGTTTCGCCGGATCACAGCTTCGAGGGTTTCCTCAACGATCTCCCGGGTTAGAATGGCCTTGTCGGGAGTCGCAATCTGTATTTGCGACAACCTATCCCAAAGTGTGTGAGCTAACATCTGGACATTGTACGGAACGTCCTCGGACAAATCTAAGATTAGGTCTGCAACCCGGCGCTTTTCCTCATCCACTCCGGAGATGGGCAGAAATCCTCCTCTGACGAAATTGTCGATCAGAAAACGGGCGAACTCGGGTCGTGGCAGATCTCCAATAAAAAGAAGCTTGCCAAGCCGATAAAATGGCCTACCTGCATCGGTGGTCATTTCCGTAAGCATCCGCGTCTCGGACCCGGCAAAAATATAGGCGGTTCGTTTATGTGTTTGAATGGCGGAGCGGATCTGCTTTTCGGCAGTGACACCTGCTTCAATGATCTCCTGGAATTCGTCCAGTATCAATGCAACACTCCTTCCCTTTGGCTGGTCGGCCGCCAGTTCCTCAAGTCCGTTTAGGGCATCGACAAGCAGCCCGACCTGGCCTGTCGATGACGATGGAGTACCCCCGAGGGTAACTTTCCATTCGTTCTGTGAGAAACCGAAACTAATTTCAGGACGCAGCGATCGAAAATATTTCCGCAGTTTCTCACCGGTGTTTTCAATTTTTCCTTTTAATTTCTTACCGCTGTCTTCAATGATCCGACTCACCAACTGACCAAGATCCGGAAATCCCTCCGCGTTATATCGGAACACGATACTGCCATTTTTCTCGGCCCTTTCAGCGGCCGTCTTTAATATAGAGGTCTTGCCGTAGCGGCGTGGACCTATAATGAAGAGCTTCCCGCCAGCTTCAATGGTGTTGCGAACGGTCTCCAGTTCATCTGTACGGTTGACTAATTCCTCAGACCCAAGTTCACGACCGAATTCGAAAGGATTTGACATACAACTAATATAACATATAATAGTAAGACACTAATTAGTGAGACGCCCGACAGTGCTATGCGACGCATTATTTTAACTCCATCTTAGCCACCGATTCAAGATGTACTTCGTCCGGTCCGTCAGCTAAACGCAATGACCTCGCATAGATCCAAGCCTGAGCCAGCGGATAATCCTGACACACGCCGCCGCCGCCGTGGGCCTGGATGGCGCGGTCGATGACCTCTAAGGCCATCTTTGGTACGATCGCCTTGATCATCGCAATCTCGCGACGGGCGGCTTTGTTTCCGGCGGTGTCCATCAGCCAGGCAGTTCTGAGCACGAGGAGGCGTGCCTGGTCGATCGCACAGCGGGCTTCGGCGATCCACTGGCGAACGACGCCCTGATCGGCGACTGGCTTGCCAAACGCGACGCGCGACTTTACGCGTTCGCACATCAACTCCAGCGAACGCTCCGCCACGCCGATCAGCCGCATACAGTGATGAACACGCCCCGGCCCGAGCCTGCCCTGCGCGATCTCGAACCCGCGTCCGTCGCCGAGCAGAATATTCGACTTCGGCACGCGTACATTAATAAAGGAGATCTGCGAATGCCCGTTCGGCGCGTCGTCAAACCCAAAAACATCGAGCTGCCGCTGAACGATCACACCGGGCGTATCCATCGGGACGAGGATCATTGATTGCTGCAGATGCTTCGCGGCAGTCTCGTCGGTCTTGCCCATAAATATCGAGAGCTTGCACCGCGCGTCTCCGCCGCCGGTCGACCACCATTTTTCGCCATTCAGAACATAATCGTCACCATCGCTCACGATCGAAGCCTGAATATTCGTCGCGTCCGACGAAGCCACGTTCGGCTCGGTCATCGAAAAACAAGACCGTATCTCGCCACTCAATAGCGGCGTCAGCCACTTCGCCTTCTGCTCATCGGTACCATATAGATGCAGCACCTCCATATTCCCCGTGTCAGGCGCTGAACAATTAAAAACCTCGCTCGCCCACGTCACGCGTCCCATGATCTCGGCCAGCGGTGCATACTCCAGATTCGTCAGCCCCGACTCGCTAGGCAAAAACAAATTCCAAAGCCCCGCCGCCTTCGCCTTGTCCTTCAGCATCTCGATCAGCTCCGACGGAGCCCAACGGTCACCCGTCCCGATCTCCTTTATATACGCCGCCTCATTTGGATAAATATGCTCATCCATAAAGGCCGCAAGACGCAAAGCGAATTCAAGAGTTTTTGCCGAAGGTTCGAAATTCATGATTCCAAAAGTACCACGATTTCCAAAATAGTTGGGAATACGAGTGACCCGCTCTGGGGTCATTTTGGTCAGTGTCTAAATCTGGGAGAGTTTTCGGCTCCAGAGAAGCCAAATGTTTGTGGAACGCGATTCCGTTCAGATGATTCAGCCCCGTAAGGGGCGTTACTCATTAGCGTCGAACACCACGCTCCTAACGGAGCTTTCAAAATTGCAGACGAACAGGCACACAAGCTGATGAGGCTAGAGGAAAGCACCGGAGCCGTGAAAAAAAACTGGTCATGTCCTAATCTTATGGTGCTGAATAGGTGTCTGGTGCGACCTTTTTGACTCGTTAATTGTAAATTGGTCGATCGTTAATTGGGTGGTGGAATATTACTACCATTTAACAATTTCCCAGTTTACGATTAACAATTAAATTCTACGACTACTTTTTGACACCACAACACTAGGACATACCGAAAAACAAAAAATGCAATTTTTCTCTTGACATTTTGTTTTATTTATGCAACAATGTGTCAGATTGTGGATATTTGAAAACTAAATGCCTACTTACTAGCTTGCTTTCAATGCGGCAATACCCAATAATCTTCAGAAATTTGGCGCGTATTATTTGGAGTTTTTGGTTCGTTCCTCGGTGGCTTTCGATCACCACCTGAGAAAATTGTTGTATGGCTGAAACCAATGCCGTCAGGCCCGGAGAAGAGATAGATGTGGAACGTCTGGCCGCGTTCCTCAGTTCTGAACTCGGAGTCGACACGGCAGAAATTGATGTAGAGCAATTTCCCGCCGGCAGCTCGAACCTGACCTATCTCGTCCGTCTAAGGGAGAACCACCTGCGTCAGCGGGTGGTCACTGCTCTGGACACCAAACCACCCGCTTACGCAGGTGGTTCTCCCCTGGAATACGTCCTCCGCCGTCCCCCCTTCGGCAACACAGTGAAATCGGCACACGACATGCACAGAGAGTTTGACGTGCTCTCAAAGCTGTCGAAGGTCTATCCACCGGCACCGAAACCGCTGATCTTTGTCAGGGACACATCTATCACCGGCTCCGAATTTTACCTGATGGAACGCCGCGAGGGCTTGATAATCCGGGGAAAAATCCCAGGGACACATACGCTTGGAGTCCCGCCTTTAGGCGGCTCATCATCCGGGGAGTTGCCGCCTGAAGGCGGGACTCCAAACTACGATCTATTCGAAACCTCACAAAACTTTCGCCTCCAGATCGCCAAAAGTTTCATCCAAAACCTCGCCGACCTTCACTCGCTCGACTTCGCCAAAGCGGGCCTCGAAAACATGGGACGCGCGGAAGGCTACAACCGCCGCCAGGTCGAGGGGTGGACAAAACGCTATTTCGCCGCCAAGACCGACGACCACCCCGAACTCGAATCTGCGATCACGTGGCTCAATGACAACATCCCGCCGGAATCCGGCGCGTCACTGATCCACAATGATTACAAATTCGACAACGTCATGCTCGACCCGACCGACCTCACCCGCGTCACTGCCGTGCTCGATTGGGAAATGGTCACGATCGGCGACCCGCTGATGGACCTCGGTACCACGCTCGGCTACTGGATGTCCAGCGACGCTCCGGAATGGCTCATCAACATGCCATTCAATCCGCGGGTCCTGATGGAAAACATTTCCCGCCGCGAACTCGTCGAAATGTACGCCGAAGCCCAGGGACACATTGTTCCCAACATGCTCTTCTACTACACCTTCGGCACCGTCAAGATCGCCGCCATCTGCCAGCAGATCTACGCCAGATATGTAAAGGGTTTCACCAGGGACACAAGGTTCGCAGGGTTCGATAAATTCGTCGGAGAATTGGGACGCATTGCTGCAACCGCGATCCATCGCGGGCATATCTAAAATAATTATTTTTGAATGACCTTACGGTGACGCCGTCCGCTCTCGCCAACTCTGGGTTGGCCCACCTTCATCAACTCGGATCATTGAGATGGCTCCGGGCGAAGGGCAGACCAAGGCACAGAGGTTGCAGCCGACGCATTCTTCTTCGATAACGCGGGGGTATTTAACGCCGTTCGATTCGACGAATTCGAAGCTCTGATGGGCACCGTCCTCGCAGGCGACGTAGCAGAGGTTGCAGCGGATACAGTTTTCCTCGTTGACGTGGGCTTTGACATCGTAGTTGAGATCGAGATTGCCCCAGTCGGTGACGCGATGGACGGATTTTCCGATGATGTCGTTGACCGAGGCATAACCTTTGTCGTCGAGGTAATTGTTGAGGCCGTCGATCATGTCTTCGACAATGCGGTAGCCGTAATGCATCACGGCTGTGCAGACCTGGACATTTCCGGCCCCGAGCAGCATGAATTCAACCGCATCACGCCAGGTATTTATGCCGCCGATGCCCGAAATAGGGATATTGAATTCGGCATCCCGGGCAAGCTCCGACACCATGTTAAGAGCAATCGGCTTGACCGCCGTGCCGCAATAACCGCCGTGGGCCGCCATGCCGTTGACGTTCGGGTACGGAATGAGCGTGTCGATATCGACGCCCATCACCGAGTTGATCGTATTGATCAGCGAAACCGCATCGCCGCCGCCTTTTTGAGCAGCCCGGCCCGGCGGGACGATATGGGTAACATTTGGCGTGAGTTTGACGATCACCGGAATGTCAGAAACCTCTTTCACCCATTCGGTGACCATGCAGGTGTATTCCGGAACCTGCCCCATTGCGGCTCCCATTCCGCGTTCCGACATGCCATGTGGACAGCCGAAATTAAGCTCAAACCCATCGCATCCGGTGTCCTGAGCCCGCTTTGTGATGTCCTGCCAGGCCTCTTTTTTCGACTCGACCATTAGGCTGGCGATGACAGCATGATCCGGGTATTTCTTTTTACACTCGGCCATCTCCTTGAGATTGACCTCAAGCGGACGATCCGTGATCAGCTCAATATTATTCAGCCCGATCATCCGCAGCGGCCCCTGATCGAGCGATGCCAGCCGCGAAGAAACATTGGTAATAGGCTCACCCAAAGTCTTCCAAACCGCCCCGCCCCACCCGGCATCAAAAGCCCGCTCCACCATCGACCCCATATTCGTCGGCGGCGCACTAGCGAGCCAGAAAGGATTGGGAGATTTGATGCCTGCGAAGTTGATATTTAGGTTTGCCATAGTTAAGGGTTTTTTCGCCGCAGGTAACAAAATAACTATTTGGATCCGGCGAATTTCACGGTCTCGCCGGTGAGTGAAAAATGAATGCCCTGAGCGGCTAGTTTGCCCATCTGGGCAGCATCGACAGCCTCGGCACCACCATTGGCGCAGTCGCCGCCGGCGAATACCTTTGCATCGGATGTCTGCATATTTTCATTGACTATAACGCGGCCTTTTGTATCAGTTGCAATGTCGACAACATCCGTAAAAAACGAAGTGGTTTTCGTTTGGCCTATAGCCTTGATGACCATGTCGCAGTCGATCTTGAATTCAGAATTGCCCTGTCGGATCCGCATTCCCATGACGCTCGAATGCCCGTCGATTTCGACCGGCGTGGTTTCCCACATGAATTCGATACCGTCCTTGCGTGCAAGTTCCATTTCGTAATCGTACGCCGGAGCGTCTTTTGCGGTGCGGCGGTACATGAGCGTCACCTTTTCGGCCCCGAGGCGTTTTGCCTGTGTTACGGCGTCGATGGCGGTATTTCCGGCACCGATGACGACAACATTTTTCCCGATGGGAATGTTCTTCCAGTCGCGTGTTTTGATCTGTTCGATAAATGCCAAAGCGTCGTAAACTCCGGGCAGATCTTCACCGGGGATGTCGAGCTTATTTGTTGCTCCGAGGCCAGTGGCGAGGAAGATGGCGTTGTACTGAGGATAAAGATCCGCATACCAGATGGTCGACCCGATCTCGGTATTGAGCACAAATTTTACGCCCATTTTCTCGACGTGTTCAACCTCGGCCAGCGAAACCCTTTTCGGCATTTTATACTCGGCCATTCCGTAAGTATCGAGGCCGCCAGCCTGAGATCGTTTCTCATAGATCGTGACGTCGTATCCTAGTCGCGTTAGATAAGTCGCACAGGATAATCCTGCGGGTCCGGATCCAACGATGCCAACGGATTTCCCAATCGATTTGCCTTTTGTGAAAATCCGCCTGCCATTTGATAACGCGTGATCGGTCGCATATCGCTGCAAACGGCCAATCTCGATGGGTTTTTTTAGGAGCGTTTTCTCGACGCAGGCTCCTTCGCAAAGCACCTCGACCGGGCAAACGCGGGCGCAGCTCGCGCCTATCGGATTTGCATCAAATATTACACGCGCCGAGCCCGTCAGATTACCGCTCGCGATCTTTTTGATGAATGACGGAACATCGATCCCGGTCGGGCAAGCAGTTGTGCACGGCGCATCGTAGCAATACAAACACCGGTTCGCCTCGTGCATCGCCTCGGCCGCATTCAATGCAGGGTTGATCTCGGCAAAATTCTGCTCGATCTGGGTGATTTCGAGCGGTGTGCAATAGTCATTGGCCATAAACATATTTAGCCGCAGATTGACGCGGATAACGCAGATCTGAAAAATAAACCAAACAGCTAACCTACTTTTACAAAATACTTGCCATTAAATCGATACGTAATGTATCTATTGCTCACTCTGCCGCCGTTCGGGAATTTTTTATCTTCCAGTACGATCGGGAAGCGAAGTTGTTTCTTTGCTTCGTCATACGAAAACAACCTGATCGGCCGCTCCGGTCTGTCAACGACCGAGAAGAAATCGTAATCAAACCCGACCGAGTTTCGCATTGCGGTCGTTGTGCGGATCAGGCGGAGATTCGTGTTTAGTTTTTCGCCCTCGATCGCGTATGCCTCGATGTCCTGATGCATCAGCGAGTTTGAAAGTATCAGATTTGAGTTCGCGAGATACGCCTTTGTCTTTCCAAGATCGACCTGAAAAACTTGCGAATAAAATCCGCGGGCTCCGTTACCGCGGCTGACAAATGCTTTCGCATAGACCTTTCCCTTCGCCGTTTGATACTGATAAACGCCATCGAAAAACTTCATCGAACCGCCCGATTCGGTATCCCAGGAATAGATGCGAAACTTGCCGTCTTTGGATGTCGCAACGTAAAGTTTGTCGGCAAGTCCGTTGAAATCGTATTTGAGTGTCGAGGCCCTGCGGCCATATTTCATAAGCTTCTGCTTGAGCAACCTGTTTTCACGGTCGCGGATCTTTTCCTTATCCGCGTTTTTTTGTACGGCATTCAGGTGGCGCAGTAAATCCGCCTCGATCGCTTTGTTGTTCTGAGCAAAGACCGGAATCGCAACGAAAAGTAGAGTTATGAGTATGGAAAAATGAAAATTTCTCATATTACGACCACTAACCACTTGTCACTATCCACTGAAAAAACCTGAGGAATTCAGTGATTCGTTGGTAGTGACAAGTGAATAGTTGCTGCTCGAACTAATCCGCGACTATCGGGCCGTACGCATCCGGCCGACGGTCGCGGAAAAACTGCCACGTGTTGCGAACTTCTTTGATCTTGTCCATGTCGAGATCGGCAACGATCAGTTCGTCCTGATTGCGTGAGCCTTCGACGATTATCTGGCCTCGAGGATCGCAAAAATAGCTCTGGCCGTAGAATTCACCGATGTTCCATGGGGCCTCTACTCCAACACGATTTATTGCTCCGACGAAATAGCCGTTTGCCGCGGCATGGGCGGGCTGTTCGAGTTTCCAGAGATATTCCGAAAGCCCGGCAACAGTTGCGGACGGGTTAAAAATGATCTCAGCTCCGTTCAGGCCCAAGCATCTCGCACCTTCTGGAAAATGCCGGTCATAGCAAATGTAAACGCCGATCCGCGCAAACGCCGTGTCGAAACACGGATACCCGAGATTGCCCGGGCGGAAATAGAATTTCTCCCAAAATCCGGGCGCTACATGCGGAATGTGCGTTTTGCGGTACTTCCCGAGATACGTCCCGTCAGCATCGATCACCGCCGCCGTGTTGTAGTAAATACCGGCGATCTCTTCCTCATACACTGAAACGACAAGCACCATGCCGAACTGCTTCGCCACGTCCTGCATCAGCTTGACCGTCGGTCCGTCGGGAACGCGTTCGACGGCGTCGTACCAACGCGTTTGCTGCTCCGCCATAAAATAGGGCGTAGCAAATATCTCCTGAAAACAGAGCATCTGCACACCTTGCCGCGCCGCATCCTCGACAAACTTCATCTGATTGTCGATGTTGGCCTTTTTGATCTCAGCGATCGGCGCATCGGTCGGAGCGACGTTGTGTGCCTGGATCAGTCCGCATTTTATTATTCTTGACATAAGTTCATTCCTCTTAGGTCTACATCTTCGCCGACGTGAATTTTGTCGCGTCTACAGGGACATTCATTTTTACATCGACCAGCTTCCTCGTCCAGCGAATGTGCGGCATCGCGTAATGCGTGATTGCCGGCATCTTGATGCCGCCGAAATCCTTGTAATCAGCGTAGTCGACCTGATAAACAAAGTTCCCGAGTATGGTACGCGATGAAACGGTTCTACGGACAAGCAGTCCGCTTGCAACATCAAACGACAGCCGTTCGTTGAGGTTATTCGCGGTTGTTGCAAATACGGTATAGACCTCGCGGCCATCGATCTTTTCGAGGGCCCGAAATTCCAATTTTGGATAAATCGTTTTGATATTGGCGGGAAAGAAAAGTTGGCCTTCGCGTTTGATCTGCTCGGCATCATCGGGTTTAAGTTCGATCGGGGCGGCATCGCCAAATTTCTTTCCATCCGTGCCGTCAAATATCTCGGTCACAACAGATTTGCCGTACATAATATCGCTGCGATAGGCCTTATCGCTAAGCCAAATCGTTTCAGCTTCGGTGGTTTTGCCGTCGGGCTCGATACGGGTTGCGGTGATGGCTCGCGACTTTGCTTTTCCTAGTTTTTCCGCTCCACCGATAGCTGTTAGATATTTCGTGACGATCTGATCAGCAGTCGGCTTTACCGCCGGCTGTGCCGGACGCGGTTCTGGCTGCGGCATTGGAGCCAGCGGAAAACTTGGCTGCGGATGCGATTTGCCATTGTGGCAGGAATTGCAGTTTATCTCCGGACGCCCGTTAAACTGACTTTTATTCAGATCAAAGGTCATCTTCATCATCTTTCGAGCCATATCTTTATGCTCGAATCCTTCCTTCTCATAGTCGGCATCGTTAGACGCGTGACAGAAAGCGCAATTCACGCCGAGCGAGGCCGAGATCATGTTCATGACCTTGCCCATCTGGTCGGCAGGCATTTCGTTCAGAACCTTTATGCTCTTGAATTTCTGCCCGGCTGTTTCAACCTGCGGCTGGGCCAGTTGCGTGGTCTGAAAGAACATCGACCCTGCAAAAAGTACGATCGCCGCGATGATTGAAAGTTTTATATAGTTTTTCATTGAAAATTGAGATTACTCCGAACAAATATTCTAATCCGGTGCCGCACTTTTCGCTTCTGGAAGCGCCTTCATCAGTCCCCAATGGACAACGAAGGCAACACCGAATCCAACAAACCATGCGTAATCGTAAAGCACTCTGAGACTTGGAATTATCAACCCTATCCACGCAAAAAAGCAACCCAAAAGCGTTGCAAAAACTGCTCTCCAGTTCCAACCACCGTAAACGCCCTTGCTTCGATAGAGATCGCCGAGATTCAATTCCGTTCTCCGAACCAGCCAGTAATCGGCGATCAACACGCCGGCGATCGAGCCGAGGCCGCCCGAATAGCCCAAAAGCCACGAGAAAATATAGCCTGACGGGTCGGCCAGCAATTTCCACGGCTGCATCAAGATGCCGATAATTCCGGTGATCAGGCCGCCCGTGCGGAACGAGATGAGTTTTGGAAACGCGTTGGCAAAATCATTTGCCGGCGAGACCACGTTCGCCGCGATGTTAACTGAAAGCGTTGCAACAACGACCGTGAACATCGATATCGCGACCACGACCGGCTGCGAGAATTGCGAAACCAGCTTGACCGGATCCCATGCATCCGCCGGATTCATGTGCGGGAATACAACGACAGCCGCTGAAGTGATCAGTATTCCCATCGCGGCAAAAACAGTCATCGTCGTCGGCAAAGCCACGGCCTGACCAACTACTTGCTCACGCTGGCTCTTTCCGAACCTCGTAAAATCCGGCATGTTAAGCGATAGAGTGGCCCAAAAACCGATCATCGCCGTCAGGCTCGGAATAAATATCGGCCAGAATTCGCCGAATGTCTGGAATTTTCCAGGTTCGGTCAGCAAAAATCCAACGCCGCCCGCCTGATACAATATCCACGCCAGCAGCAGCCCTGTCATAACGAGAACGTACGGCGCCGCCCAGTTCTCAACGATCCGCAGCAGATCCATTCCCTTGTAAATGATCGCGATGTTCAGTCCCCAAAAAAGGAGAAACGATAGCCATTCGGTCGTAGTGTGCCCACCGATCGGCCCGCCGAGAATAGTTGCCCAACCTGGAATGAAAGCCGCAAAAAAAGTCTGCAAAGCCTGCCCGCCGATCCACGCCTGAATTCCAAACCAACCACACGCAACGATCGCTCGCATCATTGCCGGCAGATTTGAGCCACCAGTTCCATATGCCGCGCGTGCGAAAACCGGAAACGGAATACCGTACTTCGTCCCTGGATGCGAATTAAGCAGGATCGGTGCGAGTACGATGACATTGCCGAGCAAGATCGTAAACAAAGCCTGCCACCAGTTCATCCCCGCCGAGATCAACCCCGACGCCATCATATACGTCGGAATGCAGTGCGCCATCGAGATCCAGAGGGCGGCATAGTTGTAAGTCGTCCAATCGCGTTTGTAGACAGGAACTGGAGCGAGGTCCTCGTTATAAAGCGACGATGTCTGAATGTCCCCTAACGCCGTTTCATTCAGCTCGACGCGTCCATCTTCATGTTGGATAGTTTCGGCCATAGGATCACTTTATTTTGAACAATTTCAGCCATTCCGGCATTGCCTGAAGCTGATCGCCGTGATCTGCTCCCGTATTTCCGGCGTATCCGCGGATGTGGAAATTT
The DNA here is from genome assembly GCA_040080065.1 of Pyrinomonadaceae bacterium. GTDB lineage: Bacteria > Acidobacteriota > Blastocatellia > Pyrinomonadales > Pyrinomonadaceae > OLB17. Next base: position 192,609 of record JBEBJB010000001.1, read on the forward strand.
TTCACATCGACCTCGCTCACCTGCTGCGTACCGACGGGGCCGTTCTTTAATTTCGCCTTTCGCTTGAGGCCGAGTGTCGTAAGCAAATAATCGACGCACTCAGTCGTGCTGGCATAAGTCGCGGGGAATATCTCGGAATGAGAGATCAGAAATTTCTTGTTACCTGCCACGGCTTCGCGGGCAAATTTGAGATATGAATCGAGGTCGTCTGTTTTGATGACACCGCCGTCGGCCAGCCGTTTCCCTTCCGGGACGTAGCTGGCGTGGATACCGTCGAGCAGCAAAACATTATTCACCATCTCAAAATTTCGACCGTGTCTGAGGATCGCCCGCACCGCACCATAGCCAGCCGAGAATCCAACCAGCGTGATCGAGGACCAGCCCTTCTTCGCCCCTAGATCTTTGCCAGCTTCATCTATCAGGCCTTGAAACATTTCGGGCTGACTAAACGGCTCGCCATAGACACGCGAGCCCGAACCGAGATTTACCGTGATCAGTGCCGCACCCGGAAAATGTGCGGCGATATGATACTCCATCAACCACGAAACTCCGTGAAAATGAATTATTAGCGGAATTGGTTTTTCGGGTTTTATCTTTGGGCCGGCGAAGAGGATCGCTCCTTTCAAAGCCCCTAATTCTGTGCGCCGACCCGAAACCTCAACCTTCGCGATGCGCGGATGCGGCCGCGTCGTATCGGTCATCGGCGAAGGATTTTGCTGAGCTTGCTGAGCGGCTAACGGGATCGCTGCAAATGCCAACAAATATCCAAAGCACAAAAGAGCACCTCGCATCCAGACCGAAATACGCCGGGACACCCGAGCGTCGTCGTTATGATTCCGTCTGACCCCAAGGCGTTTTTTCATAGCGCTTAACTTTGCAGAGATGGAAACCCTATCGTCTCTATTATTTTCCTAAACCTGGGATCGGGTCTGATCTCGTCAAAACGCGGGTCGACATTGAGCATTACCATGTGTCCCTCTCGCTTATCCAGTGATTCCTCAAGACATTGAATGGCCGCGTCGTTGTCGCCGAGGGCAGCAAAGTACACGGCCGAAATGTAGGACGTGACGCTTGACCTGACATGCGGTGCCGTCATTGTCTCAAGGAATCCCATCCAACCATCCCGGTCAAATCCCACGCGGGCCTCGGCCGCCGCGTCTGTAAGACCGAATATCTCTAAAAAGCTGCAATAGTTCTCCTTACACGCTTCGACATCGCCTTTCATCTGATATGCAAAAGACAGGATGAGATAGGCTGCGGCAAAGCGTCCGTCGAGTTCGAGTATTTTGCGTGCCCTATCGATCGATTCATCGAAACGGCGTTCGAGGAAAAGACCAAACGGGTAGATCCAGCTTCCCATCGGCGACAGCGGGTCGAGCCTGAGCGAATTGCGAAAACGCCTTTCCCCCTCAGAAAATCTGCCAAGTTGGGCCAAGAGCGCTCCGTACAGCTGATGGGCAAGAGCGTTGTTAGGATTTAATTCGATCGCGAGTTTGTATTCGGTCTCGGCAGCGTGAAAATCGTAATCAAATTCCTGTAGAACGATTCCCAGAGATGTGTGGGCCTCGGACAATTCGGGATTTAGTAAGATTGCCTTCAACGCCGCCTCTTTCGCCTTCGGCATCCCTTCGCGCGGAGCGATCGGGCCAAGCTCGGTCAGCCACATATAAACATCGGCAACGCCCGAGTATGCCTCGGCAAAGTCCGCATCAGCCTCGATCGCTTTGCGAAAGCAATCAAGCGCTCGATACAGATCCTGCTCATTGAATTTGTTAAAGAGAAATCTTCCGCGTAAATAGAGTTGATATGCCTCGACGTCGTGGGCATGATGCCTTAATTCATCGAGCAATGCAGACAATTGGACGTCCTCGTCTGTTCTGTTGAGTAGTTTAGATTTGAGAGCGTTAACGACAGATGACGTTATCTCGTCCTGAACGTCAAAGATGTCGTGCAGCTTGGTATCGTATTTATCCGACCAAACAGTAAATCCGTCCGATGTATTGATCATCTGAACACTGATACGCATTCGCTCGCCCGATTTTCTGACACTGCCCTCGACGACATTGTTGACGCCGAGCGTCGCACCGACCGTGGCGATATCCACATTCTTCCCTTTGAATGAAAAGGCGGAAGTCCGGGCCACGACCTTAAGATCGTCAACGCGGGAAAGGGCATTTATCAACTCCTCGGCCAGGCCGTCGCAGAAATACTCATCATCGGGGTCGCTGCTCAGATGGGCAAATGGAAGCACGGCGATAGAATTCGGCTGATAGCCCGACATGGATACCGTCATTGCGTCCGGCGCATGGGTTAAGATCTGCGTCTTTGGTTCGGAGGGATAAAGCACGCGGCTCGGTATTACGGCCGTAGGGTGTTCCGGCGCAAGACCGGGGTCAGTAAGCCACGCACCATCGTCGAGACAGAAATTCTGTGTCTCGTCGGCATATGTGCGAAAGCATTTTGGACAACGCTTCATAAATGGTTAATGACAGCATATATTACCTCATTAGCTGCCATTTCGTACGCGTATATGCGATGTTGAAGCCGTTTCGCTGGGCATTTTTCTGTGACTGGCTGCCCGGCGACGCTCCCATACAGGCGAGTGCGCAGCCGAGATCGGCGGCGTGGGCAAGGCGAGCATGAAGCAGAGCATTCTGTGCACCTTGGCGGCGGCCCTCCGGAACTGTACTGGCTCCAGCGAGCATCGCTACTTCGCCGTGAGTAAATAACATCCCAGTTGCAATGGGCGCACCGCCAAGCGCCGCCAGATACGGGAATCCCCCTTCGCATCTTGCACTGATCTGGCCAAAATTGAACATAAATTCGCCGAGACTTTCATGCTCGGTCGCCCAACCCGCGGCCGACGTCCTTGCCCAAAGATCGATCTCTTCAGGCTCGATGGCGCGCGTTTTGAGTTGCTCAATATGTTCACCGTCCTTCAACATGCCGCTATCCAATTCGCGATACAGCACGCTCGACAACTCGATCGGCTGATACCCGCGTTGGTTAAGCAGCGGCATCAGCGCTGGGTCTGCCAAGGGGCTGACCTCGTGGAAAACCGGGGCTCCGCGTTCCGCAAAAAAAGCTTCGATCTGCTCCAGATGTTCGCCCGTGATCTCGTCAAACATCCCAAGCCCAAACGTCTGCGTACACGGCGAACCGGCTCCGTCAAACATAGCAAACGCACCGCCGACCTCGATCCATGTTGCTCTGCTTTCAGGAAACAGGCGAGCACGGGTCTCGACAAAATCCGCGTTCGATTTGGCCTCAGCGCTCTCGAGTTTTTGAGATAAGATTCGATCGGAATAGATCATTCGAAAATTTTCGCACAGGTTTGGGATTTTCATTAACCGTCAGAGAGGGCTTGCGTTCCCGAGACTTTGATCGATGCCTTGTGAAGGTCGTCTGCTTTTTCGGGATTTCCGGTAAGCAGGATAACCGAACTGACCCTGAGGTCGGCCAATATCTCAGCCGCCGGGCGAAAGCTGCGCTCATCGGCCTCAAAACCGGCCATTTTGTATGCTTCGCTTTGACTATGGCCGGCTTTTTTGAACGGTATGCTATTTATCAAAGCTAGGTGTCCGTTGCCTTTCCCTTCTTGGTCCAAATAGACGACCACGCCCTTTCCTACTTGTTGAATTGCCGCTTGTGCCGCCGCCATCTCGCCTGCACATTCGCACTCCACGCTGTTGAAGACGTGCCCACCGATACACGCCGAATGGATGCGGCAAAGCACATCTTCACGCCCTTTAACGTCACCCATGACGAGCGCTATCGATTCGGCGATCCCATCGTAGTATAGGATCTCCGAAAATACTCCGTATTTTGTCTTTAGATCTCTTTCTGCCAAACGAATAACCATAAAATCATGGTAATTCGTCTGGCGAATTCTTCAAAATACAACATTTCAGCTCGAAAACTCGATCGCCGCCTGGGCCGCCGCGAGCCTTGCGATCGGTACGCGAAACGCCGAGCAGCTCACGTAGTTCATGCCGAGCTTATGGCAGAATTTTACGCTGTCAGCATCGCCGCCATGTTCGCCGCAGATGCCGACCTTTAATTTCGGCTTTATCTGGCGGCCGCGTTCGATTCCCATCCGCATCAGTTCGCCAATTCCGTCCGTGTCTATTGTCTGAAACGGGTCGTACGGCAATATCTTGAGATCAAGATATTTCGGCAGAAATCCGCCGATATCATCGCGACTAAAGCCGAAACTCATCTGCGTTAGGTCGTTCGTTCCATAACTAAAGAAATCCGCCTCCTGAGCCATCAAACCCGCGCGGATCGCCGCCCGCGGCGTCTCGATCATAGTGCCGTACAGATAAGGGATCTTTTTCAGACCCTGCTCGGCGCAAACTTCCTGATAAACGCGGTCAACGATCTTCTTTTGGTGCGAGAGTTCGTTCACGGTACACGTCACGGGAACCATGATCTCAGGCAAAGCCTGCTTCCCGACTTTGATCAACTCAGCGGCAGCCTCCAGGATCGCACGAACCTGCATCTCGGTAATCTCCGGATAGCTGATTCCCAAACGCACGCCACGATGGCCGAGCATCGGATTATTTTCGTGAAGAGCGATCACCCGGCGCTTTAGCACGCTCATCGATATGCCGAGTTCCTTGCTTAGAGCCTGCAGCTTTTCCTTGTCGTGCGGCACAAATTCATGTAGCGGCGGATCAAGAAGTCTGATCGTCACTGGCCGACCGTCCATCACCTTGAGGGTATCTTTAACGTCCTTTTTAACGAATGTGAAAAGCTCTTTTAGAGCCTCCCGCCTTTCCGATTCGGATTTGCTGACGATCATCTTGCGCAGCAGGAAGAGCGGCTCCTCACCGCCCTGACCGTAGAACATGTGCTCGGTCCGGAAAAGGCCGATGCCTTCGGCTCCAAATTTCAGCGCTTGCGCAGCGTCCTCAGGCGTCTCGGCATTTGCACGCACACCCAGCACCTTCACCTTGTCGACGAGCTTCATTAGATCTTTGTAAGACTTATTTTTGTCGAGGTCGATATCGACGAGAGCCATGCTGCCCTCGTATACAAGGCCTTTTGTTCCGTTCAGGCTCAGCCAGTCGCCTTCGTGGATGACGGAGCCATCCTTCGCCCGGAAGGTTCGTTCTTCGTGATTTATCTCGATATCGCCGCATCCGACGATGCAGCATTTGCCCCAACCGCGAGCCACAAGTGCAGCGTGCGAAGTCATTCCGCCTTTGCTCGTCAGGATCGCCTGGGATTTATGCATTCCATCCACGTCTTCGGGTGAAGTTTCCTCCCTGACGAGGATCACTGCCTCACCTTTTTTGGCCCAGGCAACGGCATCTTGCGAGGTGAATACAACGCGGCCTTTCGCTCCGCCGGGACCGGCGGGCAGGCCTTTCGCGATCGGCTTGGTGATAAGCTCGACCTTCGGGTCAAGCATCGGCAGGAGAAGTTCGACCAGTTGATTAGGCCCGACGCGCATGAGAGCTGTATTGATATCGATCAGTTTTTCGGTGTACATTTCCGTTGCCATTCGGACCGCCGCCACACCATTTCGCTTACCGACCCTGCATTGCAGCATATAGAGCTTTCCATTTTCAATAGTGAACTCGATATCCTGCATGTCCTTGTAATGGACCTCAAGCCGCTTCTGATACTCGAAAAGCTCCTTGTAGAGCTTTGGCATCAACTTCTCAAGCGTCGTAAACTGCTTGCTCTGTGCATTTTTTGAATATTCGTTGACCGGAGCCGGCGTCCTCGTACCGGCGACTACGTCTTCACCCTGAGCATTGACGAGGTATTCGCCATAGAATTTGTTCTCGCCATTACCCGGATTGCGTGTAAACGCCACGCCGGTGCAGCAATCGTTTCCCATGTTGCCAAAAACCATAGCCTGAACATTTACGGCCGTGCCCCAGTCGTCCGGAATATTCTCGATCACCCGATATTCGACCGCTCGCTTGCCTGTCCAACTGGTAAACACAGCCCCGATCGCACCCCACATCTGCTGCCACGGATCTTCGGGGAAGTCGGTTCCCAATATCTTCTTCACCGCCTTCTTATAGTCAATAACGAGTGCTTTGAGATCCGCAGCGGTCAGATCGGTGTCGCTCGCGTAGCCCTTTTCCCGTTTAATGTCGCCGAGCTTTTCGTCGAGGACCTTGCGAACGCCCTTGCCGCCCTTTGGCTCGATGCCCGCTCCTTTTTCCATAACAACATCGGCGTACATCATGATCAGCCGCCGGTAGGCGTCATACGCGAAACGCTCGTCACCATTTTTTGCGATAAGGCCCTTGATAGTTTTGTCGTTTAGACCAACATTTAGCACCGTTTCCATCATCCCTGGCATGGAACGGCGGGCACCGGAGCGGATCGAGACCAGCAGCGGGTTTTCTCCGTCGCCAAACAGCTTCCCTGTCAGTTTTTCGACCTTGGCGAGAGCTTCTTCCACCTCAGCCTTCAGGTTTTTTGGATAGGTTTTCTTATGGGAATTTAGAAACGTACAAACTTCCGTCGTAACCGTGAAGCCCGGCGGAACCGGAAGTCTCAGCTTGGGGTGGCCCGCCATTTCAGCAAGATTCGCCCCCTTGCCACCGAGAAGGTTTTTCATTGATTCATTTCCGTCGGCCTTGCCGCCGCCGAAAAAATAAACAAATTTTTCGTTTTTTGCAGATGTAGCCATAGGTCAATTCCACTCCTAGGGCTAGCGTAAGACTATCTGACCTTCGAATTTATGACGCGTGTCACAATTGGACGGTGGGAACTAAAGGAGCGTTATTCCGGTGAATTATTTCTCAGCCAAAGTAAGGCCCGTTCGGCATTTGTGAAATGCTTGACCCGAATGCCGCGCGAGGCGGCGACGGTTTCAAAAAGCTCGGTCAGTTCATTCGGCTGAAAGGCATCGAAGCACATTGCCATCCAAAGTTTTGGCACGGTTGCTGCCTTTTGCCCGGCGTCAATGACCTCTGAGGTTTGAAAAACTCCTTCCGGAGCCTTGCCCTCGACCAAAACGCGGCGCGTCTTGTGTTCAGTGGCCATGCTGCCGATCATTGCCCAAAGAGCATTCCGTTGTTCCGTACTTACCTCGAAACCCTTGCCGAGCTGGACGTGAATATGATCACCGCGAAACTCGACCGCCACGCCGCCTTCGATAACGAGCGGCGTAAGCCATAATGAGGTTGGATCGGCGGTTTTCGACATCCGGTTCAGATTTTTACACACTCGCCGCGTTTTATAAACTGCCCGTCACCCGCTTTACCCTGGTGTGCGCCGTTTTGGATAACAACGCGGCCGCGTGAGAGTACGGTCTCGACCTTGCCCTTCATTTTCCATCCTTCGTAAGAAGAATAATCGACATTCATATGCTCGTTCTGGACGCCGAATTTGTGTTCGGTGTCCGGGTTAAAGATGACGATGTCCGCATCCGACCCAACGGCGATCGTGCCTTTTTTCGGGAAGAGGCCGAACATCTTTGCCGCGGCGGTGGAGGTAAGCTCGACAAAGCGGTTTAGAGATATGCGCTGCTCTACCACGCCGCCGTTGTATATGAGATTCATCCGGTTCTCGACGCCGGGAGCACCGTTCGGAATTTTTGAGAAATCGTCCTTCCCCAATTCCTTTTGCTCTTTCATGCAGAACGGACAATGATCGGTCGAGATGACCTGCAGGTCGTCCATCTTGAGGCCTTTCCATAGTTCGGCGCAGTTGTGTTTTTCGCGAAGCGGCGGCGTCATGACGTATTTCGCACCGTCCCAGCCGTCGCCGTAATCGTCGATCGAGTGAAACAGATATTGCGGGCAAGTCTCGGCAAACGCCGGAATACCGCGATCTCTCGCTTGCCGCACCTGATTGAGCGCGTCCGTGCAGCTAAGGTGAACGATGTAAACCGGCGACTCGGCCATCTCGGCAATGGCGATCGCACGATGAACGCCCTCGGCCTCGGCAATCGTCGGGCGCGTAAGAGCGTGATACTTCGGTGCGGTGCGTCCGTCAGCGAGAAAGCGTTTGATTATCTCGTTGATGACGATGCCGTTCTCGGCGTGCATGCAAATCAGCCCGCCGCGTTGACCGGCCGCCGACATCGCTCGAAAGATCGTCGCGTCGTCCGCCAAAAACACTCCAGGATACGCCATGAACAGCTTGAACGAAGTGATGCCCTCATCCATCAGCTTGTACATCTCGGGTCCGGAGCCATCCTCAAACTCGGTCGTGATGAGATGAAACCCGTAGTCGATCGCCGTCTTGCCCTCGGCCTTTTTGTGCCACGCATCGACCCCCGCCGTCATCGATTCGCCCTTCGTCTGCACCGCAAAATCGATTATCGTCGTCGTCCCCCCAAACGCCGCCGCCCGCGTCCCGGTAAAAAAATCGTCGCTCGACGAGGTCCCGCCAAACGGCAGCTCCATATGCGTATGCGGATCGATCCCGCCGGGAATGACGAGTTTGCCCGACGCGTCCAACACAACATCCGCCTCAATATCCAGCGTCTTGCCAATCGTCGTCACCGTCTCGCCATCAATAAAAATATCCGCACGATAGTCGTCAACGGCGGTGACTACACGTCCGTTTTTGATAAGAGTTTTCATATTACTGGTTGTATTGCATCAGAAGTGGTATTTTGAACAATTATTCAACTGCCGTCAGCAATCGGTCGTCAAATCGGGTATTACGCCGGTGCGGATTACATAATGTACTATTGCCCGCGCAAAACCTGTTGTACGTCCGCATCTGCGGCCCCAACGTCGATTATCAGGTCGCCGCCGCGGCTTCCGACATAATCACGCTTACCGTAGTGCACACGCCAGCCCCAAACGCCATTGGCCAGATGTTGGCTGACCGTTATGAGACTCTCTTTGAGATCGACGCCCAACTCCTTCGCCTTGCGATTTGCGGACGCCAAGACCTGTGCAACCGAAACAGCGATTTCGTCCTGAAGTGTTTCATTTGTTAAAACTGCCGCCATACTTTTACCTCTCTAAAATGACCTTTGTCGCTCCAATTATATGATAATCGCCCGCAGGCTCGATCAGATAGATATTTTGCTCCGAAATCACAATTTCCCCAAGATAAAATTCGCCCTTCAAATCAAAATCATCGCTCATCGCCCGAATATCGGTCAAACTCGGTTCTTGCTGGAAATCACTTCCAGTATTCGGATGAGTGTGAAACGAGGCAACAATGTCTTTTCCATCAACAAAACAATTCTTATGCGGCGGCAAAATAATTTCATTCTGAGACCCGTTCGTCCACCGAACCAGACTCAAACTACCGTCGTCATCAACAGTAATAAAGCCTCCCTCTTCATGGCCTCCAGTTACTCCGGGGTCGGAGTCGATCCAAGCCTGACTAAAATCCGTCCGAATAGACGGGACCGCAAAAATATCGTCTATCGAAAAAATCATCTTTGAAAATTAAACTGTATAAAGTCAACCGACCACCTTACCCGCCAGAACTTCGCCTTCGCCCAGCGATGAACTATGGCTCGCAGCCACTATCAACAACCGTCGTTTCACCGCCTGTCGCTTATATCGCCAGATCAAAAACTCCGCAAATATCAGATTCGGCACAAACCCCAACCAGGCGACAACTCGATACACATCCATCGGCGGCAGTTCGACGGAGTTGTTGATGCTCCATTTCCAGGCTCTGAGCGTCAGGGCGGAAAGCGTCAGTGCGTAGCTACGGATCATGTAATCGCGGTGAGCGACGCAATCGCCGTTCCGAGCTTTGATGACCGCCATCCCAGTACAGAATATCCAGCCGGCCGCGAGCGTTACAAACGCAACCCGCGACGTGATCCCGCCATTTGCGTAAAAGCCCATTATCAACCCAGCTGGGCCCGTTATGAGCAAAACATCCGCCGCGTAGACGTAGCCGATGACGCGATGCGACTTTGGATATCGCTCGCGAAGCGATTCAGAAAATTGCGTAAAACCCGCGAGCAACACCCACAAACTCGTGTACACGTGAACAAAAAATGCGATCCGCCAGTGGTCGATGTCGATGTATTGCTGTTTGATTTGCAGGAAGCCGACGTCGGTGTTGTATGGGATGTAAGCGGCCGTGATCCGGGCCATTTGGAGCGTCAGGAATGCAAGCATCAAAAACGCCAATAGACTTAAGACGTTCGTGCGGTTGAAAGAACTTTTGAATTTGGGTAATAATGGCTCACTAACCATATGAAAAACGCACTTCTGCTTGCAATCGCCGCCACGCTTCTTTTCGGATGCAACGTCCAAAAGAAAGTTGAGAACACAGCCGCTAAACTGGATAATACCACCAACTCCGCAGCAAATAGTGCCGCAGCAGCCGCAACTTCCGCCGAGGTTGAGGCCCAAAAGATCCTCGGCTCCTATGTCGGCCCGTTCGGCGACAACAAGATCACTTTGCTGATCACCAAGGTTAGCGGCGATGCCATTTCGGGCCGCAGCATTGTTGGAGGTAACGACCGGCCGTTTGACGGGACTTTTGCCGTCGAGAACGGATCGTATACGGTCTCGGCAAAAGAACCGGGCGACCACAAAGATGACGGCGTGTTCAAATTCAGCATCGCAAAAAACAACCCGGACGAAGTAGCCGGTACCTGGAAAGCCAACGACGGCAAACGGCCGGAAAAAACCTACACGCTTGAGCGCAAGAAGTTCGAGTACAAGGCGAACGTCGGAACATGGCCGCAAAGCTCACAGCGTCTGCTAAAGGTGGCTGATGTCGAGAACCTGACCAAAGGCGATCTCGAATTTATGCGAAACGAGATCTTCGCCCGTCACGGTTACTGCTTCAGTAAAAAGAACTTACGCCAGCAATTCGAAAACGAAGATTGGTACGTTCCCAACACAGTCGATATCAAGGGCTACCTTACCGATATCGAAAAAACCAACATCGCCCTGATCAAACGCTATGAAAAGTATGCAGAGGAATATAGCGATGAGTATGGACGGTAGTTTGTCCATCCGGCGAGCCACTGTTATTTTTGACTTACAATCTCGCCCTTAACGGGCGAATATTGGGTCTTTTCTTCGGTCTTGCCGTCGCGCTTGACCGCAATCTTTTCGAAGAACACCTTCATGCTATTTTCGTCCTCGAAAAGTCTTGTGCCCTGGACCTGATAGTGGAGATGAGCTTCGGTGGAGTTTCCAGAATTACCGCAGAGTCCGATGACCTGGCCTTTCTTTACCTTATCGCCGGTCTTTACACGCGTCGTTCCGTATTTGATGTGGCAAAAGACCGAGATCTCGCCATTGGCGTGGCGGATCATGACAAAGTTACCAACGGCCATCAACGGATTCATAACGCCCGGGACATTGTCGTGAACCCCGGTAACAACATCGGTCACCACACCATCGGCGTCCGCGACGATCTCCTGGCCAAACGCGTAGTAATCTTCGTTCCTGCTCCCGTCGCCCTTGTGGGTTTTGCCCTCGGCATCGACCTTGAGAATGTCAAAGGCAAACCGCTGCGTCGCGGCATCCTGGTGATAATTCTGAGCGACCGTATCGCCGCCCCAAAATACCAGCCATTCGCCCTTGAACGGCAGCCTTAACTCCGTCTTGTTTCGCGATGTGTTTCGAGGTTTGATCGCCGCGGGAACATTTATTTGAAATCCCGCGATCTTGCCTTCGGCATCGAGCGCGACGGTCATCGCCATCTTTGCTTTCTCAAAATCGACCGGAAACGACGCTGCTGAAGCGTTGAGAAATTTAGGCGGCCCAAGTTTCGCAATTTTGCCAAGATCCCGGTGGGCTCCGTCGAGGAATGTGTTCAGCTTGTCGGCGGGAATTGCCGTCTTCATCGTCGCGTTGAACTGCTCCTCGATCAGAGCATAATTCTTCGCGTTATAAGCCGAAACAAAAAGGTCCGCCATTTTTTGAACCTTTTCCGCAGGCAATTGTGAAAAGGCCGTCAGCGATAAAAATACGATCGAAATCAATACCGTAAGTGATCTCATACTTTTACCTTCCTTTTATTCCCTTAGAACTCCTCCCAATTACGTACATTAGATCACGAAGATCACTTGAAATCCGGCGTCTTCCGCAGCCTTGCTCAAACGTTTATCCGCACAAACGAACGGACGGTTTCTAGGACGCCCGCCGCACCAAATCAGGGCAGAGGCGAGCTGAAAGGCGTCGAGGGAGCGAAGTCCGAATCTTTCCGGAAGTTCGGCGGCAATTTCGAGCATTGAATTTGTCGGGCGAATTATACGTGCCGGTCTATGAAAATCTCTGAGTTTCCGGTTAGCGGCAGCAAACAAGTTTGGTTCTAATAAACCGGATCGTTTCAACCGTGACAGCGAACTATTGATCTCGACTGTCGATCCCCACCACATTGCACTCCTCGAAAACTGTTTCCGGGTTCGTCCCGCTGCGGTTGTTGCGTCCTGAAAGACACAACGCGGAACGATGGCGCTCGTATCCCAGAAGGCTACACTAGTCTTCATACCGTTCTTCTAAAAGGATCTCTATCGCGCGGTTGCCGGGGCACGAAGGGCAGATCATCTTCCCAAAATGAATCCGGCAGTGGACTGTCATCTTCCGGCAGAGACATCAAGCCTTTCACTACTAGTTCCATCTCTTCGGCGTCGTAATCGTCGGTGTGGTCAAGCGGAACGATCTCGGCGAACGGTACGTTTCTTTCACTGACCAGCACCTGGCCGCCCCGCTTAACTTCCGCCAGATAAGCACTCAAGCCGTTCTTTAACTGTACGATATTTGCTGTTTTCATAACATAGCGATTATGGCCAACTTGGCCTACTTGGTCAAAACTCGTTCCAGTCAACTTTCGCTGACTCTGACTTGTTTGCCGTTGTTCGCGGCGGAACTGCGTTAAATTCGATCAATCATTCGGTGGTGCCGGCATGAAAGCGTTCGAGCGCAAAGAGTTGCTAGTGCTCAGGGAGCTTTGCTCGCGACCCCATACCAGCCTGGTAACGTCGTCATTGGAACCACAGCGGCCGGCGTAACCGTTGCAAAAATATATCTGGAAATTGTTGTTACTAATAGGTTATGCTGTTTATTGCTGCCCGAATCCCACCCGGCCATATGAACGATTCCGAGATTATCCGCCGCGACCTTAAGCCCGCTTTGGTTTTCCTGAGCGGCGAGCTTATCGCTGTGCCGATCCCGCTCGAGCGTGAGGACGTTATTCTTGGCAGGGCTCTGGAAGCCGATGTTCGTGTGAATGATACCCAGGTTTCGCGCCAGCATGCGAAAGTTTCGGCAGTGCACGGCGACCGTCCGAGTGCGACGGAATATGTACTGACCGACATCGATTCGCGAAACGGCACGTTCCTCAACGGCCGCCGCATACGACAGGAAAAGCTCAGCAACGGCGACAAGATCACGATCGGCGAGACGATCCTTCGGTTTGACCTGCTTGACGAGATCGATCGCGAATATCAACGGCAGATCCATCGCCTGATCTCTCACGATGATCTGACCGGGCTGCTGTCGAGCCGCTCGTTCTTCTCAGAGCTTCGCCGCGAGGCTGGCCGGGCAACGGCTGAGGACAGGCCGTTCTGCGTGCTGATGATGGACGGCGATAATTTTAAGAGCGTGAATGACACGCACGGACATCTGACCGGCAGCAAAACGATCGAGGAGATCGGATTTTCGATAATGACCAATCTGCGATCCGGCGACGCTGCCGCGCGGTTTGGCGGCGACGAATTCGCGGCATTCCTGCTCGACGCCGATCTGCCGCAAGGGTTGATCGCAGCGGAACGAATTCGCGCAAGCATCGAGAGCTACAAGTTCAGCATCCTGCGTCAGGCCGATACTAAAGGAACTCACAATATCACCGTCAGCATAGGTGTTTCTTCATTTCCTGAAGACTCCTCGGACCCGATCGAGCTCGTCGAAATGGCAGATTCTGCCCTCTATCGAGCCAAACGCGAGGGCCGCAATCGCGTCGCCGCATATCGCGATATGACCCAGGAAGAATTTGATCGCCACCTGCCGCCGCGTCGCGACTAAATATTGCAACAATTCCTCCCCGACAAACGTGAAAGACAATGGAAATCTTTCGTGCTAGTATTTTATTTTGTAATTTTGCCGCGGGGCACGAACATAAAGCAGTAAATCACAGGTGATCACGAAACTAAATCTTTCAACCCATCCGTTTAGAAACCGGGTGTTGCCATATCTTTTCGCTGGCCTTTTGCTCGTGATGAGCGTCTTTGCCGGCGTTTACTGTATCGCCAAGCTCAGAGAAAACAGCAGCAAAAACGAACTCCTCGCGAAAGCGATCCAGGAGCGGCAGGCAGATATCCTGAAGCTTAAGGGCGAGGGCGAGAAAGTGCAGCAGCTCTTATCGCCGGATCAGAAAGCGATGCTGTCGGCTTCGCATAAGCTGGTGGCGAACAAAACTTTCGGCTGGTCACGCCTCTTTGCCGATCTCGAACAGGTTCTGCCAGGCAGCGTTAGCGCTTCGCGGATCGCGGTCGAGAACATCTATCAGGATGGCGACCGCATCAAAGCTGAACTGGAACTCGGCGTGATCAGCCGCGACTATCCGGCCATTCAGGCGATGATCGTGAACATGAACAATTCGGGACTCTTTCTCGCCGAGCTTCGTGGCCAGGATTTGCAAAAGAATGAGCGCGTTACGTTTACGGAATACACGTTCCGCCTGATCTATACGCCCGGTTACGGCTATTCGACGGCGACACCTTCGACCGAAACGGCCCAAAATTTCCAGGGAGGCAATGCACAATAATGGCTGAACTGGAACCCGATAAAATATTCACCGACGCTCTCGAAAGCAATGACACGGTCGCTGCCGTCGAGGCTTCAAATCCGTTCCCGCCGTACCGTCCACGAAAAGTCTATGCCGGAATGTGGGGACCGCCGGAGATTGGAGCTGTGGCTGCGGGTTTTTTAGCCGTACTGATGGCACTCGTCGCCTATTTCTTCTGGGTCGTCCCGTCCAATAATCTGCTCGTTAAGAACAAAGCTGAAGCAGACCGGCTAGAATCGGAATTAGCCACGGCGAAAACGAAGTACGGCGAGATCACTAATACGGAAACGCAGGTCGCTAAGATCGTCGAGAGCATCGACGATTTTGAAGCCCGCTTTTTGCCCGCCACTTCGACGGGACAATCGGCTCTCTATCAACGCTTAAATGGCCTAATCGGAGCTTATGGCCTGGTGAACACAACCGGGCCGGATTACGTTCCGCTAGAGCAAAGCGACACCAATGCCGCCGGCCAGAGCGAGGAAGAGAAAGGCCGTTCCAAGTATCGAAGCATCTATCCCGGCGTCTATGCGACGATGACGCTCGAAGGTTCGTATCAGAATCTCCGCCGCTTCATCCGCGAGATCGAAACGGGACGAGAATTCATTGTTGTTAGTGCCGTTGAGCTTGCCCCGACGGACAGCGACAAGCGCAAGGATCAAAACGCCGCGGATCCGAGCCGTCAACCGGCGGCTAATCCGATAAATCCGGCCGGATTGGTAGATCCACGTGGCTTTCCTGGTGCTCCGCAGCCTTTATCGCCCCAGGCACAGCCGCGAACGTCGGCAAAGCAGCAGGGCAAAACGCACGGCGAGACCGTTAGCCTGCACATCGAATTAGCGGCGTATTTTCGACGCCCGGGCACAGCACCAGCGGCAACGGCACAGTAGTTTGAGAGAGAAGTAATGGGATTGTTCGACGGAAAAACTCCAAGCGAGAGAAATAAGATCATCGCCGCCGCAGTGCTCGGCGTTGTATCGCTAGTCGCTCTGTATATGGCGTTCGGCCGCAGCTTTTTTGGGGGTTCCGCCACCACGGCGACCACAAAAGCCTCGCCGACACCCACGCCGAAAAAGGCAGCGACAACGGCCGCCAACAGCGATCAATTTGCGTTACCGACGTCCGATCAAGATGCTCTGAACATCACTGTTCCGGTTGTCTATCGTCCCGGAAATACATACGGAGCTCCCGATCCGGGACGTAACATTTTCGCGTTTTACGAACCGCCGCCGCCCACCCCGTATCAAACACCGTCGCCGACTCCGCCTAAGCCGGAGGTAATCCCGACGCCGTCGCCGGTCCCAACGCCGGTTTTCCTGGCAACCGGAGTGTCGCCGGGCAGTATTTACGCGGGTACGAAAGGACTCGTCAAACTTGAGATTTCCGGTGACAGGTTTACGCCGAACGCCCGTATCTACTTCAATCAGACCGAGCTGCCGACAAATTTCGTGAGCGCTCAGCAATTAACGGCTACGCTTACTGAAAACATGTTTGCGCAGGAAGGCCAGCGGCAGATACTGATCCAGACACCGGACGGGACGGCTTATTCAAATCCTCTTTCGATGACGGTGATGGCGCCGCCACGGCCAACGACGCTCCAGTATATTGGGATGATCGGCAGAAAGCGTTACAACAACGATACAGCCTATTTTATTGAAACAGGTAAAACGACGCCGCTGGGTGCCCGGCTCAATGACGTTGTTGGATCCCGGTTCAGGCTAATTGATATATCTGCCGCAAGCGTTGTGTTGGAAGACGTCAACCTCGGCTTTAGGCATCGCATAGCGATCACGCCGGCGGGCACCGGCACAGGAAATCAGCCTGGCGGTGGATTCGTCCCATATAACCCGGCCCAGGGCCAGTTGCCGCCAAATTCGCCGCGTGTAGTGCCGCAGCCGCCGCGTCCCGACCAGAGACGTCCGCCAAATTCGAAGGATGATGTTGACGACAATGACGATCCACCGAGATAGAAAATCCGAGAGCGGCATGACATTGCTCGCTGTGATGGCCGTCATGGTGGTCTTTGCTATTGGTTTGCTCGCCGTTGCCCCATCGATACAGCAGGAAATACAGCGCGAAAAGGAACTCGAAGCGATCCGCCGGGGCGAAGAAGTGGCTGAGGCTATCCGTCAGTACGTCCAATACTATCAGGGTTCCAGACTTCCAAGTTCTATGGACGACCTGATCGAAGGACTTCCATTTGGGACAAAGAAACGCCAGATATTGCGTGCGTCGGCTGCGATCGACCCGCTCAGCGAAGACGGACGATGGCGCTTGATCAAGGCGGATGTGACCTCATTGGGGCCATTTGCCAAGCGGGTTCAGGCCTACAACGGCGGAACTTTGCCTTCAAACTCAAGCCAGACGCTCGACCGCTACGGCATGGTTGTCATCAGTGCATTAAATACCGAAACTGATGAAGAGGTCGATAGCGAAGATGACGAGGACGAACTCGGTCTCGATATGGTGACCGAAAACACGCCGTTTATCGGCGTCGCGAGTCAGAGCAAAGGAAAATCGATAATCTCCTATTACGGCATCGAAAGCCGCTCGAAATGGGTTTTTACTCCGCTATTTAGAGGCACAAATGGAAACCGCTTTAATCAGCGTGGCGGTAGGCCTTTCTCCAACACACGCACGACCAGATAAGAGCTAGACTTCTAAAACACTTCTGCCCACCTGCGTATCGCCCGACTCGCCATCGTAGGGTAGGACTCTATCTATCTCTTGACAAACACTAAGATTAGAATTAGACTAATTCTAATCTTTCGAAAGGAGATATTTTATGCTACATAATACAAAGATCGACCTTGCAAAAGGAAAACGGGAGAAATTGATCGCGATCCTCAATCAGCGGCTCGCGGACGCGACCGACCTGAAATCACAGGCGAAACAGGCTCACTGGAATGTGAAAGGGATGAATTTCATCGCCCTGCACGAGCTTTTTGATCAGGTCGCAACGGAACTCGACACGCACGTCGACGACATGGCTGAACGAATCACCACGCTCGGCGGAAACGCCCTCGGAACAGCTCGCGTGGCCGCTCAAAACTCGTCGCTCGCGGAATATCCACTCGAAATAACGGACGGCGCGGCCCACGTGGACGCACTTTCGACCGCGCTCGCGGATTTCGGCAAAAAGGTCCGGGCGGATATCGATAAAACAGACGAACTCGGCGACGCCGACACGGCTGACCTGTTCACCGGCATTTCAAGAGCGATCGATAAGCAGCTCTGGTTTGTCGAAGCTCACCTGCAAAGCTAATAAATGCAGGAAACAAAAATATTGAAAAGGATGTCTCCTAAGAAACTAGAATGCTTGTTCCTTTATTTAACAACGCGGGCCGGGCGCGTCAGAGGCTTAAAAGTCAAAGTAAGAGGAAGATAACCACGAAACTACCCTAAAAGAACACCAAAAATGACTTATCTATAACCTTTTTGTGTGTTTTAGTGTTTTTTCGCGGTTAAGATTTCTTTTTCTTTGCTTCTCAGACATCCTCTTTTCTCACCTTCTCGCCCTTACTTCGCGTAATCGAACACAATATTACAGAACGCCTTAACCCCAACATCCAAACGGCTGTCATCGATCAGAAAATCGGGCGTATGATGCGATGGGGCTTTCTTCGGATCGTTCCCCTTCGGCATACCGCCGACGAAGAAGAAAAACGCCGGTGCTTTCTCGCCGTAAAAGGCAAAATCTTCGGCTCCCGTTACCCATTCGGCGTCGATGACATTTCCGCTTCCGGCCGCTTTTTCGAGCGATGGAAGCATTTTCTTGACCAGTTCAGGAGTGTTGTACGTGACCGGAGTTTTGCGCTCGATCATGACTTCGGCGGTCGCTCCCATGCTCTCGGCGATCTTGGTTGCGGTTCGGCGGATCTTTTCATGAACGTCCTTCTGCATTTCGGAATCGAGGGTTCGAATCGTTCCGGCCATAACGACCTCTTCCGGAATGATGTTCTCACGAACTCCCGCTGACATACGGCCAACCGTGATGATCACCGGGGCTTTCGGCAGTTCGGACTGCCGCGAAACGATCATCTGTAGACCGGTATAGATCTGCGTCGCGACCGCGATCGGGTCGATTCCCTGCCACGGATACGCCCCGTGCGACTGAACACCCTTGATCTTTATGCTGAACCAATCGCTCGCCGCCATCTCGGCACCGGATTTGTATTTGATCTTGCCGATCTCGGTCGACGAATTGATATGAATGCCAAAGATCGCGTCGATCTTCGGATTGTCCATCACACCTTCTTTCACCATATCGGACGCTCCGCCAGTCTCGCCTGCGGGAGCACCTTCCTCGGCTGGTTGAAAGATTAGGACGACTGTTCCCTTGATCTTGTCCTTCATTCCGGAAAGAACGGTCGCGGTCCCGAGCAGCATGGCAACGTGCGTGTCGTGCCCACAGGCGTGCATGACGCCAACTGTCTGGCCATTGTACTCAGCTTTTACGGTCGATTTGTAAGGGACATCAACACGTTCGGTCACAGGCAACCCGTCCATATCGGCACGCAACCCAATGACCGGACCGGGCTGGCCGCCTTTCAGAATGCCGACAACACCGGTCTTGGCAACGCCGGTTTTGACATCGATACCCAGCTTTTTCAAGCGTTCGGCGACATATTTTGCGGTTTCGACCTCGCGGTTGCCGAGTTCGGGATGCTGATGCAGGTAACGCCGCCATTCAATGACCTGCGGCATTACCTTTGCCGTTGCCGCGTTGATCTCGGCGGACATATCAACGGCAAAAACCGAAACGGAAATTGAACAAAGAATTAAAAGAGCAGCAAGCACACGCATCGGCGGATCTCCTTGAGGTTGAATGCTGCAATTGTAGCGCGTCGCAACGAAAAAGAGCATCCTGGCAAAATCATGATGCTCCTAAATTCGCGGGATCGGCCGTCCACCAGCTACCTCTTTTTATAATACGTCTTATCTACGGCCGCCCATTTCTCAGGATTCCAAAGATCCGCGTCCAGCGCCGTTCCGGCCTGAATGTCGGAGTATTCCTCGGTCGTCGTCAGTTTGCCGTCGGTGAAGAATTTGACCTCGGCCGAGACCCAACCGCCTTTGGCCTTTACGTATTTATTGAACTGGGTTTCCTGAACCAGCTTTTTATCGCGGCCGCCGAGCTGGATTAGCCGCACGAAGACGAGGTCTTTTTTGTCGACCCAGAATTGAGGCGTGTTGACATCGCCCAGCTTAGCTCCAACGACATAGACATCCTTGCCCATCCATTTTTCTACGTGAACTACAGAGAGGTCGATGCCCAGGCCCTTGACCTGACCGACGGTGGTCTCGACCGGTTGGCCGTACACGTCAAAGCCGAGCACCATTAGCGGATGAACAAATGGCCGCGTCGGGCCCGCCTTTCCATCGCGAAACGACGTTATCTTGCCGTCCGCGAACAAAATGCCGTCGCCCGTCTTCGAATCCGCAAAATCGATCCGCAACTTGCCCGGAACCGTCATCGCCTCATACCACGTCTCAGACGTCGAGGTGCCGTCGGCCTTATGGGTTATCGTTTTCTGAACAAATGTCAGTGTCTTGTACCATTTACCGGCGTATTTCTTATACATTGCGGCGATCAGATCATCGCCGGATTTGATATCCGCCGAAAAAGCAGGCATCGCCAAAAGCAGAAGCAAAAGAAGGATTTTGAGATTTTTCATATTTGAATAAACGCAGCAGGGCTATAAAAGGTTTTGAACGAATCTTACGACTTTGCCGGCATTGGCAGATTTAACGCCGGTTTAATTTCGCCGCGGTGACAGGTTGTGCAGTTGACGGTCGGCGTCGGACTCGACAAATTCTTGATTCCCTTGAGAATTTCACCGTTCAGTTTGGCAACTAAGGCGGACATATCGCGAGCGATCTGCTTTTGCGGCTTATCCTCCGATTCCCATTTCTCCGGAACGTGACAATGCGTGCAGTTAACGCCGAGCGAACGGGCGTAGCCAAATTCCATCACCGCCAAGAGCTGAGCTGCCGGCCTTTCCTTGAGCAACGGTGATTGAATGTTCTTGAACACCGTCCCGGCGGGCTCTTTCTCCTTGCCCTTGATCTGTTCCTTTAATTTAGCGAGCGCCGCTGCCTGATCAAATGCCGGTACAGGGGTTGGTGTCGCGCTTGCTTGCGCAAATGCAGCTTTCTCGATTCGGAAATCGCTTCCAAATAAAACGAACGCTGCGATTCCAAACATAGTGATCGCAAATATCGCGATAGATCTTTGTATCGTTGTTCTCATTCTGTCTCCAAATGCTATTTCCTTCGCGAATACGTCAGGTCAAAAGAAGTGGTCCAGGTTTTGCCGTCGTCGGCCGAGTTCTCACCAAACTGACGCACATCGCCGTTTGGCAACCTTGAAAATGTCATCTTGGCCAAAGCCTTCTTACCGCCAGAAACTGTGTCGGCGACAATGACCATTTTGCCGTCCTGAAAACCTCCGACATAATGAGCAAACGTCCCCTTATCATCGACCCATGTCTGGTGCCATTTCTTGTCCTTCGTGTCGTAGATATTAAAGCTCTTTCCGCTCGAACCGCTTCCGCTGGTCCAGTTCTCAAAGATAGTACACTGGCCGAGGATCAACTGGACACTGCTTGAGCCCGACGGCACGCCCTGGAGATTTTTCACGTCCCAGTCGCCGATCCAGAAATCGAACTGGCGAAACTCAGGACTTGCCTTGCATGGATTTACCGCAAGGTCGTTTTTCCGCACGATCTCTTTGAAGCCTGCATCATCTTTCCATGCCGCAAAGTCCTTTTCCGCCGTCAGAGTTTCAGGAGCAATCCCGCCGATCGCGGTAGTTTTGTCAATCGTTTCCAGTGCTTTCGCTTTGTCACCGGCTCGAGCATACGACCGCGCCAACGCCAAAGCAAAGATCGGATTTGGCGATGTGGTAAAAGCCTTGTCGAGATGTTTTTGAGCCTCGACATTGCGGTTGAGATTCAGAAGCGACAATCCCAGCCGATAGTTTGCATTCGGATTTGCGGGTTCGAGAGCCACGATCTTCCCGTATACCGCAGCCGCGTTTGCCCAGTCCGACGCCTGATATAACCCGTTTGCCGCAGTCCGCATTTCCGGCGTAACGCCGGAACCGGGCTGACTTTGCGAAAATGAGGACGTCGTAAAGATGCAAACAAAAAGAAAATGGACCGCAAACTTGGCTTTCATAGGGTACCTATTACAAATCATTCGGAGCTAATGGCTCTGATGCAGTCCCGGCGACTTCTGGTTGTCGCCGCTGCTTATTTCCAATTGTTAAGGGTCTAGAGTAGTTAAGCATCAAAGAGGCTGAGTTCTCAACATAGACAAGAGTGTTTTATAAAGGTCGCCAAATCGGTGGTTAAACCTG
>JBEBJB010000015.1:0-103827 GCA_040080065.1 Pyrinomonadaceae bacterium
GACAACCCGCGATCGGCGTCGCCCCGTCGTTAAAGTTCACCGTCCCCTGCGGAACCCCCGCACCCGGTGCTACCGCCGTTATCGTCGCCGTCGCCGTCAGCAGCGAACCGTACGTCGGTGCGTTCAATGCTACCTGCACGCCTGTGTTTGTGTTGGCTTTGTCCACCGTGATCTGGAACGTCGCCGTTGTCTGGTCTCCGCAGTTGTCCGTCGCACGGATCGTGATCGTGTGCGTCCCGACCGGGCTGGCGTTCGAGATCGAGATGACTCCGGCAGCATTCACCGAGACATTGCCCGTGAACGTTCCGGCACTCAGGAGCTGAACGCTTGCGACCGAACCATTGTCGCTCGGCCCGGTTGCCGGGTTCACTGTGATTCCGGACTGGCCGAATACCACTGCGGCAGGATTGTTGTATGTCAGCACCGGCGGCGTGTTCGGATTGACCGTCACCGTCAATGTTGCATTGGTCGCGAGGCCGCCGCCGTCCGTTACCGTCAGCGTGAATGTCGCTGTCGTCGCTCCGCACGCCGCCACGACATCCGCGAACACCGCTCCTGCTCCATTTGGATTGATGCCGCCCGCTCCGGCGTTCGAGTCGGTCAGCGTGACCGTTACGCCGTTGATTGTCGCCGTTCCGGCTCCATTTACCGCCATTGTCAGCGTATCGACCGGTGTCTCAAGGTCACCAGCCGTCGCCACCTGCGAATTTGCCGACGGCGATCCCGCCTGACGCGTAGTCGCGGCTGCTGTGATCGTCGGCGGTGTGTTGTTGAGCTCATACGAGCCAATATCGCTACCGTCACCACCCGCAGCATTCGGGAACGTTCCGTTCGGTAGATCGAACGGACGCAGGAACATCGGCCCCGGCCCGCGCTGGTCGTAGTTTGGCGGCGCGCCGCATACGAAACAAAAGCCCTTATCGATCGCCGGACTCAATCCCGTACAAGATACATCCGGTGACCCCGCACTGATACACAATGCATGTGTCTGCGTCGGCCCGCCGTTGTTGCCCAATGGCAGTAACCGCGGATTGAGCGGCGCGGCACCCGTACCTGTCTGGTCACCCGTTTGGGTAAATGCCGTTTCCCCATCAACATTACCGATCAGATTGTAGCCCGCTGAAATGAAGTCGGTGCCGGCTCCGGTAGCCAAAACATCAGGTGCGGTGGTGTTGTTCTGATTACCCGCGATGATGCTGCTGCGAACTGTGACGGTGCCAGCCGCTCTGCGAATACCACCCGAAGCGAGTGAGCCCGCTGCCAGGTTGTTGGTGATCGTACTGTTACTGATAGTTGCGGTGCCGCCAGACCATATTCCGCCGCCACAGTTTCCGATACAGTTCGGCACGGTGTTACCACTAATCGTTGAGTTGGTGACGGTTAAATTACCCCCAGCACCGGCACCACTGTTATCAATGCCGCCGCCGCCATTGCCATCGACGGTTGTCGAATTGCCGGAAACGGTAGAGTTTGCCACGGTCAACGCACCATCGTTGCGAATACCGCCGCCAAATTGGGTGGCCGTATTGCCGGAGATGGCTGAGTTTGCCAACGTCAACGTGCCCAGGTTGTAAATGCCACCGCCGTTGTTCCCGACGCCGGTGACATTTCCACCCGAGATCGTCAGGCCGGAAATAGTCGCCGTCACACCCGAATTTACCTGGAACACGCGGCTCGTCGGACTCGCTGCCGCCGTGTTCTGAACGGTCAGCAGATTCGCTCCCGGCCCCTGAATGATCGTATCCTGTGTGATCACGATCTGGCCGAGAAGCGAGATCGGACTCACTACATCCGGTGCAGCCGGCCGCTCGCCGCCTTCCACGGGAAGCGGGCCGGGCTGGAAGGTGACCGTATTCTGGCCCACGGTCGAGCACGTGGTCGCGACAGCATAGCGCAGACTGCCGACGCCGCTGTCGGCGTTGTTCGTAACCGTTGGATTGATATTGCATGTGATGACCAGATTGTAGGTCACACTGGTGCCGGTGCAGCCGTTACCATCGGTCACGGTAACGACGATCGGGAACGTTCCCGTCTGGGACGGCGTTCCGCTCAGCACACCGGCAGCCGACAGTGTCAGGCCGTTCGGCAGAGTGCTGGCGGTCGTGAACGTCGCACCGCCAAAGCTGCCTGTCTGTGTAAACGTCTCGCTAAACGGCAGCCCGATGAGGCTCGTCGCATTCACGGGATTGTTTACGTTGATCGTCTGACAGAGCCTCGGCGTAGTGTCCGAACCCGTATTGTTTCCGGGCGTCGGATCGGCTCCATTAGTGCCGTCGTCGGCGATCGAAGCGGTATTCGATATCTGCGTAACGCCGCTGAGACCCGTGGTGTCGACCGTTACGGCGAATACAGCCGTGCCGGAGCCGCCGCCGCCGAGGACGGCCCCAATCGCCAGAGTGCAGATGCTGCCCGCATTGTTATTCGGGACGCATGTCCATCCCGCCGTGCTGGCACCTGCATTGAATGTCGTGTTCGCCGGCACGGTTTCCGTCAGCACGACGCCGGTAGAGCCCTGATTACCCGTGTTTGAGTAAGACAAGGTATATGAAACCGTTCCGCCGGGGATCGTACTTGCTCCGCCGTCGCTCTTTGTAACAGTCAGGTCGGGTGCGGCGTTAACCGGTGTGGTGTCCGAGCCCGAGTTATTTCCCGGCGTCGGATCTGTACCGTTCGCACCATCGTCGGCAATGGACGCTGTGTTGCTTATCTGAGATACGCCGGCAGGCACCGGATTGATGACGGTCACCGCAAACGTCGCGGTTCCCGAGCCGCCTCCGGCAAGCGAACCTACGGCTAGCGTACACGTACTTCCCGCATTGCCATTTGGCGTACAAGTCCATCCCGCCGTGCTGGCACCGGCGTTGAATGTCGTGTTCGCCGGGACAGTTTCGGTCAAGACAACACCCGTGGCTCCCTGATTGCCGCTATTTGCGTAATTGAGTGTGTACGAAACGGTTCCGCCGGGCGTCAACGTCGCTCCGCCGTCGCTCTTTGTCAGCGAGAAATCGGGCTGAGCATTGACCGGTGTCGTGTCGGTTGAGGAGTTATCGGTCAGATCCAGTTCCGGTCCGTTTGCACCGTCATCGGCGATCGTCGCAGTATTACTGATCTGTGATACCCCGGCAGCGACCGGATTGACAGCGGTCACGGCAAACGTTGCGCTTCCAGGCGTCAATGGTGCAAGACTGCCTATCGCCAGCGTACAACTGCTTCCCGCATTATTATTCGGCACGCACACCCATCCGGCTGTACTCGCCCCGGGATTGAATGTCGTGTTTGCCGGAACCGTTTCCGTCAGAACCACACCGGTGGCGGCCTTACCGCTGTTTTCGTAATTCAATGTGTACGCGACCGTTCCGCCCGGAACAACACTCGCTCCGCCGTCCGTCTTGCTTATCGAAAGGTCTGACGGCTTACATTTGCCACCGCCATCGGCGTTGAAGATACCCTGGATCTCCAACTGGCTCAATGCCCGGTCAAATATCTCGACCTCATCGATCTGGCCGTTAAAGAACCGTGTTTGTCCGGACTGTTCGCGTCCGATCGCTATCGGCGAATCCTTGCCAATGATGCCCTGTGGAGCACTGGTCGTGGTTCCAACCGAAACACCGTTCACGTAGATCGTAAAGACACCCGTTGTATGGCTATATGTCATAGCGACGTGCGACCAGGTATTTAGCGGAACGGTTCCACCGGTTAGGATCGGCTCTGCCCCGCTGGCAAGGTGAACGCCGCTGAATACCTGTAGCGTTCCGCCATTATTCTGGAGCCACAACGCGAACGAATCTGTATTATCTCCGAGACCGAAATTCTGTACCCATTTGGTTGCGACGCCCATCAACTGTCCCGCGCCGGGCAATGCTGTTGGGCGAACCCATGCGTCAACTGTAACGCTGTTTGTGAGTTTGAGCGGCGTCGGGCTTCCGACTGTCACGGAGTTCGTGCCGTTGAAGTTGAATGCCTGGCCGACCTTGCCCGCCGCGTACGTAACGCCCCCCGTCAGCGCGCCGTCATTGCCACCCGCAATATCGCGTGGGGTACTGTCACCCGTAAACCACGCCTTCATGTTCGCCGGTGGCGGAAAGCAGGTAACGAATGTCACGGTGTTATCGGTAAAGGTAGCCGAAGTCGTGTTGGGATTGGTCGCAGCGTCGATGACAACGCCTGCCGGGATATCGGCCCTGACCGTGCCGTCGCCGGTTATTCCGCTGACCGCGACGGTGTAATTGGTTGTCGAGTTTGGAGTGATCACAACCGTAGCCGTGCCGACGCCAGCTGCTGTTCCATATATTACGACGTCAGTTGCGTCGTCAAAATCCGTTACCGGCTCGTTGAAGACCGCCGTAAAGTTTATCGGATTTGCGAATGTCGGGTCAGACTGGCCTGCGGCCTGATTGATCGTGACACCCGGCCCGAACGTGTCCATGATCCACGAATCGGTCGCGCCGGCAGCCAGCACGTTACCGGCTCCGTCCGAAATGCCGCCGGGAGCCGTCAGCGTAAGCAGATGGGTACCGTCGATCGTGGTAATGCCGGCAAGGTTGCCGAGCGTGTAGTTCATCGGCCCGCCCGTGATCGAGGCCCCGCCCGGCAGCAGATTCGGACCGGCGTTGCGGGTCAGTGTCAGATCGGCGATGTCAAAGCCGGTGACATTCTCGCTGAAGTTGATTGCGATCGAGGAAACACCTGTATTGCGCGGATCGGGTGTCACGTCGATGATATCGACCGTCGGAGGCGTATTGTCAACGACGTAAGGCTGGTCAGTCGCCGGTTCAGTATTTGGCAGGAAGTTGCCCGCGAGATCGGTGATAAAGCCGGCCGGTGCTGCCGCGTTGAAATTCAGTCCGACAGTTCCGTTGAGTCCCGGAAGGTCGCCGCCAGACACAGTTATGTCATAGACGCTGAAATCCGGTCCGCCGCCCACGCCCACGATGTTGACCACCGTAGCCGTCGTACCGGTAACAGTAAAGTCGTTCGCTCCGATGCCGGTAATGTTCTCGCTGAACGTCGCGCGGAACACCAATGTATCCGCGTTTGTCGTACCCGCCAGCGGATTAAATCGGGCAAATGATGTCGTCGATGGCGGAGTCTTGTCGATAGTGTAAACCTGGCCGACAAAAGGAAGTGCCGTCGTGATGTCATGCGAAATGCCGCCGTCGTTTGCGAGATTTAGGCCGAGCGTACAACTGCCCGTGCCCGTGCTTGCGGTGACCGTCCATGCTGTGGCGGGTAGTGCCCCGATCGGCGTAACTGTCGTTATCGCCGGAGCGCCGGCGCACGGGCCGGTGTTGACGAGCGTAAAGTTGCTCGCCGTCAATCCCGCGATCTGAGTTCCAAATGTCGCCGTCCACGCCACGCTCGTCGCGTTGGTCGGCGTCGCGGCATCGCGATTGATCGAAGTGATAGTCGTATCCGGTCGATCAACCGGAGTACACGTAAAGGTGCCAATCGGCGGAGCCGCGGTACACGCCGGATCGGCGCTTGGCGCTCCGTCGGTCGTTGTGACGCTGCTAAAGTTGCCGCCCGTGACCGTGCCCTGATTCAATATGCGTGAGCGGATCTCGGCCAAACCGAGAGCATCGACCGTGACGCGGAACGTGATCGTCACGCTTTTGCCCGCCGGCAGCGTCGGAACCGGGCCGACATTAACGGTCTCGCCGGATGCTGGTTCCAACGGCTTCTTCACTCCAGTGTTGATCCGCAGTTCCTGAGCACTCGCGGTCGGGATGATGATCGAGAATACTTTGTTGGCAAAGTCGCTGATCGACTGCAAAATGCCGGTCTCGCTGGTCTTAATTTCCCCAACGATCGCTTCGCCGGTTGCGAGCCCGGCGGCCGATTCTGCTCCAATTCGTAGATCACGCTCGGCAATGACGCCATCGAGCATTCTCAGCGGCTGCTGATAAGTGGTATCGAGGATCGCGAAGCCGTCAGCCGGATCTGGTGCCGGATTTGGCTGAGTACAAGCCGCGCCGCCGACAAACCCGCCAGCCCCCACGGTAACGCCGACCTCATTGGTCGCAGACGCGCCGGGAACATTGACTAAGGTATTTCTGCCGGTCAGATAGGCAACGACCGCGGCGTTATCGTTGTTCGCTCCGACATATCCGGGAAGTCGAACGGTCGTTACAAAGCGTTGACGAACGCGCACGTCGCCGCCCGCGCCCAGCGAACCGCCGAGACTGTGTGTAACGGTATTGCGCAAGGCGGCAGTCGAGCCGCCGATGTCCGCGCACAGGAAAGAGTTGTCGCCGCTCGGCGAGGCGACCGCGACTTGAGCCACAATCGCTCTGACCGCATTGAGCGTTCCATCGATCTTTACATCAATGTTATTTCCCGTAACCGTCGCATGCGTCGTTCCGGCGCCGTCTTGTCCGGGTTGAATATTTATCGCCTGCTGGCTGCCGCCGTAGTCGAACGTATTACCATTGATCAGCACGTTCATCGCTCCGCCGCCCGCGTTGAATACGAGCATTCCGTCCGCCGTTACGTTATTGGCGGTCGTAATCGTGTTGTTTTGGATGCGGGCATCAAACGTGAATCCATTGTCGAACGCCGAACCCAGCAGACTAATGACGACAAAATCGCCTCCGGGCGTAACGCTTGACAGCGTATTGCCCGTCACGTTGAGGTCAACGTTGCTGTTATCGCCCGCGCTGACCGAAAGCTGATCGTTATTGCCGCTGGATGTAATTCCGGACACTGTAAGGTTCATAACAGTGTTATCGAACGTATCCGCCACGATGCCGCCGCTGAAATTGTTGTTTGTGGTCGTTGTCGCTCCGGTGATGTTAATCGTCGAATTGGCGGTTCCGCGGATGCCGAAAAGCAGGCCGCTGCCGCCAGCGGTATTGAATTGGCTGTTGGTAATCGCGAGCGTCGAAGTGCCGGAGAAATTCTGCACGATCACGTTGTCGTCGGAACTTCCGGTGATGCTGGTGTTCGTGATCGAACAAGTGCCGAGCATGGTCAGAAAATGAATGCCGTCCTCGTCCGGGCCGTTGCCGATGCCGGTGATAACGGTGTCGCTCAGGACGAAATTGGTCACGCTTCTGCCGTTGATGCCCTGCTGGACGCTGCCGTTGATATTTAGATTCGCGAGCGTCGCGCCGTTGACGGTATCGAGATGAATGGGCGCGTTGCAGCCGAGATTCGAGTTGCCGCCAAGCCCGAGATTGGCGCAGTTAACGCCGCTTTGCGTCGTCGCGGCGTTGGTGAAATTCATGTTGCTCAGCGAGATGCTCGCCGCACTCGTGATGCTCGCTCCGCGGGTCGTTGTGTTTTGAATCGTGCCGCCCGTGCCGTCGGTCGTTCCGGTGCCGGTGACGGTCAAACCGCCGCTTGCGCCGGTGGTGTTGAGGACGATTCCGTTAGCCGCCCCGTTCACGGAAATGCTGCGGAAAGTGAGGCCGCTCGCGCCGATGTCTGTGCCGGTAACGTTGAGCGCCGTGGCGGTCGTGGAGGTAAGCGTATTGACGATGGTCGTGTTGTTCTGCGTCGCAGCGACGGTGCCGCCGTTGATGGCGGTGAAAGCGGCGTTTGCTCCGGTGCTGAGGCTCATGCCCGCTGTAAAGGCGATCGTCGCGCCGTCGTTGTTGTCGAGGACGACGCCGCGGGTGGTGCTGGTGACGGGGCCTTGAATTGTTGTGATGCCGCCGGTTCGATTGCGAATGTTTACGGCGTCGCCGGTGTTTCCGGTGATCGTGCCGGAGAACGTGATCGCTCCGTTGCCGCCGTTAAAAGAAAGCGCGCCGTTACCGGCCGCGACGCCGTCGACGCCCGTGATTGTGACGTCGTTGTTTCCGGCGATGATCGCTGTATTAGTCGTTGCGACACCAGCGATACCGCTGGCGCTCGCGTCGGTGACGCTCAATCCGCGCACCGTATTCGCGTCGGCAAGCGTGATCGCGCTGCCGCCGGTATTTGTGATGTCGACGGTCGCGCCGCCGAGATTCATGGCCGGAAATGCCGGGCTGCCGACGGGCGGCGTGAGGCCGGTGATCGCCGAAAGGGTCGCCTGAGCATCCTGGCCGATGAGGCGTTGGTTGTTTAGCAGAGTAACGCCGCCCGTGTAAGCGGTCGCACTCTCGTAAACAAAAATATTGTCGCCCGCGGCCGGATTGTTTCCCGTGCCGTTGTTAAGCGCGTTAAAAGCGGCGAGTGTTGAAAATGGATTTGAAAGACGCCCGCAGCCTGCCACCGTACACGCTGCCGCGCCGTTATTGATAAACCAGACCATTCCGCTGACGGTGATCGAGACTGTTCCGGTGCGGTTGGCGGCGGCGCTGGTCGCGTTGGCGTTGTCGGTGAGAATGTAGTTAAAAGTGTCGGTTCCCTCAAAACCCGCGGGCGGATCGTATGTAAATTGGCCGGTTCCCAGAGTCATCACGACGTTTCCGCCGTTTGCCGAGATCGAATCGGCAGAAAGCATTGTCGCCGCCGGATTTGTTCCAAGATAATCGTTTGTCAGAACGCTGAACGGCGTGGCGAGCGTCGCCGAGTTGATCGACACGTTGCCAACGACCGTTACGGGAAACGTGTCGTTGACCGCGACGGCCGATGACGCCTCCGAGCCGGGAACGATCGTGGTCTTCGCGTCGATCGTATCCGCAAAGTTCACGCCGGTCGCCGGATCGGGGCCGCCGTTATTTATCTGCACCGTATAGGCGATCGTTTCGCCGGGATCGGCCTTGCCGTCGCCGTCGCCGCCGACAAACACATCACTCTTGGTCGCCGTGATCGAAGGCGCAAAAAAGGCCGCGCTCTCGAATTCGGCCCTGCTCACCGCACCGAACAAAATAGCTGCGGTTATTCCACCGGCAGCGACGAGAGAGACGACAATACGGCGTGAACGCGTGAAATGCGACGACATAACTATGCTCCTGAAAAACCGGGACCGATCTAATTGTTTTGGACTGAAATCTTAAGCAATATTACGCCTAAATATACAAAATTGCCAGCAAAATATTCCGCCGCGGGCGTTTTTTTTCGCCCGCCGTGAGTGCCGCCTGTCCGATCCGGCGTGGACGGAGCGGAATTGTCCGTGGAGCCGCGGCCAGAATCCGTGGGGCTTGTCACAGGCTCCGACACCGGCAGCCGATTGTCCGTGGAGCCGCCGCCAGAAACTTCGGCCAACTGTCCCTGATCGTAACCGTTACGCTAAATCCGTAAGTGGCCGTTGTCAGTTGGCGGTTGTCAGCAAAGAGGATGTCTGAAAGAATCGATTTGGATCGCGTGTACGGGACTGAACCACCTGAATGGGTGGCGTTCCGACACTCACATCGCCGGTTTCGAGTCCGCGTAGCGGACGGCAGCATAAAGCCCAGGGCGTGAGTGAGCCCTGGGGAAAGGGTCGTTTCATCGATCAAGCCCGCGAATGCGGGCGACAGATCTTAACAAACACGCACACTGTCGCTGTCTACGACAGCTTATAAAATCACATCTCGCGATTCCCAGGGCTCGCGCCCTGGGCTTTATGCTGTCGCCATCTTCGATGGCTTGAGATATTTCCAGACGTTTCACATCTGGCTAGAATCTTTAGGCCGCTCCACAGCCTAAAAAAGCGACTTTTCAGACATCCTCTTACTATTTACGATTCACTGTTTGCCAAACTAAGTCCGTGGCGGAAAAACGCCCTGCAATGCGATACAAAAATTTAACGTGAGATACGGCTGCATGTTGTTGTGCGGCTGATCACCGCCCGCGGGTGTAAGAGTCTGCGCGGCCATTTGAGCCAGATTCGCGGCGGCCGTGTAAGCCGTGGCATTTGCCGATTGAGCAAGCGAGCGGTTCGGTGATGGCGCATTTAATTCGGCAAGGTCTACATCGTGATCGCGCATTGTATGCGTGTGTGCCGGAATTTCCGATTCGAGAAGCGTTACGGTCTCGCTACCGCCTGTCTCGCCAAGATCATGCAGTGATAAACCCGGCCCTTGTCCCGGATGCATAGGAGCCCGGCCTTGTAAGTCGGGCAAGGCAAAGTTCGATTTGCCGTTGCCGCCGTAGGTCGTGCCCAGCAAAGAGAACAAGGCCGTGTTCTGCGACAGCGGCAAAAGTTGGCCATCGCAAAACGCCCAGCCACGCGGGGCAAAATTAAATGGAAAAATTCTGATTTCGGCTACAAATGGATCCATAACGGTTGCTCCTAAAAATTATTTTGTCCCGGCGGGCCGAGTCGGCGACGGAAATATGCCAAAAAGCGAAATAATAAAATCGACACATAGGTAGGGCTGAAAATTTGTGTGCGGCTGCGATCCGCCAACACTGCTCACCGCCAGCGGGGACATATTCGAATCCGTCGTGTCCTGAATATAAAGCAATCCACCGCCCGACAACTGGCCGACCACCTTCCCGGATGGATTAGTATCCGAACCTACGTTCGTCGATGCAACAAACGCATGAGTGTGCGCAGGGATCTGATTCACCGTCAACGTGACTTCCTCGACTCCGCCCGTTTCTGCCAGAATAACGCCATTGCCCTGATGGATCGGCACTCGTCCACGCAAATCGGGCAGAGCAAAAGTGGCCTGACCGTCACCGCCATAGGTTGTGCCAATCAACTGAAACAACGTCTCGTTCTCCGAGATCGGCAGCAATTGCCCCTCGCAAAACATCCAGCCCGCTGGTGCAAAATTGCCAGCAAATATTCTGATTTCACCAACGTATGGTTGTGCCATGCTGATCTCCTAGTTAGGGCTCGGAAAGATGCCCTGAAGGGCGATGCAAAAACTGAGCGTCAAAAACGGCTGCATGTTCAGGTGAGCCTGACTGCCGCCAACATTAGTGATGGTAGTGGGCGACAACGTGGTAAGAGCAGCCGGATCGGTATATGGACGGCCCGCAACCACTGCTAATGTATTCCCCAAACCCGTTTGAACGGTGCCTGCATTGCCGCTCGCTCTCGCATCATGAAGATGCGTCGGCAACTCGCTTATCGAAAGAGTATGCGCCTGCTCACCGCCTCTTTCTCCAAGCGTGTGTCCGCTACCGACGTGCATCGGAACGCGGCCCCGCAGATCGGGCAGAGCAAAATTCACCTGGCCGTCACCCCCAAAAGTCGTGCCGAGCAGCGAAAACAATGCCTGATTCTGATTGATCGGCAGCAATTGTCCGTTGCACAACGCCCAGCCGCGCGGCGCAAACACAAAACTCATCAACCGGATCTCGGAAAGAAATGGTTCTGCCATAATAATTACTCTCCTGCGGAATCGACGCGGTTGATAACCGCAACAAAAGTATTTCCGCTCTTATCCGACCTGCCCTCAGTGATAAACAAACCAAACTTGCCGAGAGCGAAATGCTCGACCTCGTGGGTGCCCTGTTTCATCGGATATCCTGCCGGGCCGTGAAACTTTAAAACAAAATTCTCCTGACCCTTGCCCCATTGTTGCTTCGATAAAGGACGTACATCGTCAACCGCAACCAGCCGCAGCGGAACCTGAATACGATCCTTGTTGAGGAACAGGAACTCGGTGTTCATGTTCTCAAAGAACGAGAGGAAATTCATCCGCCCCAAGGCACCGCCATCGCCCAGCGGCGGCATGATTTGAACCTGACCGAGGATGCCTTTGTCCAGAACAAGTGCGATTGCCGTCGAAGTAGTAGCAGCCCCCAAAAACTTTCGCCGTGAGATATTCATTTTACTTGCCTCCAGGTTCGGCCAGTATCGCCGCCTATTTCATCAAATTGAAAGATGCCTCAAAAAAAAGGCCCTCGTCCGTTTGCTTCACCGGGACGAGAAAGAGATCGAGCGTACCGAGCGTTGCATTTTTTAAAGTAAAAATACCCTGCTCGGACCGCGTCGTCAACGGGGCACGAAACAGCAACGAAAAGCTATGAAAACGTTCGTCCGAAAAGAGATCGTTGGTCTCGACCAACTGGAATTCGACATCATTACCATCATCGCCGGGCGCGGCAAAAATAGAATTCACCTGACCGGAGAATTCTTCAAAACCCGGGATAGGTTTTGCGACCGTGTCCATAAGATGTGATAAATGCGGCTATCGGTTCGTCGATTTCTTATTGAAATTATTTACGACTAAGTTAGTGTAGCAAAAAGCTCGCGTTCGTGACAAAAAATTTCTACTCCGCTTGGATAGCTCTGGCCCACCGCATTTCGATCGAGACCTGATCCGGCTCGCCGGTCCCTACGAAGCCAAGCCTTTGATATAAACGCTGTGCTCGAGGATTTGTACTATCGACATGTAGAACGACACCAGAGTGAGCCTCAAGCGCCTCATTTTGCAGCCTGCGGATCGCCTCAGTTCCAATACCCCGACCGCGAACTTCACCGGAAACGGTAATATCGACCAGAGTGAGGAGATTTCTCGTCCTGTACACGATCATCTCGCCGACGGGACCTTCGCTCAACTGAATGACCCGGTATTCCGCATGTGGATAACGCATCTCGTACGCTTTTCGACGCAAATCAAACTGCATCTTTAGGAACGAAAGAGTCTCGGACTGGCTCCAACCAAAGCAGGCAATCTCGTCGTCACGCTTTTCCGCGTAAAGCCCATAGAGAAACTCTGCATCTTCATCATTTGCCTTACGAAAAGCGATTTCTGGAAACGATTGCATACTACGTTGATATTAATCAACCAGGGTCGCAAATTCGAATCTTGCCGCGCATATCGTTCCGTATCTCAATGGCGGGGGCGGTTGTAGCCAAAGAAATGGCCAAATGACGGGCGCGCTCAAGAGCTGCATCGCTTTCTCCCGAGCCTAGGGGAAACCGGTTAAATTGTTTTCGACAAAATGTTCTATTACATTAGCCCTCTTTAATTCCCAACGACTGATAAAACGCCGCCAGCGTGCGCTCATTTCATGGTAAAAGTGCGTGCTCGGAGAGCCGGAACAATCACTGCCGCCCGTTTAATCTCTCTGAATATCCTATTGACCTGGTACCGATAACAGTCCAAGATCGGTTTTTTTGGATAGCTGGAATTACACGGGAAAAAGGAAAAGCGGCAGCCCTGTGAGGACTGCCGCTAAGTTGCTGTAAAGATTGGCTCCGCAGGTAAGACTCGAACTTACAACCCTTCGGTTAACAGCCGAATGCTCTGCCATTGAGCTACTGCGGAATATCGCCGCTAAAAGCGGCGAACCTAAAGATTAGAAATTTCCCCGACGGTTGTCAAGTTTATTGGGTATTTCTGCTCCACCCGTGGCATTCGATGATGAGGCAAACCGAACTTCGTCGCACCTTCGTTTCCCTTTTGAACTCACGATTCTGCAAACGCTGGTGAACGGCGTATAATTCTCTCTTTATACAAAACTGGGAGCCGTCCTATTTTGCATCACGAAACCATAATTATCCTCGATTTTGGCTCACAGTACACGCAGCTTATTGCACGGCGTGTGCGTGAGCAGGGCGTTTATTGCGAGATACATCCGTTTCATCTGTCGGTGGACGCGATCGCGGCGAAACGGCCGATGGGCGTTATTTTGTCCGGCGGGCCGTCGAGCGTGACGGATGAGGACGCTCCGCGCGTTGAGGAAGGGTTTTATCAGAAGCTCAACGCACCGATCCTCGGTATTTGTTACGGAATGCAGCTCGTCGCTCTCGATCTGGGTGGGAAGATCGAGCCTGCAAACCGGCGTGAGTACGGTGCCGCTCGTGTCAAGGTGCTGAGCGGGCCGACGGCTCTTTTTGCCGGTCTGCCGTTCGAACTCGATGTCTGGATGAGCCACGGCGATCATATGACGCAGTTGCCCGATGGCTTTAGTCCGGTTGCAACCAGCGATGATGTGCCAACCGCGATCGAGAATCCGGAGCGTGGTATATATTGTGTACAGTTTCATCCCGAGGTCAGTCACACGCCATTGGGAAAGGAAATCATCAGGAATTTCGTATTTGATATTTGTAAGTGCAAAGGCGACTGGACGCCGGCTCAATTTATCAAAGAAGAGATCGAAAAGATCCGCGACATCGTCGGGCCGACCGGAAATGTCGTCTGCGGGCTGTCGGGCGGGGTCGATTCGACCGTCGCCGCCGTGCTCGTTCACGAAGCGATCGGCAAACGGCAAACGTGTATCTTTGTGAACAACGGCTTGCTGCGATATCGCGAGTTCGAGGACACCCTTGAGGTCTATAAAAACAATTTGCATCTGAACGTCTGCGGCGTCGATGCGCGCGAGGATTTCTACTCGGTTCTCGCAAATGTCGTCGATCCCGAACTCAAACGAAAGGCCATCGGCGCTAAATTCATTGACGTTTTCGATGCCGAGGCGAAAAAGATCGGCGATGTGAAATGGCTCGTCCAAGGGACACTGTATCCTGACGTTATCGAATCGGTCAGCCTTCGCGGCTCGTCCGTCACCATCAAATCGCACCACAACGTCGGTGGCCTGCCTGAGAAGATGGATCTAAAGCTGATCGAGCCGCTACGTGAGTTGTTTAAAGACGAGGTGCGTCTCATCGGCAAAGATCTCGGCATTCCCGACGAGATCCTGCAGCGACATCCATTTCCCGGCCCGGGCCTTGGCGTTCGAATACTTGGCGACATCACACCGGAAAAGGTCGAGCTGCTCCAAAAAGCCGACCGTGTCTTTATCGAAGAGCTCCACAATTTCGGTATCTACCAGGACGTCTGGCAGGCCTTCGCCGTACTGCTCCCGATCCAATCGGTCGGTGTCATGGGCGATTTCCGCACCTACGAGCGAACCGTCGCTCTCCGCGCCGTCACCTCAACCGACGGCATGACCGCCGACTGGGCGCGCCTTCCCCACGATTTCCTCGCGGCTGTTTCGTCACGAATTACAAGTGAAGTGCGCGGTGTGAATCGCGTTGTTTACGACATTTCGTCTAAACCTCCGAGCACGATCGAGTGGGAATAACTCCTTCCAAATTCCACGGATCGCATTTACAATTGTTTTATGGGCAACTTTCACATCGGATGCAAAATAGAGAACGTTTCTAAACGAAAAAATTCGGCGACCATTCCTAAAATGTTGGTCGATACCGGAAGTGAATACACTTGGGTTCCATCTCTGATTCTAGAAAAGCTCGGCATCGAGCGCAAGAAGAAAGACCTTGCGTTTGTCATGGCAAACGGCCAGACCATTACCCGAAGCGTTGGCTTTGCCATAGTCAGGCTCGATGATTTTTTCACGGTCGATGAGGTAGTCTTTGCGGAAAAAGGCGATCTTCTTTTGCTCGGCTCTCGCACTCTCGAAGGCCTCAGCCTGATGGTTGATCCGCGTCAGAAAAAGCTTGTCGCATCGGGTCCGATCCAGGCAGCGTAGCTTCCAGTTGGACACGACACCAAAACCCGAATAATATTGGAAAGACTTTTTCAATACCTTAAAAATTCGGGGTCATCTAAATGACTAATTTTAACTGGCTTCTGGACGGGAGCATTGTCGGGCTTTATTTGCTGGTGACGATGGCGGCGGGGCTGTACGTGCGCAAGTACGTGGGCAAAGTCGATGACTTTCTGGTCGCGGGCCGCGAGATGAATGTCTATCTAGGCATCGCTTCGCTGGCAGCGACGGAATTCGGCATCGTGACGTGTATGTACACGGCTGAGGCTGGATACAAATACGGCTTTGCTGGCGCAACGCCTGGCATCGCGATGGCTCTGTCGATGCTTGTGATCGGTTATACGGGATTTTGTATCAAACCGCTGCGTGATTCCGGCGTGATCACGATACCGCAGTTGATCGAGAAGCAGTTCGGGCCGCGCGTTCGCTGGCTTGCGGGTGTGGTCATCGTGCTTGGCGGATTGCTGAATATGGGCGTCTTTCTCCGCATAGGCGGCCAGTTTCTAGTGACGATCGTGGGCCTTAAGGTCACTTCGTTTAATCTCCTCGGCTATCAGGTCGGCTATTTGGAAGCGATGATGACAGTCCTGCTCGTCGGCGTCGCGACCTATACGATCCTTGGCGGAATGCTGTCGGTGTTGATCACGGATTTTCTACAGTTTGTCGTAATGAGCGTCGGCTTGATCGCTGTGACAATCCTCGTGCTGGTCTATGTCGGCTGGGACAAGCTTATCACGACAGTCGAGGTAAATTACGGAGACGGCGGATTCAACCCGTTCGTCCATCCCGATCTCGGCTGGCCTTACGTACTTTTTCAAGTCCTGCTTAATTTCGCGGCAGTTCTGACCTGGCAAACGACGATCGCCCGCGTCCTCGCAGCAAAGGACTCCGCGACCGGACAACAGATCTATGTTCGAACGAGTTTCTTTTTCGTATGCCGCTTTCTTATTCCAGGAATTTGGGGAATAGCCGCCCTCGCGACCCTCGGACAGGTAACTAATACCATCGATGCAATGCCGGCATTTCTTTCGACTTTCGTTCCCGTCGGATTAATGGGCCTTTGCATTGCCGCAATGCTCGCGGCTGATATGTCGACCGATTCGAGCTACATGCTCACCTGGGGCAGCGTTATATATAACGACATCATGGCTCCGTTTCGAAAGAAGCCATGGTCGGAGAAGAAAGGAATTCTCGTTAACCGAATGATCGTGGCG
This sequence comes from Pyrinomonadaceae bacterium, assembly GCA_040080065.1. Classification (GTDB taxonomy): domain Bacteria; phylum Acidobacteriota; class Blastocatellia; order Pyrinomonadales; family Pyrinomonadaceae; genus OLB17. The sequence goes on from JBEBJB010000015.1 coordinate 16,479, forward strand.
TTGATCGGCATCTTCTTGCTGTTTTATGGCTTGTGGTATCCCCTCGAGGGCGATGTTTGGACATATCTGGGAATCACCGGAACGATCTATCTCGCAAGCATTTCGGTGCTGCTGATCTCGTCATGTTACTGGAAAGGTGCAAATAGCTGGGGAGCTTTTGGTTCGATCATTTTTGCAGCTGTGATTCCTGTAACGTTCCTTATTCTTGAGAAAACTCCGGCGACCAAAGATCTCGCAAAACAGATCGGGCCGTATTATTCGGGCATCGCCGCATACGTGTTTTCGGCCTTGGCAATGATCATTTTCTCAATGCTCAAACCTCGAAAAGGAGAAACGATATGAAATACTTCTGGCTCGTACTGACGATCACATCCGTTGCGTGGTACACCTTTGTAACCGCCTACGTTTCTTTCAAAGGTGTGACCGATATCAAAGAAATGCTTGCAAAACTCGGCGAAAAGCAGGAATCAGGCGAGAACGATCTGTGAGGGACGGGTTGCGAAGAATTCGCAGTTTCGTTTGTGCTGCGGAAACGACTGTAAATACGTTCGCTGCCATTCCTTACTAAAAGATTCGGCGTCTGACGCCTGAACGATTCCATAGACACTGCCGCCAAAACCTGCTCCAAAAGCCGAGGCCGCAACCGCCCCGATCTCGCGGGCCGACCGCTGTAGAAAAGCAGTCTCAGGGATCTGATTCCCGAGAAACCGTTCGGCATTCACCTGCGACAGATCGATGGGATCGCCGATAGCGGCGATGTTTCCGTTTGCAAGCATATCGCACACGGCCGGAATGATCTCAAAATTCTCTATCCGAAACTGCTCCACTCGATCAAGCAATTCACGGGTCATGAACTTTGACCTCATTCTTCGGATCTTGGCAAGAACACCACCAACTCCGAATTCCTCGAACATTCGTGCAAGCGTCAACCCCTTCCCAATCGAACCAGTAATCTCCGAGATCATACGCGAAACACGGTTATAACTTTCGCGCACCGCTCCGGTTTTCTCGGCTATAACGCCGCTCGATGCGACGACGAATGAATGCGTATCAGGAAAAGGAAAGTCAGCGTCGCGCCGCAGCGGCGAAAATGAGAACGCACTTAGCTGTTCGGCCTTTCCTAACAAGATCGCCGCATGATCCTGGCTGCCGCCAAATGTTCCGACACCGCCGGAACCTGCTAATTCACGAAAACTCTGTCCGTTCTCAATGCAGCCAAGATATTCGGCAAGGTCGAGGTCGTCGTGAATATTGTCCTGATAGCGGCCCGCTCCGCGTAAATCATTCACCAGATCCAAAGCCGCAAAGACCATGATCATGAGAGCGCTAGAACTCGAAAGCCCGGCCGCCTTTGGCAGATCGCTGTGAAAGCGTATCTTCACACCGTCTTTCAGCCGTTCCGGAAAGTTTGCACCGAGACGCCGAACGACCTCGACTGCATAGTTTCCCCAATGTCCGGACAAACTCTTCGGATCGTTCAATGCAATGGAAACTCTCTCTCTTATATCTCGATTCTCCAGGACAACAACCGGTTCCGATTCCTCCTCGATCTCGACGTGAAAGCCGCGATCGATCGCGCACACGATGCTCCGGCCGCCGCAATAGTCGGTGTGTTTGCCAAGAACCTCGATGCGGCCGGGAATGAACATTATTTGTCAGTGAGGAAAAGAGAAACACTCTCGATATCAGAGCGGCTCGAAAGATCAAGCACACCTTCGCCGGTTTTGACGGCGGTGAATTCTACTCCGAGTGTATCAATTGCATACTGAACTGCTGTCGTTATCTCATATTCGCCACGTTTCGACAGCTCGATCGAGCGGCAGGCCTCAAATATCGCCGTTGAAAAAAGCCACGCGTTCATCGATACGAATGAATCCGCTTCGATCTGTTCCGGTTTCTCGACGACAGTTCGAAGCAAGCCGTCAGCGTCGATCTCAACCGTCGCAAACTTCGCGATTCTCTCCGCACCGATGTTGCTCCGCCCGATCAAAGCCTCGCGCGCGAAGGCAAGCATCGAGGGACGAGCAGTCTCGCGCAATCGCCGTAGGCTTTCGATCGGGTAGAGATTATCCGAATTGACGACGAGGAATAGTTCGTCCGCGCCGACAAAAGTCTCGGCCACGAGAACAGCGTCGGCAGTTCCTTTTGGGTCAATTTGCGTGGCAAAACTGACGCTGATACATTTTGCCGAGCAATACTCGCGGATAGCATCATGCTCAGGCCCGATCACGAGCCAAATGTCTGAGAATCCGGCGGCAACGAGATTTTCGACGATCAGTTCAAGCAGCGTTTTGCCATTGGCGACCGGAACGAGAGCTTTTATTCCGGCACTAGCGACGCGTTCCTGTTCGGCTGTCAGGTCAACGCCCCCAGTTTCGGCCCGCATTCGCATACCCAGACCGCGGGCGAGTATCACAGCCTTTGTTGGAAGTTCAGACACGAGATTAATTTTGCGGGGATTCCTTATAGATCTTATCGCGCGGCTGAAAGCCGTCTTTAATTACCGTTGCGTCGATATTAGCTTTATCGACCGCTATCGGCTCGATCAGGATAGAAGGCACATCGATGCGGCCGTTGTTGACCGTGCGGGTCGCTCCGGTCGCCTGTTTTTTCGCAAGAGCTACAGCCGCATCAACCGCAGCAGGAGCGAGACGCGAGATCGGCTTGTAGACCGTCATCGTCTGCGTACCTTTTACAACGCGTTGAAGAGCTGCGAGTTCAGCATCCTGGCCGGAGACGAGAATTTTCCCCGCGAGGCCCTGTTTGCTCAGAGCCTCGATCACGCCGCCTGCCGTTCCGTCATTGGAAACGACGAACGCATCGATCTTGTTGTTATTCTGCGTCAGAGCATTTTCAGCATGTTTAAGAGCTTCCTCGACCAGCCATTCTTTTGCCCATTGGTCCGCAACGACCTTGATGTCGCCGCGATCGATCGCCGCCTGGAGAATGTTGAGCTGGCCTTTTCGCAGCAAAGTCGCGTTATTATCCGTCGGAGCTCCGCCGATCAGGGCGTAGTTGCCCTTCGGCATCTTTTCGAAAAGGTATTTCGCTTGCAGCTCACCGACCTTTTCGTTGTCGAACGAAACATAAAGGTCAGGAGCGCTGTTGCGAACGAGCCGGTCGTATGAGATCACCGGAACATTCTGCTTTTTCGCCATTTCGACCATCGCTCCGGCAACCTCGGCGTTATGCGGCACGAGCACCAAAACATCGATCCCCTGCGTCAGCAAGCTCTCGACCTGCTTCATCTGCGCATCGTCGTTCCCGTCGGCTGTTTGAAGTAGAACTTCAGCGCCTAGCTCAGCCGCTCGTGCCAAAAACAGATCGCGGTCCTTTTGCCAGCGTTCCTGCTTGAGCGCATCCATGGCAAAGCCGATGCGGATCTTCTTCTCGCCCGGCTTTGCCGAATTGGTTGTATTCGCCGGCTGCTTGCAGCCCGACCATGCCAGAACTGCGAATAGCAGAAATATTAAAAGTGGTCTCGATCGATACATAAATATCCCTTTACTTAACTCGCTGAATCGGAAATGTCTTGCCATCGGCACGATAGAATGTGCCTGTGTTGTAATTCTCGTCGTCGAACTCGAAGCGGTTCGGCCCGCCTTTTTCGTCTGATTCAAAAGTGTTTCCTTCCTTGAAAACAAATACCTCGACGCCGCTACCTTTCGCCCACTTTACTTCGAAGGCCATCTTGACAGGCTTGACCGTACAGCTCGTATCGCCCACCTTGAACCTGCCCTCAAACTCGCCGTTCTCAGCCCGGTCTGGCTTATCCGGATAAGTCTCCTTGAGCCATTTCAACAGGTTCTCGCTATTGCCGTACTGGATGTTGTCTATCTTCCACTTACCGCTGACCTGGTTAAGTTCGAAAGTAAGATTCTCTTTGCGACCGCCATTCGTAAAAGTCACGGGCACTGTCGCAACTAAACCAGTAACGGTCGCCTTGCCTATCGCAAAATTCTTAATATCCGGATCCTGCGTGTTGTAAAGAGGATCGGCATCGATCGCCCCAACCTCGCCGCTGCTGCTCGTCGCGTCTTTCCAGATCAGATCGGCCAGCGTCTTTGTGAAGTATTTGTCGACTAGAGCTCGGTTCTTCGTCTGAAAGAAAGGACTCTTTTTGCTGTCGTGTTGTTTATATAGTTCGGCAACCAACGCAGCTGCCGTTGCTGTCTGAGATTCGGCACCACCTGCCTCAGGTTCGCTGGCTGGCGTTGAGTTTGCAGGGATATTCGAATTCACGACTGTGTTTGAATTTGCCGTCGTGTTTTTTCCAAACGAACAAGCCGCTGACAAGCATACGGTAAGGATCAGTGAATTTATTAAAACAAGGGTCTTCATAAGTTTGTAACGCGAACCTCAATATCCTACGGCAAATCTTTTGCGATTCAAAATACCTGATCGCGGGCGGAGCAGCTCTCGCAAATACTGAAACATTCGCGGGATCATCGTAGTAATATTACACTTACGCAAATAATAAATTTATGAAACAGTTTCGACGCCTTTTTCCGTCCGTTTTCTTGGTCGTTCTAATTGTCGGTGTTCAGCTCGGCCTTGCCCAAAAAGGTGCGTTGCAGATCGAGCACACGGTCGCTCTCAGCGATGTCGCCAAGCAGGAATTTCACATCTCCAGCTCGTTCAAAAACATCAAGCAACCGCAGCTCGACCTGAGTCTGCCGACGTGGACGCCGGGTTGGTACACGGTCGAGAATTACTTTAAGAACGTGCTTCGTTTTCGCGTAACTGACGCAAGCGGTAAGGTTCTCCCGCTGCGTATGTCACGAAAACAAACTTGGAACATCGACACAAAGGGCCTAAAAGAAATACGCGTTGAGTATGACTACAGCGCAACCATTCTCGGATTAAATCAGGCAAAGATCGCGACCGATTTCGCATTCTTCACCGGCATCGAACTCTTCCTCGAACCAAACGGCCATCGTAACGATCCGGCGACCGTCAAATTCCAGATTCCGTCGGGCTGGAAACTACTCACTGCGTTAAAAGACACCGCAGACCCAATGGTTTTCACCGCCGCAGATTATGACGTCCTCGTCGATGCTCCGGTGATGATGGGCAATTTTGACGTGACCAAATTCGAGGTCGACGGAAAACCGCACTACTTTGCCGCAGCTCCGGCAGGTGTTTTTAACGCTGAGAAATCACGCAAATTCACCGAGATCTGGGGCAACACGATCAAGGCGGAAAGTGCGATCTTCGGCGGGCTGCCGTATGAAAAGTATGTCGCGTTCTACTTCTTTATGCCCGCTCAATCGAACGCCAGCGGTGCTCTCGAACATCTTAATTCCTACGTCGCCTTCGCTCCGGCCGGCGAGCGTTCCACGCCGGAAGGTATCATCGGCACCGGAGCCCACGAGTTTTTCCACCTCTGGAACGTAAAACGTATCCGCCCGGCCGAAATGTGGCCATACGACTATTCACGCGAGAACGAAACACCGCTTCTGTGGGTCTCTGAGGGCTTTACGAATTACTACGGCGTGGTCGGAACGTATCGCGGGGGAGTTACAACCAAAGAACAATTCCTCAACAGCGCCGCCAACGCCGCCGCCGGGATCGAGAATAGCGAGGCCCGCAAATACATCTCGCCCGCCAATTCGTCCGTCTCAACGTGGGCGGGATATGACACGCCGACCGCATTTGGCATCTCGTATTACACACAGGGCCAGAACCTCGCCGCCCTGCTCGATCTCTCGATCCGCAACGACACCGACGGCCGCTCAAGCCTCGACAACGTGATGCGTGCTCTTTTCAATGATCACTATAAGAAAGGTAAAGGCTTCACGACGACCGACATGATCGGCATCATCAACAAGCTAACCAAGAAGGACTACACCGATTTCTACAACAAATACGTCTTCGGGACCGACGTGCCTGACTATGACCGGATTTTTGGCTACGCCGGGTATGATTTGGTAAAAAAGATCGAGGCAACACCGGATTTCGGATTTTCGATCCGTCCGCGTAATGGTGGATTTGGTATTAATGGCATCGAAACAGGCGGCGCGGCGGCAACGGCCGGATTAAAGGTGGGCGATGTGATAACTAAGATAAACGGTGACGCACCTTTCAATGCCCCGTTCGGAACCTTTGCCGGTAAAGAAGTTAAGCTGACGGTCACCCGCGACGGTAAAGAGATGGAAATTCCGATGAAGGTCGGCTCGCGTGAATTTACGGGCTTCAGCCTGGCAGAAAAAAGCGGTGCGACGCAGCAGCAATTGAGGATCCGTGACGGGTGGCTTAAGCGTTAAAAACTCTTGGAAACTTGATTGGTACTATGACGAGCGGGGAGGCCCTTAATTTCTTTGTCATCGGAAAACGCGAAAATTGTCGAGTTCAAAGACGTCAACTACACGATAGCCGACGTCCAGATACTCAACGGCCTAAATTTCGAAGTCTCGAAAGGCGAGATCCTGATCCTGCTCGGCGAATCAGGCTGCGGTAAAACGACCACGCTCAAGCTCATTAACCGTCTCATCGAACCAACCTCGGGTACGGTTCTCGTCGAGCAAAAACCGACTTCCGAATGGGACAAGATCGACCTCAGACGTCATATCGGCTACGTCTTGCAGGACGGCGGCCTTTTCCCGCACATGACCGTCGAACAAAACGTCGGGCTGCCGCTCGCGATAAGAGACGCGAATTCAACTGCCCAGCCGCGCGTCCGCGAAATGCTCGACCTCGTCGGCCTCGACTCACCAAAATTTGCAAACCGCTTCCCGCATGAACTCTCCGGCGGCCAACGACAACGCGTAGGCGTGGCCCGTGCTCTGGCTTCGGATCCAGAGTTGCTCCTGCTCGATGAACCCTTCGGTGCACTCGACGCGATCACGCGGACGAATCTGCAAAAAGAGTTCGCCAAACTTGCCAAGGAACTAGGTAAAACCGCCGTTTTTGTCACCCACGACCTTCACGAAGCAATGCTGCTCGGAACACGGATCGCTTTGATGGAAAAAGGTACGATCGTTTTGCTTGAGACGCCTGAGAATTTCAGACGATCGAATATTTCCTTGGTACGCTCATATCTCGACACGATCTCGATGCCCGTTTGACCAGAACTGCGATATATTTGAACAGATCATGAACAACAAAAATCAGAACAGACGTGAGTTTTTAAAGGCTGGTGCCGCCGGTTTGGTAGCGGTGGCATTGTTTCGCAACGCTAAGGGCGAGTTAGTCAATTTTGTAGACAGTGATCCGTTTCCAGAGTTGGTCGAGGTCACGATCAGTGAGCTTCAGGCGAAAATGAAGGCGGGCAAACTGACATCGCGGCGCCTGACCGAGATGTATCTCGAGCGGATCAAGCAAATAGATACGAAAACGCATTCGGTGCTTGAGCTAAATCCGGATGCCCTAATAATCGCCGATCAGATGGACAAGGAGCGAAAAAAAGGTAAGGTCCGCGGGCCGATGCACGGAATTCCTGTCCTGATCAAGGACAATATCGAAACTGCGGACAAGATGCTGACGACCGCGGGTTCACTCGCCCTCGTGGACGCACCGACTCCAAAACAGGACGCCTCTGTTGCCGCAAACCTGCGCAAAGCCGGTGCCGTCATCATGGGCAAAACCAACCTCAGCGAATGGGCAAATTTTCGCGGTAACCCTCGTGGAGGCCGTGGGACCAGCGGATGGTCCGGTCGTGGCGGGCAGACGAACAGTCCATACTTTCTCGATCAAAACCCCAGCGGCTCGAGCTCCGGCTCGGGTGTCTCGGTCTCGGCCAACCTTTGCGCGGTCGCCATTGGCACCGAGACAAACGGCTCGATAATCTCGCCAGCCGTCACCAACGGTGTCGTCGGACTCAAACCGACCGTCGGCCTGGTCCCGCGCACCGGCATCATTCCGATCTCGCACACGCAGGACACAGCCGGGCCGATGACGCGTACCGTCACAGACGCCGCCATTTTGCTCGGCGCGATCGCCGGAACCGATAAGCTAGATCCGGCGACTACCGAGGCTGACAAAAGGCGAGCTAAAGACTACACAAGATTTCTCGACGCCGGCGGACTCAAAGGTGCCCGTCTCGGTCTCGTGTTTACTCCGCCGCAGCGAAACGCCGATCTATACAAGGCCTATTTTCAACCCTTTGTCGATAAGCTGAAAGATGCCGGAGCCATTCTCGTAGATGTAAAGTTTCCTGATTACGGCCCGACGCAGGCTGACCGCACGGCAATTTTGCACTACGAATTCAAGGCCGATTTGAACAAGTATCTCGCCGGACGCGGCAGCAAATACAAAACCCTCGAAGACCTGATCAAATTCAACGAAGACAATAAAGACAAAGAACTGCAGGTATTCGGCCAGGAGATCTTTATCGAATCTCAAAGGAAAGGCGATCTCACCGACAAAGCGTACACGGACGCGATCGCCAAGGTTCACAGATCCGTCCGCGAAGACGGAATCGACGGCCTGATCGCAAAAAACAACCTCGACGCTTTCGTCGGCCCCACGAGCGGAGCCGCCTACTCGGTCGCCGCTGTCGCCGGTTATCCGTCGATCACGGTGCCACTCGGCCTCCGCGAGATTCCGGCCGGCACCGCTCAAAACGGAACCGCCATTCCCGCCTCGATCCAGGCAACCGGAATGCTGTTTATGGGCGCGGCATGGTCCGAACCGAAACTGCTCAAATATGCATACGCATTCGAACAGATGACAAAAGGCCGCGTCACGCCGCAGTTTTTACCGACCTATATCAAGAAGTAGTTTCTAAGTGGCTGAGTTCCTAAATTTCCTCTGCCAAAACTGGCCCGAGCTGCTTACGCTGACCCGCGAGCATATTTTTCTTGTGTTCATTTCGACGGGGTTCGCTGTTCTGTTTGGCGTTCCGCTTGGGATCTTGCTGACTCGTTTTAGATCGCTGCAAACGCCGGTTCTTGGCTTTGCGAACATAATGCAGACCGTGCCGAGCCTCGCCCTTTTCGGTCTGCTGATCCCGATTCCTTTCATCGGCGGTATCGGGGCCAGGACGGCGATCATCGCGCTCGCACTTTACGCGTTGCTGCCCGTGATCCGCAACACAGTTACAGGAATCCTCGGCATCGACCCAAAAACAAACGAAGCCGCGATAGCGATCGGCATGACCGAATGGCAGCGTCTCAGACTGGTTGAGCTGCCGCTCGCGATGCCGGTTATTTTGACGGGAATCCGCGTCGCTGTTGTTATTTCAGTAGGTGTCGCAACAGTTGCGGCGGCTGTCGGTGCGGGCGGCCTCGGAACATATATCTTCCGCGGTTTACGGCAAAATGATAATAACCTGCTGCTCGCGGGAGCCCTCGCATCCGCATTGCTCGCTTTGGTATGCGATTTTGCGTTGGGTCAATTTGAAAAGAGCTACGCGATCGGCGAGCGTGAACACGCGGTACGCCGACGAACTGTTGCCGCAGGAGTCGCGGCAATGCTCGCGGTCGTCGTTGGCATTGGTTTTATTTCAAATTTCAGATCTGAGATCTCAAATAATGCTCTCGAAACCGGGATCGAAACGAAAGATCGGAAAAAGATCGTCGTCGGTTCAAAAGATTTTACCGAATCCGTGATCCTCGCCGAAATACTGGCTCAGATGCTCGAAATGCAGGGCGTTGTCGTCACACGCAAGTTCGAACTCGGCGGCAACATCGCTCACGAAAGCCTGCTTTCAAGTAAGATCGACGTCTACCCCGAATACACCGGTACCGCCTACACCGCGATCCTGAAACACCCGCCGATCACTGATGCTCAGGCGGTTTACGATCAGACAAAGGCCGAGTACGCCGACAAATTCAAACTCAGCGTCAGCCCGTCACTTGGTTTTTCTAACGATTTCGCGATACTCGTTCGCGGTGAGGTCGCCCGGCAAAACAACCTGAAAACCATCTCAGACGCGGTACCGCTCGCCAAAAACTGGCAAGCCGGTTTTGGTCAGGATTTTATGTCGCGAGCTGATGGCTACGCGGGATTTTCAAGGGCTTACGGATTTGCGTTCGTCAAACAGCCCCGCGAAATGGATCTCTCGCTTACCTATCGAGCCCTCAAGTCCAGCGAACTAGACATCATCGCCGGCAACTCCACCGACGGCCTCATCGCCGCCCTCGATCTCGTCCAACTCGAAGACGACAAGCATTACTTCCCGCCCTATCAGGCAGTTTTCATCTCACGCCAAAAAGTGAGCGAAACGCTAAGCACAGCCCTCGGCAAGCTAAAAAATGCCATCTCAACCGAAGAAATGCGCAAGATGAACTACGAAGTCGACGCCAATAAGCGAGCGCCAAAGGAAGTCGCGGAGGAGTGGATAGCTCGTTGAAATTATAATTGAGTAGCGGTATCATATATGACACCGGGTAGTTATCGAGTTACTCTAAATAGATCGTAGATGGCAAAGTGCGACAAATTATTAGAGAAGGCGAGAAGCTCTCCGCATAATTTCCGGTTCGATGATCTATGTAAGCTCGCGGAATGCTACGGTTGGATCTCTACGAGGCACAATCGCTCGTCTCATCAAATATACTTCAATCCCGAATTTCCAGATTATGACGGGGCAACCATGAATTTTCAGGATCGAAATGGAAAAGCAAAACCTAGTCAGATACGACAACTCCCGGATGCGATAGATCGTCTAAACGATTAGTTAGTTATGTCTAAATACCCTATTAATATCGCATTGAGCGAGGAAGACGAGGAATACATCGCAACGTGTTCGTCCTTTCCCGGTCTCTCCGCTTTTGGCGCAACGGAAGAAGAAGCATTGCGTGAGGCAAAGATCGCTCTTGAATTGTTCATTGAGTCTTACAATGAACGTGGTATATCTCTTCCCACGCCGCCCAAGAGCCAGACCTACAGCGGCCAGCTACGCCTTAGACTCTCAAAATCACTGCATGAGCGCGCTGCAAAAATGGCTTCGCAAGATGGAATCAGTCTCAACCAGTATATTAATAATGCTCTGAATAGGGAGGTTTCGGTCAAAGAAATAACTTCGTAACTAATGACATTTAGATGAATATTGAAACCTTCGATAAACTGAGGAAGTTCGATACGACTAGCTGGGCTATTTGGAACGAGAAGGAAGATAGTAGCGTTAGTTTCTTTCGTTCTCAATTAGAATGCCTTCATGGCCGCTCAGTTTTTGTGGGATTAAACCGTTCTGAATCTTGGCAAGAGAATCTTGAAAACACTTGTCTATCGAATTTTCACACTCCTGGACATACCGCTGATAGGCGTTTGAAGAGGATTATACAAGACGCTAATCTACAAAATCTCATCGGGAGTTTTATGACTGACATTTCGGAGGAGGTTAAGACCGATTCTGGATTGGTTAATGTTGAGGAGCACGGTTACACTGCCGACCTAGTGGCAAAGATCACATCAATCGATAAAATAGACAGGCGATCCATCGTTTGTTTTGGGGATAAAGCATTCAAAATATTGCGAACTGGCCTTGGAATTTCAAGTCGGCTTGTGTCGAAAGATTCTACGAATTTATTAAAGTCCTTTTCGACGCATGTAAATAAGGAGATTTGGCACGTTTTTAGAGTCTGGCATCCGAGTAATTATGGCAAGTTCATCCACAAATCTGAACAAGAGCTGCCGATTCAATTGGCATACATAAATGGAGCTATCACGGCTCTGAATTAATTAGCTTGCTATTCACCTCTAAATGTTGTAATCTCATAGTTTGATAATTCCGTATCTCATTCATCGACGGTAAACTCGCCTTTATGTTAGGGGCGTAATAGATAGTTCGAGGCACGGTTCGTTAATAACTGTTAGAAGATGTTCCCTGAGAAGGTGAACTCCTCGAACGTAGGTTCCTTCCTTGCTACCGTTTCACTGAAGATCACACCGCGTTAGTAGCTTCTTATTACAATCCCGAAGAAATATTCGGCCGCTCGTACTGTGTTTACCGCAATGTATTCACAGGTGATGGCGTTAGGTTAACTACAGGTTTGCCTGGATAACGCGGAATGCGTCTTCAGTAGATATAGATTTAAATTAATTAATGACTTTTAAAGATTTAGGCTTGCTGCCGTTTTTTACGGATAAGTGCGAGCAGATGGGTTACACAGAACCGACGCCGGTTCAACAACAAGCAATTCCAGTCCTGCTTCAGGGCGGAGACATTCTCGCCAGTGCCGAAACAGGTACGGGCAAAACAGCTGCGTTCCTATTGCCGATCCTTCAACAATTGATCGCGAGTAAGAACAAACCGGGAACCAAGGTTCTCATACTTTCGCCGACGCGCGAGTTGGCCAATCAGACCGAGGCTGCCTGCCGTGAGTTCGCTCCTAAGGGCATTACCTGCACGGCGATCATCGGCGGAGCCGGTTACAAACGTCAGATGGACAGCCTTCGTCGTGGTGCAAATTTGATCATCGCGACGCCGGGCCGTCTGATCGATTTTATGGACCAGGGCCTGATCGATTTTCGCGGGTTGACGCATCTCGTCCTCGACGAAGCCGACCGCATGCTCGATATGGGCTTTCTGCCGTCGATCAAACGCATCGTCAAGGTTATCCCGGCTAAACGCCAGACGCTTTTCTTCTCGGCAACGATGTCCGCCGAGATCGAGCATATTGCGTACGCGATGCTCACCGATCCGACCTTCATCGAGGTCAGCAAACGGGGCAAAGCCGCAGTGACCATCGAACAGACCGCATATCCGGTTGCACAGCAGTCGAAAATGCCGCTCCTGCTCGATCTTCTCGACAAGGAAAATTTCGATCGCGTCCTCGTTTTCACCCGCACCAAGCGTGGTGCCGACCGTGTCGCACACATCCTCGAGAAGCGTGAGCATAAATCGAACCGCATCCACGGCGACCGTTCGCAGTCGCAGCGTGAGGCCGCTCTTCGCAGCTTCAAATCCGGACATACGAATGTCCTGGTTGCAACCGACGTTGCGGCCCGAGGTATCGATATCGATTCGATCTCACATGTGATAAACTATGATATACCCGAGGCTCCGGAGGACTACGTTCACCGCATCGGTCGAACGGGCCGTGCCGGAAAAAACGGAACGGCGATCACGCTGTTCACCGTTGCCGAAGAGCATTCGATGCGCGCCATCGAACGTCTGACGGGTGAGAAAGTCGAACGCATCGTCCTGCCGGATTTTGGCGGACACGACTTTACTCCTGCAGCAGTCAAGAAAAACGGAACGCCGGCTCGTAAGAGCTTCCGATCGTTTGGCCGCCGCAGATAAGATAGGGCAGGTGAAATTATGAAAGAAAAAGCTTACGCAGTCGATGATTCGGTTGAAATGATGTGTTCGGCTTGCGACCTTGACCAAAATCACAAGGTCGTGACCGTCACCAAACAGGGCAAAATAACCAAAGCTGCCTGCGAGACCTGTGAAACGGTCAGTACATTTGCCCGGGGCGTAAAAACCTCGGTTTCGGTCTCGAGCGGCGGCAGAGCCGCTTCGCCCTATGACCGGTCACGCAAATACCGCAAGGGCCAGGCCATGACGCACGACAAGTTCGGCCATGGCGAAGTCACGGCGGTCATCGAACCCCAAAAGATCGATGTCCTCTTTGGCGACCAAACCCGTCGGCTGATCCACGCACAGATCTAAACCAACCTTCGGGAACCAATGCGTACCTGATGATAGTTTTACTTTCAAAAAGGCCAGTCAGAAAACCGCAAGGCTCTCTGACTGGCCTTTTTCCCATTCGCAGGAACCTTTCAAGATCGGCGAACTGTAACCCCTGACTACTGACTACTGACTACTTCCCCAACCATGGACAACAAATACCAGATCGTAAAACCTAAAAAACCCGAGACCAAGATCGAGATCCTCCAGCAAAAGATCGAGGACCTCGTAAGGGTCCGCGACAAGGAAAAAGACCTCGCCGCCAAACGGAAACTTAACGCCGAGATCATGACCCTCTACGCCCAATATGAGCGTTTAAAGCTGTGATCGCCATCGTGACTTTTTGTGTAAAATCACTTTTCCGCAAACTTTACCAAAAAAAACCGCATAAAAAGTGTGAAACGTTTCACACTTTTCCAAAATTGACGACTGAAATGCCGATAAATACTGGGTTTCAGCTAATCACACCAAGCCGCTTCGAGCCAAAAACCGAATGTGCGTAGGTAGAGGAAAATGCCGCCTTTCCCAACGATTTATCTGAGATTGGTAGAGGTATTTGCGAGATTGGTCAAACGTGTGACCGAAGCCCAAACGGCAATTGAATCTCCAGATAAATTCATCTTGACATTTATACTATTTAATCGTATAGTTAGCCGGTGAGTGACGAGCTGATACATTTTATCGAATCGCCCGGGTTCACGAAACGGTTCGATAAGCTTGCCTCGCTTGATGTGCTTTTTACATTGCAAAATGAGCTTATCCGCGATCCCGAACTAGGCGATCTGATGGCCGGATGTTCTGGTGCTCGAAAGGCACGGATCGGTGATAGGTCAATGGCTCGGGGGAAAAGCGGAGGGTTCCGTTATGTTTACGTCTATCTTGAAATCGCAGGGACGATCTACCTGCTGCATTTCTTCGATAAAAACGAAAAGGCCAATCTCTCGAAGGCGGAACGGAACGAACTCGGAATGCTGGTTAAAAGATTAAAGAGTTTATATGCCAAAGAAAGTTGAAAAGAACGAGTTTTTCGAAGACCTAAAATCAGGCCTTCTCGCAGCCATCGAACATGCCGAAGGCAAACGGGCAGATCTACGCACCACGACACTTCCACGGCCGCCGAAAGAGCTGTCGGCGGGCGAGATACTCAAGGTGCGGACGAGCCTGAACGTCTCGCAAGCCGTCTTTGCCAGCTATCTAAATATCTCGCCCAGAACCGTCCAGTCCTGGGAACAAGGCCTAGGCAAACCAAGCGGAGCAAGCCTAAAACTCTTGTCCATAGCATGCAAAAATCCGAAGATACTTTTGGAAGTTTAGGGCAACATCGCAAAGCCAGTAGCAGCTACGAGCCAATAGAATCGCAAAATCGCAAGACTGACCCCGCTTTTTTTTTAGACTGACCCCGCTTTTTTTTTCGACCCCGCTTTTTTTTTGCGCTTTTTTTTTCGGCGATTTGGGCAGATGGCCTACTTCAAAAATCAAGCTTCAGAGGGAGTCATTCAATTGTTAGAACCGGTTGAAACCTCGGATGATGTATTACTGGATTAGTTGCCTCGGTCAGGTGATTCAAATGGAAAAGTATACGATTTGGATGCTCCGGGTTTCGCACCTAAAGGACGACAGCCTGGAGATATTGTGAGATATCGGTGGCAGTTTACCGAATACGCGACAATTCATGAGAACAACCAGAATATTAGTGTTTCCTCAAATAGTTTGATCTGGCACGCTCGGATCTCGCTCATTGTCGTGCAGAATGGGGCTAACTTTCATAATGACCTGAGTTTTGATAATCGTGCTGGCTCGGGTTTATCACCACTTACATGGAATTTTCAATAATAAGGAGAATCTTAGTAAAAAGAAAAACACACGGGATTTGCTTCGGTCTATTGGCTCTATTTTTGATGGGCGGAATGTGGGGCTCGGCTCGCTCTATTAAGGGGCCCGAGACCGACCTTCAAGAGGTGCTAGGCAAGCCAGATAGGGAAAAAGAACTTATTGGTATTCTTCGCGACAAGGGATTGCAAAAAATCGACCCTGATAAGGTAGTCCACGCGATCCGAGAATTGGGAGATTCGAAATCCATTTCAGCGATTCCCGATTTAATCGCTCTTTTAGGATTTCGACGCCATTATCCGTCTGACGATGCGAAGGATGATGTTGAGAGTCATCCGGAGACCTGGACCGGACGGTATCCCGCGGGTGGAGCACTCTTTCAGATTGGAGAACCCGCTATTCCAGCTTTAATCAAAGTGATTCAGAACCGACGATGCGAGGAAATTGAGAGCCAAGTCGCTATCGAGGCCGTACGAGGAATTTTCCGCGACAAAATTAAGGAAGGCCTTGACGACTTGAGAGCAAGAGGCTCGCGTCAAGCAAAATTAGCCGCAAAACCGTGTTTTGTAAAGCTAATTAAAGATATGGCAAAGCGCAGTTAGTTTGGGAACAACGAGAGGTTCCTCAAATGGGTTCAGCCGGACATGACGCGGTGCGTCACCATACATGATGAAAATAAGGATAAGCGAAGTGCTATGGTAGAAGCCATTGGCGTAGTGTAGGTCGAGCACGCCTGGTGCCACGCTAAGCCCGTGGGTCACCTGACCGGGTTTTTGGCGGGCGAATTCTTTGGCGTCTTTGTCTAGTTCTTTGGGTAAGATGATCTTGCTTGAGCGATCAATTTCAAAACCGAGCATCGCCCATAACGTGTTACAATGCGTTTTATGACGGTTCAGACAATACCAGCAATAGACGAAATGACTCCGGTTCAACAGGAAGAACTCATGGAGGCACTATGGCAAAGTATGAGCGAAAGGCATGTAAACGACCAGCCGCCAGCATGGCATCGCGAATACCTGGCGGGTCGCGAGCAGGCTATTGCAAGCGGGCAGGATTCCTTCATCAGCCTCGATGAATTGGAAGCTGATCTCCAGGGCATTCTGGTTTTAGCTCCGCAGGAGCGTAATGTTTGTTGAGCCGATCTGGAAAAAAATTTGCACCAGCTCCGTAGGAGCGAAATGTAGTAACCCGCATCGATTTGGTTGCCGCCCCTGACGGGGCTCGTTGATCTGTTCTTCACTCGTTGCTACAAACATTCAGCTCCTATGGAGCTAACAGGTCATTGGGCGACAGAAAAAGCCACGAACCAGATTGGTTCGTGGCTTTTTGCTCTATGCCGCGATAAGGGCCGCACAGTTACGCTCTATCCAGAAGCCGTCTACGACCGGCGGCCGCCTTTGAGGAGTAGTCCTACGATGAGGCCGATGGCGGCGGAGATGAGGATTGTTTGGCCGGGCTTTTGGCGGGCGAATTCTTTGGCGTCTTCGACCAGTTCTTTGGGGTCTTTGTTTGAAAGCTCCTTGAACTTATCGCCGGCCTGGGCGAACTTGTCATTGGCGAAATCTTTGGCCTTGGCGGCCGCGTCTTGAATTTTGTGTCCGTATTCTTGTGCCTGCATCTTGAGATCTCCTAAAAACTCGTCCGTCGTCACCTTGTCGGCTGGCGAACCAACCGGTATCAGGCTCTGTTCCAATTCCTGTTCTGCTTTTTTAACTTCTGCTTCAAATTCTGACATATCAAGATCCTCCGAATTATTAAATTTATTCAATAAAGCGACGGCTGAGATGTATCCGAGCCGTGAATAGTTGTAACGAATTTGCTGCTCGAATTGTTCCGTAAATCCAGGATTATCGTATAGAGGGATTTTGCCCGCGAAATACGCGAAAGAACGCGAAAAGGAATTCTAAGGAAATTGAACGAGGCCGCACCCGCCGTTTATGCTCCGGCCAGTTGCGTCTTGATCCCTTTTCGCGTCATTTCGCGTGTTTGGCGGGCAAAAATTTCCTCCCGGTACCAACGAAATGCCAGCAGAAACAATTTTATGTGACGCGCGTCACATTTGTGGTTGACAAGGATATTTCGAAAATGCGAGTCTATCTGTTCGTAGTAAGTAAGCACTTACTTTAGGAGTAGATATTGATCAAAGATCTTTTCAAATGTGACCATCCGGGCCGTATGACGGGTGATGCCCGCCGTGAGCAAATATTGCAAACGGCGGTTGATCTGTTTTCGAAACGGGGCTTTAAAGGTACGACGACAAAGGAAATAGCAAAAGTTGCCGGTGTTTCTGAGGCGATGGTGTTTCGTCATTTTGCCAGCAAGGACGAGCTCTACGGAGCGATCCTGCATAACAAGGGCTGTCAGGACGGCATAAAGCGTTTCCCGTGGGAGGAAAACGAGATTCTGGCCGACGCGATCAATCGAAAGGACGATTTTGCCGTTTTTTACAACCTTGCGCTCAACGCCATGGACAAGCACCACGCCGACGTCGGTTTTATGCGGCTGCTGTTTTACAGTGCCCTTGAGGAACATGACCTAGCCGAGCGTTTTTTTGGGGAATTTGTCGCTCGTATCTACGGCTTTATTGGCGGCTACATCGAGGAGCGGCAGCGGGACGGTGTGTTTCGCGATTTTGAACCGAAGATCGCCGTGCGGGCGTTTATGGGAATGATGATCCACCATTCGCTCAACAACATTCTCTGGGACAAGCAACGCAATATCCTCGATATCACAAACGAAGAAGCGGCAAAGAATTTTGCGGAGATTCTGTTACGAGGCATCCGGGCATAAGGCCGAGAGGCGTTTTTACTAATGATGAGAAGCAGGACATTTACCATTACAACTCTGGCTTTCGTACTGTCGGGACTAGCCGTGCTCGCAGGCTGCGGCCCGAAAGCGGCGACAAATACCAACGCTAATACCGCGCAGCCGATCACGGTTGACGTCAAAACGGCGCAGGCGGTCACAAAGCCGATCCCGACCTATTTCGAAGCGACCGGCAACCTCGCGAGCGATGCTCAAACGGACGTCGCTCCGACCGTGGCGGGCAAGATCGTCGAGGTTAATTTCGATGTCGGCAGCTACGTAACCAAGGGCAGCGTCCTCATACGCATGGACGCCGCCGACGCCCGCATCCGTCTCGAACAGGCACAGGCACAGGTCGAACAGCAGAAAAAAGCGGTCGGAACCGCGATCGCTGCTCTTCGCCAGGCGCAGATCAGGCTTGGGGTCAAGGATGGCGAGGTTTTTGACATCGAGACCTTTTCACAGGTCAAATCGACGCGGGCGAACCTCGTCCTTGCAGAAAAAGAGCTCGCTAGAGCAGAGAAGCTCTTCGCGACGGGCGATGTGGCCAAAACGATCCTCGACCAGCGGCGTGCGCAGCGTGACGCTTTGCTCGGCCAACTCGACGAATCCCGCTCAAATGCCGCAGTTGCGGTAAAGGCGATCAATTCTGCCGAGGCTCAGGTCGCAGCGGCAAAAAGCGCGGTCAAAACGTCTGAAACGCAGATCGATCAAGCCAAAAAGGCAATCGCCGACACGACAGTCTACGCACCGATAAGCGGTTATGTGTCGGAGCGCGTTGCCGACCTCGGCGAATATCTGTCGCCAAGCGCTCCGAACACGAAGATCGCGACGATCCTTCGAACGGCGACATTGAGGCTGCGGATCGATGTTCCCGAGGCGTCGATCGGTAAGATCGCGATCGGCCAGAGCGTTTCGCTGCAAACGAGTGCGTACCCTGACCGCAACTTCGCCGGAACGGTCGTCCGCATCCTGCCAAACGTCAACACCACGGCCCGCACGCTCACCGTCGAAGCCGAGGTGCAAAACGGCGAAGGATTGCTCAGACCGGGACAGTTCGCGACCGTCCGCGTCACGCAGCCAAAACCGGAGAACGCCGTTATGATCCCGGCGTCAGCAATAAAAGCCGAGGGCGACATCAACAAGATCTACGTCATAAAAGACGGCGCCGCCCGCGAACGCCTCGTCCAAACCGGACTGCTCGAGGGTGACATTATTCAAATAAAACAGGGACTTGCCGAGGGCGAAGTGGTCGCCACAAGCGGACTGAACGAACTCTTCGACGGCGTTCTTGTGAGGAGTCTCTAGTCCGGTGTCCAAAGTCCAAAGACTTCTGATGTGAGCGAGAGTGATGCGAATAAGTCGATTTGAAGATATCGATTCATGGAAAAAGGCCCGCGAGGTTACGCGATTGGTCTACACCATGAGTTCGCAAGGTGATTTCGCCCGTGACTTCGCCCTGCGTGATCAGATCCGACGGGCGATTGTCTCGATCATGTCAAACATTGCTGAGGGATTTGAACGGGGAGGCGACAGGGAATTCATCCAGTTTTTGTCGATTGCAAAAGGCTCTTGCGGCGAGGCTCGGGCTCAGCTTTACGTCGCACTCGACCAAAATTATATCTCAGAGGATCAGTTCAACGACGCTTACGATGCGTTGTCCGAGGTGGGAAGGATGATTGGAGGCTTCATGAAGTACCTTCAACAATCAGAACTAAGGGGGAGCAAGTTCAAGCAGTAGTTCGAAGACTTTGGACTTCGGACACAGGACTCGGAACTGTCAAAGATTATGCAGTGGTTAGCAGAAATTTGTGTTAAGCGGCCTGTATTCGCGACGATGTTGATCATGTCGCTGGTCGTGGTCGGTGCGTTTTCGTTCACGAACCTGGGGGTTGATCTGTTTCCAAAGATCGATTTTCCGACGATCACGATCACGGTCGTAAATCCCGGCGCGAGCCCGCAGGAGATCGAGACCGAGATCACAGACAAGGTCGAGGAAGCGGTCAATACGATCAGCGGTATCGACGAGCTGCGTTCGACCTCGATCGAGGGCATTTCGCAGGTCTTTGTCGCTTTTGTGCTTGAGAAAGACGTTAACGTTGCGGCGCAAGAGGTTGAGAATCGCGTTCAAACCGTGATTCCGAACCTTCCCGAGACGGCGAAACAGCCGACAGTACAAAAGCTAGACACGGACGCCGCTCCGGTCCTGCGTATCTCGATCTCAGCACCGACATCGCTTCGCGAGGTGACCGAGATTGCCAAGGACCGCGTCAAGGAACGCATCGAATCCGTCAACGGCGTCGGTCAGATCACGATCATCGGCGGACAGGAACGGCAGATCAACGTCTGGGTCGATCCCGACAAGATGCGTTCGTACAATGTAACTCCCGCCGAAGTGTCCGGTGCTTTGCGGATCCAGAACATGGAATTCCCTTCCGGACGCATCGATAAAGGCCAGACCGAAACGGCGGTTCGTACCGTCGGAAAGATACAAAAGCCGGAGCAGTTTGACGATGTCGTCGTCGCAACACGTGGAACATATCAGGTCAAGGTCAAGGATCTGGGCTACACCGAGGATGGCGGCGCTGAGCTTCGCAGCGAAGCGCGTCTGAACGGCCAACCCGCCGTGACACTCATCGTTTCAAAGCAGTCGGGCCAAAATACGGTCGCCGTTGCCCGTGAGATAAAGGCTCGCCTAAAGGAAATCGAACTCACACTGCCGAAAGGCTTTCAAATGCGCGTGATCGGCGACAACTCGATCTTTATTGAGAACTCGCTCCGCGCTATCGAGGAACACCTTGTCCTCGGCTCGATCCTTGCATCAATCGTCGTTTTCCTGTTTTTGTGGAATTTCCGAGCGACGTTTATTGCGGCCTTGGCTATTCCAACCTCGATCATTTCCACGTTTGCCCTCGTGTACGCGATGGGCTACACGCTCAATTCGATCACGATGCTTTCGCTTACCCTGATGGTCGGTATCGTTATCGATGACGCGATCGTGGTGCTCGAGAATATCTATCGGTTTGTCGAGGAAAAGGGCATGAACCCGTTCCAGGCGGCGATCGAGGGAACGCGTGAGATCGGCCTTGCGGTTTTGGCAACGACGCTTTCGCTCATGGCCGTGTTCGTGCCGATCGGATTCATGCAGGGCATCGTCGGTAGGTTCATGTCGTCGTTCGGATTGACCGCATCGTTCGCGGTCGGTGTCTCGCTGATCGTCTCATTTACGCTGACGCCGATGCTAGCGGCGCGATTGATCAGGCAGCACAAGAAAAAGCCGGAAACTAATCTCGAAAAGGTTAAAGGCGACGCTGCGAACGAACTGGAAAAAAACGACAGCCATTACACCGGTTGGTTTCGCCGTGTTGATCTCGTATATGCGTGGATGCTGCGGTTTTCGATGGGGCATCGATGGGTGATCCTCACGCTCGTCGTGCTTGTTTTTCTGAGTATCGTCCCGCTCTTTATGTTCGTCGGCAAGAATTTCTTGCCGGTAGATGACCAATCGCAGTTTGAGATCTCAGTGCGAACGCCCGAGGGAACAAGCCTCTCGGCCTCGTCGCAGGCTTTCGAACGGATCGCCTCGGAAATTCGCAAAATGAATGGCGTGACCGACACTCTCGCGACAGTCGGCGGCGGACAGCAGCAGGTCGTCAATGCCGGCACGATCTATGTGAAGCTGAGCAATGTCGGGACACGCGCAAAATCTCAGGAAATGATGATGGCCGAGGCCCGCGATGTTCTGGCAAAGTTCCCGCCGGATCTGCGCACCAGCGTTCAGATCGTTCAGGCATTTTCCGGCGGCGGCTTTCGCAATGCGAACGTTCAATTCCTGATCTCGGGCCCGGACATAAAGGTGCTCGAGGAAGCGTCGCAAAAGATCCTCGCGAAGATGAAGACCATCCCTGACGCAGTCGACGTTGATACAACACTCATCTCGGGTAAGCCCGAATTGCAGCTCGAGGTTGATCGCGACACTGCCGCAGACCTCGGCGTGAGAGTCGGCGATGTTTCGCAGGCGCTCAACACGCTCGTCGCGGGTCAGGAAGCAACGACGTTCAACGCGGGTTCGGATCAGTATGACGTTTACGTTCGGGCGATCAACTCATTTCGCACCAGTGAAGAGGGTTTGAAGCGACTGATCGTGCCCTCGGCTAAGGTTGGCTGGGTTACGCTCGATCGTGTCGTTAAGTCCAAGCCCGGAACGGGCCCGAGCGCGATCGATCGTACCAACCGCCAGAAACAGGTGACGCTGCTCGCGAACACAAAGCCCGGCGGCAGCGCCGCAAGCATCACCTCGGCAATCGACAGCTACGTCAAGGAATTGCAGCTTCCGGTCGGATACCGGACCGGCTACGTCGGCCAGTCAAAGGAAATGGGCAAGGCCGGCTTTTACTTCCTGCTCGCGTTCATGCTGTCCTTTATTTTTATGTATATCGTGCTGGCCGCACAGTTCGAATCCTTCATTCATCCGGTTACGATCCTGCTGACGCTGCCGCTTTCGATCCCGTTCGGTATTTTTAGCCTGTTGGTCATGGGGCAGACGGTGAATATTTTCTCGGGGCTCGGTCTTCTACTGCTCTTTGGCGTGGTCAAAAAGAATGCAATTTTGCAGATCGACCATACGAATCATCTGCGTTCGCAGGGAATGTCGCGTTATGACGCGATCATCCAGGCGAACCGCGACAGACTGCGTCCGATCCTGATGACGACGATCGCTCTGGTCGCCGGTATGATCCCGCTCGTCGTTTCGACCGGTGCCGGATCGGGCACAAATCGGTCGATCGGCGTACTCGTCGTCGGCGGCCAGTCAATGTGCCTGCTTCTTACGCTGCTGGCTGTTCCCGTTTTTTATTCCATTTTCGACGATCTGGCTGAGCTTCGACTGTTCAGATATATCAATCGTTTTGCCACGTGGCTCTTTGGTGGTATGAAGCGGCGTGTTGCGACGGCTACAGGTTCGCTCATTGGCAAATAATAGCGGCCAAATTTATATGTATCGGCATTTTTATCTAATTACATTATTGATTCTGGCTGCCTGTGCTGCGGATATTTGCGCCCAAGACGCTTCGCCGACGCCGACTCCAACTCCGGTCGTTGATGACGTTCAAAAAGCGCCGCCGGAAGATATTAAGGGAGTACCGACGGTCGCTCCGAATTACCGTTCGGATGACCGTTCGCAGCCCGATCTCGGCCGCGTCGGTGTGGATCTGTTGCAGCAAAAGGCCCTAAGCCTCAAAGAGGCGATCGAGCGAGCACTAGAGAACAACAAGGACATCGAGGTAACCAGAAAGAACGACCGCATCGCGGAATTTGATATTGCAACCGCTCGCGGATTCTATCAGCCGCGTCTCACGGGCCAGACCTATTACGACCGCTCGACGTTACCGAACACCGGTATTTTCAGCACGAATCAGACGACGACGAGCAATAATATCGTCGGCAATGCGGCGTTGACAGCATACTATCCGAGCCAGGGAACGGTTTTTCAGGGCACTTTTAATAACACCCGTTTAACCTCGGATAATCCCATCTCGATTTTGAGCCCGCAATTCAACTCGAACTTGGGTTTCAGCGTAACTCAGCCTTTGTTTCGGGGCCGTAAATTCGACCAGCCGCGACGTCAGATCGAGATAGCAAAGCGAAACCTCGCACTCACGGACGTTCAGTTTCGACTGCGCTCTATCGAGACGGTAGCCGCGGTGCAGAAAGCGTATTGGGATTTGACGTACGCTCTTCGCAACCTTCAGGTCCAACGCGATTCGCTTCGTGATGCCAAAGAGCAGCTCGAACACAACCGCCGCCTCGTAAACGAAGGTCAGCTTGCCCCGATCGACATTGTTGCGGCTGAAACGCAGGTAGCAAATTTTGAACAGACCGTTTACGATGCGCTCAATACTGCAAATCTATCGGAAAACTTGTTGAAGAACCTGATCTCTCCAAATCGAACTGACGTGCTCTGGTCGCAGGCGATAGTACCGGTCGATCCGGTCGAGATCGCGGCTCCGATAAAGACACTAGCGGATGCGATGACGCTTGCGCTTGGCAATCGGCCGGAGCTTGAGATCAATCGGGTGCAGACTGACATCAACCAGATCGACCAGCGTTTCTATCGCGAGCAGAAGAAGCCGCAGATCGATTTTGTCGCGAGCTACACGTCGTCCGGCATCGGCGGCAGCCTGAATCCGTCATTCAGCAATCCGTTTTCGCGAACGGCATGTACGGTCCCGACATCGCCAGAGTGCCTGGCTCTGATTGCACAGCAGCAGGCATTTCTAAGCCAGATCGGCGGCAGCGGAACGGCCTTCACCGATATTTTTCAGAGCAAATATCCGACGTTTCGGTTCGGCGTGAACTTCAACTTGCCGCTCTGGGGCGACAAGACCGCCGCTGCCCAGCTCGGCCGTGCGAAGGTCGAGGCTGATCGCCTTGAAATCCAGCGTGAACAGATCGAACAAGGCATCGAAGTCGAGGTTCGCAACGCCTTGCAATCGATCCGAACCGCCGAAGCACGACTTCGCTTCGCCGCGATCGCCCGCGAAAACTCAATAAAGCAGTACGAATCCGAGCAGCGAAAACTGACCGAGGGCCAGTCAGACGTATATAAGGTCCTGGAACGCCAAACCGCTCTGACAACCGCCCGCAGCAATGAGCTTCGCGCCCGTACGGATCTGAATAAGGCGATCGCCGAACTGGAGCGTGTAACCGGCGATACGCTCAAGGCAAACGATGTCGTACCGAAGCTGAAGAAATAGGTGCCAAAGAATTTCGTTCCTAGCTCCATAGGGGCGAAATGTTTGTAGTAGCTAGAAACCCCGAAACGATCATAGCTCCATAGGTACGGCTCGGTGAGACTTGGTGTCGCCCCTACGGAGCTATTTAACCGTTATCGCGCTCTTACGCTACAAACATCTCGCTCCTAACGGAGCTAAATCGATCTGCAAATTGACTCATTTACCATACACATTTCCTGCACCAAACCTTCGGCATACCCGCATCTGTAGCTTTTTCTTATATTTACCAGCAAGCTACGCAAAACATGTCATTTTACGCATTTTGCTACAATTTGTGCATAATCATACAATTTACGCATTGTGGTGCTGACTTTTGACAATGTGTTGTGTATGGTACAAAAACAGGTGACTATGAAAGCAGTTTACATAAATGAATTCGGATCGATCGACGGCCTTGCGCTAGCTGACGTGGACGCACCTCGGCTCGCGGGCGGCGATGATGTATTGGTGCGGGTTCACGCGGCGGGTTTGAACAGGGCCGACCTGCTGCAGGTGAGAGGAATGTATCCGCCGCCGGTGGGCTTTTCGGCGAATATCCCCGGTCTCGAATTCGCGGGCGAGATTGTGAAGGTCGGTGAAAATGTAACGGAGTGGAAAGTTGGGACGCGCGTTTTCGGCATCACTGCCGGTGAGGCTCAGGCTGAGTATGTTTTGACCGCGTCGCAAATGATCGCCGAGATCCCGGATCATCTGAACTATCCGGAAGCAGCGTGTGTCCCTGAGGCTTTCATCACCGCCAGTGACGCGCTTTTGACGTTGGGCGAGCTTGGGATGCGCTCAAGCGTTTTGATCCACGCCGTCGGTTCGGGCGTCGGGTTGGCCGCTCTTCAGATCGCAAAAGCCAGGGACGCATTCGTGATCGGCACATCGCGGACCGCGTCAAAGCTCGAACGCTGCGCGTCAATGGGGCTCGATCGCGGGATCGTGGTCGACAGCGAGATCGATTTCGCGTCACAGGTTCTCGAAGCCACGGACGGTCGCGGAGTGGACGTTATTGTCGAACTCGTCGGCGGTGCTTACGTTCCCGAAGATCTCAAATGCATAGCAAACCAGGGACGCATCGTTCTCGTCGGCCTGACCGGCGGCAGAAAGGCTGAGATCGACCTCGGTCTCGTTCTGCAAAAGCGCGCCCGCATCATCGGAACTGTTCTGCGGTCACGCCCGGCGGAAGAGAAAATTTCAGCGACGCGCTTGTTTGCCGAACAGATCTTGCCGCTTTTTTCGAACGGGATCACGCCCGACCTCGACCGCGTGTTTCCCGCAACAGAAGTCAGGGACGCGTATTCGTATCTGGCTTCGAACGAGAGTTTTGGAAAGGTCGTTTTGGAATTCTAGTTAAGTCGCGACGCAGCTGCGTCGGTGATGATGCAGAGCCCGGGAATGTCGTAGGCGTCGAGTTCGGATAACAGGTCTATCGCCTGCTTATAGGTCAATCCGCCGGCCTGTCGCTGGTTAAATGAAACGACCGACCACATTGACTTTTCCAGGTCGCTTTCGATCGCGCTCGGCAGAACGTCATCAAATATTGGTTCGCTGATCGAACGCATCTCAAAAACGTTATTTCTTTTCACGGGTTCAGGCTTTCTGCTCCGATGCAGGATGCCCGACCTCATTTCCTGAATTTTCATACAATTAACAGAGCGTCCATAAACTTAGCATAGCACCCGAACCTGTGTAAACCCTTTTTTTGAATGATTTGAACCAGCCGCACCGCATATAGTCGGCGAACTTGATAAAATAGACTCTCATTATGCTCTATCGCGAGTCGATCTTTATCACAGGTTTCCCCGGCTTCATCGCCGGGCGGCTTTTCGAACACCTGATTAAGCCTGAAACCCAATTTTTCGTTCTGGTTCAACCCCAATTTGTACAAAAGGCAATGATCGAACTCGAAGAGATCGCCGAACTCCGCCAGATCCCGGTTGAGAGTTTTGTGATCGTCGAGGGAGATATCACACTGCCTAATCTCGGGATCTCGAACGACGACCTCCAGACGATCCAATATGAAACAACCGACGTTTTTCATCTCGCTGCCGCTTACGATCTGGGAGTTTCGAAGGACGTCGCTTTCAACGTCAACCTTGAGGGTACGAAACACGTTAACGATCTGGTTTGCTCGATCAAGAACCTCCACCGCTATAACTACGTTTCAACCTGCTACGTAGCTGGAAACCGCACGGGCGTGATCCTCGAAACCGAACTTGAACACAAGGCCGGATTTCGCAATTTCTACGAAGAAACCAAGTATCTGGCTGAGATCGAGGTAGAAAAGCTCAAGAGCCATTTGCCGGTAACCATCTTTCGCCCGTCGGTGGTTGTCGGTGATTCTATAACCGGAGAAACCGTAAAATATGACGGTATCTATTATCTGATCAACTACTTGCGAAAGGCCCCGGCGATACTGCGACTGCTCAACATAGGCAATCCATCGGTGCGGCTTAATCTCGTGCCGGTGGATTTTGTCGTCAAAAGCATTGCCGCACTCTCGCAGGATCCGATTACGATCGGGAAAACCATTGCTATAGCCGACCCTGCTCCAATGACGACTTCCGAGATATTTGATGTGATCGCTAAGGATCTCAGCGGCAGACGGTCTGAGTTTCAGTTGCCCATGCGTATCGCCGAATGGTTCCTTCACACGGGCATTTCACCAGCAATTACCGGCTTGCCGCATCATGGCGTTCCGTACTTTTTTCTCTCGCAGACCTACGATACGAGCCTTGCCAACGAGTTGCTTCCGCTTCATGGCATCGCTTGTCCACGATTTGATACGTATGCCGGAAACCTCATGGATTTTGTGTATGAGAAGCCTAAATTGTAAGGTTTTGTCGGATATACAAAGATTCTCGCTTTCCCCGCATCATATCTCATCATGAGAGTGTTTTTTCGTTTCAGAACGTTGATGTTTGTTGGCTTTTTCGTGCTGGCATTGTCAGCGATCTCAAATGCCCAGAGCGGCCGCGTCCAAGCAACCCCGACGCCGACACCTGCTGACGAGACGCTGAAGGTCGTCACCGAAGAGATCAAGCTCAACGTTCTCGCCTTTAACGAGGACGGCGATTTCTTTCGCGATGTCACGGCGAAAGATATAGTGATCACCGAGAACAACATCATTCACGTTCCCGAAAGCGTTCGCAGGATCCCGGCAAATGTTCTGATCGTGATGGACACGGGCGGTGAGCTTCGCAGTTTGAAATCGCTTGACACCACGCGAAAGGTCGCATTTGGCGTAATAAATTCGCTGCGTGCTGGTGATTCGGTTTCGATACTACAGTACAGCGACAAAGCCGAGATCGTGTCGGAGTGGACTGAAAGTAGATCGGAGATGACGGATGCCATAAAACGAACCAAATTCGGCCGCCGGTCAGTGTTTGTCGATGCTATGAAGCTCGCCACCGATTACCTGCTCAAAACTCCGACCGACAATCGGCATCTGGTTATGATCACCGATGGAACCGACAGCTTTGGCCGGTCATCCGAAAAATTCGACGCGTTCCAACGCCTACTCGGTACCGACATCAGCGTTCACGTGTTCAGCTATACGTCGATGGAGGCAGCCAATATCGAACCGCGTACCAAGGGCATTTCAAACACACTACCGCCAAAGGCGATGCCCGACGAAATCGCCGCAACCTTGCCAAATGGCGTCAAGGACAAAGGCGTCAAGATCGGGCCGACGATCAACCTCGACCGCACACTGATCAACAAAATGAAAGCCCGCAAGTCTGATCTTAAGATCAGTGAGGAACAGCTCGCAAAGCTGGCTGAGGATACGAACGGCGAGTTCATTTTGCCGGCCGGAGTTGAGGAAATGAAGGACAAAGCCGCTCTCGTAGCCCGGATGATCGATGCGTCATATGTCGTAACGTACACCCCGAAGTTCTCCGTTGTCGAAACGCGCGGTGTAGCCGAACGTGTTATCGACGTCACGTCAAAACGTCCGGGCTTGGTAGTGCAGGCAAGGCGGCGACTCGTAATCGAGCGCAGAAAATAGTCAATGCAAAAGCCCGCGCGTAAGCAAGGGCGAATCTCTCAACGGGAAATTCGAGTTCGTAAACGAAAGCTTTAGTTCAACTCGTAGGAATCCTTGATCGCGCGGCTCGGAGGAATCGCCCTTGCTTACGCGCGGGCTTTTGCACCGTGAAAAAATGAATAATTTGTAACCGTCCTAACCGCCGCTTCGTCATTGGTTTCGACGGGTACCAAAAACTCGATCTCGAATGAGCAGTTACCAAACGGCATTGCAGAAAGAGAACTTTATTCATCGGGCTGACGAACTGAGTACCGACGCGCATGTGTGCGTCGAGCGGACCGATAATCAGCTTGTTGACCTCGTTCTCGCGGGAGACGCGTTCGCTTTCGAGGAGATATTCGACCGGCACAAACGCCTTGTCGCGATCATCGCCAGCCGCTATTTCAAACGCCCGGAGGAGGTCGAGGAGATCGTGCAGATCGCTTTCGCCAAAGCCTTTACGGAACTCAAGAGTTTTCAGGGCAAATACGACCGCTCACTTTCGAGCTGGCTGGTGCGGATCACGACAAACACAAGTTTTGACGTGCTCCGCAGCCAAAAGCGAAAACCCGAACGCCTAACCTGCGACCTCTCGGACGCCGAGGCTGACGCCTTGCTCCAACTGACCGCCG
Organism: Pyrinomonadaceae bacterium; assembly: GCA_040080065.1. GTDB lineage: Bacteria > Acidobacteriota > Blastocatellia > Pyrinomonadales > Pyrinomonadaceae > OLB17. The sequence continues at coordinate 46,128 of JBEBJB010000015.1, forward strand.
ATACCTCGCTTACAGCCGAAAAAACCTTACTCGACTGCGACCTCGCCGAGAAGCTTTTGGCAATGATCCCGGCGGAAGACAGATTGCTGCTGCAGATGCTGTATTCGGACGAGATGTCGACAGCGGACATCGCTGAGGTATTCGGCTGGTCGCGGTCTAATGTGAAGATCAAAGCGTGGCGTGCGAGATCGGCTGTGAGAAAGGTCTTAAAAAGGTTTTTGTAACCGCGGCCGTTTAGCAAGCGTCGTTTGAAGTGAGAGAAATGAAAAAAAGATATGACAACAAAAAGCTCGACCAGATAGGCAAACACCTGTTTGATACCGAGCCGCTTGCGGCAAACGTGATAGGCGATATCGTCGCAAAGCCCGACCTCTTTTCGCTCGTTAGAGAGCGTATCGCGGCTGACCAGGCCGCATCGATCGCGGAGCTTCGTCGCACATCGCCGGTTCGCCGGTACGTCGTCGCATATTCCGGCATGGCACTGACCGTCTTGGCGGCCGCCGGGGCAATTTATCTTTATACACCAAATAAACCAGAGACAGCCGTAGCTAAGGCACCGGGTCAAGTATTAAGTAGTAAAGCACCTCAAGTTCCGGATGCCGTTCCGGATGTCGTACGGTCCGAGGTTCCTCCTCAGCCGATCACTGGTAAACTTTCGGCGGACCGTACGACAAAAGACGAACCGAAAATGGAAAAAGCAATTTTACTGCGTACCGAACCTGAAAACAGGCCGCGACGCATTGCGGAGCCGGACAAGCGTTTTATACCGGTTTCATACACCGGCGACCCGGACGAGATGTCCGGCGGCGGCCAGGTGATCAGAGTTGAAATGAAGCGTTCATCGCTTTTCGCGCTCGGTGTCGATATTCCGCTGGAGAATGACGACACGATCGTAAAAGCCGATCTACTGATCGGCCGCGACGGCGTAACACGCGCCATACGCGTGGTCGATTAGATCTTATTTGTATCATTAGGAGAGAAAAATGAAGATTCTTGTAACTACACTTATTATCGCCTCAGCCGCGGGTTTGGCGATGGCGCAGGAGCCGGCAGCAAAAGCTCCGGTCGAAGCCGGCAAGATTTATGCTGAAGGCGTGAAACTATTCGGCGAACAAGCCAAGGAATTTGAGGCACGCGCCAAGGTTGTCGGCGAATTGGCTTCTATTCAGGGATACAATCTGCAAAAAAATTCACCACTGTCGGCTGAGGAGGTGAACGAGAGCGTTCAGACACTCGCCGATGGCAATCGAATCGTCCGCAGCTCGACCAGCAAATTCTATCGCAACAGCGAAGGCCGCATTCGCCGCGAAGGAAAATCTGCTACGGGCGGAATGTTCGGTACCACTTTTTCGTTCACGCCGGGCGTCTCGATCGTCAACCCCGTTATGGGACAGAAGATCACGCTCGATTCCGAGCTGAAAACTGCTCGCGTGCTGGAACTGGCACAGGCTCAGAAAGGCCTGGCGATAGCCGGTTCCAGACTGACAACAGCCGATGTTGGCCCCGAGATCATTGAGGCACGCAAGGCAAAGGAACTATTGGCCGGCAAGCTGCTTCAGAACGAAGTTAGAGTCGGTGTTCCGCTGAGCATTCACCCCATTGGTCCGGGAGTTGCAACGACCATTGTCGGCTCGGGACAAAATGGACTCGCTTATGCAAGCAGTGAAAACTCAAAATATGAGACTCGTAATGAAGAACTCGGAACGCGCGATTTCGAAGGTGTTTCGGCCGAGGGAACTCGCCGCACGACGATCATTCCGGCCGGAGCGATCGGCAACGACCGTCCGATCGAGATCGTTTACGAGCGTTGGTTTTCTAAGGAGATCGGAATGGTCGTTTATTCGAAAAACAACGATCCGCGTTTCGGCGAACAAACGTACAAACTGATCAACATCGTCCGCGCCGAGCCCGATTCATCGCTATTTGCCGTCCCAACCGAGTATAAGAAAACCACCGGAAACGGCACCGTTTATCGTGTTTCCTCGACAAGCCCGGCGACAGGCAAGACCGCACCGACACCAAGACCGGTCATGGTCGCAGCTCCAGCCAAGGCTGGCAAACCGTAATCTACCTGTAACCCTAACTCCTCAAGGCGGATCACAAGTCCGCCTTTTTTTATCGCGTCAGAACCGCCCGCGTAAACGGGCAGGCCGGCAACAGCGCCAAATAGGACAGTGTGTTCGTAGCGCCTAAAGGTTCCCACATGTTGATCAACTCTTTCCGGGCGGACCGATGTCCGCCCGGCTTTTTCGTTTCCCTGCCTCACTGGAACGGTGCACAAGCCCGCGCGTAAGCAAGGGCGATTCTTCTATGCCGAGTGTTTCGCCCTTGCCTAAGTGCGCGCATGTGCACACGGGGCGATTTGGAACAACGCCGATCCATTCTCAACACTTGACAAGTCTTGGAATTAGAATTATTCTAACTCTAGTGATGGTTATGGAATTTGCATCAACACAAGATCTGGGTTTGACGAGGGCGAGGCAGGTTGTTTTGTCGGTCATTCGTGAGTCGCATTCGCATTTGACGGCGAATGAGGTTTTTGCGGAGGCCAAGGCACGGCTTTCGAGCATTTCGTTTGCGACGGTTTATAACTCACTCAGATTTTTGAAAGAGGCGGGGCATATTGCCGAGATTCAGTTTGGCAATGGTGCGAGCCGCTTTGACCGTATGACCGCACGGCACGATCACGCGATCTGCACGGCGTGCGGCAAGCTCGTCGATATCGAGATGGACCATCCGGCGGAACTCGTAAATCAGGCCGCCACGATGTCGAATTTTCAGCCTGAATATTTAGAATTTACTTTGAGGGGCATTTGCCCGGATTGCGTAAAAAATTAGCCACAGAGGACACAGAGAGCGAGAGAGAATCTTAAGTCGTAGCAATCGTCTTTAATTCCTCATTCTCTCTGTGGTCTCGGTGGCAAAAACAAACAAGGAGATAGATAAAAACTTATGTCAACAGCTACAGGAACTGCAACAGAAAACACAACAACACTCGCCAAGGTGGGCAAACCGGCACCGGATTTTAACATGCCTTCGACGAAGGACATCGCGACGCTGAAGGAAAACGTCAAGCTTTCGGACTATAAGGGCAAATGGCTCATCCTTTTGTTCTACCCGCTCGATTTCACATTTGTCTGCCCGACCGAGCTAACCGCTTTTTCGGATCGCCTCGACGAGCTCAATGGTGTCGGAGCCGAGGTCATCGGCATCTCAACCGATTCGGTCCACTCGCACCGTGCGTGGATCAACACCCCGCGTGACAAGAACGGCATCGAAGGCCTGAAATACCCGCTCGCGTCGGACGTAGGCGGCAAGCTTTCGCGTGCGTACAACATTTTGGTCGAGGAAGCCAACATCGCGCTTCGCGGCCTCTACATCATCAACCCGGACGGCGTCCTGCAGTATGCAGTCGTCCACGATCTGAACATCGGACGCTCAGTCGACGAAACGCTCCGCGTCCTGCAAGGCTTGCAGACCGGCGGACTTTGCTCGGCTGACTGGAAGCCGGGTCAGGAAAATTTGAAAGTATAAAGTTCCTGGCCACAGAGAACACAGAGATCCATAAAAATTTCTCTGTGTTCTCAGTGGCTATTTTTGGGGAGAATTATCATGCCAATGAGAATTGGAGATGCGATGCCGTCGCTCGAAGGGGCTACCACGTGGTTCAACGGCTCGCTCGAAGACACATTAGAACACGCCAAAGGGCATCCCGTACTCGTCCATTTCTGGGCCGTTTCGTGCGGTATCTGCAAAGACAAAATGCCGCAGCTTAACGACATCAAAGCCAAATACGGAGCTCTCGGGCTCAAAACGATCGCGGTCCACATGCCGCGTTACGAGGCCGACACCGATCTTGATACGGTAAACGAAGCCATCGAGGCAAACAAGATCACCGAACCCACGGCGGTCGACAGCCTGCATAAACTGAAAGACGCATTCTTAAACGAACAGGGTTGGGTGCCTGTATATTATTTGTTCGACGCAGAGGGCAAGCTAAAGACACGCGCCGCCGGCGAATTCGGCATCAGCGTCCTGCAAACCGCTCTGGATAAAATGTTCCCGGCTCAGGCCGCAACGGCATAATTGTCAGAACCGCCTGCGTAAGCGGGCGGTCAGATTTTTATCCATCCACTTGATCTGGTTCCGGGTCTGACCACCCGCTTACGCAGGCGGTTCTGACTAGATCGTGCCGTTCGTGATCGCGATCGCGAGCCAGGCGAGAATATATAGGCTCGCAAGGATCGATAAAAACAGAAGACCGATCAGAAACCCGATCAGCCCAAAAACAAAAACATAATCGCTCGTCTTTCCCTTACCATGCCCGGCAGCTCGCGTCCGGATGAGATCCATATTCTGCTTATTGGCCTTCCAAACAAAGTCAAAAGCATCACCAACGAAAGGTATTGCCCCGACGACATAATCAAGCCCTATATTAAATGCCATTCGCAGCAAAGTGATCTTTGGCACACCGTAGCGAACACCCGCGACCAAAATATAAAACGCCGGAAACACCGTCAGCGTGTCACCCACATTCGGTATCAACCCGATCAAAGAATCTAAACCAAAGCGCCAACCCGTCCCGGGCACGCGAAAAAGCCCGTCGAGGTAAAACGACAGGTCATCGAGACCTTTCTCGATCTGGATTTTCTTTTGCTGGACGTCGAGTTCTTTCATTTTTAGTAGCCGCGAGGAGGCTCAAAAGTTTGCAAAATTAACAACGCCTATCTTGCGCGTCTTGCGCCTCTTCGTGGTAATTTCCCTTCGATGACCCTTACTCTGACGATCTTGTCTCCTCGCACGATATTATCTACGACCTTCATATCGATTTCGTTCACTTTGCCAAAAACTGTGTAGCCGCCGTCGAGGTGAGGTTGGGGGGCGTGGTCGACGAACCATTGTGAACCGCCCGTGTCTTTGCCAGAGAGTGCCATGCCGACCGAGCCGCGTTCGAATTCTGCCATGTTTATCTCACAGCGAATCGACGTACCCGGCCCGCCCGAGCCTGTTCCGGTCGGATCGCCGTCCTGCATAACAAAATTTGCGACTACACGATGGACCTCGGCTCCGTTAAAGTAGCCCAAGCGGGCGAGCTTAATAAAATTATCGACCGTCAGCGGAGCGTCACCGCCGTTGAGCGAGATGGAAAATCTACCTTTTGTAGTTTGGAAAACCGCCGACGCCGAACCGTTGCTTCGTGACAGAGCCCGGCGGTAATCGGCGTCGGTATTCAAAACCTGTCCGAGCCGCGTGGGATAGAATGGCTCGTTTGGCAGCACGCGATCTTTCCTCGCCTCCCGGGCACTTGCAAGCGATGTAGCGATCCCGGGAAACTCCTTTTGCAGGTCAGCGTCCGAAAGCATCTGAATTGCGCGCTTTCGAACCAGATAATTCGGCGCGTTTAACGCCATCAGCAGTGTTCCGACCGATTCTTTTTTATTTAATCCATATAGAGCTGCCAAGATCCCAAGCTGCGCATCATCCGACATTTTGTCGCGAACGAGCGACATCGAAAATGCGCTTTTCAGGGCATCGAGATTCTCCTTCGACGACGGCTGTGCGGCGATGAGGTCAGCAGTTGCGGCACGAACATTCACATCCTCGTTTGCCATCATATTGCGAAGGATCTCGTTCAGATTGTCCGGTTTGAAAGCGGCATTTACCCGCTGCAGGCTCGGGATCGCCTTGAGCATTTCTTTCTGATACAGAGGCTTTACGCCTTTCGCCATACCGGCGATGAATTTGGTAAGCGTTTCTGCGGCTTTTAGTTTGAGCTTTGTGTCATTTCCTGCGGCGATCACGCCGAGCCCATCGGCATACGCGTCGGCGACCCGCCAGTCAGTGTTGCCGCTATTTCCCAGATTGAACTCAGCCACGTAACCGGTCGGGGCGACGGCAGCGAGGGCCGTTTCAGTCTCACCTGATCGATAGCGGTCGAGCATGCGAAGTGCCTGTAGGAAATCGACCGCTTTGTCATTGTATGAATTAGGCACGAGCCGTCCGATGACAGTTGCGATTTCGAGCAGCTCGGTCTTTTCGGCAGGATTGGCAGAGCGAGACCTTTTGGCGCTGGCAATCAGTTTGGCTCCGTGCTCAACAAGCGGTTCCAAAGCCTTAGCTTCTTTCAGCGAACCGAGCGAACGGATCGCCGAAACGCGGATCCGCTGATCGTCACCATTGACCGCCGCATCGAGCAATAGATCGTAGGCTTCCTTATCCTCGGCCGCACCGAGCGCACGGGCGGCATTTGCCCGGGCATTAACGTCCGGATCTCGGCGGAGCATGGCACGCAGTTCTGCATTCGCATTCTTGGCACGCAGCCGCCACAAAGTGTTCCCAGCATCGCCGCGAATTCTGGCATCCGAGCTTGAGAGAAACCTGGCAACCACGACATCTGCTCCCGTCGGCCTAGCCCGCAAAGCTGCAGTTATCGCCATTAAAGTAATATCGCGATCCTGACGGGCTCCGCGTGCGTCTTCCGATTTGAGCGTGTTTACGATCGCGTCGCCGAGTTCTTTTGTATTCGCATCACGCGGATTGGCGGCGGCGATCTTTCCAGCGGCTTCGACCGCTCGGGCCCGAACGGGATTTGACGCCGCGGGATCATTCAGAACTTTCAGGATCGCGTCGGCACCTTTTGCAGATTCGACCTCGCCGATCGCAAACGCAGCCATTATTCGCACTTCCAGAACGTCGTCCGAAAGCAAAGCGGTCAAGCCTGGCAATGCTTTTTCATCACCGATCCGCCCCGCCGCGAGCGCGGCCCGGTAACGCGTCGCCGAATTTACGTTCGTCAGCATTGCAACTACCGGCGCTGGATCACGCGCGTCTTCAGCCTTGACGATCTGAACGTGAAGGTCGTCGGGAACGACGTAAGCACCAACCTTCGGCGAATACAGCTTTTGCGCGACTGCGGAAACGGCAAGGACGGCGATAAGCGAAGTAAAAATAAAAGATCTTTTCATGATGTTAGGAATTCGTTAACGGTTCAGACAACCTTCTTTTCGGAAACGTGGAGTTCGTGCACGATTTGGTCGATAATAAATAAGCATGCCATCGGCTCAACCGGCTCAGCTCACTGCACATAATCTTCCGCAAAGCCACGTTTTACAGTTATTCAGCAGATTTTAGCACATTACACGCATAGGCCTGGGCCGAGGCGAACAACCCATGGCACGAATTGTGCTTCATATCAAGATGGGATAGTTCGCGCACATTTCGGGCGGGCATTTTTGCGAGGTTAATGATGAGAAATTTGAAAAACACTTTGTCGCTTTCGTTGATGGTCATGTCGCTGGTTCTCGGGCTTACGGGGATCGCATCGGCTCAAAAACGTAATGACCGCGACATCCGCGATGCGGTACGGAGCCTTAATTCTAAGATCGAGGATTTCGAGACGAACCTTCGATACCAGATGCAGAGTACGTCAGCTAACAGCGACCAGCTTTCCGAGGTTTCGGGTGATATCAGGTCATTGCGAAGCGGCGTACAGCAGTTTCAGGATCTTTACGACCGCAAGCGAGAGAATCGCGACGACATTAGTGCGATCGTCGCAGCCGCTCGACGGATCGATGAATTTATGCGATCCAGCCGTCAGAATCAGCGGGTCGAGGACGACTGGGCTGGCGTTCGCAAACAGATCGACCGCCTCGGCAACAACTACGGCATCACGACGAACTGGAATAACCGTAGCAACAACACACAGGACGACAATTACCGCCCTGCCCCGATCATCGGCAAAACCCTAAGCGTTGGCCTGTCAGGTACTTACGACCTCGACGCGGGCAGGAGCGAGAATGTTGATGATGTCGTCGCCGATACAAAACTAGGTGCCGAGCAGAGGGCGGACCTGAAGGAAAAACTTATCGCGCCGGAGCAGATCGCTCTGGATATTCGCGGCAATCAGGTTACGCTTGCGACGACGAATGCCTCACCGGTACTATTTACCGCAGACGGTCGTGAAAAAACCGAACAATCGCCAAGCGGCAAGACTATCCGTCTAAAAGCTACCCTCACTGGCGACAAGCTCGTCGTTTCGAGCCTCGGCGGCGAGACCGATTACACGATCACGTTCGTCTCGGAAAATGACGGAAAGGTACTTAAGGTTTCGCGTCGAATCACCACAGATTATCTGAACCAAACAGTCTTTGCCGAGAGCGTCTATAACAAGACCGATTCGGTCGCGCAGCTTGGAATTAAAGGTGGTTCGACGACATCGACCACCTCTTCGGACCCGAACGGAGGTTACTCCGACAACGATAATTCGGGCACTATCTCGAACGGGGGCACGGGCGGCGGAAGCGGAAACAGCGGCGGAAACCGCACGGGTGCTCCGTCAACTGTGACTTCGCGTCCGGGCAATTACACCGTGCCGAACGGCGTCAGTGTCACCGGCATTTTGGATAACGAGATCAATACAAAGGTTTCGCAAAACAACGACCGTTTTCGCATGACAGTCCAGGCGCCCGATGAATTTCGCGGTGCGACGATCGAGGGATATGTGAGTAACATTCAGCGTTCGGGAACAGTGAATGGCGAGCCGAAACTCACCTTTAATTTCGAAAAGATCACGCTTAGAAATGGCCAGACGTACGATTTTGCGGGGAATCTGCAATCGGTGCAGACCCTGAACGGAAAGAACGTCACGGTCGATAACGAAGGCACTGTCAAAGGCGAAAGCCAAACCAAACAGACGGCAAAACGCGGCGGCATCGGTGCGGGTATCGGCGCCGTGATCGGTGCGATCGCCGGCGGTGCAAAAGGCGCGGCGATCGGTGCTGTTATAGGTGCCGGCGGCGGAGCCGGAACGGTCGCGATCCAGGGGAAAGGCGATATTCAGCTGCAACACGGCTCGACGATCACGGTTGTCTCATCGTCACCTTTGCAAAGAGATCGATGACTGGAGCGGCAAGCATCCTGCTTGCCAGCGGTTGAAAACCGCTTACGCGGCAAGGTTTGATCTAACTTGAATATTTCTCGGGCCGTAACACCCCAGAAGCCGCAGTGTAGCAAGCAAGGATGCATGCGATCCAGTTATGCATCCCGCTCCGGTCGGGATTTCAAACGAAGGGACGAGTGATCGAAACGATTGCTCGTCCTTTCATTTTTGTTTATCCTCATATCAGTTCCTATCTGTGTTCGTCGGTGGTTAATTTCCTATGCCCGAACTTCCCGAAGAGATCGAACAATACCGCGACAGCAAATGGCGGCGGGAGGAATCACTGAAGGTAGACTCTGCCGAGGAAGTCGAGGCGATGGTTGAGGATCTGGGATTTTGCCTCGGGATGACGGACATCCGCAAAGAGCTGCCGTCCGTTTACATCGCCGTCTGCGGACGCCGCGATGCTCATATGCCGCCAAATGTTCAAAAGGACTATGAAGCGAGCCGTGCGTGGGTTTTGAAGGATGAGGTTATTGCGCGTGGCAATATTTATTACGGAAAGCTCGTAAAAGGCAATTCGTGGTTCCTTTCACGTCGATTAGTACCCGTTTTTAATGCGATCTGGGGTATATCAAAAGGAAACGAACGTGTTGAATTGTCTCAAAATGCCCAAAAGGTGATCAAAGTCCTGCGCAAGGAATGGGAAATGGCGACGGCCGATCTAAAAAAAGAATGCGGTTTTGAAAATAAATCCGATCTAACCAAAGCCATCGACGAACTCCAAAAACGCATGAAGGTCGTCCCGCAAGAAGTTCTCTACATCCCAAAGTTCACCTACATCTGGACCCTAGCCGAAGCCCGCTTCCCCGACGAACTCGCCACTAAGATCTCGCGCGACGAAGCCGTCCGCGAACTCGCCCGCACATTTTTGACGATCAACGGAATGACACTGCTCGGCGACCTCTCAAAAAAATTCGGTTTCTACCGATGGGAATCGGGAAGAGCGAATCATCAATTGGTCGATGAAGGCTTCGCAGAGCGGCTAGCGACGGGCGTTTACAAAATAACACAAAAATTATCCGCAGATGGACGCGGATAAACACAGATGATAAGTGAGACTGAACTGAATGCGATATCGGAAAAGGTTATAGGCTGCGCGTACAAGGTCGGCAATGCTCTTGGTTGCGGATTTCTTGAAAAGGTATATGAAAATGCGCTGGCTCACGAGATCCGAAAACTGGGGCTGAAAGTTGAGATTCAGAAACCGTAACATGTCATCTACGATAACGTATCGTTGGTGAGTATTTTGCAGACCTAATGGTAGCGGGGGTGCTGCTGATAGAGTTAAAAACAACAGATGGATTTAGCGATAATCACAAGGCCAGTGCATTAATTACCTAAACTCCACCAGACTGCCTCTATGTCTCCTAATCAATTTTGGTCGGCCCGGGGTCGAGATTAAGCGAATATTCCAATCGCAATTCCTACAAAATATCTCCTAAAAATCTGTGTTCATCTGCGTCTATCCGCCGCCGATGCGGATGTTTTTGTCGCCGGCAGCGGCTTTTGCCTGTCCAAAAAACAAAGGAACGTCAAAAACGACGTTCCCTTTGCTCCTAGATTATTTCGGTTCATTCTCCGATTGTAGCCTGACTGAACAGATCAGCGATAGCCTGAAAGCGGGCAACGTCCGCTTGTGACTTTGCCTTATTAGCATTTTTCATCAGCATATCTTTGAGTTTGGCGACCTGTGTCTGATCCAAATTCTTGGCCTCGACCGCAATTCGCAGTTCCTTGATCTGATCGGCACCTATTGCATTCGACCGCTCGAACTGGTCAATGTAGGCGAGCCCGGCAGCTTTGTTTTTGGGCCACACGATCTTTTGCTGGTTTTGGACGTTAAGCTCCGCGACCTTAACCGACTTGGCGGCATCAATCTCGTTTTGTGTAAGGAACTTCGACGGCGTTAGTTCAAATACATCGAGGCCGCGTGAGATCTCGGACGAATAAATATGGCCGTTATACCAGTACGCCGACCACGAACCGCCAAGTACGAGCATGTTTGGATCGATAGGTCCGCGATCAAAATAAGCGATCTCCTTAGGATGTTGCGAATCGGTAAAGTCCAGCACCGAAATGCCGCCCTGGTACCACGCCTGGACCATAATGTCGCGTCCCGGAACAGGGATGAGCGATCCGTTATGAGCCACGCAGTTCTCGGTGTCGCCCTGGGCTGACGGCATTTTGTAGTAGCTTACAAACTTGAGCTTGTTATTTTCGATGTTAAAGATCGAATCGGCGCCCCAGACGTTCGGGTCGTTTTCGCGGCAGCGAGCTCCAAGTCCGCCGCCCCATTCGTCCGTAAATACTACTTTTTTACCGTCGTTGGAGAACGAGGCGGAATGCCAGTACGAATAGTTCGGGTCATTGACGGCATCAACGCGTTTTGGATTTGCCGGATCTTTAATATCGAGCAGAATGCCGTTGCCTGAGCAAGCTCCGGCAGCCAAACCGATCGCTGAATATACGGTTATGTCATGGCACTGATCGGTGACATTCGGCTCTTTTGCGTCGTGGGCAGTCCCGGAAAGGCTGTTGATCACACCTGTGCGAGCGTCCATGAATATCCGGGGGCTCGATACGATCTTGGCCTCTGCCGGCGCTTTGACCGGCACTTTGATCACCTCGATACGGAACTGCGCGGTGTCCGGATTCTTGTCGGGTGTGCCGCCGGAGCAGCCTGCGAGTTCTTCGTTCTGGCGGACAAATGACGTGCCCGAAACGTATATGTAAACATTGTTCTTATCGTTCGGATCGACGACCAGCGTATGCGTGTGCGAGCCGCGGCAAGTCTGGACGGCGCCAACTTGTTTGGGATTCTTGATGTCCGATATGTCAAATATTCTGACGCCTCGAAAACGGTCTTTCGATGCAGCCGGAAGTCCCGGTGCTGTTTGTATCGGAAAACCTTCGGCGCTGCAGTCGAGGCGGCCATTTGCCATTTCGACCGACATGAACATGAGATTCTTGTAAACAGACACGTCGCCCTGTCCGCCCGGACAAACGATGTTCGTCAACAAAAGCGCATTTGCCGGATCGGAAATGTCATAAATGCTCATGCCGTAAAAATTGCCCTGAAACAGCCGATTGCCCTGAAATGCAATGTCCGAATTCGCAAACGCAAGGCCGGCGAGGACGAGTTTCATTGATCCGGGAATATTTTTCGGGTCACCGCCAGTGATAATGCTCGCTCCTTTATCCACCTTCGGGTCGGCCGGATCATTAGGGATCTGAAAGACTTCCGCTTTTTTCGCCAATTTCAGGAGCTTGAGGCCAGAGGCCGCTTCTCCGGCGTCATACATTCCAGCTTTAAGCTTGGCGCGCGGGTCACTGGCATTCGCTCCCGTCATTCCAGCCGGAAGCGGCGGTGCGGGCTGCGGTGCAAATGGATTTTGCGGCTGCGGGGCCGGAGTCGGCGTCGCTGTTTGCGCCATAGTTTGGGCGGCAAAACACGAAAACAGAACAAAAGAAGCTGCAAATAAACGGAAAGCGTTTGCTCGATTCATAATTTCTCCTCTAAGGTTTTTTACCTAGCATTTCCTGCATGATCTTGATCTCGGCCCGCTGGCCGCTGTCAACGTCGGACATAAAACTAAACAGCTCAGCATCCTGCCCCGCTCCGGCGGTGTCGGAAAGTTCTTTTACCATCGTAAGAGCCCCACCGTGATGCTGAATCATCCCGGTCAAGAAAAGCTTGTCGAACTCGGAGCCCTTCGTCTTTTTCAAAGCGTCCATCTGACGCGGCGTGAGCATTCCGGGCATGAGCATGTTGTGTTTGCTGTGATCCATCCCCGGCATCTCCATGTCCATTCCGTCCATTTTCATTGACGTAGATTCGCCGCGGGCAGCCAGCCACCGTTTCATGAAATTCATTTCGTCTGACTGCGAATGGCTGATGCGGGCACCAAGCGTGCGTAATTCCTTGTTCTGCGTGCGTTCCTCGATCAAAGCTCCCATTTCGACAGCCTGGGCATGATGCATGATCATCCCCTGCATGAATTCGACATCTTTTTGGGAACGCGGCGGAAGGTTTGGCTTTGTATCGGCGGGCAGAACCTTGGTCGGCTGGCCGGGAGCACCGGGACGGACAATGATCGGCTGATCCGCTTGCTGAGCAAAAACAGGAAGCGAAAAAACACACGCTAACCCAAGACCGGCGATTACATGAAACAAGTTAGACATATTGCGATCGATCATTTTTCGAATAGGTACACGATTAGATACGGATGCGAAAAACCAAAAGTTGCGCCAGTTTTGTTAGAACTTCATTAAATCCTGAACCGCCTTTTCGACATCCTCACTTTGGGGCAGGATGAAATCTTCGAGCTGCGGAGCGTAGCCGACAAATGTATCGGTCGCGCCGACGCGGCGAACCGGGGCATCCAGGTATTCGAAGAGTTCGTCGGAAATGCGAGCTGCAAGTTCGGCGCCGTAGCCATACGAGATCGGATCTTCGTGAGCGACGATGACGCGGCTTGTTTTCTTGACCGATTCGGCGACGGCTTCCCAATCGTAAGGAACGAGGGTTCGCAGATCGATGAGATCAACGGTGATCCCTTGCTGTTCGAGACGTTTGCAGGCTTGATTTGAGCGTTCGACCAGAGCTCCATAGGTGACGATCGTTACATCGCTACCCTCGCGGACCTTTTTGGCCTTGCCGAACGGGATCAGGAAGTCATTCGACGGATACTGAGATTTGTTATAGACCTGGCGATAAAGATGTTTGTGTTCGAGGAACATCACAGGGTCGTCGCAGCGGATCGCGGTTCGCAGCAGACCATTTGCATCAAGAGCGGTCGATGGATAAACGATCATCAGACCCGGCGTGTGTGCAAAGAGCGTCGTGCCCGACTGTGAGTGATACAGAGCCCCGCCTTTCAGATAGCCGCCGACCGGAACGCGCATGACCATCGGAGCTTTCGATTCGCCGTCGGAACGCCAGCGCATCGTGGCCAGTTCGTTGCGGATCTGGTGCATCGCCGGAAAAATGTAGTCAAAAAACTGGATCTCAACCACCGGTTTCAGATTACGCAAAGCCATTCCGATACCGCGGCCGACGATGTTTGCCTCGGCAAGCGGCGAATTAAAGACGCGTGCCGAGCCGAATTTGCGTTGGAGGTTGGCGGTGACCTTGAACACGCCGCCTTTACCCTTGACCTGGTCGATATATTCTTCGCGTGAGCAATCAGCGACGTCTTCGCCGAAGATCACGATCCGCTCATCGCGGGCCATCTCCTCGTGTAGGCAGCGGTTAATGAGATCGACCATCGTACCGGCATTTCCCGAAAGCTCGGCACCATCTTCTGTATCAAACAGTTGCCTGTTGGTCGGATCGATATCAGACGAAAAGACATTTCTGAGCGCCGTCTCAGCCGCTGGCTGCGGCGAATCGACCGCGATGTCCGACGCCGCAGTTACTTCGGCATCGACCTCTTTTCTCAACGCCGCAAGCTGCTCTGACGAAGCAACGCCATCCGTCATCAAAAACTCTGCAAACTTCTTGATCGGGTCGGTAGCTGCATCAGCTTCTAGTTCCTCGGGGATGCGATAAAGTTTTTCGTCGTCGGAAAGCGAATGCGAATACGGGCGAACGACCTTGGCGTGAACGAACGCCGGGCCTTTTCGTTCGCGGCAATATTCGACTGCCTTCTTAAAGGTCGCGTAGCTCTCAAGAACGGCGGTGCCGTCGCATTTTTGAATGAACAGGCCCGGAAAACCGGCAACGAGCTTCGAGATATCACCGCCCGCCGTTCCAACCTCGACCGGTGTCGAGATCGCGTAGCCATTGTCCTCGACGAGGAAGATCACGGGCAGTTTTAGATTGCAGGCCGTATTCAGAGCTTCCCACCATTCGCCCTCGCTCGTGGTCCCGTCGCCGACCGACAAATAGACAACCTCGTCCGACTGAAAGCCTGTGATTTTCTCTTTTAAACCTTTTACGAGGCCCGCCCGATATCCCGCCTCAGCGGCACCGACGGCGTGGAGCGATTGCGAACCGGTACAGGAAGATTCCGAAGGGACATTCAGCTTAGTACTGCCCCAATGCGAAGGCATCTGACGGCCGTGCGAATTCGGGTCTAACTCTGCTCCGACCGACGACCACAACATCTCCTGAGCCGTCATCCCGAGCCCAAGCATCAATGCGCGGTCGCGATAGTACGGAAAGAACCAATCGTAACCCGGCTTCAGGCAAAGCGCCGCAGCCGCGAGAATTCCCTCGTGACCCGCGCCCGAGATCTGGAAAAATATCTTGTTCTGGCCCTTGAGCTGGATCTCTTTGTCGTCGATACGCCGCGACATATACATCGTGCGATAAAGCCCGACGAGCGTATCGGCATCGAGGCCCTGATGATTTGCGTTCTTTTTCGCTGCGGGCTTCGCAGGTTTTGCAGTCACGGCCTTCGCTGTTTTCTGCACCTTTGTATCTGCAATAAAACCATCAGCCTCGGTCGTCTTTGCCTTCTCAGCCACAACCGCCCTGCCATTACGCGCCGCTACTGCTTTTGTATCCACTTTCTTAGTTCCAGTCGCCATTCTATAAGTCCTTTTTATAACAATTATTAATAGACGGGTAACTAACTACGATAGCAAATCAGGGGATTTGGGGCAATTTTGGAAACCTTTAGCTAAGGTGGGTCGACGATCAGAATTCAATCTAGACGTCCGCGCCAAATTATGGGATTCCGGCTCGTATGAAAAATGGAATATACCCAAATATGATCAGTACGTACCGAGAATAGAATTATGTAACGAAATCGCTTTAACGTCGCCTTACGAACTTGCGTTCCTTCCACAACAGGAAAAGATAACGGGAAGGCAACAATACGCGACAAACTTTTGTTTACCGTTTCGACGAACTGGGCTTTAAGGTCTGGATCGACCGAATACCAGTCCGCCGCATCGTCAAAATCTGCTGTCGCACCTGGACTTAGCTTTAACTCCCGTATCATTTGCGGGCCAACGCCCTCTCTCTTACTTCTTCCCAGGAATAATATTCATCCGGATGAAGGCGACTATATTCGATCCTGCGTTCCAGCTCCGCCATTTGAGCAGGAGTAAGAGTAACGACCTCTTCAGACTCTTCGATACTTTCGTAAATATCGTCCGCTAATTTTCGTCGCTCCGGTACGGGCAGTTTTAATGCTTCTTCGAAAAGTACGCTCATAACATCGTTAGATTATTCCTAATTCTTCGAAGATGCAACAGGGTTTTGGGCCTTCAATACCCAGCCGTTTGGGTCTACTATCGGTGTTGCTCCCGTGAATGCGAGTCCACCTTTTCCGTCTTTCATTTCAACCCGTTGTATCTTGCCATTGACCTCGACGTCAATCGGCATCGGGAATGGCATATCATTTGGCGTTTGCCACCAAAGGCCCAAGACCTTCCCATCGGTGACAGTCGTCATCAACACTGGCAATTTCGGCTGCCGCAGATACATCTCAAACAGCCAATCCAGCTTCATCCCCGAATCCTGCTCCGCAATGGTCAGGAAATCGTCGGTGTTGACGAGCCTTGTTTGGCGGCCGTCGGTGTAGGTTTCCATTTCTTTGGTCGGGTAGGCCATGTGGCGGAGGGCTTTGAAGAAGGCTTCGTCGCCGATCAGGTAGCGGAGCGTGTGGAGGAAATAGGCTCCTTTGCCATAGATATCGCCGTCGGAATTGATGTAATCCGGCTCGGACATATAGACCTGATAGGCGATCTTCGCTTCGCGTGGTGCTACGGGCTGCTTGTTCTTGAAGTTTTTAGCACTGTTTTTCATCGCCGTTAAATACGCCTCTTTGCCCTTGGTTTCCTCGATGTAAAGCTTGTCCATAAAGGACTGAAATCCCTCGTGGATCCAGAAATCACGCCAGTCGCTAGCGGTCACGAGATTTGCCCACCATTCGTGGCCGAATTCGTGCAGCATCAGCCAATCGAGGCCGTCGGGCTGGAAATTGTACTTGTTTCCGTATGCGATCGCGGTCGAGTGTTCCATGCCGAGATGCGGCGTTTCGACGATTCCCAGCTTCTGCGAACGAAACGGATATGGGCCTATATATTTCTCGAAAAAGGCGTTGTATTTCTTTGTTTCCTCGATCAGCTTTGCACCTTTGTCAAAATTTTCGGGCAGGATGTAGAACTTAAGCGGAATGATGTCGCCCGACACGCTTTTTACCGTGTCCTCGATCAACTTGTATGGAGCGGCGTTAAAGACAAGCGAGTAGTTCGAGATCGGATTGGTCATGCGCCAGTCGTACGTTGACGTGCCGTTGCTGTTCTTGCGAACGCCGACATAACGGCCCGGACCGACCGCGATCAGCGGATCGGGAACCGTGATGTGCATCGACGAGGTCGCCGCTTTGTCCGACGGGTGATCTTTGCACGGGAAAAGCAGATCGGCGCCGTCGTTCTGCAGGGCCACCGAGATCCAGTCGGCACCGTTTGGCGTCTTTTTCCACATAAAACCGCCGACCCACGGCGGATTTGGAGCGATACGCGGTTTGCCGGAATACGTGATCGACGTTTTCAGCGTCTCGCCGACCTGTTTCGTCATCGGAAACCATATCCAGATCTTTCCTTCCTTCCGCTGAAAATGCACGTCCTTGCCGCTCTCAAGCACCTTTTCGATCGTGAACGGTGTGTCGAGATCGAGGACGATAACATTTGTCGGGATCACGACGCGCGCGGTCATCACTGTCGATCCCTTGATCGATTGATCAGCCGGATCGGCAGAGATCGTGATGTCGTAATCGAGCACATCATAGACCGACTGCTCAAACGCGAGCGGGCCACCGGTTTCGGTAGGTTTTACTCCGAGCTGACGCTGAGCGAACATGGGTAAGGCTAACAAGATGAGGACGAGGAAAATTGAGATCTTTTTCATGGTGTGTGTTTGTTGTTCTCCGATGTTTTCACTTTACACTTGAACCGCTTTTACGGAAAATGTAGCGATAATGTTTGGACGCGTTTTATTTACGTTAATGTTTGCTGTTTTGTTTTTTGCCGCAGCGGCAAATGGACAGGTCGTGGCTGTTCCGGCGGTCTCGCCCGCAAAGCCCGAACCTGCGAAAACAAATGCCCGGCCCGAACCGACGCCGGCCGCCGAGCCTTTTGACAAAGCCGACATCAAAACGATGGCGTCGAAATGCGTAAAGTTCGAAACCGAATCAGGCGACATCCTAGCCGAAATGTATCCGGAAAGCGCTCCGGAATCTGTTCGCAATTTTCTCAATCTCGTAGCGATCGGAGCCTTTGACACAACAACATTCAGCCGCGTCGTTCCCGGCTTCGTCATTCAGGGCGGCAATATCTGGACACGGACGGGCGGCGTAACCCAGGCTCTTGGTGCGAGAGCCCGAAAAACCATACCCGACGAACCAAACAAGATCCTCCACGAGCGCGGGGTCCTCTCGATGGCCCGTAGCGAAGAGCCGAATACGGCAACAAGCAACTTCTTCATCTTGGTCGGAACCGGAGCGCACCTCGACGGCAAATTCGCCGCCTTCGGCCGCGTTACGACCGGAATGGAAGTAGTCGATGCGATCAACAAAGCTCCAGTAACCGAAGAAAAACCTGAGAAACCGGTGCGGATAAAAAAGGCTATTGTTTTCGGCTGCACGCCGGCGACGAACTAAGGCGCCGCCCGGTTACTTTTCCTGTCAATGTACGGATTGTGCGGAGCACAAACTCCTTCCCGTTTTGCTGTGTACACGTTCTCGTTACCCTTTCTCAAGGTAACGGTACATTCGTAAGGAAAGCCCCGAGTATCACTGACGACCTTGGGAAACAGTTCAAACGAGTTTGCGAACAGTAGATGGATTCGAGCTATTGAAAGTGATTGGAATAAAAGATTCTCCTTCGCAAGGGCCATTTGTAACCAGTTCAAATATCTCTGTTTGCATGATTCAACAACTGTATTACCTCGGGTCTGATCTAAAAAATCAAATTCGACTTCATTCAGTCCATTTGCTTCGGCATGGGAGCGCAATACACCTAATCCCCAGTACCCGTCAATATCGTTATTGCGGCTAATAAACGTGCCTAATAGTCCGTTTGCAATTCCCTGAATATTAGACTTTGCCACTCTTTTACTCTACTCGCCTAAATCTAGATCCAAGGTCATCCGATACTCATTCGCCATCGACGGATGGCCGTGGGCCGTTGAGACGTCGATGCCTTTTTTGTAGGTTTCGATCGCTTTTTCGCGATTGCCTGAGAGGTTGTAGGCATTTGCGAGCACGCCGTAGGCGTTGCCTTCGTCATCGCATTTGGCGAGGTAGTTTTCGAGCAGCTCGATCACTTTGGCGTGCTGATCGAGCTTTTCGTATTCCTTGGCGAGACCGAACATCACCATTGTGTTCTCAGGGTCGGCGGCGAGCATTTGTTCGAAGACTTGGATTCGATCTTGCATCTCTCTAGCC
Organism: Pyrinomonadaceae bacterium; assembly: GCA_040080065.1. Lineage (GTDB taxonomy): Bacteria > Acidobacteriota > Blastocatellia > Pyrinomonadales > Pyrinomonadaceae > OLB17. The sequence continues at coordinate 65,469 of JBEBJB010000015.1, forward strand.
TAACGCAAGATCACCAACACATAAAGCAGCGATGCATTCCCGTTACGAAGACAGGTAATTCCGGCGAAGCATCGCTGCATTGTGAACCCAAGTGGCCGGTTCAATATCGGAAATGAAGATTGAGGTCAAAGCCCATACCCGGCTTATCGTCTTTCTCAAGTTCGACGGAAACGTCCCCGAGTGTCCATTTTCCCGGCGTCATCGATTTGATCGCATTTTTCGCTTCGCTCGGCAGCGGCTTGCCGGCCGTTAGGTTGGCAAGGTCGTCGCCACCGGCGGCCATCGCGTCGAGAACAGCAGTTCGAAGATCGCTCTCGATCTTCTTAGCGTTTCCTTTCATAAAGTCGATGTCACTATCGTCGAGAATCGTTTCGAGCGACAACTCGAGATGGTCAACAAGTGCCCTGTCACCCGATGCAAATAATCGAAGTGCCCGCTGACGCCCGCTTGGGCCAATGTATTTAGAGATGCTGCAACTGGAGAGACTGTACTTGTCGTCCCACTCGTATTCGCCCGGCTTGAGGCCGGCCTTTTCGAATACCGAGCATGCTTTCTGCGGATCGATGCCTTTTCCAGTTGTTTTTGCAGACGAGGCTGTGTTTGACGCGTTCCCCGCCGAAGCCGTATTGCCAGATTTGGCCTGATTGCCGTTTCCTGCCGTTGAGCAAGCCGTGAACACTAAGGCGGCTGCCAATATGTAAGCTATTTTCATTTCTTCTCCTATTGTTTTAACGAGATCTTTAATCTGTAATCGCCGCTCGTCGCGCCATTCGGTCCGGCGACGGCGAGCATCAAGCTGTACGCGTTCGTCGTCGAGTTGAACGTGATCGAGCGGGCGTCAGTCTGAATGCGTCCTTTTTTTGGATAGTCCCATTTGTGCTCGGCCTCGCAGGTGACAACCGAGCCGAGGCTGTCCGGCAAGGTGTGCTTTCCCGACCCGATCTGGTAACCGTAAATACTCAGGTCGGTGCCTTTTTTGGTCGGTTCGACTGAAACCGTAATGATCGAACGCGACGGCATATCGACGGTGTAGAAAACGTGATTGCCGGTAAATTTAGCCTGCTGCGTCGCGGGAAAACACGCAATCGAGCTGTTCCACGCAAACGATAGATCGGGCAGTTTGCTGCCTTCGTTCAGGTTGCCGGCGACATTCGAGGTCAGGCCGGGCTTTATAACGACACTGTTCACCGTCCGCTCGGTTTGACCGGCGGCGGATGCAGCCAAAGCCAGCACTATCAATAAAGCCAATTTGATCGATCTCATATTATTCTTCCTTTTTCTTGATCATTTTTGCCGTAAACTTGCCCTTCGCCGAGTCGTCGCCATCGATAAACGTGATCTCGCCGGTCACCGTGTCGTCCTTTACTGAGATGATGTTTACGAAAGATTGTTCGGTCCCGCCGAGGCGCTCCCATTGGTTTTCCTCCCCGTTGGAGAACGTGAAAACGCGGAACGAACCCATCTCAAGGCCCGGCGTGACATGCGTCGCACGTGGACTGCTGTAAACGCCCTCGCGAAGTTTTGTCCCAAATGAACCGTCCTCGCCGACTATGATGTTAAAGAAGATCTTCTTCTGATCGGCCGAGGAAAGAGTTGGTCCGAGGCCGGCTTTTTCTTCTTTTTCTATACCCAGGTCAAAGTTACTCAACCAGAAGCTGTAAAAGATCGTCTTCCGGCCGCGATACGTATCTTCATCGGCAGCACGTATCACCCCGTAGGTCGCGTTCATTGACGAGGACTTTTTCTCGATGTTGATAGCAATATCGCCCTGTGTTCCGCAGGCTGCGAAAACAAACCCGAGACCCAAAAAGAGAACTGTGAGTTTTACATGTTTCATATACATTCCTATTTCTTAAGATCGACCAAAATGCACGACGATAGCGCAGTGCTGTTGTCGTAGGACGATTTTGAATATTTACCCTCAACAACGACGTCGGGCGAGCGGTGCGATTGCCGCAGCGAATCGATCTTCGGCGCCATGCTCATGTAGTCGCCAAAACTGCCGCTGCAACTAAATGCGTATCCGCTGCGGTTTCGAATTGTCAGTGTGCCGTACGAGATCGCATCGAGTTGTCCGCCCGTGACCGTAACCATGCGGCCCTCTTTCGACGCGTCAAAGGTGCCCATAAACTCCGAAATGTCCATGGTCATCGGCGTCATGTCCTTCGGCGGTTCTTTCTCTTTATTCGTTTGCGAAACGCTGTTCGCGTTCCTGGAATTTGCGGCGTTATTTGATGTCGAGCCGCCGCATGAGCACAGGACGACGGCAGCAAAAGTGATGAGCAATTTTGTTTTCATGTTTTCTCCGAAACTAGTTCTGATCCGTTGTTTTCTTTCCCTTTAGCATCACAAATGCCGAGATCGCCGTTATGACGAGCCCGATAAAGCCGAACAACAGCGACGGAATGATGCCGACCATCGCCTCTTTCATATTCACGCGGTTATTCGTCATCGACGGCAGCATCAGAAAGATAACGAGAGCGACGCCCGAGAGCAGCGTTAGGCAAATACCAATTAATAATCCTGCGATTTTCATGATTTCCTCCTACGGACATTTAATAAAAATCCCACCTGCGCCGAGGTCTTCGACCTTGGTCGCGCCAAAACCGCCACCTTTGCGATCCTGTCGCAAAACAAATTCGCGGGCCTGACACTCGGGCCGATTCGGCATTCTTACCAGCACGTAGCCGCGGCGAAAGCGGTGTTTATTCTTCTCGATGCGGTACAAACTGACATTTCCGGTCGTGCTGATCCAGTTCATATCGTCGACAGATGCCCATGTACTTGCGACAAAGCCGACCTTGAGGACGGTTGCTTTTGCAACCGCCGGATTTTTTGCATACTGGCCGCGCATCAACGATTCGAGAGCCGCGTCCTTGATCACCGGCATAGTCCACGTTCGCGTCGCCACCGATTGCTCGATGAGCGTTTTCATCTTGGGCGCGATCTCTGCGTATTTATTGTAAAAATCATTGGGCAGTTGGGCACCGCGCTTGGCGTATTCGGCTTGAAGTTCCGCCGCCATCTTCTGCCGGTGAGCTTCCGGCTCAAAAACCATCATCTGATAGTCATCCAGGACGCTTTCGAAATTGTTTCTCATTGCATTTTCCATATCGTAAATGCGATTCTGCGTACGGTTTCTCAGCTCGTACTCAGCGCCGACCTGAACGGCCTTTTTACGCATCTCGACGCGATTCGCGGCGATCTCGCACCAGGATTTGGCTAGCCCGACGAGTTCTGTTTGGCGTCCCGGAGGATTCTTTAAGTTTGGATATTTCTTGCAAACCTCATCCAGCTCGGCGAGGTCGCCCATCACCTCGTTCCATTTAGCCGCCTCGGTCGGAGGATAATAGGTTGATGACATCTTCGACATGAGCTTGGGATCATAAACGACGGTAAAGGCGAGGACCGAACTCTCGTATTTGCGAGCCTCGCTAAAGAACTTGTATCGCTCCTGATATTCCGCACTCTGGCCGGAAGCATTTAGCGAGAACAGCAATAAGGCGACGATCGCTGTCAGATGTCCGCTGATTATCTGATAACTCTTCATAATTTCTCCTAATTCTCGATTCCCTCAAACCGATATTTGTTCGTCTTGCCGGTGCTGAACGGAACGGCCTCGAACGAGAGCCGCAATTCTTTGCCCGACATGACGCCCGTGCCTTTCAGGATCTGATAATCCTGGCCTTCGGCAGTGCATTTTTTTGAGCCGTATTCAGTCCAGTCAGTGCCGCTTTTGCTCATTTTTAGGGTGCAGCTTTCCATTTCGGACTTGATCTTGCTGTCGCCAACGGTTTTGAAGTTGATCGACATCTCGTCTTCGTTGTGCTTGGTAACCGTGACATCGACCTCGTCGTTGCCGCTGCCGACATAGTCGCCTGAGCCGGACTTTTCGATAGTAACTGTGAGTGTCCCTTTATAAACGTGTGTCTCACCGCCGCATGCGGTCATAAAAACTGCGGCTACGGTGATAAAAAAGGCCATTTTTCTCAACATTGTGTAGTTCCTCCCGAGGCTAAAAGAAATTTGGTAGGTGTAATTTGTCGCTTTCTTGTTAGAATGTCCTCAAGGAAACGCTCATTTATTTATCAATCGTTTATCAATGGCCGATAAGCCTCATAATTCCAGCTATTTATATGAATTTGGCGAATTCCGCCTCGACAGCTCAGAGCGGACGCTGCGACGTAGCGGTGAGATGATCGTCTTGCCTCCCCGCGTCTTCGATACGCTGAACTTGCTTGTCCAGCGGAATGGAACGGTGATCTCGAAGCAGGAAATGATGGACTCCATCTGGCCGGACGCCTTCGTCGAAGAGGCGAATCTCACCCAGAACATCTATCTGCTGCGAAAGACACTCGGCAAAACACCGAACGAAAAGGATTGGATCGAAACACTTCCGCGTAAGGGCTATATATTTTCAGGCAATGTCGAGCTTTTGGGCCCTGAGATTCCAGATGCGGACGGTACGGGTGAGGCTGCGGCGGTTGTGCCGGTGCCGACACGACGTTTTCGGTTCGCGGTTGGGATCATTGGTTTGGTACTTTTTGCCGGATTGGCAACCGGGGCGTATTTCATTTCCCGCCGCGAAACCGGTGGACCGACCGAAAAGAAGCCCGCGTTTCGAAAGCTCACCGCCGCGGGTAACGCTGAGTTTCCTGTGATATCGCCCGACGGGCGGTCTTTCGGATTTGTCCGCGAAGGTTACCTGTACGTTCAGCCGATCGATAAAGACGAACCGAAGCTCATTAAGCTGCCTGAAAATACTAAATGCGGATTCATCCAGTTCACACCTGATGGACGTTCCATTGCCTTTCGTGCCGAAAGCCGTTTTGTCATGGGCGGAGATATCTATGAGATCGGGATCGGCGGCGGCGAGCCAAGGGTGATCGCAAGAAACGTTTGGAGCGGCATTAGCTTTTCGAGGGACGGCAAGCAGGCAGCATTTATCCGTGATCAACGTGAGTCGAACAGGCACAGCATCGTGATCCAGAACCTGGCTACAGGTGCAGAGCGGGAACTGGCGAGCGTGGCAGATCCGGCGAGTTATGTTCTGTTCAGTGCTCCAGCATGGTCGCCCGACGGCAGTAAAATTGTCGTATCGACGATCAGCCGCGAGAGCCAGGCCCCGCGCTCACAGCTAGTCGTTTATGACACGGCAACCGGGGCCGCCCAGGAATTTGCCCCGCGTCCATTGCGGCGGTTTGATCAGGCGGCGTGGCTGCCGGACGGAACCGCGATCCTCGCTATCGCCCGCGAAGCTCAGACTTACTTTCAGATCTGGAAAATATCGTATCCCGACGGGCGGCTCAGCCGCGTGACAAACGACAATAACATATATCGCAGCCTTTCTATCTCGGCCGATGGGCGACGGATCATCTCGGGCGACTATACGACGTTCTCTCATGTGTGGACGGCGTCAGCCGCCAATTTCAACGCGCAAAAGCAGATCACCTTTGGCAATCTAAGCCGCGACGGGATCCTCGGAATGCAGTGGACACCCGATGGCGGACTTATTTATTCATCACGTGTATTTGGCAGCGTTGATCTATGGAAATCAGGGCCGGGCGAGCTCGATCGGGCTCAGCTAACGAAAGAAGCTGGCGACGTTAACGGTAATCCTGCTCTCGCCCCGGATGGCAAAACGCTCTATTTTACATCGACCCGAACCGGCTCATCCCAGATCTGGCGCATGGACATGAGCGGTGGCAGTCAAACGCAGATCACTTTTGGCGACAAGGAGAATAACACCCAACCCCAGATCTCACCCGACGGTCAGACTTTATACTATTTCCGCCGCTCGCGGGATGGTTCGACAGTAATGCGGCTCACGATAGCGACGAACGAAACGCATCCGGTCGAAAACATCGGCCCTATTGCACCCGATCGGCTGGTCATTTCACCAGACGGGTTGTTTCTGGCCGCTTGCGAAATTAAGGGCCGGTCCGAAGACAGCGAAGAAGGTGGCCAGATCCAATACACGATAATACAGATCGGCGGCGGCGAACCGCGATCTCTCAAGCTGCCCACCGAGCAATTCACGTGGTCGCCGGATAGTAAAAGCCTTGATTATGCCGAGAATGCGGGAGGCGAAGCCCGGATCTTGCGGCAATCGCTCGACGGAGGACCTCCGACTGTTCTATACACCGAAAAAGCCGCAACGATCAACGGGTTGTCGTGGAACCGCGACGGCTCTTCGCTTGCGATCTCAAAAGGCCGACGGCTTTACGACGTGGTATCGATCTCGGAATTCTGATCTAAAAAAGGGTAAGTTGTTGCGGTGCGGCTGTGGCGATTTCCGGCTCGGATGGGTTTTCGTGCTGCTTGAACCCAAGCCGCTTTGCGTGAAACTCGAACAGTTTTGTCGTTACTTCCCACTGCTCAGTTTTACCTGTGCTGCGGTCCTTGTACGTCGCGTGTCGCAGAGAGCCGCCGCGTTCGCGTTTCATAGTGTTTATGATCTTCGTGACACGTGTTTCCGGTAGACGTTCGTGCATTTTTTGGACGAAATATTCCTCGATCGAATCGGTGTCGAGATGCAGCATCGACATAAACGCTCGCGTCGCTCCGGATTCTTTCGCCCGCTCGAGAAGACCCGGAATATCGGATTCGTTGTAGCCCGGAATCACCGGAGCGATACCGATCCCGACCGTTATTCCCGCATCGGCGATTGTTCGCATCGCTCGAAATCGTGCCTCGGGAACTGGCGTGTACGGTTCGAACGGATTTGACCTTTCCTTCGTCAAAAACGGAAGCGAGAAGAACACGGAGACCTTTTTTAGCTTTTGCAGCAGATCGATATCACGCGTCACAAGCGGAGCTTTGGTGATCACGCCAACCGGAACCTGAAAATCGACACACACCTCAAGACATTTCCGCGTCAGCTCATAACTCGCCTCAAGCGGCAGATACGGATCGGTCGCAAACGAAAAATCAAGATGCGGCATCTTATCTCGCGTCTTCTTCAATTCCTGACGCAACAACTCAGGAGCATTCGGCTTCACGACGATCTTCGTCTCAAAATCCGTTCCCGCTCCATAGCCGAGATACTCGTGATACTGCCGTGCGAAACAATAGGTGCATCCATGAATGCAGCCGCGATAGCAGTTGACCGTATAACGCCACCCGCCTTCCCAATCGGAGGCGAATGCCTTCGTGATTATTTTCTTCGTCGCGGTTTCCTCAAAGATCTCAAGCTTAGTCGGTGGCGGCTCGCCAACATATTCGGCAGTGTATTTGTTGTAGGGATTTGGAGGGTTAATTATTTGTCGCACATATGAAACAATAGTGCAAACACAGCTCATTTGCAAGCCTTAGCCGGGAACGCAGGCGGCCCTCGCCTGCAAGCGTTCCGCTTCGGGACGCTGAGAAACGCCCGTACTTACTCAACTTGAAACATACGAATCGTTCGTCAGGCCGGAGGAACCGGCGTTGCAGGCGAGGGCGGCCAGCGTTCCCGGTAGAGTTCCCTTTGCATCAGCAGGTCGGTCTGCGGATCAGAGCCCAGCTGAAAAGTATGCTTCCCAACCTCGTAAAAACCATTCTTGCGGTAAAACGCTTGGGCCCGCGGATTGTATTCCCAGACGCCGAGCCACATTACGTCGTGGCCGTTAGCCATTGCAAATTCAAAACTCGCATCCATCAGGTTCTGCCCGACGCCTTTGCCGAGGAATTCCTGATGCGAATAGAGCCGCGAGAGCTCGATAGGTCTCGTCGCCGTAATTCCGTCCTCGATGTTGCCAATGATCAATTTTGCATAGCCCGCGGATTTGCCTTCGATCTCGGCGATCAAAAAAATAGAGTTCTCGTCAGCCAGTTCCTCGGCGATCTGCTCGACGGTGAATGCTTGCCGCATATAGTAATTCAGATCGTCAGGAGCATTTTTCGGGTGATGTGCGAAAGCGTCCCAGAAGGTCGTGTATGCAAGGTCGGTCAGTGGCTTGGCATCTTCAACAGTGGCGTGGCGGATGGAAACTGGATTCATGTTTTAAGAAGCGTAGGTTCGAATAGCCCCAATCGACAAACTGCGAATACTCGATGTCAATCGCACGCGCAGCACGCTCGCGACCTCGCCCACGATCGAGTCCTGAAGCTCGAAGATATTTGCCGCATCGTCATCAAATGTTTTTGCCCACACGATCCGGGCATCATCGATATCGACCATTTCAACCGTGACGCGAATGCGGTTATCGGCCCGCTGAACCGAACCTGTCACGACTGAGTCAACGTTCAACTCCCGTCCGGCGGTCATAACATCAACGTCATTGATCGCCGCCGAGCCCGGCCGAACGGTCAGATCGGCGACGCTGCCGAGCCGTGCACGCAGCGTTTCGCTGATACCCTGGCCAATGAACTCATCACCACGCTCGGCCCTAAATTGAAGCACCGCCAGACTCTGCAGCTGCTTGCCCGAAGCCGTATTTCGGACAGCCGATACAAAAAACGGCGAACAAAACGCGAAGATATACAGCACGGCGATGGTAAATCCCGTCCGTCGTCCGTGATCGATATCAAACGCGTGAGCGAAAACTCGCGACCTCGATACTCGCGGTTTCTCGCCAACCTCAGCGAAAGAAGATCGGCGAACGGGCACAACGAAGCTGTAGCCTTTCCCCGGGATCGTTACGATGAATTTATGTTCACCAAACGTCTTTCTGAGCGTAGATATCTGTTGATTCAGGTTGTTGCCCTCGACAACAGTATCGTCCCAAACCGCTTCGATCAGCATTTCGCGGGTCAATGTTTTGCCGGAATTTTTAAGCAGGACCGTAAGCGTATCGAACGCCTTCGAACTCAGCGGAAGCAGATCACCGCCGCAATACAGCCGACGCTTGACGATATCGGCCCGGAAAGAGCCGAATTCATACATAATATCAGCGGAGCTATCGTCCATAGGAATGAAGCGATTATATCGGAGTCGATTCGCTCAAACAAGAAAAATCGGCCGCCTACTTCATTATCAATTTCGCAATTGTCTGTAGCTGCATGTTCGACGTTCCCTCGTAGATCGCACCGATCTTTGAGTCGCGCCAGAATTTTTCTACCGGGTAATCTTTGACGTAACCATAGCCGCCGAAAAGTTCGATAGCTTTTGATGAAACTGCCTCGGCGCAGCGGGATGAATAGAGCTTGGCCATGGCGGCTTCTTTTAGGAACGGACGGCCCGCGTCTTTTAGGCGTGCGGCGTTGTAGACGAGCAGGCGTGTGGCTTCGATCTCAAGAGCCATTTCGGCGAGTTGGAATTGGACCGCCTGAAAATTGCCGATAGCCTGGCCGAATTGCTCGCGTTCCTTTGTATATTTGACGGCGGCTTCGAAAGCTCCCTGCGCGATGCCGAGCATTTGGGCCCCGATGCCGACGCGGCCTTCGTTGAGGGTTTCGATCGAGATCTTGTAGCCCTTGCCAACCTCGCCGAGGACGTTTTCCTTTGGCACTTTACAGGCGTCCATGATCAGTTCGGTCGTGGACGAGGCGCGGATGCCGAGCTTGTCCTCTTTCTTGCCAACCGAAAAACCTTCGAAACCTTTTTCGACGATGAACGCCGTGATGCCTTTATATCCGGCTTCCGGATCGATGGTCGCAAAAACGATAAAGATCTCGGCCTCGTTACCGTTGGTTATCCAGAGCTTTTGGCCGTTGAGTTCGTAGTGGTCGCCTTTATCGACCGCGCGGGTTTTTAAGGCAAATGCGTCCGAGCCTGAGCTTGCCTCTGACAGAGCGAACGCTCCGACCTTCGACTCAGCCATTTGCGTCAGATACTTCTTCTTCAGTTCATCGGTTCCCCAACGCATAAACGCGTTCGTCACGAGCGTGTTGTGCACGTCGACGAACACCGACAGGGAAGCGTCGACGCGGGCGATCTCTTCGATCGCGAGAATTGCGTTAAAAATAGTTGAGCCCGCACCGCCGTATTCCTCGGGCGATTCGATGGCCATAAGACCGAGTTCGAAGCACTGTTTGATAAGATCAGGATCGAGCTTCGAGGTGTGCTCCATCTGCTCGACCCGCGGGCGAACCTCGCCCTCGGCAAATTCGCGAACCGAGGCTCTGAACAGTTCTTCCTCCTCAGACAAAACGGTCAATCCAACATTTGATAATGCGGCTGCGGTGGCTGTGATCATAAAATTTCCTAAACGGGTTTTGTTAAATAACTATCGATAAAATACCATTCTAATCAAGCCATCTGGCAAAGGCAAAGCACGTGAATTCCGCTATCGAAACCCCGCAACCCGCACAAAAACGCTTCACGAGATTAAAGCTGGCAGTCGTCATTATGACGCTGTGCGGTATCGGGGTTTTTGCGCTTTTAGTTTATTCGATCGGCTTTCGCGAGATCTATGAGAGCGTCGTGCGGTTTGGCTTGGCGGGGTTTGCGGTGATCCTTTCTATATATTTTGTCAGGATCTGTGCCCGCTCTTACGCGTGGAAACTCTCGGTCCACGATCCGTATCGTCTGAGCATGCGCGACACGATCCCGGGCGTAGTGATCGGCGAGGCCATGAGCAGTACGCTGCCTCTTGGTATTCTCATTAGCGGAACGTCAAAAGCGGTCGCCGTGCGAAAGCAGATCCCGCTGGTCGCCGGTTTCTCATCCGTTGCGACCGAGAACCTTTTTTACAGCCTGGTGACCGGTATCTACCTGATCTTCGGAGCGGTGGCGATGCTGCGAGCGTCGGCGGTAAACGAAGCCGTGGTCTGGACGATCAATGCCATGATCGTGACGCTGATCGTCTTGCTCTCGCTCGGCATCCTGATGGTCGTTCGCCAATGGCACATGGCGAGCGAACTGTGTGAAATCATCTATCGACGGGGATTCTTCAAAAAGATCCTCGAAAACGGACGGCTGCAGGTTCGGCTGTTCGAAAATCTGATCTACGGATTTTACCGTCATCATCCGCGGCGTTTTGTCCCGATCTGCCTGCTCGAGGCCGTTTATCACGCCCTCGGGGTCGTCGAGGTTTTATATATCCTCACCCGCCTTAGCGGTGAAACGGCGAGCCTAATGACCGCATTCCTGCTCGAATCCATCAGCCGTCTCGTCACCATCGTATTTAAGCTGATCCCGTTCAACATCGGCGTGGACGAGGCCGGTGCCCAGTTCGTCGGCAACGCGATCGCCCTCGCCACCGGTGTCGGCGTCACCCTAGCCATCATCCGAAAAGGCCGCATCCTCTTCTGGACCGCCGCCGGCTGGGCTCTGATCGCCAAACGCGGACTTTCGTTTAGGGAACTATCTCAAACAAACAACAAACGATGACTGGAGCGGCGAGCATCCCTGCTTGCTAGCGGTGGAAAACCGCTTATGTGCTCCGGTGGTGTCAGTCAACCCTGGGATATGTGTCAGTTTGAATGTTTTAATGGACGTAGGGAAGGCGTTCGTGCTTAAGCTGCGGAGCAGCGGAATAATAATAGCCCCAGGTGGAGCAGAGCGGAACCTGGGGAAAGGCCCGCCAGTTATCTGCGAGCCTGTGAAACATGCGAAAGACCGGATGCGGATTGATGATTTCGCCTGTTTCACAGGCTCCGATCAAAAACCGCATCCTACACGTTCCGCAAAGCTCCACGTGTAGCTAACAATATTACGCCCGCTCCGCAGGCTAAGAATCACAATTATTTCAAACTGACACCGCAGTATGGCAAGCAGGATGCTCGCCGCTCTAGCCGTTTAGTTTGCTATAAAATCTACATTCGCGAGCGTATCTGTAACATGCAATGCACGCGGCGAAAAGCTGTAACGCTTCGAACCGACGCTGACCACGTAGGTTCCGCCTGCCTCGACGTCCTCGAACCGGTAATATCCAAACGAACTCGTCGTCACAACCCGTCGCACGCCATCGGTGCCGGTTATCGAAACCAAAGCGTTCCGCAAACCTCGCCCGTCCGGCGTCAAAACACGGCCCGAAACCTCGACGCCCGCTGCTGTTATGGTATTTACAAAAAATCCCTGTTCGAACCACCATGGCAAGACGTTGCCGTTGCCATCCCTTATCTCAAACGGAACGGGTGAAGCGATATGGCTTAGCGGATACGCACCGGCAAAGCTCGCGGGATGAACGCTAAATGTTACGATCACTATTCTGTGCGTACCTGCCGGATACGGAGCAGGAGCCGCAAAGTTTATCCCGAGGCGGCCTTGGGCAACTTCGCTCATGTCAGTCGTAAAGCTGGCTCCCGTTGCTTGCGGGGCGAGAGAAACTACCGGATCCGTCAATACCGAGGTGTTAAATGCAAACGAAAACTTTGCACTCTTCTCACCGCCACGCGCCTGAAGTTCAAATGGCACGCTCACCATTTGCCCTGGAACTCCCGTCACATTTACAGCCCGAACGATCGACGCATTTGCCGGGATCGGCGTCGGAGTTACGGATGGGATCGGTGTCGGCGTTGTTCTCGGCGTCGCGGTCGCGGTTGGGGTCGGTGATGGTGACGGCGTCGGCGTCGGCGTCGGCGTCGGCGTCGGAAGCGGAGTCCCTGTCGGTGTTGGGGAAGGCGTTACTTGCGCAGCGAGGGGAATAGCCAGCCCATCAATAACGCCCGTTCCGTCGCCGATCGTTCCGATGAGTGTCGCCGCACCGGTCGCCAGATCTATGCGAAACAGCGTCGGAACTGATGATATAAAGAGCGATGCATAGGCGATGTTTGTTCCCTGGATGTCCATCTCACCAAAACTCGATGGATTTACACCGAGTGGCCCGATGGTCGTCAATTCCCCGCCATTCGCCGATGGCGTTCCATTGGGACCGCCGATTCGAACAAGCGTATTTGTAGTAGAATCGATCCCATACAGTGTAGTGACCGACACCGGCATATCGAGCGTGTAGGCCGTGTGAACCACGTTTGGATTCGCTCCAAAATTAACGTCACCTACCGCATACCTCAAATTGGTATCGGCGGCGGTGACCGTTCCGTCGTTGGGATTCAGGCGACGATTAACCTCGGCATCTCCATTAGCCCTCAACCCGTCCGTAACCGGGTCAAAATCCAGTCCCCAAAAGCTGTCGATCGTTGTTGGATAGGTGGTCGTCGCGCTTACCGGCACAACCACTCCCGTATTTACGTCGATCGTGACAACCCTATCGCGACCGGGAAACGCTTTTTGAAGCAACACCATACAATTTCCCATCAAATGGCCGAAAATCAATAGAGGATAGGAATTCGTCATTTTGAATATCTATCCCCGTCAGGACAACATCGGTCAAATATGTGCCCGGTGCGGAAGCTTCAAAACTAACTACGCGATTGCTAAAATAGTCATAGGCATAGACTATCGTCCCGACCTCAGGCCTCATGCTTTGTATGTGCGTCAGGTCCGTCTGCTCACACACTTCGCTTTGCCGATCTGCAAGAATTCGCTTTTGAACTACGGGAGATAGACTCAACGGGGCCTTGTTTTCGACGAGCCTCTGAGCACCTGTGTGCCAAGGTACGATTGCGAAAAACGTAAAACAAGCGAATACAAACATTGCAAATAGTCCGACAGGCTTTTTCATGGTATTTCTCAACATTCCAGGATTCGCGCCTTCACTTCGACCTTGACCGATAATGCCCCGACAATTTGTGTAGTCAATTTGTGCGGCTTCGCCGGAGCGTCGGGAAACGGAAGTTCTGCCGTGAGGTTATGGATGATTGTATTTGCAAATGCTACAACTTTCAAATATTTTTTGGAGTCCCGTTGGCCAAAGGCGTTGCCGAAAAGAAAAAGGCTGTCCGAAGATCGCTCTCCCGACAGCCCTTTTTACACTATTTTTTGAGGACACCGTTATTCCAATCCTGGAAAATCGAAATCGGTCACATCATCGATGACGTGAACCGTCCGCGTAGCAAATCGGTAGCGTTTTGATGTCGCGGTCAGGGCGTAGTTCTCGCCTCGTGCGACATCGTCAAAGCGATAGATGCCGAAGGAGTTCGTCGTCACCGTTCGTTTTATCCCGCCCGGGCCATACAGCGTTATGCTGGCATTTCTGATGCCCAGTTCCTCTTCGCCAACAGTGGTCAAGGCCCGGCCCGATATCTCGACGCCAGCCCCGGCCGCTATGACCTGAATGCTGCCAGGCAGATAACCCGACGACAAACGGAAGTTTGCCGTGAGGTTATGGATGATTGTATTTGCAACCCGCCACAGTTTCCAAATGTTGTTTTCGAGTCCCGTCTGTTCTCAAACAGATTATAGATCAAAGTTTTTGCCCCTAAAAAACTTTTACCAATCTCGTGTATTACTCTACCAAACTCACCCTTTGGGCCCGGCAGACCGCCGTATTGCATCGATCAATCTGGGTGTTACGCGTCTTGTCGACCAGTATTCACGGTCGTTCCGGACAAAATGTGGCACGTGCCACATTTTTAAAAGCGGGAAATTGCGCGCAGGTAAAAAACACGATTTGAACCGCGTTGGAACCGCCGCTCGTAAGTGAGCAGAACAACGACATGGCGAACTCGACCGTCCGTTTACGAAAAGCGTTTCGAAAAGAAAAAGGCTGCCCGAAGATCGTTCTCCGGACAGCCGTTCAATCCAATTACCGGACGCTATTCCATTCCGACAAAATCGACATCGGAAAGGCTGTCCACAACCTGAACAACTCTCGCAGCGAATCGGAAGCGTTTTGACGCGACGCCGACGATATAGCTCTGTCCGCTCTCGACGTTCTCAAAAACATAAACCCCGAATGAGCTGGTCGTCGCTGTGCGTACCACGCCGTCCGTTCCCCTTAATGTGACAGTCGCGTTTCTAATGCCGCGGCCATCAGGCGTTGTGATATGGCCCGAAACACCGACACCTGCTGCCGTCGAACCGATCTGAACGTTTCCGCCCTGGTAGGTCGTCGGCAGTAAAGCACCTTGCGGGCTCGACACGCTCTGTGCCGTCGGAACGCCGCCAAATGTCACCGGCGTCAACCCGATCTGAGCATTCGCCGGAACCGTGAATCGAATCGTCGCGACCTGCTGCGTTCCAGCCGTGTAGGTATTTGTCGAATCTACCAAAATACCGATCCTCCCCTGAGCAGCCTGAGTCAGGTTCGTACCAAGATTCGTTCCTGCCGGAACTCCGCTTCCGAGCGAAACTACCGGATTTGTTAGCAGCGCCGGATTGAAATTCACCGAGAAACTTGCCGACGACTCATTTCCGAGCGAATCCATCACAACCTGCACGACCACGTTCTGACCTGGCTGTGTAGCAACATTCACCGCGCGGATCGTACGAACCGCACCAGCCGGAGCGTCGTCATCGATGATCGTACCCAAGCCCTGGCCGTCGGCGACCGTCGCATTAGTCGTGCTGACGACGTCAAGTGTGAACGATTCGTCCGGCTCATCGCCCGGATCTTCGATTGTCGGCACCGTCACCGTTCGGCTCACCGTTCCAGCCGGGAAGACGACATCAAAATTATCGACAGCAATGAAATCAACCCCCTCGGTGGCCGTTCCGCTATTGGTGCTGACGCGAACGGTTACCGCCTGGCTGCTCGGAGCCGAAAGCTCAATGGTGAAATCGATCGAACTATCGCCCTCAGTCCTATTCTCGCCAGTACCGCGCTCCTGGGCCGTAGCGTCGCCAACGTTAACTCCCGGGCTGGCTCCCGTGATCGTGAAATTAACGTTATTGATGTCAAAAAAAATGTTCCCGACGGCCTCGACCTTAATACGAGCTTGGGTTGTTGCGTGATCGGGAACAGTGATAGCTTCGCTGCCGTCATTTGCTGTGCTGGTGAGCAGGGTTGTCGGGAACGTCTGACCTCCATCGGTCGAGAGCGATATCTTGACGTTAGCCGCGTTGATCGGGGCCGCGTCCGTTCCGACCACATCCCAGGTTACGGTCTGCGAAGATCCGACCGCCCACGGCGTAGCCGTATTTTCGGTAGTGACTTGGAATGGGCCCGTCGTATTAACTGTTGTCACGGTCGTTCCCGCATCGGCGATGCCTCCGCGTCTATCCCGAACGGAGACCCGGAAGTTCATCGTACGGGCGACCGACGGTAAGCTTTCGCCGATCACACATTCCGATCCTGTTTGGCACACCGCGCCCGGCGCACCGGTCGGATGCGTACCCTGATATGTGAGCGGCGGATTGTTACTTCCGGCCGGCGAATTGTTTGCCGGATTGAGAATAAACGCCATGCTCGGGAACGTGTGTGACGGGCTCGAGATAGGTGAGTAAACCCTGAACAAAGGACGAAGTACGCCGTCGGTATCGACGTCATAGGTCAATGCCGGCGTTCCAAGCTGGCCGCTGCCGGATGGGGCGAGATCGTATTCTTCCCATGAATAAGACAAATTTGGCACATCAGCGGCGTCGGCGTCGGCACCGGTTGCGGTGAGTGTAAACGGCGTAAGTCGCGGAATCGTATAGCTCGCCCCGGCATTGACGGTCGGAATACTGTTGGTTCCCGCAGGCGTACCGCACGAGCCGCCATCGTTGGTGTCCTGAATGTTCTGGACCATCTGGGTCAGACTTCGTATGTGGAAGGCCGGTGTTCCGGTGTCAACATATTGCTGTTGGTTTCGAATGTTGCAAATACCAACATACGACATGAGTGTCGATCCGCTCGCAACCTCAAACGCATTAGAAGTTGAACGGGTCGTACAGGCCCCGCCCATGTCCATGTTGTTGTATGTGTGGCTAGCGCCAAATTGATGGCCGATCTCGTGTGCAACATAATCTACAGTAAAAGGATCGCCGTAAAACCCTGCGCGAGCGGAATACCCCTGGGCCTTAGCATCGGCCCGACAAACAGAAGGCGAGGATGCAACGCCGCCACCGCCAGTGCCGTAAAGATGACCGACATCGTAATTTGCAACGCCGACACGGTTATTGACCGTTGTCTGGTTGATATTCAACTGTGCCTCGGAATCGGAGTTGTCGTAAGGATCGGTCGCCGGATCGTCAAAAATGATGTTCGTTGCGTCATCTGTGATCGCCGGGTTTACGAGTTGCAGCGTGACCGCAATCTCACGTCGAAAGATGCCATCCAGGCGGTTAATAGTCGTCGTCAACGCCGCGAGAGCGGCCGTTCGGACGGTTTGCGGATCGGTCGACATCGTCGTGCCGCGTGCCCATTCGCCGGTCGTCGCAACCGCGACGCGATAGGTTCTGATGGCGGCTCCATGGGCAAATTGGACGGCGTCTGGTGCATTGGCCGCGGCAGTAGGCGCAAGCCTTGCGACCAGATCATCGACGCCGCAGTGAAAATCGCCGGCGCCGGGTGCGCCGTATTCATGTTTGTAATAGACGATGTAATTATCGTTGTCATTCTCCTGAAGAGGATCGATATAAACGGTTCCGTGCGCGGTCAGGATGTAGCCGTGGAAGCCCGTTTTCGTCCAGTCGAATCTCGCGGTTGCCGTCGGGTCATCTATGCCGTATCCCTGAAACGTTTTCCATGATGGAAAATCTCGAGCAAGGTGATCCGCGAGGACCGGCGAATCCTCGATGCGAAAACGCTGTAGCGTTCCGTCCGGCATCGGCATCTCAACAACGACGTTCTTGAGCCGAGCTTCGCTAGTGAATTCCAACGGCATCTCATCCAGAAAACTACCCAGGGCCGGCTGGTTGAGACGAAATACAAGATACTTTTCCGGAGTCAACAAACGTCTTCCGCGATCAGGCAAACGGCTGTTGTCGTTTTGCTGCCATAGAGGAGGCTGATCGGAACTGGTAACGGCATAGATGTCGACGTTCGAAAAGAACGCTGCCACTAACACACAAAAACAGATGCGCAACAGGTGCAGCAACATGGTCGGGGTTTTCATTATTAACTCCTTTGTACTGGTAAGTTTAAGAACTTGAATTATCGAATAATAATTCAAGTATGGCATAAACTGGAAGGTAATAGCTAAAATCACAAAGCCAAAAGTCGCCGTTGCATTCTTGCAAAAAATCTCCCACACATTTCTAAACGAGATTTATGGCATAAGGAGGGCATGAGGGCAAAATTTCCGGTGTCCGTTTTAACCAGATTCCCTCTCTGGCCAAAAAAAAGCGGCCCGAAGGCCGCATTTGAGGTGTTTCAGGTAAAGTCACTTCTCACTCCAGCCCCACAAAATCGATATTCGACGAGCTGGCGCTGAATTGCAGGATCTGCGGCGTGAAGCGAAAGCGTTTGGATGCTACGCTGATGACGTAGGTGTCGCCGACGGTCACATTTTCGAACGAGTAGACACCGAACGAACTCGTCGTGGCTGTCCGGCGGACATTGTCACCATCGGTCAATATCACGACCGCGTTACGAAGCGCGAGGCCCGAGGGCGTAAATACGTGGCCGCCGACGGTCAGGCCTGGCGTAGTATATACATACGCCGAGCCCGCATTGGTGCCGCCGGGTGTGTCATCGAAGTCTGCTCCAACCAGTACTGTGTTACCGCTGATCGCGACCGAGGAGCCAAAAAAATCTTCCGCTTCGCCGTCGGATGCCTCCAGCTCCTGCTGCTGGGTCCATAAGGTGCCGCTTCGCGTATAGACATACGCCGAACCGGAATTCGTGCCGCTGACAGCATTACCACCAACGGCCCCGATTACGATCGTATTGCCGCTGATCGCTACCGAGTAGCCAAAATCGTCAATCGCTGCCCCGTCGGACGCCGTTAAGTGTTGCTGCTCCGTCCACACAGTGCCGCTTCGCGTATAAACATACGCAGAGCCGGAGCTTTCGCCCCGGGGGGTGTCATCGAAGAATGCGCCGACGACGACTGTGTTACCGCTTATTCCGACCGAGGAACCGAAAGCGTCAAGCTCTGCACCATCGGCGGCCGTCAGCTTCTGCTGCTGCGTCCATAACGTTCCGCTTCGGGTATAAATATACGCAGAGCCTGCATCTGTGGCTGTGGTTATGTCATCCTGATATGCTCCGACGACCACGGTGTCGCCCGTGATTCCGACCGACCAGCCGAAATTGTCCTGCGTGGCTCCGTCGGACGCCGTCAGCTTTTGTTGTAGTGTCCATACGGTGCCGCTTCGCGTGTAGATATATGCCGAACCAGCGTCCTCGGCACCGGGAATATTGCTGTTAAAGGCCCCGACAACGATCGTATCGCCGCTGATCGCGACCGAGTGGCCGTAAAGGTCAAATCCTGATCGGTCGAATGCCGTCAGCTTTTGCTGCTGTGTCCATACATTGCCGCTACGTGTAAAAACATACGCGGACCCGGCGGCTGTGTCATCCCGTTCGGCCCCGATAACGAGCGTATCGCCGCTGATGGCGAGCGCGGTTCCGAAATTGTCATCCTGCACGCCGTCTGATGCGATCAGCTTTTGCTGCTGTGTCCATACACCGCCGGAGCGGGTAAAGTAATAGGCAGAGCCAGCCCCGTTGCCGCGGGGTGTGTCATCATTATAAGTGCCGACCACCGCGGTATCGCCGCTGATTACGACCGAGTTGCCAAAAAAGTCATTGTCTGCTGCGTCGGACACAGTCAGCTTTGCCGACTGCGCAAAAACATCTGGCGCGGCGGGTTCGTCCTGTGCTGCGAACAATAGCCCGCCGCCGAGATACTCGCCGTAAAAAAGTGAAACACTCAGAGTTAATGCGAATACATGCAATATGCGAATTTTCGTGGATTTCATGATCTTCTCCTGTATTAAGTGCTGCCGGTTGCCATTATGCAGCATCGGCAACCAGAACGTGTACCTTCTTCGTTCCCTACGCTTACGCTAAGGGGTTCTGACTCGCTCGACTTTCAGCGATCACTCAAGCCCGACAAAATCGACATTCGACGCGCTGGCGTTAAATTGCAGTATCTGCGGGGCGAAGCGGAAGCGTTTTGACGCGACGCTGAGGATGTAGGTTTCGCCCACGCGGACATTGTCAAAGGAATAGAGCCCGAAGGAACTGGTCGTCGCGGTGCGCCGAACGTTTTGCGCGTCGAAGAGCGAAACCACCGCGTTTCTTAAGGCAATTCCCGATGGAGTAACCACGCGGCCGCTGACGATCACGGTTGGCGTTCCGCATGACGTTGCGAGCGTTACGTCGTCGATCATAAAGCTGTCGCTGCCGTTCGTACGCGCGGGACGGCTGTAGTTAAAGCTGAGCAGCCGCGGCCCGCCGCCCGCAAATGCTGACAGATCGACGCCGATCTGCGCATAGAGCGCGTCAGGCTGGGCCGGTTCGCTGATCGTCTGAACGACCGAGCCATCAACGCTGACCGTCAGTGTCGAACTCGCCGGTGCCGTCACATTGGCAACCCGCAGGAAATAGGTCAGCGTCGCCACCGTACCTTGCGGTATGGTCACAACCTGCTGGACCGTCGCCGTTTCGGCATTTGCTCCGGATGCCGCTCCGTCGAACACGACGTATCCATCCCCCGTCCGGGAAAACGAACCGCAGTTTCCGGTCGTACACAAGGCACTGCCAAACGTGGTCGCCGTCGATGTCCAGTTCGGATTCGTCCTCGCCGCCGTATTCGCCTCAAAACCACCGTCCTGCAAAATGTTCGAGCTTGCCGTACAACCCGGCGTCGGCGTCGGACTTGGATTCGGCGTAGGTGTAGCAACCGGCGTCGGCGTCACACTGGGTGTCGGCGTTGGAGTTGGCGTTACCGTTGGCGTCGGTGTCGGCGTCGGCGTAACGCCAGGAGTCGGCGTCGGAGTCGGGGTTGGCGTCGGCGTCGGTGTGGGTGTCGGCGTAACTGTCGGCGTCGGCGTCGGCGTTGGTGTTGGTGTTGGTGTTGGTGTTGGCGTCGGTGTTGGCGTCGGTGTTGGCGTCGGTGTTGGCGTCGGCGTCGGTGTAGGTGTCGGCGTAACTGTCGGTGTTGGGGTCGGCGTCGGCGTTGGTGTTGGTGTTGGTGTTGGCGTCGGTGTCGGCGTCGGTGTCGGCGTTGGATTACCTAATGCCGTAAGCACGACGCTGTTTGCGTTGTACTGAATTGTGAACTGAGCGCCGCTGATCGTCACGCCGGCGCCCTGCGCAAATTGGCCGTTGATTGCACCTGTCGATTGGATGATCGTAAACTGCTGCCCGGCGGTCGGCGTAAATCCATTGATCAAAACGCCCGTCAGGTTAGCACCTGCCAAGTTTAAGACGCCGGCCACATCAAACCGATCATATTGAGTTCCGGGGGCCGTGCCGCCGATTTCTACCTCGAACGTGAACGGGGCCGGATCGAAAATAACATTGCTGCTCGCATTGAGCTGACCGGCACTGTTCCCAGGAGCGATTGCCGAGCCGGGCGGATTTCCGACCGTCGTGCTGCCAATCGTACCCGTTCCGCCGAGGCGACCCATGTTCACGACCGTCGGGCCGACGGTTCCGTTGACGAGCGTCGTTCCACCACCAGCGTTGAGGCGGCCTGACGGGCTCACTCCGGTTAACGTCAGCGTGCCGCCGCCGGCTTTTGTCAACGGACTAGCTCCAAAACTGGTAAACACGCCGGCGAATGTCGAGGTCTGGCCTCCGACATTTACGGCAAGGGTATTGTTGGAACCGATGGTAAGGTTGCCGCTGCCCGACAGTGCACCGATCGAGTCTTCGAAGTCGTTCGTATTAAATAAACCGTCGCTTCGAATATCGACATTACTGTTGTCACTAATGTTGCTGAGCGAATCGAGCCGCAGCACCGCCGTGTTTGCCGCCCCGATGCCGTCCCCTACATTAATCGGGCCGACAATCGCGGCGAATCCATCATCCTTATCGAGCGATAGTATGCCCTCGTTGATCGTCGTGGCTCCAGTATATATATTCTGCGAGGTTCCGGCCAGTACAACGGTGCCGGGCCTTAGTTTAGTCAGCCCGTTGGCGCCGCCGGTAATGACGCTGGTGAGGGTTAGCGTATTGCCGACTTCAGCCCCAATCGTGCTGCTGCCGGCGAGTGTGATCGCGCCTGACATAGAACAACCGGTAGGGCAAGCACTGGTATCTAAAGCTCCAAACGGAGCTGCTCCGATCCCGTTCAATGTGATCGCTTCCGGTACGCCAGTCGTATTCGCAACGATCGCGAGCGACGCTCCATTTGCCACGACGGTGTTACTTCCGGCACCAACAGCCCCAAGGGCATTTGTCGAACCAGCGGAAAGAACGCCTTGATTGATGTTCGTAGTGCCGGTGTAGGTATTGTTCCCGGTCAGAATCAGCGTTCCCGCGCCGACCTTGGTCAGGCTGTTGGCTCCGCTGATGACGCCATTGAGAGTTAAGGTGTCGTTGGCGGCAACCATACCGACAGAGCTGTCGCTGGCAAGCGTGACTGGACCGAAAACTGAACAGCCTCCCGTACAAGAAGCGGCGCGCAGCGCTCCAATGCCTGAGTCCCCGTTGCCGTTTATGGTAATAGGTTCCGGCACGTTTGTAGCATTGTTACCGATGCCGAGCGTTGCCCCATTTGCGACGACGGTGTTGTTACCGGCGCTGCTAAAGCCAAGCGCGTTGGTTGAAAGTGCGTTTAACCGCCCGGCGGCGATATTGGTGACGCCCGTGTAGGTATTATTTCCCGAAATTTGGACGACGCCTGGTCCCGTTATCGCCAGACCGCCGCTGCCGGAAATTATACCGTTAATTGTGAGCGTACCTGCTCCGCTTCCTTTATTGAGCGTTAGCAAGTTCGAGTTGAGACTTATGCTGCCGATATTAATAACTTGGTCCGGAGCACTAAACGTCTGCGGAGCTGTCAGCGTGACCGGAGGACTAAATGTCGAGGCGGTGCCCGCATCGGCTGTTCGCTGAATCCCGCCGGCGAGCGTTATCGCCGTGCCGGTGATATTGTACCCGTCGGCGATCGTGATTGAGTCGATATCAAGATCCGCGATGTTGTTTGCGTTGGTTTTACTGTCAGCCGGGGCTCCGGTGGGGAATATGAGATCGACGCCATCGATCGGCGCAAAGTCGGGATTCCAGTTTGCCGCCTCGGACCAGTTATTTGTCGCCCCGCCGCCATCCCAGGTTAGCGAAGACGGGGTCCCGGTTCCGGCAATCGAGAAATTGTATGGATTCTCGTTCGCGTCATCGTTTGCGATGCTTAGCGTGGCGCTGCGCAAACCATCGGAGCTCGGATCGAATACGACCGTAAAGCTAGTTGTGCCGCTCGGCCCTGTAATCGGCGATGACGGTTGGAACGTGACGGTAAAATCTGCCGCGTTCGTGCCGCCGACGACCACCTTCGGCGTGCCGGTCAGGTTGAGCGGGCCCGTTCCTAAATTAAAGATATTAAACACTCGCGTGACCGTCGCACTCGTCGAGCCAAAATCGGTGTTATTGTTTACCGCTGGAGTGGCGTCGCCATCGTTGATGACGATTCCATTGCCGCGAACTTCCATTTCCGGCCCCGCCGTGAGGATAACACTGGTCCCGTCATTGGTGATGGTGAACGAACGGCCGCCGGCGGTGATGTTCGTACCTTGAATAAATTGACCTGAGATGACGCCCGTACCGGTCTGGCTAATGATCGTAAACTGTTGTCCGGCCGTCGGCGTAAAACCAAGCGTAAGCTTGAGATCGGCGTTACTGAGGCTGACGTTGCCATTCGTCACATTCAGACGGTCGTACCCACTTGCACCGCCTCCGGCTGTTCCGCCATTGAGATCGATCTCGACGTCTATCGTCGTGGAAAGTGAGACATTGTCGGTTGCGTTCAAAATGCCGGTCGTTGTGCCGCCATCGCCCGGGGCGATTGCTCCAATGCTGCCGATCAGATTCCCATTGATTCTGTCAACCGTACCAGTCCCGGTAAGCCTACCGCCGAAAAGGTTGACATCTCCGACCGTTCCAAACACCGCCAGAGTTCCGTCGTTGAGATCAGTGGCCCCAAAGGCACCGGAGCTGGCGTTATTAACGATCGCATTTCCGGTACCGTTCATATGAAGCTCGGCCACGGCGCCGGAATTAGTAATAGGCCCGTCAAAGCGATGCGTGCCCGCGCCGAACAGAGTCAGATTATGACCGTTCAGATTGACAACGCCGTTGAGTTCGACAAATCCATTGGTGCTAGTCCATGATTGGGCGGCGCCGAGGAACATGTTTGGGCTAAAGATCGGCATTGTGCCCGCATTCGTTACGTTGACGTTAATACCGTCGTCGAGGATTATGTTCGCTCCGCCACCGCTAAAGCCTATGTTGTATCCGGTCCCGTTAAACGTCAGCGAATTGAAGTGGGTTTGTGACGGATAGTCGTTGGTGTTTGACTTTCGCGCGGCAGATTGCGGAAACACGAGATCGTCGTTATCCAGGAGAATGCCGCCGCCCGACCAATTGCCTCCGCTCGTCCAGAGCGCGTCGTTATTATCGCCGCCCGTCCATGTCGCGACCGCAAGCGGTGCGTCGTCATCAACAGAAGAATTTCGCAGCACGAAGATCTCCGGCCGCGCTAAAAAGCTGTTGACGATCTCATTCGAGCCAAATAGCCTGTCGAACAGAACGCTGCCCGCGACACGATTGTCACCGGAGGCATTGACACTGTGCGTCATATTCCCCGCGAGCACCGTGATCGTCGCCGCGAAGATAAGTGTGATGTTTCTGATCGTCTTAAAGCTAAAGTTCTTCATAATCTTCCTCTTGATTTCCGCGTTTTCCGCGTCGCATCGCGACAGCTTGAATGTTGCCGTCGGTCTTAACCCACGGCTACCATGCCGCCCGCGTTGGTCCGCTCGTGCATGACGGCGAGCAGCGACGGTATGCAAATGTCCATATTCATTTCCGTATGAACAGCATTTGCTCCGACAAATGCCGCAAGATCGTCGTCCGGCGTTTCAAAAAGCGTTGCCGCCGATCGCAGCCCGACAAAATCGGCCTCGCCGCCGCAGCCGTTGCAATGAGCGACCATCGTCCGCGCCCATTTACGAATGGTCCGCACCTTCTCAAACTCGATAACGATCACCCGTTGCTTATGTGGTGTCATAAAACCCGCTTTTTCGTGCTAAAATCGTCGCCAAGCACCAACTTTTCTTGTCTGATCGAGTTTGCGATTAATGTTCTGAAGAAATCTTTAGTTTTCTATGAAGGTTTTGTGAAGGATTTATGAAGAGATTTCTGGCCACTTAGCGGCAAATTGAATTTATCCCATGTCCTTCAGGGCACGGTAAAACGTACCGTGCCCTGAAGGACACGGATAAATTCATCTGATCGCTATGCGATCCATAAAGAAGATGGACACGATATTCAAATTCTCAACATTCCGCCTTGATGCGGTCGAGCGGTCGCTCGTTGGTGCTTCCGCACCTATTCAGCTATCGCCAAAGGTATTTGATACGCTGCTGATGCTTGTCGAGAATGCCGGTCGCGTTCTCAGCAAGGAAAAAATGCTCGCTGAAATTTGGGACGATAGCTTTGTCGAGGAAAATAACCTAGCGCAGAATATCTCGCAGCTTCGCCGCGTCCTCGGCGAGACCGGCGACACAAAATTTATCGAGACGGTACCCAAATTCGGCTACAGATTTGTCGCCGAGGTCGCGGCTGAAGGCACCGGAACCACAACCGAAGTATTTGAAACGACCCGTGCGCGGATCTATGTCGATGACGGCAGCCTTCAGATAACCGATACGTCGAGAAAAGGCGGTCTTGAGATCGGCGCGCCCGATATCTTTACCGCTCCACGGCTCCCGAAACACAACCCGCAGACACATTACGTCCAAAATGGAGACGTCAATATTGCCTATCAGGTCGTGGGCAACGGGCCGATCGACATCGTTTTTGTAATGGGCTGGGTCTCGCATCTCGAATACTTCTGGAAACACCATCTGTTCGCCTCATTTCTCGAAAGACTCGCTTCATTTTCACGACTGATACTCTTTGATAAACGGGGAACGGGTCTGTCCGACCGTGTTCCGCTCGCCGGGCTTCCCACGCTGGAACAGCGAATGGAAGACGTACACGCCGTGATGGATGCGGTTGGCTCGGAACGCGCTGTTTTGGTCGGCGTTTCCGAGGGCGGGCCGATGTGTTCGCTTTTCGCGGCAACATATCCCGAGCGGACGTCCGGGCTTGTGATGATCGGAACCTACGCCAAACGCATCCGCGACGACGATTATCCGTGGGCCCCGACCGAGGAGCAGAGGGAAGCATTTTTCGAGCTCATGCGGACTGACTGGGGCAAACCTGTCGGCATCGCCGAGCGGGCGCCGTCAATGGCCAATGACGAGGAGTTTCGCGATTGGTGGGCGACATATCTGAGAATGGGAGCGAGCCCCGGAGCCGCAGTCGCGCTAACCAAAATGAACGCCGAGATCGACGTCCGCGGCGTACTTCCGTCAGTTCGCGTACCGACACTCGTTATTCATCGAAGCGGCGATCTCTGTCTAAAAGTCGAGGAAGGCCGTTTTGTCGCTGCCCAAATCCCGGGTTCCAAATACGTGGAGCTTGGCGGCATCGACCATCTGCCTTTTGTGGGCGATCAGGACGAGATCATTGACGAAATTGAGCAGTTCGTGACCAGCGTCCAGTTTGCCGATGAACACGACCGCGTCCTGGCGACGGTTATGCACGTTCAGATCGCAGATTTTGATGACGAAGCGGCGCGACGCGGTGAGATGGAATGGGAACGGCTGCTAAAACGCTCGCGCGAGTATGTGCGGCGGCAACTCGAACTATTCAAAGGAAAGCAGGTCGCCTTTGACGCGTCAGGCGTGCTCGCCGCTTTTGACGGCCCGGCGCGCGCCATCAGGTGTGCCCGGTCGATCACCGATTCCGCCGAGCGTTTGGGCGTACAGGTTCGAACCGGGCTCCACACCGGTGAATGCGATGTTGTCGGCGAAAGGTACAGCGGCTTTGCCGTCGAGCTGGCAAAAAAGATCGCCGCCGATTCGGACAAAGGCGACATTCTCGTTTCGCGAACCGTAAAAGACCTCGTCGCCGGCTCCGGGCTGAACTTTGTCGAAGTCGGCATGCGTTCCTTCGACGGTGTCGAGGGCGAATGGCGGTTGTTTGCGGTCGAAAGATGATCCAACAGTAATTTGGAGCCAATTAGTATGAAAAAACTTTCCAGCATTATCGGGGTAATTTTTGTCTTCCAGCTTTTCGTCTATGCCCAGACTCTCGATGAAAAGCTCAAAGAGATCGACGAATACGCGAACACAGTCACGCAAACCTGGGCCGGTAAGTCCGGGGCCGGGATGGCGATAGCTGTCATAAAAGACGATAAGGTCGTCTCGGCGAAAGGCTACGGCATTCGCGAACTGGGTAAACCGGATAAGGTAGACGAAAACACCGTATTTGCCATCGCGTCGAACTCGAAGGCCTTTACCGTCGCGAGCCTCGCAATTCTCGTCGATGAGAAAAAGCTGAACTGGAACGACAAAGTCTCGAAATATCTGCCGGATTTTCAGATGTACGACCCGTGGGTAACGAGCGAATTGACCATCCGCGATCTCATCACGCACCGCGTCGGGCTTGATACTTTTAGCGGCGATCTGCTTTGGTACGAAACGACGTACTCGCCGGACGAGATCCTTCGCAGAGTGCGGTTTTTGAAGCCGGTTTCAAGCTTTCGTACGCAGTTTGGATATCAGAATCTGATGTTCATCGCCGCCGGAAAGGTGGTTGAGAAGGCTTCGGGCAAATCGTGGTGTTCGTTCGTCACCGAACGCATTCTCACGCCGCTCGGTATGTCGCGAACCGTCTGCAGCATCAACAACCTGCCCGACAACGCCGCCTGGCCGCATAACGAATCCGGCGGAACTTTAAGAAAACTCAATCGCGGCAACGTAGACGGAGCGTATTCCGCTGCCGCGCTGAATTCGTCGGTAAACGATCTCTCAAATTGGGTCCGCACCCAGCTTGGCCGCGGCAAATTTGAAGGCAAACAGATCTTTAGCGAAGCTCAGGCCTGGGGAATGCACCAGCCGTATCTTGCACAACAGATCGGGCCGCAGCAGACGAGCGGCATTCAGCCGCGGCACTTCTCGGGCGTTGCGAGCGGCTGGTTCGTCTATGACTACTACGGGCGAAAGATCATCAACCACAGCGGCGGCCTCGATGGAATGCTGTCTTACACAGTCCTGATCCCCGAAGAAAATGCCGGTTTCGTCGTCCTCACCAACAGCGAATCCGGTTCATTCGCGATAATGATGAACAAGATCCGCGACATCCTCGTCGGCGCACCGAAACGAGACTGGAACGCCGAGGCCGTAACTCAGGTCGCTGGCATGAAAAAGCAAGCATCTGACGAAGACGCCAAATCAGATGCAGCCCGCGTTTCGAATACGAAACCAACGCTCGCTATGGCAAATTACGCCGGAAAATACTCTGACAAGCTCTACGGCGACGTAACCATCGCCGAAGAGAACGGCATGCTCGTGATGCGTTTCGTCCAATCGCCAAACTTCGTCGCCGACCTGGAGTACTGGCATTACGACACATGGCGTATCAAATGGCGGCCGTCGGTCTCGTACAATTTTCCACGCGGCTTCGTGACCTTCACAATCGACAAAGACGGCAAGACCGACCAGCTAAAGGTAGATCAGCCGAACAACGATTTCTGGTTCTACGAGCTGGATCTGAGGCGGGCGAAATAGGTTTGCGTTTCTTTGCGGCCTTTGCGTCTTTGCGTTAAATTCTTACGCCGAGGCAAAGAAACCCGCGCAACCCTCGACAAAATAAGGCTCTATATGTAAGAATCTCTTTTCTATTACCAGTTTAATAGTTGTACACGACCTAAGGAGACGATTAAATTTTTGATGTCAGAAGAAGCAGTACAGACGGCCGAAGAGCCGGTGGTAGCAATCGAAGCGGCGGCCGAGCCGGAAGACGTTTCGTATCAGGCAGTTGAGAAAGAGGGAACGGTAACCGCGATCTGGGAAATGCAGGGGCAAAAACACCTCCGCACCATCGATCCGCGTTCCAACGAGGGCAAACAGATCCTCGCACTCTTCGAAACCGCAGGGTAGTTAAGAACAGGAACCACAAAAATACACCAAAGGGACACGAAATAGTTTTTCGTGCTTTTGGTGTATTTTCGTGTCCGCAAATGCAAAAGCCCGCGTGGGCAAGGCGAATCATGCAACTTGGAGGAATCGCCCTTGCTCACGCGCGGGCTTTTGTATTAGTAAGGCAGCAAATGCAGTATCGGATGATCGATCTTCTCCAACCGCTTCCCCTCGAACTCCGCCACCTGCACAACCCCGATCCCAGCCGAGGTCAAAAAGATCGCTGCCGCGTCGTCTAACGCCTCGATCCCGACCTCAACCTCGCGGCAATCGATATTCTCGAGCACAAACTCCCGCGTCGTCCCGGCCAGACAGCCCGTCGCCAAACCAGGCGTAAACAACTCACCGCCCTTAACCCAAAACACATTCGCCATACAAGCACTCGTCACAAAGCCGCGTTCATTCACCCGAATCGCCTCATGAAACCCGCGAGTCTTTGCCTCTTCAAGCGACATGATCGGTTCGAGATAGTTGCAGGATTTAATACCGGCGAGTGGTGAGCGGGAATTCGTCGGATACGACGATTTGGTGAGCCGAAAGAGCTTGGAGAGTTGCCGACGTTCTCCTGTGAGAATGAGGAGGGTCGCCTTCTGCTCAATAGAAGTTTCTGGTGACCATATCTCGCTGGTTGTCTCGTCAAGGAGAGTAATTCGAGCCTTTCCATTAATTACTTTGTCCCTTTCGAGTTGTTCGAAAAGAGCTGCCGTTATGTTTTCAAGGGCGAGCCTTTCAACCTGAAGTTCAATCTTCCTAGAATTCTCTATGAGACGCCGAAAGTGCTTGTCCAAAAGGAAAGGGACGCCATTCATCACCGAGATCGTAGTGAAAACTCCTTTTCCGTACAGTTGCGATTGGGACATCATACGGAAGACCGCTCGCCAGCCAAAAGCTGAATCTCACCTATGTTTACACCCTTAGACCTCGTAATTCTCCAGCCTCCAATGTTTTCAAATTGTGCATACCAACTCGTAACCTCTTCATCTTTTGAAATGTAGACCAGAATGCTTCCTTTTTGATTGGAAAGTGTATTTGACGAATACCAAAGCATTAGACCGTCACTTGTGTATTCAGACACAAGAGCTTTTGAGGCTTCAGTACTCCTTTGATATTGATTTATAGCGGATTCGATCTTTGTATTTCCAGTATCTTTCGCCCTAAAGAATTTTGAGGACAGCACACGATTTGGATTGAACGGTGGTATCGTGATCGACTTCAACCAAGTGTTTTCGAGGGACTCTTCTCGACCCCAAGCCGGATGGGATGTCTCAAAGTGGACAACCTTCTTTCCTGAATAATTTAGCCATTTATGATCAAACCAATTTTTGATCTTTACGAAAACAACATCACCCACATCGTATTTTTTCGCCAGCGAGACCAGTAATGCTCTGACTTGGTGAATAAACTCGACGGCGTCGCCTTCTTCAATTTTGATCAGACGAGACTGTTTCGACATAATGCGAATCTACACCTCCAAAGTCACCTCATCCCCTTCCCTAGCCTCGATCTTTCCCTTCCTATCCCGCGCAAACTCGCTCACCAGTTCAGTAAAGATCTCGCTCTTTTCCTCCTGCGGGACGTGGCCGCAATCTTTTAGGATGACGAAGCGGGAATTAAGGATCTCCTGGTGGAGTTTGTAGCCGTTTTTGATCGGGATGACGGTGTCCTGGTCGCCCCAGATGATGAGGGTTGGCTGGTTGATGAGGTGTGCGTCCTGTTCGAGGCGGTTGGCGTCCCAGTTTCGTGAGGTGGCAAGGACCGAGTGATGGCCGTCGGCGGCGTGGAGCGGACGACGGATCGACTGGATGCGTTCCTCGGTGATCATATGATGATTTGCGGGAGCCAGCGTACCCTGCATTCTAAAACGCATGAACGCCTTCGAATCGCACAAAAACGGCGTGATCGCTTCGCCGATACCGCGAATCGAGGCTAGTCTCAGGATCGGATGATTTTTAACCTCGTCGTTGCAGACGGCGTCTGAGAGTACCAGTTTCTCTACCCGTTCGGGATAATCGAGCGCCAGATTCAGAGCCACCGCCCCGCCATAGGAACTACCGACAATGACCGCCCGGCCCAAGCCGATACGGTTCATAAAACGTGAGATCATGCGAGCCTGCGCCGAGATTGTATAATCGAACCACGAAGGCTTTTCCGAATACCCAAACCCGAGCAGATCGACCGCGATCACATGAAATCCAGCATCAGCGAGCATCGGCGCGACGGTTTTCCAGACATAAACTGACGCCGTATAGCCATGGATCAGTATCATCGGCGGCTTCGCGGCGTCGCCGAATTCCTGAAAATGCACGCGGGCTCCGTCAACATTTACGAAATGCGACCGCTCGGAATGCACAACGTGATCCGCGACCATGTCCCATTTCACCGTATCCGCCCGCGTCAAAAGCTTCACAGCCACCGCCGCTCCAACCGCTCCGCCGAATGCTATCGCTAGATTTCGTTTTTTCATATTTCCCACTCTGCGGTCTTTGTGTCTTAACTTTGCGCTCTCCGTGTTAAGACAATCTTTTTCAACACAGAGTACACAGAGAGAAGACACAGAGACCACAAACTACAATTCAGTTTATACCAAAACCACTTTCGGCTGAACAACATTTTCAGCTGCGGCATAAAACCCGATCGCGATCAGCGATTTCGATTCGTCGAGCATCTGAACCGCCTCGCCGTCCACAAACGTAACATCAAGAACACGAGTCGAAAGCCCGTTTCTCGTCTTCGCCGCGCGGTCTTCGTTAAGCTCGATCTTGGCGAGATGAGAGACCGCATCTTCCATCGGGATCAGGCGGCTCGCTGGATCTTCCATTTCGGCAAGCTCTTCTAAAGTAATTGCTTGTGATATCGAGAACTTTCCGGCGGCGGTACGGCGAAGCTCCGTCAGATGTGCTCCAGTGCCGAGCGTGCGGCCAATGTCCTCGGCAAGTGTACGGATGTATGTACCCGCAGAGCAGCTTACGTGTATCCCAAGCGAGCTACGTTCGAATGTGGATTCGTCGTAGGTTGCTGGTGCGGACGGAAGTAAGTCCAATTCGTGGATAGTCGCTTTAATGGATTTACGTTCGATAGTCTCGCCTTTGCGGGCAAGTTCATACAGCTTTTTGCCGTCAACCTTCTTAGCCGAATACATCGGAGGAACCTGTTCGATCTCACCTCGAAAACTCTCAAGGACACTTTCAACCTGTTCAATATTAACGGATGTTGGACTTTGGGCCCCGGACTTTGGGCTTCCTGTCCGGTCGCCCGTATCGGTTTCAAACCCAAACCTCACGACCGCCTCATATTCCTTAACATCCTTATCCAAAAACTGCGCCAGCCGCGTCGCCTGGCCGACGAGGATCACCATTACGCCCGTCGCAAAAGGATCGAGCGTTCCCGTGTGGCCGACACGTTTTGTTTTGAGAATCCGCCGCACTCTATACACTACGTCGTGCGACGTGATACCCGCAGGCTTGTCGATAATCAAAATTCCGTTCACGCTTTCTAAGTCTACTCTTTGCACACGCGCGCGGCACAAGCCCGCGCGTAAGAGGTTGTATCAAAACGGCCTCAAGCTGCGGAGCAGCGGCAGAATTTAGCCTGGGGTGGAGCCTTGCGGAACCCCAGGGAATACCAGAAAAATGACCTTAAGCCCACGTAGTGGGCGACAGGCATTCGCGTTAAATATTCTGACGCTTAGGTTTACGCTCCCTCTGTCGCCCGCTACGCAGGCTTGTGTCGATTTCCGATTTGGAACCTGGGGTTTCGCAAGGCTCCACCCCAGGCTAATTTCCGCCGCTGCTCCGCAGCATAAGAAGGTTTTGACACAGACTCGTAAGCAAGGGCGAATCGCGGACCTAATTTAGTAGTCGAACAAAAGCGGCAAACTGTTAGGTTGGATGTTTCGCCCTTGCTTACGCGCGGGCTTTTGCACCAAACTTACTCCTATGCGGCAACGGCAACAACAAATCAAAGACGAAGACCGCGTCATAAGCGAGCGTTCGCGCGAAAAGACGATGAAGCGAGCAGGTAATCTCCTTGCCGCAAAGGCCCGCTCCGTGCGCGAGCTCCGCGAACGCCTGCTCGAAAAGCCGTGGACAGATGCGACGATCGTAGACGAAGTGATCGAGAAACTAAAGGGCTACAAATATCTCGACGACGAACAATATGCCCGCGATGTCGCTCTTTCAAAACTCCGCCAAAAGCCCCAGGGCAAACGCCGCTTACAACAATCGATGTCCCGCAAAAAACTCGACCGCTCAACCGTCGATGGCGCGATCTCAGATGCATTCGAAGCGATGCCCGAATCAGAACTGATCGACCTCGCGATAGCCAAACGCTTGAAGCTAAAAGGAATCCCTGAAACCCGCGAAGAGACTAAAAAATTCTACGATTTCCTCCTTCGCCAAGGGTTCGCCTTCGACCTCATCCGCGAAAAGATGTCCGCAGTCGATAAGAACCGTTACAGCGAGAGTGAAACCGGGGAGATACCTTCTTAACTTTGCGGCCTTTGCTTACTTCGCGTCTTTGCGGGAAATCAAAAGCGAAACACTGCCCAACCACTTGAAGAATTCCCGAACTTGAACTAGATTCATCACGTATATTATTTTATCGAGGTTACGCCGATCGACGCTCTATTTTGGCCGATCGCAGCGATCCTAAAAGATGCTCCTCCTCATTGCAGCTTTGGCTTTCTTGTCGGCTGCGTTTCTGCTGTTTCGCTACGCGAAGCGGCGCCCTGAGCTACTCGTCCATAGAACGATCTCTACCGAACCGCCATTGAATGCGCGTCCGCTTTTCGAGCCGACCGACGAAGAACTGCGCCGTGACGCGGTTGAGAAAGCCGCCCGTGCGATCGCCCGCCGCGAATACCGCGCAAAGGCAAAGGCTCGCGAGGCTGTTGATGCGGCTTTGCGCGATTGGCGAGCGGAACGAAATGTGCGAACCGCCGCGGAATTGCTGCATCTCGCCGCGGCGAACGGCCTCGAAGGTGCGTTTTCGCGTGCCGCAAATGAGATCATCGAAGATTTTCGCGCGTCCCGGTTTACGGGCATAGCGGAAAGCGATCTGGCTGCGCTTTTGGACAGCCATCAGAGACTGCTCCCCGCTGAGGAACGTTCCTCGGGTGAGCTTTTTTGGCTTAAACAGGAGATCGCTGATCTCCGTGAACGTGCAATTCGTTCGCACTCGTAAATATATGGAAAACTACATTCCAGTCATTGTTCTGGGCGTCTTGGCCCTCATCGGCCTCCTCATTATTTGGTACATTGTGACCAGATTCCTGGTCAACGTCGGCGCTCAGGAAGTTGCGATCAAAGAACGCCGCTACCTCGGCCGCCGCATGCCGCAGGGCCGCGTCGTCGCAACCGAAGGCGAGGTCGGCATCCAGGCCGATGTTTTGAAACCCGGCCTGCATTTCGTCTGGTATCCGGTCGAAACGGTGGTGCGCAAAGTGCCGCTCGTCGAGATCGGCGCTGACGAACTCGGCGTCATCGAGGCGATCGATGGCGAACCGATGCAAACCGGCAGCATCTTCGCACCCGACAGGGCGCAGAACGCTCACAACAACTTCCAGGATCCGATCGCGTTCATCAAACAAGGCGGCGTTAAAGGCATCCAGCTTCGTACGCTACCGCCGGGAAAATGGGCGATACATCCGTTTCTATTCAATGTTTCAATCGCTAAGGCAACGATAATCCCGCCCGGGAGTATTGGTGTTATCACTTCAGCCGACGGTGCCCAGCTTGAACCGGGCCGTCTGCACGGCAGTGCGATCAAGGGCCATAAGAACTTTCAGGACGCCGAGAGCTTTATCTCGAACGGCGGCCAAAAAGGCCCGCAGGTCGAGACGCTTACGCCCGGAACTTATCGTATCCACGCACAGTCGTTCTCGATCGACGATCCGAATGACATTCAGCCCGGCCTTTTCAATATAAAGCTTTATGAAGCTACAAAGATCTCAGAAAACCAGATCGGCCTCGTCGAAGCTCTCGACGGCGCTCCGCTCGACCAGCGTGACTACGTCGCACAGGCCATTACCGGGCACGACAATTTTCAGGACAGCAACACCTTTATTAGCGGCGGCGGCCAGCGTGGACCGCAAAAGGACATTCTGATGCCGGGAACCTATTACATCAACCCGCTGATGTTCAAGGTCATTCTCGAATCGGCGAAAGAGGTTAAGCCCGGCGAGGTCGCCGTTATCGTCTCGAACGTCGGCAAAGATCCCGGCGAAGAGATCCGCCAGGCAATGGCCGCCAAGATCCGCGAACGCCTCGAACGCGAGGAAGAGGAGCAGGTCTCGATCGCTGCCGAAAAACTCGACAAAGTCGACGGCGACACGATCTCGATCGACCAGATCAAGGCCGAGCTTGCGACAGACCCAGCCGATAAACGCCTCGACAGCGGAGCGCACGAGGCTTACGTTGTCCCCGAGGGCTATCGTGGTATTCAGGAAACTGTCGTCGGTCCGGGCCGTTATTACATAAATACACTGGCCACGACGCCGATAATTATCCCTACGACCAACATGACCGTCGAGTGGACGGCCGAGGAGGTCGGCAACTCGTTTGATCCATTCGCGGTTATCTCGAAGGACGGTTTTACGATGCAGCTCGAGGTGCGCGTAGTGTTTCGCGTGAAGCCAGAGGACGCACCGTTCATGGTCGCAAAGATCGGCAGTACGGAAAAACTCGTCCAGAATGTGATGCATCCGCTGATCGACTCGATATTCAGAAACCAGGCTTCTGAATCGAGCGCGATGGCGTATCTACAGAACCGCCATGAGGAACAAGAACGTGCGGAGGCCCGAGTTCGGATGCACCTGCTCAAATATCATGTTGACGTCGTCAACGTGCTGATCTGCCATATTCATCTGCCCGAAGAGCTGATGAAAACGCAGACCGAGAAGATCCTCGCCGAGCAAAAGCAGGGCATGTTCAACGCCCAACGCGAAGCCGAGATCAAGCGTATCGAGCTGGAAAAGACCAGTTCGCAGGCCGACAACCAACGCAGCCTGATGGAAGCAACGGTCGGCGTCGACATCGCCGGGAAACGCTCAGAACAGCGTCAACGCGAAGCCGATGGTGAGGCGTATTACATCTCCTCGACCGGTAAAGCCGAGGCCGAAAAAATGCGGCTCATCGGTGAAGCCCAGGGCGTCGCCTACAACGAACAGGTCAAGGCTCTCGGCGGTACCAACATCGCGATGATCGAAACGCTCAAGGTCATCGGCGAAAAAGGCGTCCGCATCACACCCGACATCCTCGCCTCAGGCGGAGGAAACGGCGACGGCGGCGGCATCGGCCAGCTTCTGCTTCTCAACCTTTTCAAAGAGCAAATGAAAGCAAAACCGCCTGAAGACGAAAAACCGCCTGCATAAGCGGGCGAAGCCGACTGGAGCGCGGGGCATCTTGCTTGCCAACGCCGGTTCCGCCGGCGTGAAGGCGATTGGGTTAAATCAACCTTGATCAGTCTGAGCACCAACAGAAACCAAACTGGCGGCGAGTATAATGCTCGCCGTCTATCATATTTTGATTCGTCGCAGAAACCTGCGGCGAATTTTGCTTTAAAAATCTTTTGAATCCATTTCCCCACCCATCGCGAAAACATTTTCAAAAGGCAAAACCTTTTCGAAAGAAAATCAAATACAAAGGGGAAATACTCAAATGAAATCATTAGTAACATTATTCGTTCTTACACTCGGCGTCGCTTTTGGAACTTCGACCGCATCGGCACAGATGGCGGATATGAAGATGGACAGCAACCCGATGGTTGGCGGCGCAGCGATGTACAAGACCAAGAACATTGTCGAGAACGCCGTCAACTCGAAAGACCACACCACGCTTGTCGCGGCCGTTAAGGCAGCCGGTCTCGTCGACACTCTCTCGAGTGCCGGCCC
Organism: Pyrinomonadaceae bacterium; assembly: GCA_040080065.1. Classification (GTDB taxonomy): domain Bacteria; phylum Acidobacteriota; class Blastocatellia; order Pyrinomonadales; family Pyrinomonadaceae; genus OLB17. The sequence continues at coordinate 102,185 of JBEBJB010000015.1, forward strand.
GTTCACAGTCTTTGCGCCGGTCAACAGCGCTTTTGACAAACTGCCTGCGGGAACTGTCGATATGCTTCTTATGCCGGAAAATAAGGCGGCGCTGACCAAGGTTTTGACCTATCACGTGCTCGCGGGAAATTTCGGCGCCAAGGACATTATGGCGGCAATCAAGAAAGGCAACGGCAAGGCGGAATTCACGACAGTCTCAGGCGGCAAGCTTTGGGCTTCGATGATGGGCAAATCGGTCGTTCTCATGGACGAAAAAGGCGGGAAATCAACGGCAACGATCGCTGACGTTAAGCAATCAAACGGCGTCATCCACGTTGTCGATTCGGTCCTGCTTCCTAACTAGTTTTACGGTCTGACTTCGCCCGTGGATCGAGGGCACAAATTTTCAAGGTTTTTCGGCACGCCCGCGTTTCTGGAGGGGTTCGCGGGGCCGGGCAGAAAAAAGGGAAAGTCCCTCGATCACTGGGCGGCCTTGGAAAAACCCCTCTAAACTCTACTCGTCACTTCACTAAAACCCGCAGCGATAATAAGATTCAGATATTGGTCTTCAGCTTTGCTGTGTTCGGAGGTAAACAAATGAGATACAAATACTTCGCTCTTATAACTGTAATATCTATTCTATCTCTCACCGCGTGGTCGGAATATTCTTCGGTCAGCTCCGCAAATTCGAGCCCGATTCCGGTTGCAACCCCGACGCCAATGGCGGTCAAGGCCGTCAGCGACCTAACATTCACCGATGGCGAATACGATGGCCAGGCCATCACAAAAACCGACGCCGAGTGGAAGAAGCTGCTCGCACCGGCCGCATTCAAGGTAATGCGTGCAGAGGGAACCGAGGCACCTTATAGCGGAGTTTTGCTCAAGAATCATAAAAACGGGATTTACTACTGTGCCGCCTGTCGCCTCGCTCTTTTCCGCTCCGATGCGAAATTTGAGTCCGGCACCGGTTGGCCCAGCTTTTTTCAGCCGATTTACAAAAAGAATGTCACCGAAAAGGTTGACCGCTCGCTCGGCGAAGAACGAACCGAGGTCGAATGCTCTCGCTGCGGAGCCCATCTTGGCCACGTCTTCGACGACGGCCCAAAGCCTACCGGCCTGCGGTATTGCATGAACTCCGTCGCACTGACCTTTAAACCGACAAAATAGCTATTGCAGACCAGAGAAAAGCTGCCCGGAATTTTGGTTCCGGGCAGCTTTCCTCGTTAGGTATTGATCTGGCAAATTATTCCAGACCGATAAGGTTCACGTCACTTAGATTTTCCGTTAGGTTGATCGTTCGTGTTGCGAATCTATACCGTTTGTTAGCGACCGTCAGGAGGTAGTCTCTGCCGATCTCAAGTCCTTCGAAGCTGTAGTTTCCGAAAGAACCTGTGACTGCCGTTCGACGATTGCCGACCGAGTCGATGATCGTGACGGTTGCGTTCCTTACCCCTTGGCCGTTGGCATTGAGGACCCGACCCGATATCGTGGCTCCGTCGAGCAGGGTGCCGCCGGTGAAGGAGACGAGGCCGTCGGTCCAGAAGAGCATCGGCAGCGGGTTGTTCTCGGCGTTTCTCACGTCTTTCGCCGTCGGGAAGTCGCCGAAGCGGATCGCCGCACTCGTTGCCGGGCTGGCAAAGGTCGGGAAAGTGACCCTCGCGATC
>JBEBJB010000052.1:0-28708 GCA_040080065.1 Pyrinomonadaceae bacterium
GGCCGTCGCTCTGGGCGGACGGGGTGGTTCTCTCGGCGGACTGAGTGATTCGCCCTTGCTCACGCGCGGGCTTTTGCAATTCATCTGCTCCCCTCCTGACCAAGGAGGGGTGGCCGCCGCTTTGGGCGGACGGGGTGGTTCTCTCCGCCTGCCCACTCCCAACCGCCGACAGCCCACTCCTAAAAAACTCCGGCCTCAGAGCCCCGCACATTTTCTCGTTCGCAAAAACGCCCTCGTAATGCACCCCAACCGCCTGCGCAACCGGCTTCCCTTCCTGCACGATCATCAACTCATCAATCGCATCGATCACCCGCCGATAATTCTCTTGACGATCAGGCACCAACGTCGGCATCCACGCCGTCACCCCCCGCGTCGCCAAAAACGCCGCGATCTTCATCAACCCCTCAACATCCGCCTCATTAACATCAACCCCAACCGCCCCGTGATTGTGAACGTCGATAAAGCCCGTTACTAGCTCAAGAGCCCCTGTCTTTTCCATTTCTCGTATCAAAGTGATGGAATCAATTCCTAATACTGCCTGACCCACAGAGAGACCGGCCAGGTTTTGGCGCGTACGCGGAGCAACGCTCAAATCGCGGTCGATAAAATTATCTTTTGTCATTCTTAGATAGGGGTAAATTTCGTGTCGTGCTTGAGTGACGCGTGTCACTTATCTTGTGGTTATTAAAACATATCGTGTTAGCGCATCAAATGGCTTTAAATCGAGAAATATAGGAGGTTTCAGGTTATGTGGTTATTAAATAATTGGTTTCGAGGTCGATTTCGGTTAGTACGCGGGGCGTTATTGGCTGGTATTTTCGTATTTTCTCTCTCTTTCGTCGTTAACGCACAATTCATTTCCTATGAAGAAGCATTTGCCTCCCTAAAGATAAACCGGGATCGTCTGCTTTCAGACTACGCCGCTGATCGGGGATATCCAAACGGATGTGCAGCATGGGGTGCCATGACGCAATCTCAAAAAGGCGTATTTCTAACGATTACCGATCTATTGGGTCGACGGTCGATGATAGAATGGCCTTTATACGATTATCAGTACATAGGCGATGAAGACGATCGGGGCTTCGGGTGTGCGGTACTTAATGAAACGACGGATTGCAACGGCGGATGCTATATCCATCCAATGAACTATTACGGCCCTGCTTGTATCTGGGTTGAAGGTTCGAGTTGCGCTCAGAATCAAAAATGTTACGCATATCCGTATTACACTCATTGGGACATGGCACTCAACCACGTCGAAAAATTCTACGCGATTCTGGGTGGTGGCAGTTCTTGCACGGGTTCTAGCAATCGAATTTTTTTGCGAGCAAACGATCAGTTAATCTATAAGTTCCGGAACATCCAGCTTGGTCTTCCGCTTTGGTTCAATTCTTACGATCCATTCGGACCACACGATCCTTTTACGCAAAGTCGCGAAACAAATGGAAGTCAGCCACGTGGCCAAACCCACGAGTGGGCTTGGCCCAGTGAAAGCGATTGGTTTTTTAGAAGTGGAATGGTATCGAGTATTAACGATCCTAATCTGATCGAGATAGATATTGACTATAATTTTTGGGGCCATCCGTCGAATCCGGAGTGTTATTACGATAATACTTACGGGCGCACACTTTATGAAAATAGGTGGTATGCGTGCGGTCTCGGTGGATCCGCCGAATTCGACTACAATCCATGCCAGTGAGCAGATGGATTTGTCGATCATAAATGGTAGTTGAAGGATGCTCACGATAAACGGTTTCACCTAGAAGTAGACGGTGACGTTAAAAAGCCCGCGACATCTTGGATGCCGCGGGCGAATGCAGTTTATCGGCAATTCTAGAAATTAATCTTCGCAGCAAACTGCATGATTCGAGGATCGCGGAAGCTAGTAATCTGACCGAAGGTTGTTGAAGTACGGCTAAGATTCGGCGTTCCCGCTAGTCGGTAGTTCACTAGATTAAGTACATTGAAGGCCTCAGCACGGAGCTGAAGTTTGACGTTTTCCGAAAACTTGAAATTCTTGGAAAGGGTCATATCGACTTTCTTGGTAGGTGGTCCTTCGATAATACCTCGTCCGGCGGTACCGGCGATATTAGAGATACCGGTTGCAGTTTGAGGCGCGAAGCATGCGGTGTTGAACCACTGAGCAATCGTATGGGGAGCACCGTCATTCGGATCGCAAAGAAGATTTGGACGGCCGCCTGCAACGATCGAGGGAATAAATCCGATGCCGCCTGGATCATAGCTAGCACTCGTGATCGTGTACGGGGAACCTGTCTGATAACTCACAATACCCGATAGCTGCCACCCCCCTAGGACTTTTCCGGCAAATCCGGATTGCTCCTTGAAGAACGGCAATTCGTATATCCCGTTGATCGTGAACACGTGTCGTCGATCCAAGGGAGAGAGTCCGCGCTCGGCTCCCACGTTGTAGTTATCCTGAGGTGCAGCGTTAATGTAGGACGTTGGGTTGTCGTTAAAGCTCTTCGACCACGTATACGCCAGGTTGAGCTGCGACGCGCCGGAAAATCTCTGCTGTCCTGAGATCTGTAGGCTGTGATAATCCGAAGTATAACGCGATTCAAGCACGCTGATCGAACGGAAGCCACGATACGGACGAACCTGGTCGAGGATCGTTGGAGTCGCTGTGAACGCGGTTCCAGCGGTCTGACAAGGTACGGTCGTTGGAGCCGGAACATCCTGAAGGGTAGCCGCCCCTGAAGCACACTGTGTATTTACCGCAACGCCTGGGCGAAGGTTATTGTATTCAGTATGGCCGTTGAGATGAATTCCCTTCGAGCCATAGTAACCAACCGTAACGATCGATTTCTTTGCAAGCTGGTGCTGAACGTCGAACGACCACTGCTGAACGTATGGAGTATTCCATTCCGTCTGGATACCGCGAATCGAAGCTGCAGCCGAACTGAAGACAACCGCAGTACAGTTATTTCCAGGAATTGGCTGATCGATATTTGTAACAGCGACGGTACAGGTTTCCTGATACGGAGGATTTAGTCCGACTATGAGAAGAGCTTGGTTACCAGAGACCTGATCGTAATAAACGCCGTAGCCCATACGGACGGCCGTTGTCCCCTTTCCGAAGGGGTCCCAAGCGAGGCCAATCCTCGGAGCAAAATTCAGCTTAGGCGCGTTATAGATGTATTTGCCATAAGGAGATACCGTTGGATTACAGTTGTAGATTGCCGGCCCCGTCTGGAAGTTCTGGGCATTAATAATCATGCCGTTGCAATAGTTCTTCCCAGCTTCGGCCACTCGGTTTCCTGCTCCGGTTACGCGGGGGGCAGCAGCTTGACTGAACAGTGTCGGATCGAAGTTTGTCAGGTGCCCATTGGCATCCCACGGAGCCCCAAAATACGAGTAGCGAACACCAAGATTGATCGAGAGATTACGTCGAATCTTCCAATCATCCTGAGCGAAAGCTTCAATATTACGCTGACGAAGATCCGCTGTAAGATCGAATTTTGATTGAGTAAACGAAATATTATTCCCCATCAAGAAGTTTGCCCAGTTCTGGTACAGACTGTTAAGGTTACTGGTCGCGACTCCGGCTGCTAGAACGGTGCTTGTCGTCTGACCTGCTGGAAGAGGGTTCGGCGTGTTGTTAAACGCCGAGTATGCTCCCTGGTTTGCACCGGCGATAGCATTTTCGACCTTCTTGTAACGCGAATACTGTCCTCCAAATTTCACTTGATGATTCCCTGATAGCCAAGTCAAATTGCTTGCCCATGACTGTTTCCATGAATAGTTATTGTAGTTGCTGAATCCTGTTAGGCTTGAGAAACCAAGGACGCTAAGCTGCGGCACAACATCTCTTGCGCTCAGATACGGAAGCTGGGCCGGAATGGTGGAAACGTTCTTGGCAATTAGTCCGGTAGTGGTCGTGAAGATCGATCCGCCACCGTGAGTGAAACGGGCATCGAAAAGAACCTTCGGCGAGAATGCATATGTCATCGCCGCAGTATGTGTGCGACCGGGCGAATCAGACTCCATCGTATTTACGAAAGGAAGCCCTGACCGGGTACCGATAGAACCGTCAGCATCTATCGTGGGGATCTTGTCCCGGCCGTAGCGGTAATAGGCGCTAGCCCTTGACGAAAATTGATGGTCAACCTTAATAATCTCTTGTCTAAACTTCGCTATGTTCAGCGTCGGGTAATCGAGGCGGAGCGTATCCAGGTTAGTTGGTCCGGGAACCTTTTTCCAGATCTGATTTAGATAAGCCTGCGACAAAGGACTCAGAGTTGCACGGGTAGCAATGTTAGTGCCCGCGGGAAGTGTATCGAGGCATGTACGGACTGCACCAACGACCGTTCCGCGGAGGCAGATATCAATTGGAAAAACACCATTTTCCATCGCATCGGTCGGAACAGTTCCCTGAAGGAGCGGGTAACGGGTGTCTCGTCGCTGCTCTTCCGAAAAGAAGAAAAAGGTTTTTGAATATTTACCGAAGTACGGCTCATCCGGGCTCTTCTCCCCAAATTTCAGGAAATATATCGGCCCGCTGAAAGTCAAGCCATAATTGTTGTAGCGGAATGGGCGGCGTTTCGCTTTGCCATTCTCATCACGTCCAAATGGTGGGTTTGGATTTGAATTGGTTGCAACGTTATTTGCGTTGAAGCCTTCATTGCGGATGAATTCAAAAGCCGACCCGTGATATTTCGTTCCGCCACCTTTTGTAACCACATTGACCTGACCACCGGCACTTTGTCCAGATTCCGCCGAGTACTGCTTCAGGACGCGAAATTCGCCAATCGATTCCACGCTCGGATACGATTGAATCGTAAGATTCGATCCGCGATCTGTAACGTCCGCGCCATCGACCGTGAATGTGTTCGACGTTGGACGGCCTCCATTCACTGAGATCAGCGAACGGTTAACGACCTGCGTTTCTGGATTATTCGTACCCGTGAATACAAGATCTTCGAGGTCATTTGTAACACCTGGAGCAAGTGTTACAAGCTGCATAAAGTTACGGTTGTTGATCGAGAGTTCTCGAACCTGATCACCATTGATAACCGTTCCGGAAGCCGCAGAGTTTAGATCTACGGCAACTGGATCAGCCTCTACTGTTACGGTTTCATCAATGGGGCCAGCTTGCAGAACGACATCGACAGTTCGACGCTGTCCAACATCGACTTTGACGTTTGTCTGGACACCTTTTTTGAAATTCCCGGCCTCTACGGTTACGTTATAAACGCTGGATAGCAGGCTCGTGACATTAAATTCGCCATCTCCGTTCGTTGTTACAGTACGAACTACGATCTTTTTAGTGACGTCAGAAATTGAAACCGTAGCTCCAGCGACAGCAGCGCCATTCGAATCCTTTACGGTTCCGATTATGTCGCCAGTCGCATCCTGAGCCATCAGCATGTTGTTGAGACATAAAACGATGGCCAACGTTAGGGAGCTCACAATCAAGGCTCTAATGCGCATATTCTCTTTTCCTCTTTTGGGTTTTTCTTGAATTTGATCAGTGCAATCCATAAAAATTATTTACGTTAATGTAGATTTATTCAAATTTTCGTTATCGCACAAGATTGAGTATACAGAGCGGATCTTGCGAAACCGTTGATATTAAACAGGTTGTTACGAAAAAGTGAATTATTGAGTCGTCCGAGACTCTAAACTATTCATTAATAAGGCAAATATGATGCCCAAGGGGCCGCTGAAAACAATTAATTTTGGTTAACCGCTTTTTCGAAAGCAGGACGCTATTTGTAGATCAAAAATAGCGTTCGGCGGCGGTTGAATTCATCTCGTTTGACGTTTGCGGCTTTTTCGATATTTTCGGGTGTTTCACCGCGTTTCACCATTTCCAGGATGTCGGCGTTGACGAGCAGACGGGCGTATTTGTCGACCTGCCATTCGGTCGGGTAGAGCTTTCTGAGCGCAGCAGCAAACTCGATTCCCATGTGAAACGAGTCTAGAGCGTTGCGGTCGGTTATCAGGATGTTCACGCCGCCTAGCTGTTCGTCCTTGAAAACGGACGCGTTTGGCTTAAATCTGATAGGAATGAAGCGGACGCCTTTGATATTTCGCTCATTTAGGTATTTTGCGAGCTTTTGGCCGTCTATGTATGGAGCACCGACGACTTCGAAAGGCGTGTCCGTGCCGCGGCCGACGCTGAGATTTGTGGTTTCGAGCAGGCCGATGCCGGGATACAGCGTTGCTTCGGTCAGCGAACGCATATTCGGCGACGGATTTACCCACGTCTGCCCTGCCTCGTCAAACCACATCGAACGCGACCAGCCTTCCATTTTTACGACGCGGATGTCCGCACCGATCTTTCGCTCGGCGTTCATCATCTGGCCGAGTTCGCCGATCGTCAGGCCGTAACGAACCGGCGTGGTGTGAGCGGCGATGAACGAGAGTTTGTCCTCGTCGGCTAGTGAGCCCTCGACAGCGTTGCCGTTTATCGGGTTTGGACGGTCGAGGATGAAGACAGGCTTTCCGGCCTTCGCGGCCTCTTCCATTACATTCCTGAGCGTGGCCGTGTACGTATAAAATCTCGCTCCGATATCCTGAATGTCATATACAAAAGCGTCGATGTCCTTTATCTGCTCCGGCTTTGGCCGTCGCGTTTCGCCGTAGAGTGAATAGATCGGCAGGCCCGTTTTTTCGTCTTTGCTGTCGTCGATCTTCGCCACATCAAGCTCGCCGCGAATGCCGTGTTCCGGGGCAAAGATCGCCGTCAGCTTTACATTCGACGCTTCGTGGAGGATATCGATCGTCTGCTTCCCGGCGAGATTGCGGCCGGTGTGATTTGTGACGAGGCCAATTTTGAGGCCTTCGAGCTGTTTGAATTTGTCGCGTTCGAGAATGTCGATGCCGTTTAGGACTGGGCCACTAGCAGCTCCGGGACGACCAATACTCGGCATAGCAACGCGCGTATTAACTGGCGTGGAAAGACTTGCTACGGGAACAGTGAGATTCGTTCCGGCCGTCAACCTGAACCTCTCCAATTGTGAAGCGATCGCCGAATTGTAAGTACTCTCAGCCAGCCGATAAACCTCGATCGGAGTATCCTCAACAGCCGAAGCTACGACGGTCGCGACCTTCGCCCGCAGCGGCCCGACATCGCCTTTGCCGTCGGGGTGAACGCGGTTCGAGAGGAAGACGACAAACGTCTGCGAAACCCGGTCGATCCAAACGCTCGTCCCCGTAAAACCCGTATGCCCAAATGACCCAAGCGGAAACAGATCTCCGCGATTCGACGAGAACGAAGTATTAATATCCCACCCAAGCCCGCGTGCATCACCGGATTCCGAAACAACGATCGGAGCGGTCATTCGAGCAACGGTTTGGGCGGAGAGGATGCGGACTGGAGGGTGAGCATCCCTGCTCGCCCGGCCAGCTGGAAGCTGGCCGCTCCAGTCAGGAGCGACACCGCCGTTCAGGAGCATTTGGCAGTAGCGGGCAAGATCGTCAGCGGTCGAGAAAAGCCCCGCGTGGCCTGCAACGCCACCCATACGATAAGATGTTGGATCATGAACCTGGCCTCGTAATATCTTGTCTCCATCTTTCGCGTCACCTTCAAAAGTCGAACCAAGATAGCTATTTTGTCCACGAATATTCTCAGTCGGAGCAATTCTTTTCAGAACGGCAATTTCGCTGTCATGAATCGCAACCGATTGACTCCACGCCCACCCACCACGAAAACCGGACTCAGCAATTCCCATTGGTTGAAAAATCAACCTTGTTGAAAATAACTGGCTGCATTCTGGCATCAGGGGTCTTGGCAACAAAGAAGTCGTCTCACAGTCAGCAATTTTTCCGAGACGCTCTACTATCTCCCCCAGCACGATAAACCCCATATCCGAATAAACAAATCTCGTCCCTGGTGCCGAACGCACCTTCTCTTTTTTGAGGGCGGCGAGCATCCCGTCGCGGCCGGTCCATTTTTCTTTGAGGTCAAAATCGGGAGCGTAGCCTGAGGTGTGCGTGAGAAGCTGTTGGATCGTTATCGTCTTAGCCCGTTCGTCGTCGATGTCGGGGATGTACATCCCGACGGTGTCGTTGAGCCGCAGTTTGCCCTGCTCGACGAGGATCATGATCGACGTCGCGGTCGCGATCGGCTTGGTGAGCGAGGCGAGGTCAAAGATCGTATCGACCGTCATCTTCTCGACCGTCGGAACCAGCGAGCGGTTGCCGTAGGCCTTGCGAAAAACGATTTTACCTTTGTGCCCGACGAGAACGACAGCTCCGGGAAGCTTTTTGGCAGCGATATCTGCCTCGACGATCGCGTCGACCTGATTCAACTTCGCCGCATTCATCCCGACGGTTTGCGGTAGCACGACCGGCAATCCCTGCGCGAACGCCACTGCGGAGAACATAACCGCGGAGACACCGAGACGCAGAGAAAGCAAGATCATATCGATTGCAAGACGTTGCTTCAAACCACTAGACCAAACCTTATTCATATCTCAGCGTCTCCGCGTCTCTGCGGTAAATCTATTTCCCAACTTTCAATCTTTTTTCCCTTTCAACGAAGCTTTCCTTGCAAAGCCTCACAAATTCTTTCGCGATTGGCGAGAAATAGCCGCCACGGAGGCGTGCCAGGCCGAGTTCCCAGTTGATCTCGGCTCCCTCGATCATCCAGGAGACGAGGCGGCCTTCGCGGATCTCGTCGGCGATGGTTTTAGCTCCGGCGGTGCCGACGCCAAGGTTGTTTTCGACCATCTGATTGATCGCTTCCTGCCGCGAAAGCTCCATCACGACGTGCGGTCTGACGTTTGCGGCGTTAAAGAAATCGTCGATCATCCGCCGCGTATTGCCTCCTCGTTCGCCGAGAATGAGCCGTTCGCCCGCGAGTGCCGCCGCGCTGATAAACTTGTCATTCGCTCTGGGGTGCTTTGGATGAGCGATTGCGACGATCTCATCGCTGAATAGCAGATCGGTGGTAATGCTCGAATTATCGACCGGCAGCGAGACGAACGCAATGTCGATCTCGCCGTGCATTATCTTGTCCACCAAAATTTGGCTCGTCCCGGCACTGACATTGAGTTCGGAGTTTGGATACTTCTCACGCAAACCCTGCAAAATATGCGGCAATTGCTGCGTCGCAAATTCCGCCGACGCCGAACCGATTCGCAGACGGCCGTGTTCGACGCCGCCGAGTTCGGCGATTTCCGCGAGAGCAGTGTCGTGTTCGCGAAGTATCTTTCTGGCCCGGTCGAGCAGATATTCGCCCGCCTCGGTCAGGATCACGCGTCGCGGCGTGCGGGTAAACAGCTGCAAACCGACCTCGTCTTCGAGCTGCCGGATCTGCATCGAGATAGCCGCCTGCGTGACGTTCACACGCCGCGCACCTGCCGTAAAAGTTTTAGCCTCGGCGATAGCCAGAAAAGCTTTGAGCTGTCTTATCTCCATAGATCAAACCAACCTGGGGATGTGCGATTAGATTAGCTTATTGACTACATAAAATCCACTAACTTTGATTATAAGTCAAGTATGCGCGAACAATGTAGAGGGATTTTTTGTCGTCTCCGTGATTTCTTGGCGGCTTTGCGGTTCTGCCTTTGCGACTTTGCGGGAAACGTTCGACGTTCCCGCAAAGCCGCAAAGCTAAGGACGCAAAGTCGCAAGGCTAAAATATCTTCCTGATGTCCGAAATATTCGTGATGCCGCAAACCGAGACACAACGAGGTCGTAAACGCCAGCTATACCAGCTATTTCTGGGCGTGGACGGCGGCGGTACAAAAACAAATGTCGCTCTCATGAACGAGGCAAACGAGATCGTTGCGGAAGGTTCAGGCGGCCCCTCGAATCCTCTTCGCGTCGGTGTCGAAACCTCAGTTGCGAACATCGCCAAAGCCATCGACGCAGCTTGCGACAGCGGCGGAGTCTCACGCGGTGATATAGTGGCCGCAACATTGGGGCTCGCCGGAGTCCGACGGCTCGATATGCGCGAACGCGTGCGTGAGAGTTTTGTAACTCGCTTCCGGGTGCGTAAAACGCTGGTCACGACCGACGCCGATATTGCTCTTTACGGCACCACGCTCGGTAAAGCCGGGCTCGTCGTCATCGCCGGAACCGGCTCGATCTGCATTGGCGTTAACGACGAAGGCGAGCAGTTTATTGCGGGCGGTTGGGGTCCGGTCGCGGGTGACGAAGGCGGCGGCCGCGGCATCGCTGGCGAGGCACTTCACGCCGTCGCAAAAGCCTCTGACGGTCGCGGCGAATTAACAAAACTCAGCGAGCGAGCCGCTGAGTACTTTCGTGCATCAAACGTTGAGAACCTTATCGGAGCCATCTACGCCCCGCAAATGGACAACAGCCGCATCGCCGGTTTTGCTCGGCTCGTTGTCGAAACTGCCGCCGAAGGTGACAAGGTCGCGGTCGAAATACTGCGGGACGCAGGACACGAACTCGGCACAGCTGCGGTTGCTGTAATAAAAAAACTCGGCCTCTCAAAAAAGAAGGTTCCGATCGGCTGCGTTGGGAGTATATTCAATGCAGGCAAACTTTTAACCGGCCCGATGACGGAAATAATAGGCAAAGTCGCTCCCAAAGCGTACCTCATAGAACCGCTGATGCTCCCGTCGCACGCAGCAGCTTTGATGGCGATGAAAAACGGAAATAACGGAGGAAAATGATGCGTTACTTACTTTCTATATGTGCCCTGTTTCTTCTCACCGCGACATTTATCGCTCAAACACCAACGAAGGTTGAAAACTGGCAGGTATTTTCGCCCATATCAGACGAGTTTTCTGTCGACGCTCCACTACCTCTGGAACAGAGGGGCGATAACGATCCCAAAACGTCCAGAAAATACTACGGTTCGATTAACGGCGTTTACGTATATATTTTCTCCGATCCCGTTAAAACGCAAAGCTATTACGCATCTGTCCGCGACATTCTTCCCAAGATCGGACAGACTGCGGATCTTATCCCGAAAGATGAGGACAGTTCTAGTTCCGTTTCTTTTAAGGACACGTTCGGATATTGGCACAATCTGACTACTCTCCGCACCGAAACGCGAGTCTATGTCGCTCAAACTGTAACGCTCAATGAAAAGAGTGAGGTCGCATCGCATTTTATTAAATCATTCGGGGTCGGTTCGAGACGACCGTTCGTTCCGGTTGCCGGACCAATCACGGAACAGAAGAATGATGAGCTAAAAGTCGTTCCCGCTACTAAGAACGGACGGCAAGGTGCGGGAAGCGGATCGGGTTCCGGACCCGGCGCGGACACAGGCTCTGGTGGTACCACAGGCTCAATTCAGGCTGCTCCGGCATCCAGTCAGCTTTCAGGGATAAGGATTTTGACTAAAGCCCGTCCCTCTTACACAGATATTGCGCGGATCTATGAGATCTCGGCCACGGTTATCCTTCGCGTAACATTTCTTGCATCGGGCGAGATCGGAACTATACGTCCTGTTACTCAGGCCCCATTCGGACTGACGGAAAAAGCCGTCGAAGCCGCTAGACGGATAACCTTTGAGCCAGCCTATCTTAACGGTTCACCGCAGTCGGTTACAAAACAAATAGAATACTCGTTCTCGATCTACTAATGCTGCCGGTAACCGAACAAGAAAACCCTAAGACCGCCGCGATCGATCAGGTATCGACGCTTGAAGCCGTTCGTCTGATCAATGAAGAGGACAAAGCGGTCGCTCTGGCGGTCGAAAAGGTTATGCCGGAGATCGCGACGGTTATTGATCAGGTTGTCGAGCGGCTGCAAAACGGCGGGCGGCTTTTTTATGTGGGGACGGGAACGAGCGGGCGGCTTGGCGTGCTAGATGCGTCGGAGATTCCGCCAACGTTTGGGGTTTCGTATGAACTGGTTCAGGGCATCATCGCCGGCGGCTACGATGCCCTCTACAAAGCGACCGAGTCAAGCGAAGACAACCGCGAAGCCGGTTCCGAAGATCTGAAAACGCGTGGCGTGACAGCAAATGACGTCGTCATCGGCATCGCCGCCTCAGGCCGCACGCCGTACACGATCGGAGCAGTCGATCTTGCCCGTGAGCTTGGCTGTTTCACGGCGTGCATAACGTGCGTTCCAGATTCGGCGATCACTCACGCAGTCGATATCGCGATCATCCCCGTCGTCGGCCCCGAAGCACTGACGGGCTCTACCCGCATGAAAGCCGGAACGGCGCAGAAACTCGTACTCAACACGATCTCAACCGTCTCAATGATCCGCCTCGGCTACGTTAAGGGCAATAGGATGACGAATGTTAAGTATTCAAATGTCAAACTAAAGGAGCGTTCGCTGCGTATTTTGATGACGGAAACAGGCTTGAATGAGGCGACTGGCAAGAAGCTTTTGGAATCCGCGGAGAATGATTTGAGGGTTGCATTGGTTATGTTTTTCGCACGAACGGATCGCCAGACTGCTGTATCAGCCTTGAGCTGCTCCGCATTTGTGGTCGAAACCGCCGTGAACGCGTTGGCGGCAGCCGACGGAGTCGGTTAATATCTTGACATGATCACAGTCTCAGAAAAAGAAGTATCGCAGATGTCGAAGGCGGAGAAGCTCCGGCTGGTTCAGTGGCTAATGCGGGATCTGAGTGAGGATTTTGGCGGCATCGAATCGCGACCTGATGTTTGCGGTGGCTCGGCTTGTATCGTACGGACGCGAATTCCAGTCTGGATCCTTGAGAATGCTCGTCGAAACGGAGTAACGGAATCGGGACTCTTGTTGGATTATCCGACGCTTACTGCCCAGGACCTCGCAAATGCCTGGGCCTACGTTCGTTCGCACCGTCACGAGATCGATCATGAGATCGCAGCTAACGAAGAAGCTTGATGAAATTGTATTCGGACGAGAATTTTCCGTTGCGGACAGTTTTTGAGTTACGAAAACTCGACCACGATGTCCTCACTGCCGCGGATGATGAGCAGGCGAATCTAGCGATACCGGACGCCGAAGTTTTGCGGCGAGCCACCGAGCTTGGCCGAGCAGTAATAACTCTGGATCGCCTCGACTTCAAACGGCTTCACAATAAGAATCCCGTACATTCGGGAATTATAATCTGCACCGAGGATTCGGACCGTGCAGGACAGGCTCGCAGAATCTCGGAGAAACTCGAAGAGTTCGATACCTTGGAGAATATTTTGGTCCGTGTCTATCGGCCAAGCACGAACAGACCGTCTTAAGATAAATGCAAACACTCGACCTCGTAATCATCTTCGGCTACCTGATCGGCATTACGGTCTTTGGCATTTTGTTTTCGGGTAAGCAGGAGACGACGGCTGACTATTTTGTCGGCGGGCGAAATGTGCCTTGGTGGGCGATCGCGATGTCGATTGTGGCGACGGAGACGAGTACGATCACGTTTGTCTCGGTGCCGGGAATTGCGTTTGCCAAGGGCGGGAATTTTCAGTTTTTGCAGCTTGTTTTCGGCTACATGCTTGGCCGCATCGTGATATCGCTGATCTTTATCCCGATGTATTTCAAGGGCGAGCTGCAGACGGTCTATCAGCTCCTGGGCGACCGGTTTGGCAACCGCGTGAAGATGCTCGCTTCGGCACTGTTTGTCGTGATGCGAAACGTTGCTGACGGCGTTCGGCTGCTGCTGACGGCGATCGTTTTGGCTGCGGTTTACACCTCATTCAATCCGGGAGCAGATCCAACGACGATCATTATTGCCTCGATCGTTCTGCTTGGTGTAGTAATGATCGTGTTCACCTTCTATGGCGGGATGGAAGCGGTCATTTGGGTCGAGGTGGTGCAGCTTGTGATCTACATCGGCGGAGCGATCGCGGCAGCGGTCGTGCTGATACAGAATATCGACGGCGGCCTATCGCAGGCGATGACGCTGGGCGAACAATTCAACAAGTTCAGCCTTTTCGATTTCGGCTGGGACATGACGAAAACATACACATTCTGGGCAGGGCTTTTCGGCGGGTGCTTTCTGACGATGTCCACCCACGGGACCGATCAATATCTCGTCCAGCGATATCTCTGCACGAAAAAGCCTTCGTCAGCATCGCTCGCATTGCTTTCTTCCGGAGCGGTTGTGCTTGGCCAGTTCATTGGATTTTTGTTTATCGGCGTGTTGCTTTTTGCATTCTACGCACCGTACAATTCGGCAGATTACGCACAGGCTGGAGTCGCAGGTTCTGGAATTTCGGCCAACTTCCCTTTCTTTAAGGGCGATCAAGTCTTCCCCGATTTTATTACCAAACACATGCCCGCGGGACTTTCCGGATTAGTGGTCGCCGCCATATTTGCGGCGGCACTATCGTCATCGCTAAACGCGATTGCCGCGACCGCGATCAACGATCTTTACAAGCCTTTCAAGAAGGGCATATCGGATAAACAACTCGTCCGGTACGCGGGAATTCTAACTGTGATCGTTGGCATTGTCCAAATATTCGTTGCGATCGCGTTCATGAAATCGGGCGAATCGGCACTGGGCCTTGCCTTGTCAGTCGCATCGTTGATCAACGGACCGGTGCTTGGCGTATTTCTGGTTGGCTCGTTCCTTAAAAAAGCCCGTGAGGTGCATGCTTTGACAGGCATGCTCGTTAGTATTTCTGTGATGCTTTACATCCTGCTCGCAACCAAGATCGCGTGGACATGGTACGCCCTGATCGGCAGTCTTCTTACCTTTACCGTGGCGTTTATCGCAAGCATTATTATTCCGACAAAAAATGATGAAGTTTCTGTTTAGCTCTCTAGCTGTATTTATTCTGTTATTTAACGCGGTCACTCCGGCAAAGGCTCAGACGCCCTCCGGCTTTTGGCCGTCGAAAAAATCCGAAGAATTTGCCGCCAAATACGTCAAGAAAATGTCGGTCGAGGAAAAGGTCGGCCAACTGGTACACGTCGGTATTAACGCCAAATTCGCGAATCAGGACAGTGCTTTTTTCAAGGACATTCAGCGTCACGTTGTCGAAAACAAGGTCGGCGGGATCATCTATTTCGGTGCCCCGATATATGAAACGACCATCCTCGCCAACCGAATGCAGCAGAATGCAAAAACGCCGCTGCTGATGTCACTCGATGCCGAAACTGGCATCGGAATGAGGTTTGAGGACGCGACCAATTTTCCATGGGCAATGGCCGTCACCGCAACCGGAAATCCCGATTTCGCCCGCAGAATGGGCGTGATCACGGGCCGCGAGGCCAAGGCGATCGGCATTCGTCATGTTTATGCTCCGGTTTTGGACGTTAATAATAACGCCGGAAATCCGGTGATCAACGTCCGCAGCTTTGGCGAGAATCCCGACGATGTCGGTATGTTTGGTACAGCCTTCGCCCAAGGCATCCAGAGCCAGCAGGTGATCGCGACAGCAAAACATTTCCCGGGCCACGGCGATACGAATATAGACTCGCACCGCGGGCTTCCGATCATCGAACTGCCAAAATCGAGGCTCGATTCGTTGGAACTTTTGCCCTTCAAAAAAGCCGTCGAGGGCGGCATCGGTTCGGTCATGATAGCCCACATCGCCCTACCGCAGATCGATGACGAAGAGATCAAACCGCTCAAGAATTTCACCGTAACCGAGGCCGAGGCAGGAGCCGAATTGGTCAGCCAAAAAGCGACGATCCCAGCCACGCTTTCCGGAAAGGTGCAGACTGGCATACTGCGTAACGAACTCGGTTTCAGAGGTTTGATCGTCTCTGATGCAATGGGAATGAGCGGCCTGACGATCTATTTCAATCAGGAAGAAGCCGGTGTCCGGGCGTTCCTTGCCGGAACCGACATTCTGGAAAAACCGGCAGACGTTGATGCGATGCTTCGCGGGCTGATCGCCGCCGTCAAAAGCGGCCGCGTCCCGATTGAACGGCTCGACGATTCCGTTCGCCGACAGATCGCGTGGAAGCATGAACTCGGCTTATTCAAGGACAAGCTAACGCCAATCGACAAGATCGACAGCCTCGTTTCGGGAGCAGAGAGCACAACTCTCACAGACGAGATCGCAACAAAGGCTTTGACGCTGGTTCGAAACGACGAGAATCTGTTGCCAATCAGCAAAAATGGCAAGATCGCCGTACTTGGTCTTTCGAACGGGATAGACGGCCCGCTAACGATGAGCAGCCTGGTCAATTCCCTTCGAGGCGGCGGACTTAGGTTTTCGTCCGTCTATTTGCAGGAAAATTCCGGGACGGATCAGGTCGCGGCAGCACGTAAAACTGCCACTGAGGCTGATATCGTCATCGTCGGACTCTATGGGCGCGTGAGATCTGGAGCGAAGAACAGCGTCGGCATTCCTGACAACGGGGCCGCGATATTAAAAGAACTACTCGCCTCGAACAAAAAAGTGATCGGCATCAGCTTCGGCAATCCCTATGTTCTCGGTGGTTTTCCCGAAATGAAAACGTACCTCGTCGCATACGGCGATATGCCGAGCCTACAGCGAGCATCCGCGAGAGCCTTGCTCGGAACACAGGATATAACTGGCAAATTGCCAATCTCACTACCCGGGCTTTATCCGCGCGGAACGGGGATTCTATTAATGAAGAGATGACTGGAGGGCGAGCATCCTGCTCGCCTTTACTAAGTCCAGCCAACTATCTCTATGAACGGTTTTTGCCGCTCGTTGCGGCTGGCGAGCAGGGTGCTCGCCCTCCGGTCTTATGCAATCTTGGGAGATCGAGAATTTTCTCGATGTACGCGACAATCAACTGCACATCGACGGTGTGAATGCCGTCGAGATCGCTCGCGAATACGGCACGCCTCTATTTGTCTATAGCGAATCTCGCATCGGCCAAAATATCGCTCGGCTACAGAAGGCCGGCGAGGCTATCGACTGTCAGTTAAAGGTCTGTTACGCCGCCAAGGCTATGTCCACAATGGGCATTCTGAAGGCTGTAAAAGAAGCGGGCTGCGACCTGGAGGTGAATTCCGGCGGCGAACTATGGAAAGCTCTCGAGGCTGGATTTACCGGCAACCAGATCATTTTCAACGGCACGAGCAAAGAGGTTTGGGAGATCGAAAGCGCGATAAACGCCGAAATCTATGCGATCCAGGTCGATTCGCTTTACGAACTCTCGCTGATCGCGGAAACCGCAAAACGCCTCGGCAAACGCGCCAACGTCAGCCTCCGGCTTGTACCTGAGATCGAAAGCGACACGCATTCCGGTCTACAAACTGCTCTTGTCACCTCAAAATTCGGTATGATGCCGGACGAGGCATTTTCGGCTTTTCGTGATCACAAGGATTCCGCGCATCTCAACCTTTGCGGAATTCATCTGCATGTCGGCTCGCAGAATCCCGATCCAATCGTCTATACGCAGGCTTTTGAGATGCTGTATGCCGGATTGAAGAGAATATACGCTGAAACCGGCAAGCCTCTCAGCCACATTAATATCGGCGGCGGTTTTCCGGTCAATTATCTTCGAGGCGGAGCGGACGGAGTCGATTTTACCGACGTTCAAAGGCAGATGTTCGAGGCTGATTTCGAACCGGTCGATGCTATCAACGCTGCCTGGCATGCGATAAGAGAAGATATTGGTTCGGATGGCTCGGCCGATTTGATCGAGAATCTAACGCTTCTCCTCGAACCGGGCCGAAGCATCATCGCCGACGCGGGCATTTGCCTGACCACCATTCGAAACGCAAAATCGCGTCCTACCATTCAATCGCAGATCGACGAGGACAACTGGCTCTTAACCGATGCTGGTTTCAACATCCTGCTCTCGATGGAAACCTACAAATGGTATTACGAGCTAGTCTCGGCCGAGCGTGCAGACGCCGAACACACTTTCCCCTACAAACTTGCCGGCCCTCTTTGCGATGGCGGCGACGTTTACTTCGATATCGAAGGCGAAGGCCGTCTGCCCGATCACCGACTTTTGCCGCCCGATCTCAAACCGGGCGAGATTCTCGCCCTGCTGAACTGCGGTGCCTACTCGCTCGCACAAGCATCACAATACAACGGCCGTTTTCTGCCGGCCGTTGTGCTGATCAAAGCAAATGGAGACGCTGAGTTGATCCGCAAGCGTGATGGATTCGGCGATCTGGTGAATAACGATATCTACTAGCCACGTTACTAAAGTAGCACGCCGGCATCCTCGGCTCTCCAATTAGCTAGAATGCCACCACACTCGCCAGCCTTCTCATCACGTCTTTTTCCTGCTCTCCCGGCTCGATCTCCGCAGTCGAATAAATAGCAGCGAGGTTGGCTAGGGCGACGGCTCGGCTGCTTTCGTCGCGGATCTGGGAGATGACGGCAAGATTGTCGATCAAGGTCGAACGTGCCTTTTCGGGCTGGGAGAAACCCACGTAGCGATCAGCGATCTCGTTTAGGATCTCGGAGCGGGCGGAAAGTTGTGGAACGGTATCTGCAAGGGTCACGGCTTCGTCCAAAACGGCTATCGCATCGTCGGGCAAGTCGAGCTTTCGTTTCCCGTCTGCGATCGCAACGAGAGCGAATAGTCGATTGGCGTCTTCTTCGATCAGATTTACAGTCTCGCGGGCGAGCTCATCCTCTTTCTGGATGGCCAGGATCTGCGAGATCTGGGCAAGCGCGTTCATCTGCTGATCGAGATCAGTGTTTTCGAGGGCGATCTCGACGCCGCGTTCGGATTTGCCGAAACCGGCGAATTGGGCGGCAATTGTTGTGAACAAAGCATTTCGCGAACGACTGTCTCGCGTCTCGATCTCGCGTTGCGATTTGAGGATCGCATAAGCTTCCTCAAGAGCATCGACCGCTTCCTCTTTTTCTTGTTTGCCCCAATGATCACGCGCGAAGCCAAGCACGGCGGAAGCCATCTGCGTTTTGTCGTGGACGAGATCGAGCGTTCGGTCGGCGAGTTCGGTGCTGCCGGCGTGGAGAAATCCGATCGCGCAATTTACGAGGAACGTCTCGCGATGTGTATTCTCGAGCAGTTCCGCGAGTGATTTGGCCTTGTCGAACGTTTCGATCGCCTTATCAAAAGCCTTTGCGTCGAGAAAAACGTTCCCGATCTCGCAAAGAGCCCTGATCTTTTCTTCGTCGTGTTCGATCTCGGCGGCCGTGTCAACGGCTTGCATGAGATATTCAACGCCTTTCTCGACCTTACCGGCGTCAATGTGCGCGGAGCCTATCTGCTGCAATGCAGCCACACGAGCCGAAGGAAATTCGATATCTTCGACAACCTCTTCCGCACCTGCATCATTGCCCATCGACGCCTTATTCACGGCGATGCCTGCGTAGACAAAATCCGCATGGCCCATTAGATCCGCAACTTCAGCAGCTCTGTCCGACTTACCTTTTCCAGCCAGCACAAGCCCGATCCGTTCAAAAGCCTGAGATTGCATACCGTGATCCTCGATCGCATCCGCTAGTTGAAGGCCATAATCTTCATCGCCGATCTCAGCACATTTCACGGCAACCGCGATCAGCAATTTGTCGCGCGAAAACGGATCGTCGATGGCATTTGCCAGTTCCGCCGAAAGATCCACATCGCCCTTGGCGAGATACATGGGTACGATGGTGTTCATCGCCTCTGCGTGCCCATCACTGCTCTTGATCCGCTCGGCGAGGTAAGCTGCGCAGTAGAGAAGGTCGTTTTCGGCTTGGTCTTGTGAAATGAAATGGTCTGACATATAACTATTTTTTTAACCGCAGAGTCGCAGAGACGCAGAGAAAAAATGAGTTGAGAGAGAAATTTCCTATTCTCTGCGGTAAAAGATCAGGCAAAAACGCGGCGGATCGACTCCGGCATCCAGTCTCGAAGGTCTTTCGCAACGGCGACGGCCCCGGCTTCACGCAAGCGTTCGGCTGAAACCGTGTTCGTCACGCCAAGTGCCGGCAGATCGGCACTTCTGGCTCCCATGACGCCCGGAGGCGAATCTTCGATGACAAGGCATTCAGAGTGCGTCATCGGCAGATGGCCGCTTGCGGTACGGATCGCGTCAAGCTGCCGAAAACCGGTGCGGAAACACTCAGGATCGGGTTTACATTTCGAGGTATCCTCAGCACTAACAATGGTTGAGAAAAACTTTGCCAGCCCGCTCGTCTCCAGAACATAATCGATCTCACGCCGTCTCGCCATGCTCACGATGCCAAGCGTGAAATCGTGCGACATTTTCTCAATAAAATTGTCGATGCCTTCAAAAAGCGGAAGGTTCTTAGAAACGTTTTCTTTCCAGTTCGCACTTTTGGCGGCGATCAGTTCTTCGATCTTGGCTGCATCGGCTTTTTTACCCGCACGCGAAAAGGCGTTTGACACAAATGTCTTGTCGTCCATGCCCAGCGATGAGAAATACTCTTCCTCCGTCAGCTCAATGCCGTCAGTCTTCAGCACTTCCTGATAAGCCTTCATCTGCACTGGCTCATCGTTGATAATGACACCGTTAAAATCCATTAGGATTGCTTTGATCATATTTCACTGGAGGGCGAGCATCTTCCTCGCCCTTGCTATTATAAGGTCGACCAGAGGCGAGCAGGATGCTCACCCTCCAGTCATAGGCAGCTCTCGTCAAAAATGTTGCCGCGTCCAAGAATTCCCTTTGGATCGAACGCCTTTTTCACCTCGGCCATTTCGTTCAGATACCGTTCGCCCATCATTGCCGAGAGATATTTTCGCTTGAGCTTGCCAATGCCGTGCTCCGCCGAAACCGTTCCGCCGAGCATGATCGCTTGAGCTACGCAGCGGCCATAAATGTGTCGAGCTTTCTCGGCCTCTGCATCGTCTTTCGGCAGCAGGTTGGCGTGCAGATGACAATCGCCGATATGACCGAAAATGACATAATCAAGATCGCTCGCATCGAGCGTTTCCTTGTAATAACGAAGGAACGACGCAAAATTCTCATCCGGGACAGCCATGTCCGTCCCGACCTTTCGCTGGCCGTGACGTGTAATGCGTTCGTTAACAGTCACCGGAAGGGCATGCCGAAATGCCCGCATTTTTTCGCGGTCCTGCTCGTTGGTCGTGAACCACGAGCGATCGAGATCGGCGTTATGTGTCCCTAGCAATTCGTTCCATTGTTCCAGAAGCGAATCCTCGGTTTCGGCGGTCGTTTCCTGCTCGAAAAAGATCGCCCCGACCGCGTCACCAGGCGTCTCGGGGAACTTTTCGGATATAAACTTAAGTGCGTTCGCGTCAAAATATTCGATCAGTGACGCATCGACGTCAGAACCAGGAGCGATAGCGTTTAGGTTTTGACGCGTCGCCATCGACCTTACCTTGGCTGCATCAACAAAACGCATCAGATCCGATGTGTCCCTGAAGAAAACGATGCCGCTAAAAAACCCTTCCGGCTTTGGCAGCAGATCGAGTTCGACCTCGGTGATAACGCCGAGCGTTCCTTCGCTGCCGATGAACAGATCGATCGGGTCGAGCGGCGCGTCGTTAAAATAGCCGCTGACATTTTTGCGAACGTTGGGGCGTTCGTACGTCAGCATGTGTCCCTGAACAAACTTCTGCGGCAACTGCGAAGGCAAAGCTCCACCCGCTAACGCAGGTGATACTGACGCGTTGCGTTCCAGATCAACGATGTTGCCATCCGCCAAAACTACTTTGAGCCGCCTGACATAGCGACGCGTCGCTCCGTATTTAAAGCTCCGTGAACCCGAAGCATTAGTCGCCACAGTTCCGCCGATCTGGCAGCTCCATTCGGTCGGGTCCGGCGGGTAGAAGAGGCCTTCAGCATCGACCGCTTTTTGCAGGTCGGCCAGGATCACGCCTGCGCCGACCGTCGCTGTTCGCTTCTCGCGATCTATGCTGATGGAGCTCAATTTCTCCAGGGACACAACCGAGCCGCCAAACGGCACTGCACCGCCGACCGTTCCGGTTCTCGCTCCGGATACGGTAACTGGCGTTCCCGCATCATTAGCCTCTCGCAGCACCAGCGAAGTTTCTTCGACAGTTTCCGGTACAAATACACTCGCCGCATGCCCGCCCTGCATGTTGCTCGCGTCAGTCAAATAACCGATCAAACTTTCGTTATCCGTTTTTACCTGCATCACTTTAAACTTAGCACGCACCATATCTTCCAGCAAAAAAACGACGCCGACTCCCGCATTTGAGACTACTCGTTTTCCACCCTGCACCCGAAAATGGTACCTGATAATTCGCGAAAAGGAAATGCTACTTTTCGCAGATCGTCGTATTATGCGTGAATTGTCGTATTATGCGTACAATGACGTGTTTTGCGTACTTTGTATGACTTTGCGTAGAACGAACCATTCGATTTGGAAATAGATCTATCGATATTCCAGGTCACGTTCCTTCAAATACTTCAGCCGGTCACGGATCTCAGCCGCCTGTTCGAATTTCATTTCTTTAGCGGCGTTGCGCATGTCGGCTTCCATTTGGTGGATGGTTTCTTTTAGCTGCTTTGGTGAATATTCTTCGTACGAATCCAAATCGAGCGGCACTTTGAAGTAGTCGGCTTCGTACGCAGTGACCAACGTCGCGTCGATCGATTTGATGATCGTGGTTGGAGTAATGCCGTGTTCGGTGTTGTATTCTTCCTGGATCTTACGGCGGCGTTCCGTTTCGCTGATCGCGTATGCCATCGACTTGGTTATCCTGTCGGCATAGAGGATCGCTTTACCATCGGAGTTTCTCGCAGCTCTGCCCATCGTTTGGATAAGCGAGCTTTGCGAGCGAAGGAAACCTTCCTTGTCAGCGTCAAGGATCGCAACGAGAGAAACTTCCGGCAGATCAAGGCCTTCTCTTAACAGGTTGATCCCGACGAGTACATCATATTCGCCGCGACGTAGATCGCGGAGAATTTTGATGCGTTCGAGCGTGTGAATGTCGCTGTGCAGATACCGAACCTTCACGCCAACCTCCGAGAAATATTCGGTCAGATTCTCTGACATACGCTTCGTGAGCGTTGTGACGAGAACACGTTCATTGCGTTCGGCTCGCAGCCGGCATTCTTCCAATAGATCGTCGATCTGGCCTTTTACCGGGCGAACCTCAACGATCGGATCGAGCAGACCTGTCGGTCTGATGATCTGCTCGATTACTTCGCCTTCGACCTTTGTCAGTTCGTACGGACCCGGCGTTGCGGAGACATAGATCGTCTGGCCGACGCGTTCTTCGAACTCCTGGAAATTTAGCGGCCGGTTGTCTTTCGCACTCGGCAGGCGGAAACCATATTCGACCAGCGTTCCCTTTCGCGACTGGTCGCCCTTAAACATCGCTCCAAGCTGCGGGATCGTCTGATGCGATTCATCGAGAACCATCAGTGCGTTCGACGGCAAATAATCGAGCAGCGTCGGCGGCGGTTCGCCGGGTTGTTTGCCTGTCAAATGTCGCGAATAATTCTCGATACCACGACAAAAGCCCATCTCTTTCATCATTTCGAGATCGTACATTGTACGTTGATGCAGACGCTGGGCCTCGACGATCTTTCCTTCTTTGACGAGGTATTCCTCGTGGGTTTCTAGTTCCTTGCGAATAGATTGAACGGCGGCTTTTACAGTCGCTTTGCTCATTACATAGTGAGTTTTTGGATAGATCGGAATGCGAGTGTCGTGTTTCTTTAATACCTCGCCGAGCAGCGGATCGATCGTGTAGATCGAATCGATCTCGTCGCCCCAGAACTCGATGCGGTAGGCCTGATCCTGATAGCTCGGATACAGCTCGACTACATCGCCGCGAACGCGAAAGCTGCCCCGTTCGAAATCGATATGAACTCGTTCGTATTGCAGCTCGACGAGTTTTTGCAGCAGATCTTCACGCTTGATCTTCATCCCCGGCTCGATAAAGATGAGCATTCCAAAATACGCATCCGGGTCGCCAAGGCCGTATATGCATGAAACAGACGCAACGACTATTACATCAGGCCGCTCAAAAAGCGCACGAGTCGCGGAGAGACGCAGACGGTCGATCTCTTCGTTGATAGTGGCCTCTTTTTCGATGTATAGGTCGGCGGCGGGAACATACGCCTCCGGCTGGTAATAGTCGTAATACGAAACAAAGTACTCGACCGAATTCTCAGGGAAAAACGTTTTGAATTCCTGATATAGCTGGGCCGCAAGCGTTTTATTATGGGCCAGTACAAGCGTCGGTCGCTGCGTTTTCTCAATTACATGCGCGATCGTAAACGTCTTGCCGCTGCCCGTGATCCCAAGCAGAACCTGATCCTTAACGCCATCGTTCAGCCCCTCGACGATCTGCCTGATCGCCTCCGGCTGATCGCCTTTCGGAGTGTTTTCACTTATGAGACGAAATTGCACACCTCAATCATATCCGAAATTATCTCGAAGGGCAAAACCGCCAGCGTACTGGCCTATAAATACTTGCTTGAATTCCGATCGTCCGGTGTAGCAACCACATCGGGCTGCCCTCTTTGTAATATCGCTATGCCGGCACTTTCTCAAAGCTGTCGATTACATCTTTGACTCGATCTTCAACATCTGTTGATTGGATCCCACAACTTCGAAGTTGTTCCAATCCAGCGAGCGTCCGCTCGTCTTTTCGAACTTTCAAAACGTGAAGAAGTGCAAATTTAACGCGCTCATCCCGATGGTTCAGCACCGCCTTAAAGATTTCTTCGGTTTCGCCCGATGCGATCATGAATGCGACTAGCGCGAAAGCTTCGTACGCGACTTTAAGATCTTCGTGCACCAGGCGTTCGAACGATTTGACTGCAATCCCGGACTCGATAGCCGCCCTCGCCGCATGGCTCATTCTAAAGTCATCGTTCGTCTCCATGATTCGCTTCCATGCATTAGACCGGTCAAAGCTAAGACGAAACAGACCGCGAGCTGCAGCAGCCCTTACTTCACGGGTCGGGTCGGCACAGGCGAGCAAAATTGGTTCAAAAACTGACGGGTGATCAAAATCAGTTAACGTCGAGACCGCCTTCGAGCGAAGGTTGGATGAAAGATCGTAAAGGGCTATCTGCGTCAACGCCTCGACCGAATTCCGCGTTCGGAATGCCGTAAGGATCTTTAGTGCCAGTTCGCGTACGGTTTCGTCTTCTTCATATTCCTCATCGGCCTGTTCGATAGCGTTTAGCAACGATGGATCGTCGGATTCAGGAAGCGGCTCATACAACTTTGCGGCAGTTAAATTCATAAATGAATTTATTGGAAGTTGCGAATACTGTAATTTCCGCATTTTCTCTTGAAACGCTCTTGTATCTATATCGATTAACCCCGTCCGCTTAACCGGAGGCGGTTCGACGGGCTCGGCTTTAGCGTTTTTTTTCGATTCCAGCGACGCCTTATTTGCGGGGCGCTTGGTTTTTCGAAACAGCTGCATCTCCCTTTCTATGTCCAGTCCGTCTATGTCGTAGCTATCATGGCTGTTGAAATAGTCCGTGGCCGAGTCGTCAATGTTGCGCGGAACGGAAGCACTGCTCCTGGACTTTCGCCACACGAGAAAGACTCCAACGATAACAAGGCCTCCGATCAGTACGATCCAAAACCAGCCGCCATCGCCGGACTGCTCCACGAATTTTCGCTCCTGCGCCGGCTGGCCATGTGCGAGCATGGAAAAACACGCCACCGCGATTGAAGCGATGGTATTTCGGAATATTATTGGGAAAAGACGGTTCATGAATGTGGTGCGAACACCTGTTCTCGCGACAAACTCAAACTGGTGAAGATCCGGGAAGAATAGGAGTGTCCCGCGATTTTCGTCGGGGCAACTATTATTATGCATCTTCCTGTTCCATTTGTCACCAGAATTTTCAACACTGTTGTTAAAGGCACAACAATCTGGTTATTCCAGGAAAATTGAGTTTTCTTGTGTTTTGCCAGAACAGCACCGCCGTAATAAAGTTTAGTAATGATCGCTGCTACCGAAATTGCCGAATCCGATATCCCGGAACTGAATCTGATCCATCGTGGTAAGGTTCGTGATGTATACGAGGTCGATGCGAAAGGGCTGCTACTCGTGGCAACCGACCGCATTTCCGCATTCGACTGCGTGCTGCCGACACTTATCTCACGCAAGGGCGAGGTGCTGACACAGATCTCGCTGTTTTGGTTTGACCGCCTTCGCCCGATAACGTCAAACCACATAATTACGGCCGATATAGACGCGATGCCGGAGTCGATCCGGTCACATAGAGAGTTAAGTGGCCGTGCAACGCTGGTACGGCGAACTGAGGTTTTCCCGGTTGAGTGTGTCGTGAGAGGATATTTGGAAGGATCCGGCTGGAAGGAATATCTTGCGACCGGCTCCGTTTGTGGCCACAAACTTCCGTCGGGACTAAAGCAATGCGATAAGCTTCCAGAGCCCATTTTCACTCCCGCAACGAAGGCAGCGACGGGTCATGATGAAAATATTGATTTCGCGACGTTCTGCTCGATCGTTGGTATCGAAACGGGCAATCTCCTGCTGGAACGATCCATGAAGATTTATAAAGAGGCGTCGGAATACGCCTTGACACGTGGGATCATCATCGCCGACACCAAATTTGAATTTGGCACGGATACGGACGGAAACATTCTGCTCATTGACGAAGTACTCACGCCTGATTCCTCAAGATTCTGGGAGGCTGACAAATATAAACCCGGCCATGCACAGCCTTCATTTGATAAACAGTTCGTCCGCGAATATCTTGAGACCCTTGACTGGGATAAAACACCTCCGGCTCCGCCCTTGCCGGATCATGTAAGTAATGCTACGACGGCAAGGTATATTCAGGCGTTCGAACTGCTCACCGGGAACAAATTGTGATCTCGAAGCGTGATATAATCTGGCAACTCATTTTATAACGGAGGTCTTGAATTATGAAAAAACTGTTAATGGGTATCGTTCCGGCAATTCTTGGTTTCTGCACACTCGCAGCGATTGCTCAAACTCCTCCGCAGCCCGGAAAGCCGAATCCGCAGGCGCCGGCCCAGGCGACTATGCCTGCTGTGATACCGTGTCCGCAAATCCAGCTCCAAGGCCCAAATCGTCCGATGAAGGACGGCGAGCAAGTCACGCTGGCCGCCATTATCGGCGGCGGCGACCCTAGCGTCCAACCGATCTTCAGTTGGTCGATCTCGTCTGGCACCATTACCTCGGGCCAGGGCGGCCGGAATATCACGATCGACTCGACCGGAGCGGGCAACGACCGTCAGATCATTGCAGACCTGCTCGTCGGCGGTTACGGATTCGAATGCACGAACCGCGCGACAGTGACGGTCCAAGTGGCGGCGCCTGCAAAAAAGGTAGACGAATTTGGCGATCTCCCCGAAAAAGATGAAGCCGGAAAGCTCGACAGCATCGTCACTTATCTTGCTCAGGCACCGGATCGGATCTACATCATCGGGTACGCCGGCCGGAACAATGTTCGCGGTTATGCCGGCGACGTCCTGAGACGGATGAAAGCCTACATAACCAAAGCCGGAACGCCGTACGACCGAGTTGCCGCGATCGATGGCGGTTTCAAAGAGCAGCCGGGCTATGAGATCTGGGTCGTTCCGATCGGTGCCGATCCGCCGCGACCGACACCGACCGTTGATAGAAAGGATATCGTTTATCCCAAACCTCCGCCGCCAGTCAAAAAACCGGCGACCAAACCCTAATTAAGCAGCGGCAGCCTCTGCCTTGTCAGGAAAACCAAGCTCGGCCTTCACGTCCGTTTCAATACGTTCGAGAAGGTCGAGATTTGTTTTCAGCATGTTCTTGACGTTGTCGCGGCCCTGGCCGAGGCGTTCGCCCTTGTACGAGAACCACGCGCCCGATTTATCGACGATGTTGTGATTCACCGCCAGATCGAGCAGATCGCCTGTTCGCGAAATTCCCTCACCGTACATAATGTCGAATTCCGATTCGCGAAACGGCGGTGCGCATTTGTTCTTTACCACTTTCACGCGGGTACGGTTGCCGACGACCTTGTCACCGTCTTTGATCGCTCCGATACGGCGAATATCGAGCCGCAAGCTGGCGTAGAATTTCAAAGCCTTGCCGCCCGTCGTCGTCTCAGGCGAGCCAAAAAACACGCCGATCTTCTCGCGAAGCTGATTGATAAAGATAAAGCATGTATTCGAACTCGAAACGATCGCCGTGATCTTTCTCAGTGCCTGCGACATCAATCTCGCCTGCAGACCCGGCAGCGAATCGCCCATTTCGCCATCGAGTTCAGCCCGCGGAACAAGAGCCGCGACCGAATCGATTACGATCACGTCGACGCTGTTCGAACGGATAAGCGTTTCGGCGATCTCGAGGGCCTGTTCGCCAGAATCCGGCTGCGAGATGAGCATGTCGTCAATGTTGACGCCGAGCTTCGTGGCATATTCCGGGTCCATCGCGTGTTCGGCGTCGATGTATGCACAAACGCCGCCCGTTTTCTGTGCCGAAGCAACCACGGTCAATGCCAACGTCGTCTTACCCGAACTCTCAGGCCCGTAAACCTCGATGATACGGCCACGCGGAAATCCGCCGACGCCGATCGCCGCATCCAGACTGAGACACGTGGTCGAGATCGCCCCGATATCCTCATGCGGCCGCTCGCCAAGCCTCATAATCGACCCTTTGCCAAACTTTTTCTCGATCTGCATCAACGCAGATTCGATCGCCTTTCCTTTATCCAAGCTCATTATTTTTTAGTTCTCCCATCCAATTTTCTGCAAATCCATGAACCGAATTACTTCGATAAAAACAATCTAACACAAATGCGACCGCGTTTCACATATAAAACACGCAAATTCTCGAAAAAACATGAGAAATCGGTAAAAAGATACGCGTTCCGGTGAATTTGTCCCAAATGTTAGCGGAAAAGAAGATAAATATCAACAGAAATTTGTGCGATTGTAGCTAGCACATTATATGTCCGGTAGCAGTAGCAAATGAGATGTCCGCTTTAGGGGCGAGGGGTAGAAGATTGAAGGCAGGAGAGAAACTGCGATGA
>JBEBJB010000053.1:0-27680 GCA_040080065.1 Pyrinomonadaceae bacterium
CGGCACAAGGCGAACCACCGTAACCAGCTCCTTCGGAGCCTACCAATTCGAAGGCCTCGAAGTCGGCAGAGACTACCTCCTGACCGTCTCAAGCAAACGATACAGATTCGCAA
This sequence comes from Pyrinomonadaceae bacterium, assembly GCA_040080065.1. GTDB lineage: Bacteria > Acidobacteriota > Blastocatellia > Pyrinomonadales > Pyrinomonadaceae > OLB17. The sequence continues at coordinate 114 of JBEBJB010000053.1, forward strand.
CACGAACGATCAACCTAACCGCAAATCTAAGTGATGTGAACTTGACGGGATTGGAATAAGGTACGACGTAATGCGACGACAATAGGCGGTCCGACTGGGCCGCTGATTGTCGTCGTCACACGCTGAGATGAATCGCAGCTAGGGTCGCTTTTAACGAGCGCTATTTCGCCGAACGCGAGCACTGGTAGGGTTCAATGGGATCGCTACAAGAATACAAAAAAAAGCGGCCAATTATTGACCGCTTTTTTCCAATTATGAATGGTACACCCGGCATGATTCGAACATGCGACCCCTTGATTCGTAGTCAAGTACTCTATCCAGCTGAGCTACGGGTGCACAAATGGCGAATAGTTAGACTACAAACCAATCCGCGGTGTGTCAAGCGGAAATCCAAATTGAGATGGCATCACCTCGCAAAATATCCCTGCCGCGTTCGTGAGATCAATTCGGGGTTTTTGACATCGATTCGGATCGCCCGCCATTTTCCATCGCGTTTGTCGTTGGTGGACTGGTATTCGATCGTATAGAGCGTTCGAAGGTCGGCGGCGACTTGGGCATAAAGACGGCCCATTTCTTCGAGGCGATTGATGGTGTTGAGCGTGCCGCCGGTTCGGTCAGCAACGATTTGGAGACGCGTTCTGGCTGCCTTGTACATTGCGACCTGACGCGGCGTCGGTTCGGCGAGCTTTCCGGGGTCACCTGTTGGCAGAGCGAGCGGGTATATCGTTACGCCCTGAGCATCGGAGCGGTTGAGAACACGATTCAGGATCTCGTTCGTTTCCGGTTTGATCGCGGCCGGGATCTGTGCATCGGCGACTGGTTCGAGGAAAGTGCGGTCCTGATCGCGAAGAGCCGTGTCGACGCCATCTGTCAGGACGATGATCGCCTTTCGACGGCTTTTCTCTTTTGCGAGTTTATCAAGAGCAACGTCGAGAGCCTTGTAGAGTTGGGTCTTTCCGCGGCCGTTGGCAACGTCGATCGAGTTTGCTATAGTTCCGCGATCAGTTGTGAAATCGTTTCGCACGTTCACTTTATCGTAGAATTCGATCACGGCCACACGGTCTTGCGGTGAAAGAGCATCGACAAATCGAAACGCTGATTGTTTTATTACCTGTCTAAAACCAAGCGTCGAGCCGCTCATGTCCAGGATTATTACAACGCTGAAGGGAGCACTGCTCGGTTCCAGCCTCAACACTTCCTGTTTCACACCGTCCTCGAATAGTTCAAAATTTGCCTTATTGAGACTCGTGATAGGTCGTCCCTTCATATCGACGACGCCCACATTCAGGCGGACGAGCGACGAATCAACGCGGATCGGGTCGTCGTCCTGAGATGCCGCGACCGAAGCGCAGGAAAAGGTCAATAGGCAGATTATTATTATTCTTCGAAAAGACATATCCAGATGTTAGCAATTTGACGCATATAGACGAAGCCCGGTTGCATTTGTCGGCAAAACGAGCCCTTAACAGTTTTGTGTTTATGGTTTATAATAGATCGTTAGCCTTACGGTGTGCGAAGACGAACGACTGCCCGATATCCAGGCGGACGAACGGAAAGGTGAAACTGATGCTGTTTCGGCCGAATTTTTGTGCGAATTGTGGTGAAAAGATCGAACGGCCTGAATGGTTTCCATGGACTAGCCGTCGATTTTGCAGCGTATGCGAAATTGAGTTTAAAGGACAAGAACTTCTTCCAAAGGTCGTTGTCGTCCTGAGTTTGCTCGTTGGAACGTTTGGTATTGGTGCGTATCTAAAAAGCGGAACACCAGAATCGGACCTTCAGGCATCGCGACAGCCAAAGAAAGCGTACGAGCAGCCTGCACCGATAGCTAAAATGCCTGCGACCAATGTTTCCGCACCGTTGCCGCCGACCGGTTCGGCTTTTAACGGACAACCGGAACAGCATAGTTTTTCATCAACAACAGGAACTCGGCCGCCGGCACAGCAGAATAAACCGAAGATCGAAACCGATGAACCTGTAAATTTTTGCGGAGCTGAAACGAAGAAGGGAACACCCTGTTCCAGACGTGTAAAGGGGAATACACGTTGCTATCAGCACATAGGAATGCCCGCGATGGCGGTTTCAGAAAAGCCAGACGTTAGATCTCAAAGATAAGGCCGGTACGGAATATTCATGAAAGCACTCAACCCGAACTCAATGATCCAGGGCCGTTATTTGATCGTGCAGTCGATCGGAAAAGGCGGCATGGGCGAAGTTTATCTGGCCGTCGATCAACGGCTGGGAAGCGCTGTTGCCTTGAAACGCACCTTTTTTAGCGAAGACAGCACGCTTGGGACCGCTTTTGAGAGGGAAGCAAGGATCCTTGCGCGGCTGCGTCATCCGGTTCTGCCGAAGGTCATAGATCATTTTGCGGAGAACGGCGATCAGTTCCTGGTGATGGAGCATATCTCGGGCGACGATATTGCCAAGCGAATGGAATCGGCAAACAAGCCGTTTCCGTTGAGCTGGGTGATGTTTTGGGCGGACCAGATGCTCGATGCTTTGGCGTATCTCCACTCGCACGAACCGCCGATCGTACATCGCGATATCAAACCGCAGAACTTGAAGCTGACGGACGACAACCACATTGTTCTGCTGGATTTTGGCTTATCGAAGGATTTCGACAGCAAGTCAAGCGGGTTGAATTCAGCAAGCGTTGCAGGTTACTCACCACACTTTGCGTCGATGGAGCAGATTCGTGGCACTGGAACCGATGCAAGAAGCGATCTTTATTCGTTGGCAGCCACGTTATATCAGATGTTGACCAATGTGATCCCGCCGGATGCTCTGACACGAGCGGATTCGATGCTTGGCGGTAAAGGCGATCCGATAAAGCCTTTGAACGAACTGAATCCTGAGATCACGCCAGCGATCTCCGATGTCATTCTCAAGGCGGTCGCGATCAGACAGGACGAAAGATTTAGCACGGCGGTCGAGATGCAAAAGGCTCTGCGGCGGGCTTTCAATAAAGATAAGGCCGACATCGATGCCAAACCGATTATGGTCGCCGCTGGTGCGACGGCTCCGCCGGCTGCCGAAATGGCGGCGGTGAAGCCTGATCCGGCGCAGCACACGACGATTCGCGACACTCCGGAACCGGAAATGGAAACGCAGATTCGCCTCGACACACCGACTCCGCTGGATGCGACGATGCAGTTAAACGTCACGCCGGAGTCCGCGGGCGTGAAGCAATCCGAACTTAAAACAGCGGTTTTTGCAACGGATGATCTTGTGGATAACGCTGATCCTGTAGCAAATGAGGCGGCGAAGAAAGTCACGACTCAGCCAGTCGTAGATACACCGCTATCGACCCCGATTGCGGCTTCGGCCACGGCTGGTGCGGCGGCTGGTCTAATATCGCGACAGGAAGTGAAACTGTCGCCGGGCCAACGACCGCACCCGTCAACAGCCAAGAAATCTAAGGCCGGCATGATCGTGGGCATTCTTGTCGCCCTGCTCTTGCTCGGTGGGGCTGGAGGCGGCGCTGCATGGTTTCTGCTGAAGCGGTCAAATGCCGGCGTTACCGTTACGCCGACTCCGACACCGGCCACGACGCCGATTTCTACCCCGGCAGATGTCGCGAATAGCGATAGGCCGACTAATTCAAGTGTGGTCGTGGATAATCCGTCGAACACTGAACCTGGAAATGCGAATTCCCCGGTTTCAACCACGGCGACGCCGGCGACTACCCGGCCGACGCCATCGGTCAGAGAAACGCCGGTAAAGACGACTCAAACTCCAGCCGCTAAGGCCACGCCGAAGCCCAAGAAGAAAGACGACGGGCCAGGAATAGTGCAGTAATTATTGGGTGACGATATGAAAAGGGATAAATACTTCAACGCGATCCTTCGCTGCTTTGTTCTTTTACTAGTTGTGGCCGTACCACTTTCTGCCCAGTCGAAAAAGGATAAAGAACAAGCCAAAAAGTTTCGGGACGCCGCCGACAAGGCAGCCGTGGCAAAAAATTATAAAGAAGCTGCCGATCTCTATGGGAAATCGCTCCTGCTTGTCCCAAATGATAATTATGCACACTATCGTAAAGGTTTCGCTCATTTCAGCCTGAAGGAGAACGATCAGGCGGTGAATGAGCTCACGCTCGCCTTGAACCAGGGATTTAACCCGCTCGAGATTTACCGGATCAGGTACTATATCTATTTTAGCCAGGGGAATTACGACGCGGCCCTCGCAGACATTCAAAAGGGCCTGCTGCTAGCCCCGAACGATATTAATTTCCTGACTGACATCGGCGAAATAAACTACGCCCGCAAGGCATATCCACAGGCTCTGGAAGCATTTCAAAAGGCTGCCATGACCGCACCGAATAGCGGTGGCGACATTTATTACAGTATCGCCCGGGTGAGTCTTGCATTGAATGATGCCAAGGCACAGGCTGACGCGGCTGAAACAGCTCTGACAAAGGGAACCAGGTTTCCCGGCGAGACATTTTACCTACTCGGTGACGCTAACCAGAAGCTGAAGAACTATGACAAGGCGGTAGACGCGTATCAAAAGGCTCTCGGCGTGAAGCCGAATATATATCAGATATACCAGAGTCTTTCGGATATCTTTAAAAGTGAAAGTAAATTTACCGAGTCGATCGATATTCTTAAGAAAGGGCTTGCTCAGTTTCCGGTTGACGGGAATTTCTATACTGAGCTGGGGCTAGTTTACAGCCTCGCCGGGCGGTCTGCGGAAGCGGTACAAGCCGCCAGATCGGGTGTTCAGATACTGCCTAATCAGGCGGGAGGATACACAAATCTATGCCGCGCTCTCAACGAGACGAAAGAATTCGCTCAGGCCGTGATCGCTTGCAATAACTCGCTCAGGATCAGGCCTAACGACGGTGAAACCTACTTTTATTTAGGGAACGCATTGGTCGGTACGGACAAGTCGGTCGAAGCAGCGCGAGCATACTCGAACGCCGTTCGCGGCCTGGAGGAAGTGACCAAAAAGAATCCGGAACAGTCGGAAAACTGGTATCTGCTTGGAAACTCTTATTTTGCGGATAAGCAGTTCGACAAGGCGATCGAGTCGTATTTGAAATGCCTTGAGATCAGCCCGAAATTCCTAAGGGCTAGAGCGAACCTGGGTATCAGTTACGCGAGAAAGAAAAACAAGGCGGCGGCGACCGAGCAGTACAATTTACTTATTGCAGCCGATGCCAGCCTCGCGGCGAGGGTAAAGGCGGAGATCGATCGCATGTAACTTAAGATCTACGCCTGGAAGGTTTAGAACCGGTGCTGACGTCAACGCTTTGGAATTTAAGTACAATGCGTATGTTTTCAGGCCGGTTTTCCATTACGGCCGGGACGAACGGGGTCAATCCGGGATTTGATTCGAGGGCTCTTTCCAGATCACCGAGCGATCTGGTATCGCGCGGAGATTCGACCACTTCGCTAATTCTGGCAAGGCCATTCCCAAAAACATCCGCCACAACCACGACCTCCTCATCCTTCATTCCGCCGCGGATCAGAGACTTTGTCAGTGCTACGAGGCCGCCTTGCGGGTTGATGCTGGGTGATTCGCTTGCAAATCCCATCCGCGAATGAGCAAAATCGACCGGCGAGATAAACGACGCCGCATCTTCGTTAAACGGAACTGAATTGCTTGCCAGCAAGATCGAACTTTCGTTTTCGCCGCGACCGATCAGGACCGGTTTGGGTTGTAACATTCCCGAGAACATCATCGTCAGAAATGTCATGCCGATCAGTAGCGATGCAAAAACGCCGACGCCGAATGGCATCACACGCATCTGCAGCCACTCGCCGATCTCGGAAGAGAAAGCAGGCGCCGACCGCCTGGAATTATTTAGTTCCGAACGCACGGCCATTTGCAGGTTTGCTTTTAGGGCCGCCGAAATTTCCGGTCGGCGAATTCTGGCCAGATCCGAACGGATGTCGCGATATTCAGCATTCTTGACGCGGCAAAGCGGGCAGACCTCAAGGTGAGCCTTCACAGAGGTGGCTTCGCTTTCGGTCAGATTTCCGTCTGCATAGAGCGATAAATTAGTTTGTAGATCTGAGCATTTCATTGCTGCATTTGCTCCGACGTTCCTGAGTGAATGGCTGACTGACCCCGGCTGTTACTCCGCGTGGAATAACAACGCTTCAGTCGGCGATGTGCTTCGTGTTTCTGCGTAGTAACGCCAAACCTTGTTTCGAGTGTTGCTGGTCGATTCAAATACCCGACGTTTCTACACATGACACTGACCATATCCCCAATTTCCGCTCTCTGACCTATCGTTTGGCACCGATTTTTATTAGTCTTCAAAAGTTGAGACCGGGGCGAGTCAGCCATTCATTCAGTTTTCAAAAATCTTTCAGTCTTCGCCGCAACTCCTCGCGGCCGCGTGAAATTCGTGATTTCACTGTTCCCAAACCGATCCCTAAAGCGGTCGCGGTTTCCTCATAACTAAGTCCCTCAATGTCGCAGAGTACGACGGCTTCGCGAAAGATCTCAGGAATGTCCATCAACGCCGACTTGATTGCGTATTCGCGTTCCCGCATTAGAGCTGCGTCTTCCGGGCTTACCGACCGGTCGGCGATCGTGTCAGAGATCGTCGTATCGGATTCGCCTATCGTCGCGTCGAGCGAGATCGTCACGTCCCGGCGGCGGCGTTTCCACCAGCGGAAACGGTTTCGCGATTCGTTTATGGCAATTCGCGTGAGCCACGTTTTTAGCTCAGACTCGCCGCGAAAGCTTCCTATAGATCGCAGTGCCCGCATGAACGTGTCCTGCGTCAGATCGCTTGCGTCCTCCGCGTTCTCGGTGATCCGATAGAGGAGGGCGTAAATGTCGCCCGAGTATTTCTCGATCAGCGTGTCGAAGGCGGCGGCGTCTCCGGACTTTAGTTTGTCAATGAAAAGGGGCTCGTCCGATTGCCGGACGCTGAGCGGCTGAGGCGACACTACGGCCTTTCCAATTTCTTCGCTGTCAAATGTAATTGACTTACTGAAGATCATCGCCTGCCTTAGCTTTCCCTGTGTACCGGGAAGCACTCAAATTGCCCCGTCCGTTTCTTGCGGACTGTTACGTTAGACACCGCCCGATGGATTTTGTTCCCGGGTTTTCTGAAATATTTGATGTCAAAAATTGGCCGGTTTCATCATCTTTCCTTTAGTTATTTGCTCTTACCGCGAATTTACGCTAAATTAACTCTTTTGGAAAAAGTCCGGTCACGGCAATTATATAACGAGCAAACCGCGAGATTTTGCAGTTTTTTTAACAATGGCACGAAAAAAGAGACGTTTTGAACAACTTCAGGCAGCTGCGTCAGCACCGCAGGATAACCGGATCTACACAAACCCTGTTCAGAAACAGGTCAGCGAGAAGCTTGACGAGGTCGGCAAGAGCTTTGAGGGCAAGGGTCGCACCATTTTATATGGTGTTGCTGCGTTAGCCGTTCTGGTGATCCTCGTGATGCTCTTCATGAATTGGAGCCGCAAATCGAGCAGCGCGGGCCAGACCGCACTCGGCAAGGCGATCGAGATATCGCAGGCACGTATTTCTGATACGGGAACACCTGCCGGTTCCACGGCGAAAACCTATAAAACTGAAAAAGAGCGCGGCGAAGCCGCGATCGCAGAATTTCAGTCGGTCGCGGACAAGTTCGGCGGTGATATCGCCGAAAAGGCCAAGTATTTCATCGCCGTCAACAAGCTGGATGTAGATCGTCCGGCGGCGATCTCGGAGATCGAGGCTCTCGCCACGAAAGGCGGCGATGTTGGCAAGATGGCAAAATTTGCGCTCGCTCAAACGCGCGTCAACGACAACAAACTCGACGAAGCTCTGACCATTTTCCAGGAACTTGTCAAGATGGACGACCCGATCATGGCTAAAGATACTCTCAATTTTGAAATAGCAAAGATCCTGGAGAAACAGGGTAAGAAGACCGAAGCGGTTGACATCTATTTTAACATTGCAAAGGCTGCCGCCGATGCGAAGGATTTGGATGGCAAGGCGATAACGCCGACTCAGACCGCTACCGATGCTAAGGCAAAATTGACCGAACTCGATCCCGAGCGTGCTAAGCAGATCCCTGAGCCGACACCTGAATCGCCGTTTGGCGGTGCGCCGGTCGGAGCTAACTAGGTTTTTCGGGAAAGCCGGTCGAATCGTTCTTTTCTCCCGGTATTAAACCCAAGGAACGGTACTAAATTTGAACGACCTTCGTCAGTCTGAAATTTTTGAGGCGATCGAGTCCGGGAGCGACGCCTCGGCGGCTCACGACGAGATAATCTCCATCCGCGTTTCGCCTCACGGCTACTTCGCGGCCTTGTTTCTCGGTTCTTTCTTTTCCGCATTTCTTTTCTATATCCAGATCGACGCTGCGGCGATAGTGCTGTTTGCGGTTTCCTGGATACTCATACCGTTTTTTGCCCTTAACGACAGGATCTCCTTTGATGGAAAGCGTTTATTTCGCACTGGCCTGATTCCAGGCGCCTGGTCATGGTTTAACGGTTCCCGTCGGCGGCTAAAGCTGTCGGATATTGAACAGGTCGAGACAGAGGCAATACGTGCACTAAAACGCGGCGGGAATATATATTATCGGTACCGAACGGTAATGCGCGGCAAAGCCCTGAGTATCGCTATCGCCTCGGGCGGCGAGGATTACAGGCGAATGATAAAGGCGATATTGCCGCGTTTGTCTGAGAATGTCCTCGACAATCGCTCTATCGAATTGCGCGATCATCTAGCCGATCCTAAAGAAACATTGATGCGTGCGGAGTTTTCGCGGATACCGTCGGCTGACGTGTTAGAAACCTCGTTGCGAACATCGAAACGTAAGCTTCCTTTGTCGGCAAAATCCGTAGAGATCGGTGAGGACGAGGTCGATGAACTGAGGAGCCTCGCGAACGAACTGCGGCTCTCAGGATATCTGGTTCAGGCGCTCGAGGCCTTTCGCCGTGCCTTGATCCTGCGGCCGTCTGATGCAAAGCTGCTGTTCGATTTTGCCCGCTGCCTTCACTCGTTCGCGGGAGTCGAGCGGGATAAACATTTGGAGCGCCGGGCACTTGCGGCTCTTCGTTTGTCGGAACGGCATGCGGCGGAGGATGCAGATTTGCTGGTGCGGCTCGGTGAGTGGTATTTCCAGATCGGCGAATGGCGGCGGGCGGGGAACGTTTTTAACAATGCTCTAGAGCGTGTCGGCGAGAATTTTCGATCGGCGCGCGGACTTGCCGAGATCGCCCTTCGCGAGGGCAAGATCGCTCACGTTATCCATCATTTCTCAACCGCGACGCGGCTCGCTGAAACGCCCAGCCTTCGCCGTTGGTCGCGCAGCGAAGCCGAGTATTTCTCGAATCTGAATTCCGACGACGAGTACATGGAACTCGAGGTCAGCCGCGTCAACATGCTGGAAACCGTAGAGCGGTCAAAGAAAACTGCCCTCAGGATCGTATTCTTTGCCTTCCCGCTGATCGTGATCGGAGCTATTTTCGAAGACAACCTTGTCGCAAACATCGGCTGGGCTATCTCAACCGTTTCGATCCTCATCTGGATCGGATTAGGCATCAGCACCAGATTGCTGAGCCAACGGATACCCTACGAGTTGGTCGAGACCGAAGAATAAGGAACGATCAGGATCGGGCTTTCGAACAGACTTCAATTTCTGAACCTCCACCTAAGGAATCTTTATCTTGCTCAAGTGAGCTTTCCGATCGCTTCTACACGGCGGTTAACCTCGTCCCAGTTGACGTTTAGCATGAATGCGTCGACATATTTTGCGGCTGCGGCGCCGTAGTCCATTTGATAGGCGTGTTCGTACATATCGAGGACGAGGAGCGGGACGGTGAATGGAGCGTTGCTGGTGTGGTCGGACGACCAATAGTTGTGCAGCTCCTTTGTATGCTGGTTAAATGCCAGGATCGTCCAGCCTGAACCGCCGGAGAGTGCATTGCCAGTGCGTTTGAACTCCGCTTCCCACGCCTCGTAGCTGCCGAACCATTGCTCGATCAACTTCTTTGCGTTTCCATCTGCTTTGCCATTACCGCCGAGATTGGCGAAGTATTTTTCGTGCAGGATCATCGAACCCGTGCGAATGAGCTCCTGGCGTTTGAGGTCGCCATAGATATAGGGCGGCAGGTCCTTTTCTTTTGCGAGGGTGACGAGGCGCTGCTCGATCACATTCAGAGCTTTCACCGCACCCGTATAGTTATTTTCGTGGTGTGAGCGAATTAGCTTTTCCGAGATTCCAGTTAGCTTCGTCGGATCGAACGGCAGCGGTTTGGGTTGATGTTTGCCTGAAAATGCAAGTGTCGGAGTTTCCTGCTGTGCTGAACCGCTCTCGTTAAACGTTAAAATTCCGGCCCCAGCGGCCAGAACTCCAGAAATTGCCTCGCGTCGGGAAATACTTTTCATAAAGGTACCTCAGCGGGATTATAGTCCATTTCCTGATTTTCATGCGTTTTTTGCAAGAAGATACAACTAACCGCGTTCCTTTAAACGTCAAACCAAGCGCATCAGGTTTCGCGCTCAAAGATCAGTCCGGAGATTTGTAGTTATGTTTAGATCCATTGCCGTTATTCTTTGTACCGTTTTTACGGGTTTTTTGTTTTCGAATGCTGCGAGTGCACAGGGCGTGATCGTGCCGATCGTGTGTGATCTGAGGCCTTGCCGGCCGCTGCCGAGGCCCTTGCCGCAGCCGCTGCCGAACGCTTTGCCGGTTAAATCCATCCAGCTCGATACAAAGATCAACGGCCAGGTTGCGACGACGCATGTCGAACAGGTTTTCCGCAACGACACGCAATACACGCTCGAAGGAACGTATTTTTTCCCGATTCCTGAGAACGCTTCGATTACTGAGTTCGCTATTTGGGAGAATGGTAAAAAACTTGTCGGCGAAGTTCGCTCGCGTGAAGAAGCGAGACGAATTTATGACGAGATCGTCCGCCGCCAACGTGATCCGGGCTTGCTGGAATATGCGGGAAAGAACCTCTTCCAGGCTTCGATCTTTCCGATCCCGCCCAACTCTGATAAAAAACTTGAGCTTACTTACACTGAGATCTTAAAGGCGGATTCCGGCACGGTTGCATACAGATATCCGCTCGGAACCGGTCGAAACGTCTGGAATCGCCAGCCGCTGCCGATGGAAGACATCGCAATTCGCCGTCAAGGGCCTGGCGTGCCGCAGCAGTTTGGCACCATTTCAGGTTCGATCGAGATCGTCGGAAAGGAAGCATTGAGAAATATCTACTCGCCTTCGCACACGATCGACGTGAAGCGGAAGGGCGAGACGGGAGCTAATGTTTCGTTTGAAACAAAGGGCAACGACACGGATTTTCAGTTATTCTACGGGCTTTCGAACGGCGATTTTGGTATGTCGCTCGTCACGTATCGTGAGCCGGGCAAAGATGGATACTTTTTGCTGATGCTGTCGCCAAAGGATAATTTGGAGGACAGGGAACTCGTCAACAAGGACATCGTTTTTGTCCTCGACACCTCCGGTTCGATGGCCGACGAAGGCAAGATGGAGAAGGCTCGAAAGGCATTGTTATTTGGTATCAGAACTCTGCGCGACGGCGATCGGTTCAACGTGATCAATTTCGCGGGTGAAGAGCATTTGATGGAAAGCGGTTTGATTCCCGCAAATACTGCGGGTAAAAAACGTGGAGAGGAATTTGTAGGTAAACTCCAGCCGACTGGGGGAACGAATATCAACGATTCGCTTGTCGCGTCTCTCAAGCAGTTCGATAAGAGCGATCGTCCGAAAATGATGGTCTTTATGACCGATGGCCTGCCGACCGTCGGCGAGACGAACGTCGACCGCATCATTAAAAATGTTCAGACGGTGAAGGTTGACGGGCTAAGGTTGTTCACGTTTGGCGTCGGATACGACGTCAACACGCGTTTGCTCGACAAGATCGCTGCGGAAAACTCGGGTGACGCGGATTACATCGAGCCGAAAGAAGACCTTGAGATCAAAGTGTCGAATTTCTTTTCGAAGGTGAATTCGCCCGTGCTGACCGATCTCGAATTCGATTTTGCCGGCGTTCAGACCGACCTGATGTACCCGCGTAAGCTGAAGGATATCTTCCGCGGAGCTCAGGTCACGATCATCGGACGATACAAAAACGATAAGGATCTGAAGGATATAACGCTCAGGCTGCGGGGCAAGAACGGCAAGGAATCGCGAACATTCAGCTATCCGAATCTCGATTTCCCGGTTCGCAGCGAAGGCAATGAATTTCTTCCGCGTCTGTGGGCGACCCGGCGCGTTGGCTGGCTCGTCGAGCAGATCAGGTCGAACGGTGAGAACAAGGAACTTCGAGACGAGGTAGTAGATCTCGGAACAAAATACGGCATTGTCACGCCCTACACGTCATATCTTGCGACCGACGGCAGCGAGAGAGAATCGAGATCGGACGTAACCGGTGGGCTAAGGCGAAATGTTCCGCCCGCAAAATCCATCGCGATGGACGCGCCGAGCGGCGCCGGTGCGATCTCAGCCAGCAAAATTGCCCGCGCCCAACAGGAGCAGATGACGCTCGACGGCGTTGATGATAAGGACAGAAACCTCTTTAAGAGAAAGGCTTTAGAACAACAGTCGTTGAAGAAGATCAATGCGAAGACCTTTTATCTCGAGAATGGTGTCTGGGTCGATTCCGAATTTAAGGAAGAGGCGAAGATCACAGAGACGCGGATTGCGTTTGCCAGCGAAGCGTACTTCGACCTCGCGTCTAAAGAAAAAGAGATCGGACAATATCTCGCACTTGGTGAGCAGGTCGTGATCGTGTGGAAAGGAAAGGTTTACCGGATCACCAAATAACGATTCATGTAAACTCTAACCTGCGAAATAACATCGGATAAGGTGATTTTTAGCCATCGAACTATTATTCTAGTGGCTAAAGATCACCTTTTTTCTTGGAATGCCGGAAATGCCCGCATGTTTTGACCGTTATCGGGGAGGAATTATTTTGAGGAACTACGTACAAGCTCTCGTCCTAATGTTGATCCTTGGGATCGGTGTTTTTGCTCAAACCGGCTGGACCGTTCAGCCGTCGAACACCACTGGAGATCTGGTCGCTGTTTTCTTTACGTCGTCGGACCGCGGCTGGATCGCGGGCGATGACGGCTTTCTCGCCTCGACCACCGATGGCGGCAAAAATTGGGTCAAATATCCGCTAAATACAACTGAGAATATTAACGAGATCTACTTTCGCAATGACGACAACGGCTATCTGGTCGCGGGAAGGCGGATGTTCATCACCCGTGACGCCGGGAAGACCTGGCAGGACATTCTGATCTATCGCAGTGGCGAGTTCGGGGCCGGGCGGCCGGAATTCCTGAGCATTAGATTTTCCGACAAAAAGAAAGGGTATGTGATCGGTTCCGTCTTGAGAAAGAGCGGCGGCGACGAGGTCGTTGTCGATTCACTTTTAATGCGGACCGAGGATGGCGGGGAAACGTGGCGGCGGATCACAGTTCCGACAAAAACAGAGCTATTTCATCTGGATTTTAACGGAAACTCGCACGGCTGGATCGTTGGCGACGGCGGCGTTGTGCTTCATACGACGGATGAAGGGCTGACCTGGGTAAAACAAAACGCTCAAACCTCGCTACCGCTTTATCACGTCGATTTTCGAGACGATGACGAAGGTTATATCGTCGGCAAAGCTGGAACGATCCTCAGAACCGAAAATGGCGGTTCAACATGGGAGCCGGTCGTGACAAATTTTAAGGAAACGTTCATGCGCGTCGATTTTGCCGATGATAAGAATGGCTGGGTCGTCGGTTATGGCGGAAACATTCTCCGCTCCGACAACAAAGGAAAAACATGGACCCGTCAGGAAAGCACCACCCGCAGCCGCCTCTACGGACTCTACATGGACAAAAAGTTCGGCTGGGCCGTCGGCGAAAAAGGGCTCATTCTCCGCTTCAAAAAATAAAAAACATTACAAAATTGTGTTGGATCGCTGTTTAATTTAACACGGAGGCAAATCTGTGTTATATTGCATAACAATTTCCAACAGGTTTTCGTATATTCATCACAGTTTGTGATATCAGCCAATTGATTTTTTTGGAGGACTAAGATTATGAGAGAGCGGTTTTCGAAGGCGTTCGCGGCTTTCGCGTTTTTATGTATTTTCGCCGTTGCGGCTTTTGCACAGGGAACAACTTCACGAATCACGGGCGTCGTTGCGGACGTGGCCGGAGCACCGGTGGCCGGAGCGACCGTCTCGCTTAAGCAGGAATCGACCGGATCGATACTGAAGACTCAGACGAGTGACAGTGGCACCTATGTATTCGATCTGATCCAGGCAGGCACATATGAGGTTACGGTCGAGAAGCCGGGCTTCAAAAGGTTTGTTTCCTCTGGAAATGCGGCGTTGGTCAACCAGCCTTCGACTGTGAATGCAACGCTCCAGGTTGGTGACGTTTCGGCAACAGTAAGCGTGACAGGCACAGCCGAGCAAGTCCAGACCAGCACGTCTGGTAATATTGGAAATACCATCGATCAAAAGACTCTTGAGAGCCTGCCGATCGTCGGCTTGCGCGGACGTAATCCGCTCGATTTGCTTAATTTCCAGCCCGGCGTTGTGGTTGGTTCCAACACGGGCGGCGGCGTCAGCGTTCACGGATCACGTGATCGCTCGTTCAATTTCACGCTTGACGGCATCGATATCAACGAGTCAACGGCGGGCGGGTCGAATTTCACTCCGCTCCGTCCGAATCCCGATTCCATCCAGGAATTCCAGATCGTAACGTCCAATTTTACCGCCGAACTGGGCCGCAGCAGCGGAGCGTCGGTGACATTTGTTACACGGTCGGGTACGAATGAATTTCACGGTAATCTGTTCGACTACTACCAAACACCTCGATTTAATGCCAAAAGCTATGCGACGACTATAGCAAAGCTGCCCAAGGACCAGTTTGTACAGCATATATTCGGCGGAAGCTTTGGCGGTCCGCTGTCGAATTTTGGCTTGGGTGAGGGCGAGCCCTTTAAACTTCTGCGTGACAAAGCATTTTTCTTCGTCAACCTACAGCTTTTGCGAGCGTACGATACCGCTCTCGTGACCAGAACCGTTTACACTCCAACGGCCCGTGCGGGCTTGTACAGATACGTGGTTGGCAGAGCAAACGCTCCGTTCGGCAGTGCCACGGCGGCTGTCGATGCGACCGGTGCTCCGGTGCTTCCGGCTTGCTCGGCGACCGTTACGACCCTCTGTATTGCAACCTACAATGTGGCTACGGCGCAGACTGTAGCGACGATCGATCCAACTTTGCAGGCATATATTAACGGCACGCCGACGCCAAATAACTTCACCGCCGGTGACGGCCTCAACACGGCGGGATTTAACTTTGCTTCGCCCCAGCATGAAAAGCAGTATGACTTCTCGAGTAAGTTTGATTTCAAATTCAACTCGAAACACTCGGCCTACGCTCGATATGCCCAGGGAAGCCAGACGAGCCTTGGAGACTCGGCAAACGGTGGTCGTCCGATATTCCCCAATTCACCGAATTTCGTCGACACGGGTCGTTTACCGAAAAATCTTGCGGTCAACTGGCGGTGGTCGCCGACCGCGGTGGTCGCGAACGAGTTTATATATGGCATGAGCAAATACTTTTTCTCGTTTGCCACTCCGACTCCGGATCCAAATCTTCCGTTCGCGTTCATCAATACTGCGACACCAAACACTAATTTCAGCTACAATGCCCGCGGCGTCAGGACCCATCAGTTTGTGGATAATCTGACGTACGTAAACGGTTCGCATACCTTTAAGACGGGTATAAATTTCCGGTTCAATCAGCATAAGGATGACCGCTCGAGCGTAGCGGGCACCTCGATCGAACCAGCCGTAACGCTGAGCGGAACAGCTGGCGGCGACGCGGGGTTCAACTACCCGACATCTGCATTCATTCAAACGGCCGATCTAACCCGGCTTCGCAACACGGTTGCGGACCTTCTCGGTCGCATCGGTTCCGTTTCGCAGGCGTTTGTCGCCGACCCGAATAACGGCAGCGGTTTCCTTCCTCGCGGTTCGCGTTGGATAAACAAGGCAAACTACAAGGAGTATGATTTTTACGGCCAGGATAACTGGCGCGTGCGATCGAATTTCGTACTCGATATCGGCCTGCGATGGGAAGTTCGAGCAACGCCGGCCGTTGACGGGCGTCCGCTACTGGTTCCAAACCAGCCGGTAAAGCTAGGTGCCGCCCCGTCGAATTCGATCCGCTGGGTTGAAGGCGAGTTGTTCAAGACCGCATATAACAATATTCAGCCGTCAGTTGGATTTGCATGGGATCCATTCAAGAGCGGCAAAACCTCGATCAGAGGTAATTACCGCCTCGCTTCGGACCGGTTTGCTACATTCCTTTTTGGCTCCAGCATTTTTCAGAGTACACCGGGAAATAACCTCAGCGCGTCGAACGCAAATTTTGGTGCGGCGGGTGGACTGTATCGCAATATTGCACCGGTTCTTTCCGCTTTGGTTCCTCCTAGAACGCCTGATGCGGCGCGAACACCGGACTCATTTAGTCCAAATGCGATCAGCGTGATCGATCCTGACCTCCGATATCCGCAAATTCATGAGTTTTCGCTGAGCTTCCAGCGAGAGATCGGCAGCGGGAATGTGATCGAGGCGACGTATATTCGTAAGCACGCCGTTCACCTCCTCGGTGGATACAACGTCAACCAGGCAAACATCTTTGCCAGCGTCAGCAACCCAGGGATCACGGATGGTGCGAATACATTTTTAGCTGCGTTCAATCGACTTAGGAACGATTCTACCGCTAATTCGCAGCTGATCAATCTGCTAATGTCCGGGAACGCTGCCAATAATAACGGTTCGGCCCGCTTCCGGGCACTGAACACAACCGCTCTCGCGGCTACTGGAGCAGGCTCCGGTGCGGCTGGCTCGGCCGCTGTCACGCTTTCACAGAGGACGTGTCAGGCTGCCGACATCACGGCTACGCTATGCACGGCTGCTCAGCTCAACCTCCGGCTGCTGGATGTAAATGGATTTCCGTTCTTGATCCAGCCATATCCTCAGTTCACGGGCGGCCTGAACGTTTTCGACAGCAACGATTTCTCTAATTACAATGCTGTCGAACTTGTTTTCAAACGCCGTATGACCGCGGGACTCGGTTTCCAACTCGCATACACCTGGTCGAAGTCGAAAGATAACCGTTCGTGGGACCCTTCGCTCAGCACGATCAATACGGCCAACTCGCAAGCGGGATCCGCCACGCCGTTCGACCTACGCGATCGTTCGCTTAACTATGCGTTGTCAGACTTTGACCGCACACATGTCGTGCAGGCTCTTTACGTCTATGAGCTGCCTTTCGGCAAAGACAAGGCTTTCGACTCGGGCAACCGGGCGCTAAATTACGTGATCGGCGGATGGCAGTTATCGGGAACAACGTTATGGCAGACGGGCCGGCCGTTTACGGTCTATTCCGGCGCTAATACGCTCAGCAGCGTTATCCAGGCACCCGCAAACTGTAGTGGCTGTACGCCGAACATGGGCCAGGTGGTCGTTGAGAATGGCGTCAATTATTACTTCACCGCCGAGCAAAGAGCGATGTTCACTTCTGCGGCTCCGGGTACAATCGGTAATACCGGCCGAAACTTTTTCAGAAACGCCAAGTATTTCCAAACCGATCTTTCGGTACTCAGGAAGTTCAAATTCGGCGAGAAGTGGGCATTCGATTTCCGTGTTGACGTCAAAAATGTGACTAACACACCGAATTTCGACATCTCGGCTAGCAACAACAACATGACGTTTAATAACACGGCCTTTGGACGCGTCCTTGACGGCGTCGCGAATGCCGCTCGTAGAGTTCAGTTGTCCGGTAAGATATCGTTCTGATCTAAGATCCGGTCTTCGTTAGGAAACGCGAATTGAGCAGCCCCGCCTTATTTAAGTCGGGGCTGCTTTTTTTGAAAAAATAGATGACCAAAAACGGGCGGGCAATTTTCGTTATTTATTTTGTTGACGCCTGATCTTGGCGGCTAGGGAAGCGAGCTGGGCGGCATTTGGGAGAGCTTCGACCGCCTTGGCAACCTGCGGGTCGTCTTCTATTAGCACCTGATTTGCGGAGATTGCTCCGAACGATGCCATGATGATGTTGTAGCGAAGCCGGAGCTTTATGAATGCTGCCGATTGTTTTAGAGCGGCTTGGCTGTAACCGCCGTTTTCTGGTTTAGAAGCCCAGGAACTGAAATCCGCCATTAGCGATTCGGAAATAGGGAAGTCGCTCGGCGTCACGCGCTTTCCAAATACTCCTGGCATCGATCTATAGCTTTCGTGACCGCCAACGCGGCCGTTTACGAGATCTCTCGTGAAAGCAAAGATCGGGTCGAGTAACGCCAGGTCGGCATCGGAAATATCTTGCACCTTGACGATCTCATCCGGCTGAATGCCGTCGCCGCCGTAAACTTTGCGGTCGGTGATCGTTCTCGCTTCGAAAAAAGGCTTGTCGATCTCAGCTACATTAGTCTTGTGACTGTAATAATCGTAGAGGGCGATCTTCGAATAGTCGCGTTGAATAGATCGGCCTGATGGCGTCAAGTATCTGGCGGTCGTCAGCGTGAGTCCCGTTTTGCCCGGGAGGTCGATTACGCTCTGTACGAGGCCTTTGCCAAACGTGCGCTCGCCTACGATCATCGCCCGGTCATCGTCCTGAAATGCACCGGCGACGATCTCTGAAGCTGACGCCGTATCCTCGTCAACGAGAACAACCAGCGGCATCTGCTCGGGATTATTGTTCATCGATCGCCAAACGCGATTGTCGATGCGAGAGCGCCCACGCTGCGTCAGGATTAGCGTTCCGGCGGGGAGGAATTTTTCAGCGACTTTCACGGCTTGATCGACGATACCTCCTCCATTTCCGCGAAGGTCGAGGATCAGCGATCTCATTCCGCCGCGCTTAAGCTCGGTCATTGCGGCATCGAGTTCGTCAGAGGTTGTGTAATTAAACCCGTCGGAAAGCTCAACATAGCCAACGCCAGGCCGAAGCATGTATGCATCGGGGATCGATGGCTGCGGAACGCGGTTGCGGCGTATCTCAACCGTTTCCGATCGGTTGGTGGCTGCCCGCTGCACGGTCAGCCGGAACGTGGTGCCGTTCGCCCCGCGGATCTTATCCCGGACAGCGTCGGAATCTTTATCGGCCATCTTCTCGCCGTTGATCGCAACGATTTTGTCACCATATCTTAGCTGAGCGCGAGCAGCGGACGAGCCCGGGAAAGTCGCGATGATGTAGGTGTCGGTCACGCCGTTCCACGAGAAATTCGCGATCGTCGCTCCGATGCCGGTATAGCCGCTTCGCTGTTCATCGAGCAGGTTCTTCCATTCGGCTGGATCGTAAAAGTTCGAATGAGGATCGAGAGACCGAAGCATTCCGTCTAGGGACCGTTTGGTTAGCTCGTTCGGTGTTGCGACCGAGCGATCTATGTAGTTTCGGACGATCAGGTCCTCGGCCTCGCGGATCTCTGAGGCGAGCCTAGTCGTTTTCTCGCCAATTTCAGTCGAATTTGAAAATGTTCGAACGTCCGGTGAGCCGCCCGAGGCAGAAAATGTGCTGCCGCTTCTGATGGTGAATGGATCGGATTGGTTAAGCGGGGCTTTCTGAGTTTGTGCCGTGATCGAGCCGGCCGAGATCGAAAGAAGGATGGAAAAACACGCGATTCGGCGGATGAGGCTCATAATAGTTAGGCAAAACGCTATCTACAGGCGATGATCGAGACGGTTCCAGATCTATCCTCACCTGAAAAAAAGATCGGCGGCCGTGGCGGCACCCAGGCGGCCACCGATCATAATGTTGAATGCCTTATTTATATACCGAAAAGGGGTTACTTTCCAAATAAATCGTGCGGAGGTTGGGAGAATTTTCCGAAAGTCAATGTTGAGAGAATCCGCCAAATCGTATGGCGGATCGTTGAGTGTGTCTTGGCGGGAACCTATTCTGTTGTCACGCCGTCAAATTCCTCTTCTTGCGTTTCAGCCTCGTGCTTGGTCGCGCGGACTATGCCGTCCTTGTGATGGGCGGGCGAGTATATCGTGTACAGTTTTAGAGATTCGGTCGCCGAGGTATTAATGATGTTGTGTTGAGCACCGCTCGGCACAACGACCGCATCGCCATCACTTAGCGAGTATTCGGTGTTGTCGATAATGCATTTGCCATTTCCTTTCTCTACGCGAAAGAACTGATCATTCGACGTATGAGTTTCGAGGCCGATCTCCTCATTCGGTAACAAACTCATAAGAACAAGCTGGCTGTGCTTTGACGTATATAAAACCTTGCGAAAATTATCATTTGTGACCGCGTCGGTCTCGATCGCAGTTTTGAAGCCTTTCATATTTTTCACCTCAATTCATTCAAATTATGCGTCAAAGGCCTCACTTTGTTAGTGCCGTGGGTCACATTCGATAACTAACTAGCGACTGCCGTTGAGAGGCTGATGTTTTTGCTTTTTTACACTCAAAATGTTCTGATTGATATGTTCCGAATTTCTGCTTCATGGGCAAAAAACCAGGGGGTAGCCGAATAATCTATGTCAGAAACATTCAAACTACCGCCGCTCGATATTGAGGAATATAGCCTCGCGAACGGCCTCCGAGTTGTACTTAACCCGGATAATTCCATCCCCGTCGTCTCGCTTGCCGTCTATTACAATGTCGGTTCGCGAAACGAGCGCGACGACCGCACCGGCTTTGCACACCTGTTCGAACACATGATGTTCCAGGGCTCGGAAAATGTTCCAAAGGCAGGGCATTTTCAGCACATAATGAAAGCCGGCGGCACGATGAACGGAACGACGTCGAGCGAGCGGACCAACTATTACGAAACGCTGCCGGCAAACCAATTGCCGCTCGGCCTGTGGCTCGAATCCGATCGTATGCGTTCGCTCGCTGTCACGCAGGAGAATCTCGACAACCAGCGCGAAGCCGTAAAGGAAGAAAAGAGGCTGCGATATGATAACCAGCCGTACGGGCAAATTTTTGACCTGATCAACGAAATGATCTACAAGAATTTTGCCAATTCGCACTCGACGATCGGTTCGATGGATCATCTCGACGCGGCAACTGTCGAGGATGTGCAGGAGTTTTTTCGTATATATTACGCACCGAACAACGCCGTGTTGGTTTTGTCGGGCGCGTTTGAAACGGCGACGGCACGGGATCTGATCGAGACGTATTTTGGCGACATCGCGTCCCAGCCTTTGCCGCCTGATCTGGACGTGACGGAACCGGTCGAGGTCGCGGCAAATTACAAAGAATGGGAAGACAAACTCGCGCCTTTTCCGGCGTTTTTGATAGGTTGGAAGATTCCCCAACGTCGCTCGCCGGAATTTTACGCCCTCTATTTAGCTGGAAAGGTTCTCTACGACGGCGACAGTTCACGGCTTTATCAAAAGCTAGTAAAAGGTGAGGAATCGGTTATTCAACTATTTGGCTTCACCGACGAACGCCGCGGCCCGTCGAGCATTTTTATCGGGGCGATTCCGAAACCCGAGAAAGACCTAAGCCAGATCCGGGAAACGATAATGAGGGAAATTCACGATCTGGCCGCACATGGTCCTACCTCGGAGGAGATGGAAAAGATCGAGAATCAGCTCATCAATGATTCTGTCCGCATGCGACAGTCCTCGATGTCGCGTGCCCAGCAGATCGCGGAATTTGCTCTATACGACGGCGACCCGGAATTGATAAACGGCGAACTCGACGCTTTGCTTTCCGTTACAGCCGACAACATTCGGCACGCGGTTGGCAACTTTTTGAATACCGACAATCGAGCCCTGCTCGATGTCGTTCCCGCTGGCAAAGGATAGTTTTTTACCGCAGAGGCGCTGAGACGCGGAGGAACTGAGAATAGCGTTTAATATGCCTCATTTATCATTTTTCTGCGTCTCTGCGGTTCGATTGCACTCTTTATGACACCAGAACTTAAGAAAAATCCCCCGGCGCCGTTGGCTCCGGTTTCGTTTGATATTCAGAAGCCATTTGAAACGACGCTCGATATCGGCCTGCGGGTTGTAATTGTTGAGAATGAGAGGCTTCCGCTCGTGAGCTACCGTCTTGCATTCGAGAGCGGTGACATCAACGACCCTGAGGGAAGGACCGGATTGACATCCGCGATGACATCGATGCTGACCGAGGGCACGGAAGATTACTCGAGCCTTCAGCTTGCCGAAAAGATCGAGCGGCTCGGTTCGAGCATTGGGGCAAGTGCGTCGGACGATTTCACCATCGTGTCGGCATCGGCATTGTCACTTTACAGCTCGGAAATACTACATCTACTTGCCGAAATTGTCCTGCGTCCGACATTTCCTGAGAACGAACTCGATCTGTACCGCCGAAATACCATCGAGCACCTCAAATTCCAGCGTTCGCAGCCCGGATTTCTTGCCAGTGAACAGGCTGCGAGACAGGTTTACGGCGATCATCCATATTCGAAGGTGTCGCCATCCGCCGCAGACGTCGAAAAGATCGACCGTCAAACGCTCGTCAAATATCACGCCGCTACGTTCAAGCCAAACAAGGCGATGTTCATCGTCGTCGGCGATGTCAACCGCGACGAATTCCTCGCGGAACTCAATGGACTCTTTGGCGATTGGCAGTTAGGTAAGGTTGAGAGTAAGGCTTTTCCTGAGCCGCCAAAACGCAGATCACGAACGCTTACTATTGTCGATCGTCCGGGCTCGGCTCAGTCGAATATCGTCATCACAAACCTCGGCGTGAAACGCGTTGATCCCGATTATTTCCCGCTGATCGTCATGAATCAGGTGCTGGGAGCGGGAGCTTCGTCGCGTATATTCATGAATTTGCGTGAGGAAAAAGGTTATACCTACGGAGCGTACACGCGACTCGAATCCAAACGGCTCGCCGGTAATTTTGAAGCGACCGCTGAGGTTCGTTCGTCGGTGACCGGCGATTCGCTGAAGGAGTTTTTCTACGAACTCGACCGTATTCGCAATGAAAAGGTCGGCGAGGACGAACTACAGGATGCTAAAAATTTCCTGACCGGCGTTTTCCCGATCCGTGCCGAGACGCAGGAAGGGTTGACCAATCTAATTGTCAACCAGCAGCTCTACGGCCTGCCGGACGACTATCTCCAGACGTATCGTGAGAATGTCGATGCCGTGACGATCGACGAGGTCCAGAGCGTCGCGGTCAAGCACATCCGTCCCGACGAGATGGCGATCGTCATAGTCGGCGATGCAGAGGAAGTGCTGCCGCAGGCTCGCGAATATGCCGATTATGTGGAGATATTCGATACCGATGGCGTCCCACAGGATGAAGCAAAATACGTTGTCGGCGAAGACTGTGAAACCGCAGACGTTTCGGGAAAGTGGAAACTCGTGATCGATTTTCAAGGCCAGCAATTGCCGGTTTCGCTTACACTCGAACAAGATGGAGACGCCATAACCGGGGTTCTGGAAACGATGCTAGGCAACGGAAAGATCGCCGACGGAAAAGTTTCAGGCAGCAAACTAGCCGCAACCGCAAACACAGAGATGCAGGGCCAGCCGGTCGAATTCACGATTGCTGGAAAGGTCAATGGAGACACAATGAGCGGAACGTTAACGGCCCCGATCGTCCCCGATCCCCTGCCGTTCACCGGTACCCGAACGTAATAAGGTAACCACTAAAAGACACGAAAAGACACGAAATATGAGATCTCTTATTTCGTGTCTTTTCGTGTTATTTAGTGGTTACTTCTTACACCGGCGGTTGTTCGAATTGGATGATCGCGAAGCTGGCTCCTGACGGATCGGCGACCATCGACATTCTCCCGACGCCCGGAGCGTCAAACGGCGGGACGTGGATGGCTCCGCCGTTAGCGGTTATCTTTGCGACGGTTTCGTCCGCACTATCGACAGCGATGTAATTTGCCCAATGTGACGGCATTTCACCCCATTCGTTGCCCATCGGCATCATTCCGCCGGTGGCTGTGCCGTTGTGGATGATCTCTTTATAGGGAACTTCCGTCACTTTTGACTGTTCGAGCGACCAGCCGAAAAGCTTTGTATAGAATTCGGTAGCGGCCGCGATGTCTTTTGTTCGCAGTTCACGCCAGCACACGTTGCCGGCTGCGGGTATATTAAAATCTGCCATGATCTCCTCCTTTAGCTCTTCATTTTAAATGTTGCAAACATTGCACCCGACGGGTCGGCAATGACGGCAAATCGCCCCGTGTTTGGAATGTCCATCGGTTCCTTAATGACCTTGCCGCCAAGCTCAACTGCGGCTTTAGCGTTTTCGTCGACGTCGTCAACAGCGATGTAGGTCATAAAATGCGGCGGCGGCAGAGGTTCGCCGTCAGGACACATCTCGGGCGTTATCTCATAAAGTCCGCCGGCGGGATAATCGCCGCCGTCGGTTGAGAATTCGTGGTATTCAAACGCTCCTTCCGTAGCGTCGCTCTCTTTGAATTTCCAGCCGAAAACTTTTGTGTAGAACTCCTTTGCCGCGGCGGCGTCGTTAGTTGCGATCTCGGTCCAGCAAAAATCGCCGTGTCCCGGCCCGCCGTAACCGGCCATTTCACTTGCTTCTTGTGACATATGTTTGCTCCTTTTTATTGAATTTAGAAAATGTAACCTATTCTGCTTCGAATGTTAGGTGTTACGCAAGTGGGAGCGAGTTAGTTTTTAGTTAAATAAACGTGGGAGTTTTGAGCTGCGGCCTATTGTATTTGCGCTTCATGGAGAAAGCTTGGATGGACAGGCCGCAGCTCAAAACCCTGATTGCCGGGAACGCAGCCGCCCTCGGCTGAATGTTCGCCGCTTCGGCGGACATAATGCCCGCGAGTCTCACGCCGGAGGAACCGGCGTTGCAGCCGAGGGCGGCTGCGTTCCCGGCGAGTATGCTCACCCGACTATTAGCTCGCACGCCGCAGATGCAGAACGCCGTTTCGCTGCATATTCTGCAAGTGATCGATCAGATCGGACGCCGCACGCTTCGAAAGCTCGGAAACGCTACAGTTCATCAGATCCATGCATTCTTTCGCGGCATCAATATCGCCTTCGCGAGCGATCGCACGAATCATGCTGAGCTGTTTCGTCGTGACAAGATCGCCCAAGCTTTTTGCGACCGTGTCTTCAAATCTTCTCGCTTCCGGCGCCGGTTCAACTACCGCTGCAACTGCCACTGCTGCTGCAACTGGCTCCTCGCCGTCGATCGAATCGAATTCTCGCTTATAAAGCTCTCTCGCGATGCCGAATTTCACAGCCGCACGTTTGAGAGCATCATGTTCAGCTTTCTTAATGCCAGTCTCGCTAGTCGTACGGCCCGTTCCGATGCCCTCTCGGGTTACGCCGTCGATCGTGATCGCGACCGTGACAGTAATAATGTCGCCGATCGGGCGAATGTCTTTGATCGAGTGTCCCCAGTTCGGTGCGTGTTCGTCCAGGATGTCGGCGACAGTGTGCCATTCGACGTACTCGACCATGTGCGTTTGCCCGTTGCGGTCACGACGTCCGGCCCGGTGGCGGACAAGGTTTGGATCGACGGTTTTTCGCAGTTCCTTTAAAGTACTCGAAAAATCGAGTACGTTACTCGCGATTTCATTTAGTTCAAACAAGGTTGCTGTTTCCGTTTCTTTTGTTTCGTTTATCGCGTTGCGTTTCATTTCGTTCTCCTTCGTGTTTGGCAAATCGGGTTAACGGCATGACCTCTAATGTCGGATCGTCTGAAAATCCGAACTCATCCATTACCGTACCCGAGTTTCTGTTCGCGGCATGTCAGACACATGCGACTCAGTTTTCCTCATGTCAAAGATGGTCTGGGATCTATCCACGTACCATCTGTGAAACAGTGTATCTGAAAAATAAAAATGTTGCAAGTGTGAAATGAGGTGTTGCATTTAAAAAAAACGTATGTTATGTTTTATCTGTGAAATGGCAAGGGCACTAATGGCACTTGGAAAATCATGGAGGAAAGATAAAATTATGGGATTCAAAAATGAGAGTCTGATCAACACGGCGGAGCTTGGCAAAGCGATCAAGCGTCGCCGAGAGGAATTGAAACTTAGCCTACGCGATGTAGCTGACGTGACCGACGTATCGGCATCGACGCTCTCGCGTATTGAAAACGGTACAGGCCGTCCCGATGCGGACAACATCGCCCGTCTGACGCAATGGCTCGATATGCCGGTCGATCGTCTCATGACGAAACACACCGACGACAACATCGAACCGGTCATCTATTATCCGCACGAGCCGACCACCGACATTATCGAAGCTCACCTTCGGGCTGATAAAAATCTAACGCCCGAAACGGCAAACGCTCTGTCTGAGCTTTTCCGCGTGGCATATAAACAGTTCAGCAACAGCAAACAGTAAGAACCGGTCGGGACCAAAACTTAAATATATACACAATAGATAAAATGAATCACACAACGAATAAAAGCACGGCAGCGGAATTTGGCGGGATGGTCAGTTTTGACACGACGTTTGTGTTATTTTTTCTGGCAATGGAGTACGGACGCAGTGCTCAGATGTTCTCAATCGACGCAGTTTTGATGGGAATAACTACGCTGATGGTGCTCGCACTGCCATATTTTCTACCTTCGCCGCACGAAAAACCGCTCTACGCGAACTGGCTCGCCGGTCGCGGAGCGATCGCTGTGTTCGGAATGCTGCTCGGTCTGGTCTTCAGGCAGAGCGTTGGCGTGGTTTTGCCCGAATCGCTTCGGTATATGCCAATGACGTTTTTGGTCCTGACTGCAATGGTTAGCTGCTACATCCAGTTTTACAGCTTGTTGAAACTCCGCCTGGCAAAATAGGCAAAAGGCGCCAGCTGGAGTAATAAAAAGATCCGCGTACGTCTCGGGAGGCGTACGCGGATTTTTTATTCCGTCGCAAGTCCAGAAAGGAGATCGGCAAGCCCGGCTTTATCGAGGGACCTTTCCGAAACAGAAATCATTGCGCGATAAAGCGTTAAATCATCCTCGTCGCGAAACTCGTAGCCGTGATCCTTCAAAAATACCATCGCCGCTGATAGAGCCGTTCGCTTATTACCATCGAGAAACGGTTGATTTTCAGCGATATGGAGAGCGTAGGCCGCCGCCATATGAAACGGAAACTCGTGCAAATACTCTCCAAAGAAACTTGCTTGCGGGGTCATTACAGCCGATTCCAGCAATCCTCGATCTCGAATTCCGTCGAGACCGCCAAATGCTTCAAGTTGTTCTTCGTGAATTAAGAGTACTTCATCGACCGTTAAGAAAGTCGGCTCGGTCATTCGGCGAGTTTACGAAACGTTTTCTCGTGAGACGAAATAACTTCTTTCGTTAAAGAGCGAATGCGGTTTTCACGACTTTTTTCAGTCACCCGCTCGATGATAAGTCGCTTTCCATCAGTCGTTACTTCGAGTTCCGTCTCGCGGGAAAATCCAAGTATATCCAGAATCGGCCTTTCAATGATGACCCCCAGGCTGTTTCCGATTATTGTGAGATTCTTTCTCATATGAACAATGTTATAACGGAGGGATGTTTTTTGTCAACAAATAAATGATTATGCTGTAGCTAGCACATTATATGTCCGGTAGCAGTAGCAAATGAGATGTCCGCTTTAGGGGCGAGGGGTAGAAGATTGAAGGCAGGAGAGAAACTGCGATG
>JBEBJB010000016.1:0-102031 GCA_040080065.1 Pyrinomonadaceae bacterium
GCCTTTCTCTTCGACACTTCAAACAGGACATATAACGTGCTAGCAAAACAGGACATCTTCATTTGCTATTAACACATCTTGTTGCCTCGAAGATGTGCATTTCGTGCAAACATATTAAAATCAAACTATGAACGGACAAATGACGGAATTCATAAAACACCACTACCGCCATTTCAATGCGGCGGCCCTAATCGACG
The DNA here is from genome assembly GCA_040080065.1 of Pyrinomonadaceae bacterium. Classification (GTDB taxonomy): domain Bacteria; phylum Acidobacteriota; class Blastocatellia; order Pyrinomonadales; family Pyrinomonadaceae; genus OLB17. The sequence continues at coordinate 198 of JBEBJB010000016.1, forward strand.
CGGCTGAGGGTTATAAGCAGCATCTCGACGGCGGCGGGAAGATGATGATCACTTTGGCCGGGGCGATGTCGACTGCTGAGTTGGGTTTGAGCCTTGCGGAGATGATACGGCAGGACAAGGTGCAGATCATTTCTTGTACGGGGGCGAATCTTGAGGAAGATCTGTTTAACCTCGTCGCCCATGATTTTTACGAGCGCGTGCCGCATTACCGTGATCTGACTCCGGCCGATGAACAGGATCTGCTCGACCGCCACATGAACCGCGTGACAGACACCTGCATCCCCGAAATGGAAGCGATGCGGCGGCTGGAGAAGGCGATGGTCGATGTCTGGACCAAGGCTGATGCCGAGGGCAAGCAGTATTTCCCGCACGAATTCATGTATCAGGTGCTCAAAAACGGCTCGCTCGAAGAGTATTACCAGATTGACCTCAAAGACTCGTGGATGTACGCCGCGATGGAGAAAAACCTGCCGATGGTCGTGCCGGGCTGGGAAGATTCGACGATGGGCAATATGTTTGCCGGCCACGTCATAACCGGCGACGTGCGTAACGTCCACACAGTACGCACCGGCATCGAATACATGATGTCCCTCGCCGAATGGTACACCGCAAACGCCACCGACGATTCCACCGTCGGATTCTTCCAAATAGGCGGCGGCATCGCCGGTGATTTCCCGATCTGCGTCGTCCCGATGCTGCATCAGGACTTGCAGCGAACGGGCGTTCCTGTCTGGGGCTATTTCTGCCAGATCTCGGATTCGACCACCAGCTACGGCTCGTATTCAGGTGCGGTGCCGAATGAAAAGATCACGTGGGGCAAACTCGAAGCGACCACACCGAAGTTCATTGTGGAATCAGACGCCTCGATCGTAGCTCCGCTGATGTTTGCTTATATTTTGGGGTGGTAGAGAAGCTCTTATTCACCGATAAATACGGTTGAACTCGTAATGCCTGTTTGGCCTTTCGGTCCGCTACTCGACAGCGAGCATTCTAACGAACTGGGCTAGTTTCTCGGCTTCTAAAGATGTCAAATCTTCCGGGATACTCGAAACCGTAATCACCCGACCCGGACCTACTGGGAACGACGACTGATAGGTTCCTTGTCGGTTTGGTGGTATTGGGTTCATTGTTGTGACTGCCGTAGTCATTGGAATGTCTTCGTTTCTGTTTTCAGTCTGTTTTGTTTTGATTGGTTTTCGACTTGTACCGGAGTTTCGTGTTTTGACTGAAAAATCGGCAGGATTATCCATCCATTGCTCGTAAAGTTCAACTGCGCGTTGAACACGCTGACCGTATGCCTTCAACGACCCCGGGTTAAAGTCTTTCGCTCGTTTGTTGTTGAAACGTTTTATGACTGTCTCTAAACCAAGCCCGCTTATATTTTCCTGTTCTTCCGCATCTAGTACGCCAAATACGTTGCGGGCCGCAACGGCAAGTGCCCTAGATGTTGCTGCGGGCATCATTCCCTTTTTGCCTGCATGAGACAGAAAATCGAGTAAATCGTCCATTGAGTAGCTGTTTGTCATATGGATATGAATACGTTATATTCTCTACTGATGGCAAATATAACGTATTTTATGGCTCATGGCAACTACTAAATATCCGCGAGTTTTAAGTCAGATCGTCCGCCGCGATCTAAGCATCTACCCGGTGGTAGCCGTAATGGGTGCCCGGCAGATCGGCAAAAGCACACTTTGCCAAATCATAGCGGAAGATGAAGGATTTAGGGTATGCACGCTCGATGATGCAGATCACCTGCGCAAGGCTACTGAGATTCCTGAAGTGCTGCTGGATGAGTTAGGACCTAAAGCATTCATTGACGAGGCTCAAAGAGTACCCGGACTCTTCTTAGCAATCAAGGCTATAGTAGATCAAGAACAACGACCCGGCTCCTATCTATTAAGCGGTTCGAATCAGCCATTGATGCTCGGAAACGTTGGCGATTCTCTACAAGGCCGCGCAGCCTATCGAACGCTTCGGCCTCTTCTTTTGAGTGAATTGCGTTTCGATGAATCGCAGCTCGGTTGGAGTTTCTTATTCGGGAGTGACAACGCAAAGATCCTCGCCGAACTAGAAGGCCGCGCAGCGAGTAGCGGTGAGCTAGATTGGCGAGATATTGTGAGTTCGGGAGGTTTTCCCAGAGCGTTAGCCGTACCCGAAAATTATCGGTTACAGCTATTCGACGATTACATCATTACCTTCGCAAATAGAGATATACGGGAGATATTAGGAGTGGAGTCCTCCGAACGCTTTGAAACCTTCTTTCGTCTGGCTTGCGCCTGGACCGGTCAGGTTTTTAACGCATCGGCTTATTCACGCGATCTAGGCATATCCGTAAACACTGTTCGCCGTTGGATCGATGCTCTAAAGCGAAGTTATCTAATTGAGATCATTCAGCCATATTCACGGAATGCCAGCCAGCGGGTGATCAAGGCACCGAAGGTGTATGTCATTGATCCTGCGCTTGCCCTTGCAGGGTCTAAAGAAAACGAACCTACTGGCTTTCATCTTGAAGCACTGGTTTGCAACGACCTGTTACAATGGCGCGACGAAAGTCCGGGCCGGGGCGTTTACCATTGGAGAGTGCCAAGTGGCCAAGAAGTAGATTTTGTACTGCAAGAAAATCAAGAAATATTACCTGTTGAAATCAAAGCTGCAAGAGACGTAGGCAACCGTGAAGCAAGACATCTATCCGCATTCCGTGACAAGTACCAAAATGTACGTCGTGGACTTATTTTGAGTTGCGATCCCAAGATTCGATTGCTCGACAACAATATTGTGGCTGCTCCATGGTGGGCGGTATTGTAAGCTTGTTGATTATTGATGGCGAGCAAATTAGATTACAAACATATATAGAGTGCAAGAATCGCTAGACTTCGACGTCCTCATCATCGGTTCGGGCCTTTCGGGAATCGGGGCCGGGGCGCATTTGCGGATGGAGTGTCCGGAGAAGTCGTTTGCGATCCTTGAAGGCCGCGAGGCGTCGGGCGGGACTTGGGATTTGTTTCGGTATCCGGGTGTGCGGTCTGATTCGGATATGTTCACGCTCGGGTATAGCTTTCGGCCGTGGAGCGAGCAGAAAGCTATTGCTGATGGCCCTTCGATACTCAATTATATTCGCGAAACCTCGGCTGAATACGATCTCGATAAAGAGATACGTTATGGCCATCGCGTTCGACGAGCCGACTGGTCATCTAAGAATTCGACGTGGACGATTCAGGTGGAAACACGACCGGTAGGGAGTGTGCCCGAACGCAGCGGGGATCCACCGCAGAGACGCAGAGACGCCGAGGAAGAGAATGGCTCAGCGCCGCAGGGCAAGACGATTATCTTCACTTGCGATTTTATCTACCTCTGCACCGGCTATTACGAATACGACAAGGGCTACACACCTGATTGGCCGGGATTTGACGATTACATGGGAACCGTAATTCACCCGCAAAAATGGCCGGAGGATCTCGACTATACGGGCAAGAGCGTCCTCGTCATCGGCAGCGGAGCGACCGCAGTAACGCTTGTTCCGGCGATGGCGGAAACTGCAAAGCACGTGACGATGCTGCAGCGTTCGCCGACGTATATTGTCACGATGCCCTCGCAGGACCGGATTGCGAACTTTTTGCGCTCGTTGCTGCCTGCCAAGGCGGCCTACGCCCTTTCACGGTGGAAGAACATCGTGCGACAGGCTTTTTTTTACGAAGGCTCAAAGAAGTATCCAGCGGCTATGAAGCGCCTCATTGCAAAGGGAATTCGCAAAGAGCTAGGCGACGAACAGCTTGAAAAGCACTTTACGCCGAAATACAACCCGTGGGATCAGCGTCTATGCGTCGTGCCCGATTCCGATCTATTCGAGGCAATGCGCGAAGGCCGGGCGTCGATCGTGACGGGTAATATCGAGACCTTCACGGCAACCGGTGTTTTGCTCGACACTGGCGATGAGCTGAACGCTGACATCATCGTCACCGCGACTGGCCTCAGGCTAAAGATCATGGCTGGCCTCGAACTCGTCGTTGACGGCGAAACCGTCGATCTATCGAAAAAGTCCGCCTACAAAGGCATGATGTATAACGACGTGCCCAATCTCGCTCAGGCTTTCGGGTACACCAACGCGTCGTGGACGCTCAAATGCGATCTAACGTCAAAATACGTCTGCCGCCTGCTCAAACATATGGACAAGCATGGATTTGCAAGCTGCGTGGCGCGGGCACATGACACCACGCTTGAGCGAATTCCGGTGCTCGACTTCAATTCGACCTACGTTCTCCGTGTGCTCGACGAACTTCCCAGCCAGGGATCGAAACACCCGTGGCGGCTGCATCAGAACTACTTTAAAGATCTGTCGATGCTGCGTTACGCCCGGCTCGATGACGGAGCGATGGAGTTTCGGAGACGCGGCAAATAAGCGCGAGTCCCGGCAGGCCTCAGACCAAGGGAGTTCAGCCCGATTCAGTCCGACCGATGCCCAGTGGTATCATAGCGAGAAAGAATCTGTATGAAGATAATCGTGACCGGCGGAGCCGGCTTTATTGGCAGTGCTGTCGTCTGGCGGCTTAATCAGCTTGGGTATGACGATATTTTGATCGTTGACCGGATGGATGAGACGGACAAGTGGAAGAATCTTGCGCCGCTGCGGTTTGCGGACTATTCGGACGCGGATGAATTTGCCGAAGATGTTGACCTGATGCACAAAGATGCGAAATGCATTTTCCATCTTGGTGCGTGCTCGTCGACGACGGAAACGCGGGCGGACTATATGCTCGGCAACAACTTCGAATACACAAAGCTGATCGCATCGTGGGCGTTCGCTCATAATATCCGGTTCATCTATGCTTCGTCGGCAGCGACCTATGGCGATGGCTCGGCCGGAATGGCAGACGGAACTGACGATCTTGATAAACTGAGACCGCTAAATCTCTATGGGTATTCAAAGCATATTTTTGACCAGTGGGCTTTCCGTAATGGTTTGTTCAAACGAATCGTAGGCTTGAAATATTTCAACGTCTTCGGGCCGAACGAGGATCACAAGGGAGATATGCGTTCGCTGGTTAATAAGGCATTTGGTGAGATCAATGCGACAGGCATGATCGGGCTGTTTCGGAGCTACAACCCTTTATTCAAAGACGGCGAATTTGGGCGGGATTTTGTGTATGTTAAGGACGCGGTCGATATGACGCTGCACTTTTTGGAGAATCGTATTGGCGGGCTTTTTAATATTGGTTCGGGTGAAGCTGCGACGTGGAACGCTCTCGCTCACGCGGCTTTTGCGGCACTGGATAAAAAGCCGAATATTCAATACATCGACATGCCTGAGCAGCTTCGCGGTAAATATCAATATCACACCCAGGCTGATCTGACGCGGATACGAAACACAGGTTACTCAAAGCCGGTCACACCGCTAGCCGATGCCGTTGCGGACTACATTCAGAATTACCTCGCGCCGGACAAGCATCTAGGCGACTGATCGCCGGGAACGCAGGCGCCCTCGCCTGCAAGCGTCCTGCTTTGAGGACGCTGATGAACGCGTTGGTTATCCGAGTTGAAAAGTGGTTGACGTTCTCACGCCGGAGGACCGGCGTTGCAGGAGAGGGCGCCTGCGTTCCCGGCTAAGAGTTCAATGAGTCAGATCGACGATATTTTTGTTACGACTCGCGAATGGCGCGGAACCGTGCTCGTTTGGGACGAGCAGGCGATATTTCTCGGCCAGGCGGCGGATGCCAGTCTGCACGAATCGCCGGCGATCAAGGTTTGCGCGGCTATCGAGCAGGGTTTCGCCCTTCGGACCCGCGAAGACGACACCTTCACCAACTACGAATCCGCGATCATCGCTCCCGGTCAACCCCACGCCATCGACGGTCGGCACAACAAGATGGTGATGCTCCTTCTCGCTCCCGAGACGAAGCTCGCGCAGCCGCTCGCACCGATATTCTCGAAACAAGGGATCACGAGACTTTCTGCCGACATCGTCGCAAAGGTCCGCTCGATATTCACGGATTTTGACGAGCGTCTCGCCGCGAATGATATGCAGAGCATTTGCCAGGAGATGGTCGCGGCCATCGATAACGGCGAAAGCCTGCCGATCGACAGCCGCGTTGCTCAGAGTATCGAATGGATCAAGTCGAGCCGCGATGAGGGCATTTCGGTGCAGGAGATCGCCGCCGGCGTCGAGCTATCAGAAAGCCGTTTCTCCCACCTTTTTACTGAGAACGTGAGAGTTCCGGTTCGCCGATACCTGCTCTGGCTGCGTCTTCGTGACGCGATGCACCTGTTTGCTAAGGGCGAATCTCTGACCGAAGTCGCCCACGAAGCCGGGTTTTCAGACTCCGCTCATCTCACCCGCACTTTCCGCTCGCTGCTCGGAATTGCTCCTTCGGCACTGACGAAAGAAAGCACGATCATTTCGTTCCTCGAATAGCAGAAGCGTTCAAGCATTTTTGGCCACGATGATTCAAACTCGCTGATAATAAGCGATGAATAAAGATAATTTGATCTATCCGGAACCGATAGTGATCGGAGCCGACGAAGCGGAAAGCTGGGAAAACTGGGGTTTTCGCGACACGAGTTTTGCGATCAACGAGCGTGAGGTCGTTGAGATCACGGGCAGCCGTTATGAGCTAAGCGGACAGGAATTGCCGCGTCTGCTGCCCTGGATCCGCGAGACTCTAGCGATCGACCTCGATCCAAAAGACCAGCACCGTAATTCTTATCCGACAGAAATTCCCGCGGCGATCGAGTCGCCTGCTTTCAGCAAAGCCATCCGCGAATTCCTCAAGGAAGAGCAGATCGACGCCTCCGGTGAAAACCGCCTGCGCCACGGCCATGGCCACACGCAGGAAGAGATGTACGCGATCAAGCACAAACGCCTCGGCCGCATTCCGGACATGGTTCTGTACCCGGAGAACGAAGCCCAAGTCGCCTCGCTGATCGCCACGGCGAAAGATCGCAATGTCGTGCTGATCCCGTTCGGCGGCGGAACGAACGTCACCGACGCCTTACGCTGTAGCGACAACGAAAGCCGCGTCATCGCGACCGTCGACATGCGGCGAATGAACCGCATTTTGTGGATCGACAAAGAGAATATGATGGCGTGTATCGAGGCTGGAGCGGTGGGCCGCCACATCATGTCGCAGCTTGCAAAATATGGCGTTTCGATGGGCCACGAGCCCGACAGTGTCGAATTCTCAACCCTCGGCGGCTGGATCGCGACCAACGCGAGCGGCATGAAAAAGAACAAATACGGCAATATCGAAGACATCGTCGTCGATATTACCGTCGCCGCCGCAGATGGAGAATTAAAACGAACGACCGCCGCCCCACGCGAATCTGTCGGCTCCGATCTTCGCCGTTTGATGTTCGGCTCGGAAGGAACGCTCGGAATCGTGACATCGGCTATCGTGAAGCTTTTCCCGCTGCCGGAATCACAGGCTTACAGCTCCGTTCTCTTCCCAAGCTACGAAGCCGGATACGCGTTCATGCAGGAGCTTGCTCACACCTCAATACCGCCCGCGAGCGTGAGACTCGTGGACAATTTACAGTTCCAGTTCGGCCTCGCTCTCAAACCGGCTTCAACCGGATTGAAGGTTTGGAAGAGCAGTATTGAGAAATTCATCGTGACCAAGGTCAAGGGCTTTGACCCTTATAAAATGGTCGCGTTGACGCTGGTTTTTGAAGGAACGGCATCCGAAGTTGACCGACAGCAAACCGACGTTTACCGCATCGCCGCTAAGCACGGCGGTATGAAAGCGGGAGAGGAGAACGGCCGTCGCGGTTATCAGTTGACGTACAGCATCGCCTATATTCGCGACTTTTTGATGAATTACTACATCATCGCCGAGTCCTTCGAGACTTCGTGTGCATGGAGCGATGCTCTCACGATCTGCGACAACGTCAAACGCGTGCTGCGTGAGGAATACGCCAAACGCGGCCTTCCCGGCACCCCGTTTGTGACCTCGCGTATCACGCAGGTTTATCGCACGGGCGTCGCGATCTATTTCTATTTCGGCTTTTATTACAAAGGCGTCGAAAACCCGTCCGAAGTGTATCTCGAACTCGAAAACATCGCTCGCGAAGAAATCCTCCGGTGCGGTGGCTCGCTTTCGCATCATCACGGCATCGGCAAGATCCGCGAACAGTATCTGCCCGAGATCATGTCCGAAACGGCCTTGAAATGGAAGAAAGACATCAAGAAGAGTCTTGATCCGCAGAATATTTTTGGCGCGGGAAATCAGGGATTGAATAAATAGGTTACCCTCCTTACGAAGGAGGGGTGGCAGCCGCTTCGGCTGACGGTGGTTCTCTCCGACGTGGGTAAGAAGCCTTAATGTCTCAATCAAAATCTCTCCATCATGGCGTAGAGAACCACCCCGCCGACGAGGCGTCGGCACCCCTCCTTCGCAAGGAGGGGAGTTAAGAATTTATGATGCGAGCCGAAAAGTTGATCCAGATAATCAAGACTGCCAAGCTGACTGGCGACGTGGACGATCCGCCGTTGTGGCAGATCGAGAAAACGCGATTTCAGTCCAACCTGTGCCGTATTTTGCTTCTTCCGGTCGGCGGTCTGCTTGTCGCGGTGATGAAATACGTGCAGGGCTACCGCGTCGAGAACATGGCCGAGATCCGCAAACAATTTCGACAGATTTGGATGGACAAAGAGCGTGGCCAGTATCCGCTCGTCATCTGTTCGAATCATCTGACATTTATCGATTCGGCTTTGGTCATTTGGGCTCTGGCGTCGAATTTCTGGTACCTGTTCAATTACAAAGCGTTCATGTGGAACGTCCCGGCAGGAGATTTTTTCAAGAAAAAGCTTCACTATCACGCGATCCTGTACCTCACGAAATGCATCTTCATCGACCGCAAAGGCTCACCCGCTCATAAGAACGCGGTTCTCAACTTGTGTCGATATTTGTTGGCAAAAGGAAATGTCGTACTAATTTTTCCCGAAGGCCAACGCAGCCGCGAGGGGCGTTTTGATGTGGACAAACTTCGCTTCGGCACCGGCAAGATACTGACATCGCTCGAAAATGCCCGCGTACTCTGCGTCTACATCCGCAGCCCGCTACAGAAAGCGTTCTCGAATTATCCGCCGAAAGGTTCGAATTTCAGCCTCAATATGAAGCTGATCCAGCCAAACGTCGACGGACCGTCCAAAAAACAAGCAAGCATCGCTGCTGTCAAAGAGATTGGCGCGGTGATCGAGCATATGGAACATGAGTTTTTTGCGAGACAATAGCCGGGAACGCAGGAGCCCTCGCCTGCAAGCGTTCCGCTTCGGGACGCTGACGAACCCGATGATTTTACAAGTTGATTGAACCCAAAAATCCTCACGCCGGAGGCACCGGCGCCCGCAGGCGTGTGCTCCTGCGGTCCATTTATTATGAATTTTCTCGCTCTAACATTGCTGCTCTCGTGCCTGCCGTCGGCCCTGATCGATTTTGCTTTGCCGAAATGGAAGGCAGACAAAAACGTGCGTATCGAGGACGCGTATAAATGGACGTTTCAGGCCACTCGCGGAGGTGAACACGCGGTTCCGGATGCCGAATCTACGCGCAAATGGATGATGGGCGAATGGGATTCACTAAGTACTAAATCCGTCGCGGAGCCGATCTGGGAACCGCTTTGTAAAGGCGAGGAGGTCGGCAGGCTGAATCTACGGCCTTTCAAGACTCGCGGCGGGAACGCGGACGATCTGCTCGAGGCTTTTCTTGCGAGCAGCCGCGAATACCGGTCGACTAGCGATAATTTTATCTTAGCCTGGAACGAACTCGGTAAACGGCTGGAAAAACGCCCTGCGGGGAATCTCACGCATCGGAGTTGGTTCGCACTCAACCTCGAAATGAAGGATTCGAACTTTCCAGCGATTCACCACAGCAAAAAGTACAGCGAAGCGGCGCAACCCGCTTACCGCATCGTAACAAAGACGGAAATGAAGAAGCTTCTCACGCTCATAAAATAGCCTAATATTCTCACCGGTTGCCTATTCACGCCTGCTCAAATACCATTTCCTAGATGAAGATATTTCACGGAACCGAAAACGCTAATATTCTGCGACCGACCGTTTTGACTCTCGGCGTATTTGACGGGCTGCATCTCGGGCACCAGGAAATAATGCGAAAGGTCGTGGACCGGGCAAAGGCTGTTGATGCAGTCGCAACCGCGATCACCTTTGACCCGCATCCGCGAGCTGTGCTGCATCCCGATTCGGCCCCGCCGATGCTGCAAACGCTCGATCAGCGGTTGGCAAATCTCGAAGTTCTCGGCATCGACCAGACCATTGTCATCCCGTTCACGCGCGAATTCGCAGACCAGCCGGCCGAGAATTTTCTCACGGATATCATCCACGACCGCCTGCAAGCGAAAGAGGTCTATCTCGGTAAAGGCTTCGCGTTTGGCAAGGATCGGGGCGGAAATATCGAGCTTTTGCGAGCAATGAGCGAGAAGCTTGGGTTTGTCGCGGACGAGGTCGATGAGATACAGCTTCGAGGAATGCGGATCAGCTCGTCAAAGATCCGCAAGCTGCTCGCCGGGGGTTACATCAATCTCGCCCGCCGCATGCTCGGACGTCCGTACGGTGTCGAGGGCGTTATCATTCGCGGCAACCGTCGCGGCCACACGATCGGCTTTCCGACAGCAAATTTAAAGCCGCATAATCGGGTCATTCCTCGCTACGGCGTGTACGCGACCGCGACCCTGATCGACGGCAGCTGGCGAAAAAGCATCACAAATATCGGCGTTCGCCCGACTTTTGAATCGGACGCCGACCCTTCGATCGAAACGTATGTTTTCGACTTCGATGGCGACCTTTACGGCAACGTTCTTCGCGTCCGCTTTTTGCACCGCATTCGCGACGAACGCAAATTTAACGGCATCGATGAACTAAAGGCCCAGATAGAGAAAGACTCGAACCGGGCGAGGAACTATTTCCACCACAATGGCGTACAGAATATGCTAGATTTGCTGTGAGGTGAACGTATGAACGTCAACGTTTCAGAAGTGACAGAAATTCGAATTAGAGAGATCGCACGTAGCCGTGGCGAGGATGTTGCAGATGTTGCAGGATCGCTCCTGGCCGAAAAAGTCAGTGAACTCACCCCAAGCGCAAAGAAGCAAAAAAAACTTTGTGATATGTCTGGAATGTTTTACGGTGGCCCCGGTGACACGGCCGAACGAGCGTCGGAGATCCTCAGAGCCGAAATGGGCCTATCGAGTTTGGGAAGGGATTAGCGAATGTCCTATCTTATTGATTCTGGCTACCTGTACGCACAGGTGAATGGGAAGGACTTGTCGCATTTTGCCGTTAGGTCCGTGCGGTTGAATGAGAACGAACCAATTATTCTTCCGGTTCCAGCTATTACCGAGATCACCTTTTTACTCCAGAGGGATTTGGGACATCACGCCGTGTGGGAGTTTGTAGACACGCTCGCTGAAACCGACCTTTTACTCGAATCACCGCAGCCATCCGATTACCAGCGTGCTACCGAGGTCCTTCGCACTTACAGTGATGCCAACATAGATTTTGTGGACGCCTGCATTGTCGCAATGGCCGAACGCCTGAATATCACAAAAATACTAACCATCGACCGTCGCCATTTCAGCATCTTTCGTCCGAAACACTGCAACACATTCGAAATATTGCCATAAACCGATGAAGATATCCGAACTCAGGCCAATGATGTGGACCGAAGATCTTGCCGGGACCATTGAGTTTTATACTAACGTTCTTGGTTTTTCCGAGGGTGAAGTCAACCTCGACTGGGGCTGGGCGACGCTACGGACCGATGACGTAGCCGTGATGTTTGCCAAGCCGAACGAGCATGTGCCTTACGAAAAGATCGGTTTTACGGGCACCTTTTACTTCACGACGGACGACGTTGACGGGATGTGGGAAAAGGTTAAGGACAAAGCGAAGATATGCTACGGCATCGAAGATTTCGAGTACGGAATGCGTGAATTTGCGGTTTACGATAACAACGGTTACACGTTGCAGTTCGGGCAGGAGATCGAGGCGGAATAAATGTTAGAAAACGGAACACTTGTTAAAGAGCGTGAGTTGATCGAGCCGATTGCGATTGGTTCGAACGGTTTTGTGCCGACAAAAGACCTCGCGATCGCAAAAAAGGTCACTAATTCCCAGCTCATTGACGAAGAACGCGAGCTGCAAAACGTGGAATCGGATGAGAACGGAAAATTCCATGGGGTTCGCGGATATCTGCGGCTGTTTCAGATCTCGCGGGTTATCGCGATGCTTGCGCTTTACCTTTATCTCGATCAGCTCGATCTGCATTTGAAGATGCAAAACAAGCAGAAACGCGCGCGGCTGAAATCGGCGATGCGTTTGACGCGGGCGGCCTATTACGGCGAAAAACTCTACGCTGTTCGGCTGTGGTTCTTTCAGACGTTCCTGAAGAGACTCCGCCGCTTTTTTCTCGGAACCGAGACCAACCGCGAAAAAATTCAGGAGCGTCAGGCTCTGTGGCTGAAGGACAAACTGATCAGGCTCGGGCCGACATTTATCAAGATCGGCCAGTCTATGGGAACGCGGGCCGACCTGCTGCCGCTGCCCTTTGTTAAGGAACTCGGAACGCTCGTCGATCAAGTGCCGCCGTTTCCTAATGATGTTGCTTTTGCCATCATCGAACACGAGCTCGGGCGAAAGATCAACGAGATTTATGCGGAATTCGAACTAGAACCGATCGCCGCGGCATCGCTCGGCCAGGTCTATCGCGCACGTCTGCACACCGGTCAGGAGGTCGCGGTTAAAGTTCAGCGGCCTAATCTCGACGCCACAATTAAAGGCGATATCGTCATCCTCAAAAAGGTCGCTAATTTTGCCGAACGTTTCCCGCAGCTCAGTGAAAATGCCGACTGGGCGGGCATGCTTCGCGAATTTAACACTACGGTCCACGAAGAAATGGACTATCAGGCTGAAGGCAAGAATGCGGAACGGTTTCAGGAGAGTTTCAAGAACTGGACGAATGTCCACGTGCCCACGATCTATTGGAACGCGAGCAGTTCGAAAGTGCTTACGATGGAATTCATCCACGGCACCAAGGTTACCGATCTGGACGAACAGCGACTTCGCGACATCGACCCGGCAAAGGTAAACCGTCTGCTTATAAAGACTTACCTCAAACAGCTTCTCGAAGATGGCTTTTTTCATGCCGATCCGCATCCCGGCAATCTGCTCGTGATGCCCGACGGACGCCTGGCGTTCTTCGACTTCGGAATGGTCGGCCGCATCACGCCTGAACTACAGGCAAAGATGATCGACGCATTTTTCCACGTCGTCAGCAAAGACCCGGCCGGCATCGCGCAGGATCTGATAGATCTCGATTTCCTCAAACCCGGAACGCCGCATTCGACCGTCAAACCGGTCGCTGAAAAGATGTTCGAGTTTCATTTCAATTTGAAGCTCAAGGACGTGAATTTCAAGGAATTAACGTACGATCTCGCGGACGTGATGTATGATTACCCATTCCGTCTGCCGTCGAATTTCACGTACATCATGCGTGCCCTGATGACGCTCGAGGGCATCGGGATGATCACCGATCCGGAGTTCAACTTCTTCGAAACGGCCAAGCCTTACGCGAAAGAATTCATGCTCCGCCGCGAGGGCAAGGATTTCCGTAAGATCTTCGTCGACAAACTTATGGGCCGGGACGAAGGCGGCAAGATCGACTGGGACCGCACATGGAAGCTGGCGAAGATGGCGTTTAGAACTGTTTTGAACAACTAGACAACCGGCACGCCCAGAGGCCATTTCATGTTATTTTAGTAGAATACTTTTATGGTAAAGCACGTGCAGCTATCGTTCGCCCTTTTGATCCTATCGAGCGTTCTTATTATCGGTTGTTCTCAAGCCGATCCGCCTGCTCAAACGCCGGGCAATTCGAATCCTCAGCCGTCGACTTCCGCAAATTCGCCGGCGGATCCGCGCTCGAATGCGCCCGTGTCTGACCCTGCCGCAGCGAACAGAGACGTACTCCCGCCGCCGGTGGTAAATTCGAACGCGGCTGCACGGGCGCCAGCTAATACTAATATTCCGACCGCCACGATCAGGGCTCGTAACGTGAAAGCGACGGCGGGACGCGAGGTGACGTTGGAGATTGAACTCGAGTCGAAAGAAGATATAACTGTGATGGTCTTCTCACTCGATTTTGATCCGGCCGTTTTCACATACGTGTCGTCAAAACTCAGCCCCGGCGTTCCTAAAGCTGCTGTTTTGACAGTCAATGCAGAACAAACCGCCGCGGGCAAATTCGGAGCGCTGATCGATTCATCAACTGCATTTACCATCGGCAAGAAAGCAATTATGACCGTTGTCTTCCGCGTAGCCGCTGACGCACCTGCTCGGGATTATCAGATCAATTTCAGTTCAAAACCCGCCCGCCAGAGCACGTCGAATATCAAGACACAACTAGTCGATACAAAATTTGAGCCTGCAACGGTTAGTGTCGTTGCATCTCGCTAGGTTACGCCGGAGTTTCACCGTTTCGATCTATGCCGAAAATAAAGGTTCGTCTCTTAGCAAACGACATTGAGTTCAACGTTTTAAATAGCGAGGCTTGGGATCGAGCGGCGGCAGTGTCGATCGAGGATTATTGGTCGGGGAAGAAGGCACCGGCAATGCGCCATTTTGAAGCCCGTCTTTTGTGGTCGAAGGCTGCATTGTACGTCCGTTTCGTGGGAAACCAGGCTGAACCTTTCAATATTGCAACAGGCCGCGACGTTACTAAGAAAACCATCGGTCTGTGGGATCGCGATGTTTGCGAGATCTTTATCGCTCCGGATAAGGCGGATAGAAACAGGTATTTCGAGTTCGAAGTAGCTCCGACGGGTGAATGGGTTGATCTCGGCATCGAGTGGTCGCCGACGAAACGTAAGATCGATCTGGAATATTCGTCAGCCATGGAATCGGCGGTGTTCGTCGAACCCGAAAAGATCGTGATGGCGATCAAGATTCCGTGGAAAGCATTCGGAAAAACCCCGAAGGTAGGCGATGTCTGGCTCGGCAACCTTTTTCGCTGCGTCGGCAAAGACCCGACCCGCGGCTATCTCGCCTGGCAGGCTACGAAGACAGCGAAACCGAATTTTCATGTACCATCGAAATTCGGCGAGTTTGAATTCGTCAAGTGACTGGAGGGCGAGCATCTTGCTCGCCCTCCAGTCAGACAGTCATCCCGCCATCGACGGCGATCGTTTGACCCGTGATATAACTTGACGCGTCGGACGCGAGGAAAACAGTCACGCCTTTTAGCTCGCCTTCGCTGCCGACACGCGGGATCACGTTGTTTTCCTGGATTGACCGCTCATAAATGTCGATCACCGCGTCAGCCAATCGCGAGTGAAAAAATCCGGGAGCGATCGCGTTGACCCTGATGCCTTTTCTTCCCCAGCTTGCCGCGAGTTCACGCGTCAGGCCGATCAGACCGGCTTTGCTGGCGACGTAGCCCGCATAAAACGGGCCGTTTGCCGACGAAGTTAATCCGGCGATCGAGGCGATATTGATGATCGAACCACTATTTTGCTTTAGCATTTCGCGGCCCACAGCCTGGGCGAAAATGAAACAGCCCGTGAGGTTCACATTCAAAACCTTTTGCCACTGATCGACCGGCATATCCTCGGGCATCGCTCCCCATGAGATGCCCGCGTTGTTGATGAGAATATCGACCGAACCAAATCGTTTGACGGTCGAATCAACAACCGCCTGAACTTCTTCCTGGTTTGAAACGTCGCACATTTTGCCTGCCACATTAAATCCACGGGCTGCAAATTCATTGACCGTCTCATCCAGCCACTCGCGCCGTCTGGCACAAAGCATCAGATTCGCTCCTGCTTCGGCCAGAGCCTCGGCCATTTCCTTGCCGATGCCGCGAGAACCGCCGGTGACGATCGCGGTTCTGCCGGTGAGGTCGAAAAGTTCTTTTACATTTTTTGTCATATGGTTTGTAAATGGTAAATCGTTGATGGCCGGTGCACAAGCCCGCGCGTGAGCAAGGGCGATTCACCCAACTTGATTGAATCGCCCTTGGTTACGCGCGGGCTTGTGCACCGGCAATTTACTATTTACGATTAAGCTATGGAAAAAACACAAAAGGAACTCGCGTTTCTGCGTGACCTCTACATTCAGGACGACTGGACAAAGCGTTTCACCGACCTCGTGGACAAGCATATGGATCTGAGCGATTCGGAAAATATGCTCTACATCAACGCCGGAACCGGCGGTCACGCTCTCGCCATCAACGAGCGGTTTGGCGAGAAGACCGATATCTTTGCGACCAGCGAGAACGAAGACCTGCTCGCGATCGCAAGCGACAAAGCGGCCGCGATCCGTGCGGCGGTCGATTTTTCAATGATACGGTTTGAGGACGATGCGTTTGACGCGGTGCTCGCGGACGCGAGCTTTGTTAGACCGGCTGAGATCGAATCGTTTATCGAAAACACGATCCGTGTTGCTCGCACGGGCGGCGATATCGCGATATTTCTGCCGACGGCGGGAAGCTTTGGCGAGGTTTTCTCGCTCTTGTGGGAAGCTTTTTTCAACGAAGACCTAACCGGGTACGGTGCGGCGGTCGAGACATTGATCGCAGAACTCCCGACCGTTTCCCGTATCGAGGAAATCGCAAAACGCAACGATCTCGTCAATATCAACACCCAAATGGCGACCGAGCTGTTTGAATTCGAGAACGGAACAGAGTTTATCGAATCGCCCCTCGTCGCAGATTTTCTGATGCCAGTATGGCTCGAAACGCTCGAGACACACGAAAAAGAGCGAGTGGTAAAACAACTCGCCCAATTGATCGATGCCGAAGACGGTAAGATAACTTTTAGGTTTGCGGTTAAGGCAACGCTGTTAACCGGTGAAAAAGGTTAGATCAGAGGTCTTCTTCTTTTATATTTGCGGCCTTCATAAGGTGTTGCCTGGAGGCCGACTTTTAACATCTGATTTTTATGAATTGGGATCGAAAGCCTGACAATACTTCCGGGCTTCCCATAGATATGATGGCTGCCGTTGATGCGGAGTAACGCCCACCCGAACCGCTCGACAAGTTTCGCAAAATCCCTGCCTGAAACCGGCTTCATATAGCAATTTCAAGCAAACGGTCGGTCTTTCCTATCGTTATCGTAGACAAATCAACCGACAGACATCCCTCGACTGCCTCATAAAGATTTTCAAGAAGTTCTTCAAACGAATCGCCTTGAGTCGAGCAACCAGGGATCGCAGGAACCTCCGCCCAGAATCCACCCTCCTCAGCTTCGTGAACAACTACTTTAACTTTCATGTTTACGCCTGCTTCATCTCCGCCCGTTTACGCATTTCTTCCATCAGGGCTTCGTCGCTCAGCTGGTTGATCTGCGGAGCGGCTGTGTTTGCCGAGAGTTTTTGAGCTTCGGCCTTTTCTTCCTCTTCGGCCTCACGCATGCCGTCCTTAAAGGCTTTACGCGTCGCACCGAATGATTTAGCGAGCTGCGGCAGACGCGACGCACCAAACAGCAAGAACAAAACCGCCACGATCAAGATAATTTCTGTAGTTCCAAAACTTCCCATATTATTACTCCATTACTCCAAACCAAATTTAAGATTCAAAAAATTCATCGGCCGCAACGATTCTGAGCCCGGGCATTACTCTTTGAATGATCTGGAAGTCGTCAACATCATTTGTTACGACAAAGCCATTATGAATGACCGCTAACCTTGCAATCAACGCATCGTTCCTTAGGGTCTTCAGTTTCGACGGTTGGGCATCTTTTGCCAAATAGAGCCGTCGAACCGCTTTCGAGGTCTCCCACCAATCACGAGCCGTTGGATTCAGCAACGCACCGTTTTTACTTAGCAACACGCGCCAGCGTTCGTATTTCGTAAAGCTATCCTGATTAACGGAAGATGCAACCAGCTCGAAAAGCACTATCGTTGGAAAAAGAACTAGCGAAATACTCTCGTCAATGTGATCGCCGTAGTCTGAAAAGACTGAGGTGTCAAAAATGGGAGAAGTCCTTTTTGCCATATCGCGCTTCTTCGTCCTTCAACGCCTTCATCGCTTCGCGAGTGGCCTCGACCAACTCTTTCTGAAGTTTCGTGAGGCGCTTGGGGTTCTTAAAGTCTCTGGCCCGCGGAGCGAACTGCTCAGAGCTACCATTCTTCGCAAGTTCTTTGTTCCCGTTACTCTTCATACCTCATATATCTGACGGCTCACGATAGCAAATAGTTTTCCGTCGAATACATCCCAATAATACAGCTATTTACCACAACTTTCACGCAAAATATCAATGTCGCGTCTTAAACCTTTCCATCGCATCGATCAAAGCCGACGAAATCCCCTTTTCCGAAACAGAATGCCCGGCGTCAGGAACGACAATGAACTCCGCTTCGGGAAACGCTCGATGCAGGTCCCAAGCCGATGTTATAGGGCATACGACGTCATATCTTCCCTGCACGATCACCGTTGGGATGTGACGGATCTTGTCGACATTTTCGAGCAAATAGTTTTCGGTCGGGAAGAACGAGCCGTTCATAAAATAATGACACTCGATGCGGGCAAGGCTCAGAGCCTCGTGTTCTCCTTCCCAGTGATCCATCAGGTTTTTGTCTGGATAGAGTTTTGACGTCGAGCCTTCCCAAACGCTCCAGGCACGTGCGGCCGAGAGCCGTGTTTGCTCGTCGTCGCTGGTCAGGCGTTTGTGATACGCGGTAATGAAATCGCCGCGTTCCGCGACGGGGATCTCGTCACGATAGCGTTCCCAGAAATCGGGATAGATCTCCGACGCACCGTATTGATAAAACCACTCAAGCTCTTTTTTACGCGTGAGGAAAATACCGCGAAGTATCAGCCCGAGGCATCGATTCGGATGCGAAACTGCATACGCGAGGCTCAGCGTACTGCCCCACGAACCGCCAAAAACATACCACTGATCGATCCCAAATTTATTTCTGAGCGACTCAATATCCTTGATCAGGTCCCAAGTCGTATTCTCACGAAGCTCCGCATGCGGCGTCGACCGACCCGAACCGCGTTGATCGAACAAAATAACTTGGTAAACCTTCGGATCAAAGAACTGCCGATAAAGCGGTATCAGCCCGCCGCCCGGCCCGCCGTGCAGGAAGACGACCGGAATGCCGTTCGGATTGCCGACCCGTTCATAGTAGATCGTGTGAATATCCGACACGATGTACATTCCCGAGTCAAAAGGTTCGATTTCAGGATAGAGATTTGCCATAAAATAATAATAACAGATGCCGGGAACGCAGGCGCCCTCGCCTGCAAGCGTCCTGCTTTGAGGACGCTGACGCACGTGGCGATCGTGCAACTTGAAGAATATCAAACAACGTCACGCCGGAGGAACCGGCGCACGAGGCGAGGGCGCCTGCGTACCCGGGTTCAAAAAATTCTCCTGCCAGAGCTGAAACACCAGCATCGTCCAAAGCTGTTTATGATGGCTCGCAACTCCCGTTTCGTGCTCTGCGATTAGTTTCTGAACGTAAGCGCTCTCGAAAATGCCCTGAGCTTTCAGCCTTTCGGGGGAAAGCAAATCGTGCATGAGTGGATTGAGCAGTGTTTTCAGCCATTCGGCTATCGGAATGCCAAAGCCTTTTTTTGAACGATGAAGGATATTCGTCGGGAGCAATCCTTCGAGCGATTTTTTTAGAATATGCTTGCCTTTGCTGCCACAAAGCTTGAAATCCAGTGGTAGCGATGCCGCAAATTGCCCGACTCGCGGATCGAGAAAAGGAGCACGTGTCTCGAGGCTCACGGCCATCGACGCGCGGTCAACCTTGGTCAGAATATCCTCGGCCATGTAAAAATTCATGTCGAGATACTGCATCTGCTCGATCTCGCTGGTCGCGTCGCAAAGCTTGAGCAGGTCTCTCGCTCCGGCATAGATATCGCCGTTTGTTTCCTTTAGAACGTGCTCGGTCAGCAGATGATCTTGCTCGTCGGGCGTAAATGAGCCGAACCACGAATGATGTCGCGTAATCGTGTCGTATTTTGACGCTCGGACGAACCGTTTGGCCTTATATTCGAACGAAAGATTCTTGGTCGAAACCGGCAAACTGCGTACGATAGGCTCGATCAACCCCGAACGGACAAAGCCCGGAACGGTCGAATACAGCTTCGCGACCTTGTGAGCGTAATACATTGGATAACCAGCAAACAGCTCATCCCCGCCGTCGCCGCCGAGAGCAACGGTCACGTGTTTCCGCACAAAACGTGCGAGCAAATACGTCGGTATCAGTGAACCGTCCGACATCGGCTCATCGAGCCACGTGCCGATATCGCCGATCAGTTCAGCAGCCTTCGAAACACTCAGAATCTCTTCGTGATGATCGGTGCCGAGGTGTGCGGCGACCTGCCGGGCGTATTTGGTTTCGTCGAAGGAATCTTCGGTAAACCCGATCGAAAATGTCTTCACTGTCTCGGTCGCATGCTGCGTTGCAAACGCCGCAACTGCCGACGAATCAACGCCGCCCGAAAGCAAAACACCAAGCGGCACATCAGCCACGAGCCGCATTCTGACGGCGTCGGAAAGCAGGTCTTTCAGCTCTGCCGCCGATCTTTCAAGCGACGTATGGCCGGTCTTTGCGAAAGTCAGATTCCAATACCGCCGCGTTTTAATCTCGCCATTCTCGACGGTAAGTAAGTGAGCGGCGGGCAGTTTTGAAATGCCTTTGTAGATCGAATGCGGAGCAGGAACGTAATCGTAGCTCAGGTAATGACGCATCGCATCGAGGTTGAGTTCAGCTTTAACCGACGGGTGCGCGAGGATGGCTTTCGGCTCGGATGCGTACAGCAATCTGCCGTCAAAAACTCCATAATATAGAGGCTTTTCACCAAAACGGTCGCGGGCGATAATGAGTTTTTTCCGACGCTTATCCCACAGAGAAAAAGCGTACATGCCGTTCAAATGATCGAGCATGTCCTCGCCGTATTCCTCGTAAAGATGCGGCAGGGTCTCGGTGTCCGATTTGGTGACGAATTTGTGGCCGCGTCTTTCGAGACCTTCGCGAACCTCACGGTAGTTATAGAGTTCGCCGTTCATCATCACGACGACGGATTTGTCCTCACTAAAAACCGGCTGATCGCCAGTATGCAGATCGATGATCGACAACCGCCGCATCCCAAGCGCGATCGTGTCATCCATCCAGATCCCCTCGGAATTCGGCCCACGATGCACGATCGTCTCGCACATCGAATGCAGAACTTCCTCGGTGTGGTCTCTCGTGTCAGATTGTTTTAGGTTTATCCAGCCTGCTATGCCGCACATATTGATCAATACTGAAGCTTGCCAGCGGTGACCGAATCCACAAACTCAGCAAAATCGTTCGCGGCAAACTTAGCTTCCCCAGTTTCGTGAGACCATAGCACGACGATCGACTCACCGCTTGGGCCGGTTTCGGAGAAATCGAAGCAGAAGAAGTCACCAGTGCCGAATCCTCCAAATGGAAGTAGGTGTGAAAAATCGTCGCCGGAACCAAAGTTATCGAGCCACGTCTTCCAGTTAGTTTGGTAGTTTCGAACGATCGAGTCCCAGGTCTTTCGAGTATCCCGCTCGTCAAACACTGGGAAAACCGTCACATCCTCAATCGAACGACCATTGTTGTCCTTTAGCCATTCACAAAAAGTGTCGGGAAAATGGAAACCAAGTTCCGATTCAGCCTTGGAAATAGCCGAATCTGAAGTGCCGATAACTCGAGATTTCTTACTCATGTCCAAACCCGACCCTTTCCCGCACCGCATAGATCGCCTTGTCCTGAGATTCGTGATATGTACGTACGAGCAGTTCCGCAAGCAGGCCCATCAAAAAGAACTGGACCGATATAGCGAGCATGACCACCGTGATGATCGGCAGCGGCGTGAGGATGAACGATGTAGCATAAAAGATCTTCAGGAACAATGCCCACACGCCGGCGATCATCGAGATAAAAAACGCCAACATTCCGAAAGCGCCGAATACATATAGCGGCTTCGTGTGATATTCAGCCATGAACTTGATCGTAATGAGATCGAAAACGACCTTGATCGTGCGCGAAATACCGTATTTCGATTTGCCCATTGTCCGGGCGTGATGATTGACGGGAATCTCAGCAACACGTGCTCCGGCCCAGCTTGCGTAGATAGGGATAAAGCGGTGCATTTCGCCGTAAAGACGGACGTCCTGGATCACGTCGCGGCGATAGGCTTTGAGCGAACATCCGTAATCGTGCAGCGGTACGCCGCCGATCCACGAGATGATGCGGTTCGCGATCTGCGATGGGATCTTGCGAGAAATGAGCTTGTCCTGACGATTCTTTCGCCAGCCCGAGACGACATCGTAGCCCTCGTCGAGCTTGTCGAGAAGACGCCTGATATCCGCCGGATCGTTTTGCAGGTCGGCGTCCATCGGGATCAGAATTTCGCCCTTCGCGGCATCGATGCCAGCGGACATTGCGGCGGTCTGCCCGTAATTCCTGCGAAGTGAGATCACCCGAACACGGTCGTCCGAAGCAGCGAGTTCCTTCAAGATCTCGAGACTCTTATCCGTCGAACCGTCATCGACATAGATAACCTCTGCCGTCTTGCCGAGCGCGTCCAAAGCCGACTGGATCTTCGCGTGCATCGGCCTCAGGTTTTCTTCTTCGTCGAGGACCGGCAAAAAAAGCGACAATTCCGGCGCTTCAACGGTTTTTATATTTTCAGTGGAATCCATCTAAATACTCACAGCAAATGTTGTAGTTTAGCGGTTCAGTGGTAAAAAATACAGTGGAACTTTACTCAAATTACAATCGAGAGCAACCTTAACTACCAAATTTCTCAAGATCAGTTTACTCTTCTAAAATGTTCACCGAGCGATCAAAAATTCTGGCAAACAACATGACGACTGTACCTAAAGCGGTTCGGAGAAAACTTGGACTTGGGCCCGGCGATCTTTTTGAATGGTGTGAACTCGGACAAGAACTAGTGGTAAGGCCAATCGGTACGTTTAGTTCCGAAGATATTCACAAAGCGATCTTCGTTGAAATGCCGGAGCCGGTTTATATCGCGATGCTCAGGCAAGGGCCGAGATTACAAATGCAGAATAGGCGTTCAGTTAGGCTGCGGAAATAGTTTTTCGAACAGTCTGCGCATCGGTCACCGAACGCGAATATTCCGGCGGCCGTAGCGTTCCGCCCATGAAGACGCGTTCGTTGCGATGGCGCATTTCGCTCGCGACCTCGCCGAAGGCGGTGAAATGAACCTCAGAAACGCCCGTCGCGGCGATCACTTTGGCGATATTTCGCTCGTTCAGATTGCCGCACGCAATGATCGAGATCCGGCCCGCAGCGTGCTTTACGCAATTAGCGAGCATATCGAGCCCTTCGACAGCCGTCGCTTCCTGGCCTGATGTGAGTATGCGGTCGACGCCGATCTCGGCAAGTTGATTGATCGCCTTTAACGGATCGGCACACACATCAAAAGCCCGGTGAAACGTGATCGACATCGGTCGAGCCAGCTGAACCAATTCGGCAGTTCGCGGCACATCGATATTCCCTTCGCGATCGAGCAGCCCGATCACAACACCGTCAACACCAAGGCCTTTTGCAGCCTCAATGTCGCGTTTCATGATCTGAAATTCAATGTCCGAATATAGAAAATCGCCCCCACGCGGACGAATAATGACGTGAAGCTTGATATTCAGCAACCGACGAGCAACCTCAATACTCCCAAAACTCGGCGTCGTCCCGCCTTCCATCAAATTGTCGCAAAGCTCAACCCGATGAGCCCCGCCGGCCTGGGCCGCAACGGCTGATTCGACGGAATCGACGCATATCTCGACGGCTATATTTCCCAATCTTCTAACCTCAATCCGGAAACTCGTGAGAATTCACGAGTATTGTGAGTGGCGTCGTTTGCCAACGCGATCGCAGCGATCTGAAGGTCATACGGACCGATGATCGTGCCTTTGGCGGCGAGATCGGCTCTTATCGAGGCATAGGTGCTTGCCGAACGATCGTCGAAAGCCAGAGACTCGAAATTCTCAAGAAAGGTCAACTGGGTTGAGAGAGTTTTTGCCGGATCCTTGCTTTTTCTGGAACCATAAAATAGTTCAGCTTTTACTACCGAGCAAACTGCTATCTTGATCAGAGGAGTAGAACCAATAATCCGGCTAACTTTCGAGCCAGGATAGTTCAGATAGTTAATACAGACGTTTGTATCGAGGAGGAATTTAAGCGACAATGTTACCTTATTTCCTCCCTCACTTCAAATTCGCCTTGTGGGGGACGTTCGATCGGATCGTCGGCGAGGGCACCGGCAGTCTGCTCAAAAAAACCGATCGGGTAACCCATCGCATCCCGCTCGATCGCGACGGCTTCACCGTGGCCATTTCGATCGAGAGGAAGGAGTATCACCTCGACATCGCGATTTTGAAATTCGTCCGGGACCTCGAATATGGGCGGAAGATTCTTGATTGTCTGGCGATAAAAATTCATAGCCTTTTTTGTTACGGTTTCAATCGTACCACGCTCGTCAAACTTTACGCGCAACTACAACTACCGACACGCCGAATGGGAAATCGAAATTCTTGAGCCAAAAACGCTCGGCGCCGAAGAGTTTGCCGAAGATGCCGTTGAGGGCTGCGACATTAATGTTGTTCTCGGATTCGGGCTTGATGCCGGTGAGTTTCATCAGCACCCGGCCGCCGAGGATCGGGGCAAAGAATGTCCAGTTGGCGTAGGTTGCCCGCTCGATCTCGTAGCCTGCTTTTTTGAGGCGTTCGACGATATGCGATTTGGTATAGCGGATTCGGTGATTTGAAATATCGTCCTGGACGCCCCAAAGCCACATAAATGCTGGTACGAAGATGAGCGTATAGCCGCCGCGCTTTGTGACACGGAACATTTCTTTTAGTCCCGCGATATCGTCATCGAGATGTTCGACGACGTCGAGAGCGGTCGTTAGTTCGAACGACTCGTCTTCGTATGGCAACAACTCCGCAAGGCCTTTTTGAACCTTCAACCCTTTGCGTCGGCAAAATTCAAGAGCGTCATCCGAGACATCTACGCCCTCGGCATCGCCGAACTGGGTCAGCATCTCGATATTTGCACCTGTCCCGCATCCTACGTCGAGAATCCGCAAGTTTGGCGTCCCGGCTTTGGCCGGTAATGCCGCCTGAAGGCCGGACTCCAAACGACTGACTATCTGCCTCAAAAAACTCTCAAGGATCGCACGCCGCCCCACGAACCACCAATGCGAGCCTTCGACCTCGTCCATGATGGCGTATGTGTGCTGCTGCATTTCCTGGGGCAAAGCTGTGCTCATAAGAAGTATTTAATCACATTTAGAGGCCTTCGACTCCGATGCAAAAGCCCGCACGTAAGTAAGGGCGAAACCTTCAACGGCAACTACGCCCTCGCTTACGCGCGGGCTTCTGCACTGTCTTACACGACGATTCCCATCATCTCTGTCGCGAGAGATCCTGGATTTCCTTTGAGATCGAGGCCGTAGCTTTGGTTTAGGCGTTGCATGATGCCATCATCGCTCACCGTACACGGTCCGCCGGAATCATTTCGGCAAAGGATCATGAGTTGCAACCCTTCATCGACATATTCCGGCTTGTCGATACAGAGCATGTAATCGCCGGCCGTCTTGTGGGCTTCCCATTCGAGTTCGTAGAGCGTGGGGTTAAAAATGCCGATAGGATTCATATCCTTGTTCGAAAGACTCTCGAGCGTCTGGGCAAAATCGTACGCATGACGGCCTTCATGAACAAATGTCCCCTCGCAGCCGCGTTGTCCGCCGGTGTCGATCGTTTCCTTAGCGATAGCGATGTAGATCTCACCCAAAGCCTCACGCAAACTTAGCCGCTCGGTCGCGAGTTTGTAATTGGTCTTTATCGAATTAATTACGCTCGTTATCCCCGAAGCATTTATCTCGCTCACCGGCTTCACGCGGATCAGCAGATCAGATTCCAGAATCTCGTTCATCACGTGGCGATGATCGTCGTTGCCTTTCGCCATGATCGTAGCGAAAGCGTCCTCGACCGACTGACAGTATTTTTTTTCGATTCCCCTATCGAACTTCATATTTAATTTTCTCAACCGCAGGCACGCGGAATTCGAAGATTTAGGAAAAATTTAACCACAGATAAACGCGGATGCACGCAGATAAATCCATATTCAGATAAATCTGTGTTATCTGTGTCCATCTGTGGTTAATTTCGTCTGCGTCTTCGCATCTCCGCGTTTCAATTTATCTTCCCAAACCCGCACCAACTGTTCTCATTATGCCATTTGATCTCGACGTCCGTTGCGTTTATCTCGTCCCACCAGGTCGCGAAATCATCCTTAGAAATATAGAAAGCCGTCGGTGCGACGAGATGGTCAAACACGATATTATGCTGCTCGCGCCAGCCGAATGAGCCGAGGTGATTTAGGTATTCATTGTAGAAAAGCTTGTTAGCAACAGGCTTAGCGATCGAATTCAGCGGGCGATAAATGAGTTTGGTCGATAGGAAAACGCCGAGAGCTGGCAGTTTCGAGAGCTGATAAAGCATCGGCTGGCTGATCTGGGATGTAAAGCCAGTGCGAACGGGATCGACGTAGTTAGTGATCCACTCGTTATTCTCGGCTCCGTAGATCCACGCGGAAATATGGCCGCCCTTTTTCACCTTCCCGGCAAGCGAAATGAACGCCTTTTTCGGATCCGGCGTGTGGTGCAAAACCCCGACGCTGAATGCGTAGTCGAACACCTTCTTGAACGGAAGCTTATAGATGTCACACTGAACGATATGAGCATTCGGCAGTTCACGCGTCAGGGCAAACGCCGATTCAACAGCATCGCCGAGATCTATGCCGACGACCTCGGCCGCTCCCCACTGAGCGGCGAGTTTCGTGTGACGGCCTTTGCCGCAGCCGCCCTCGAGGACGATCTTGCCTTCAAAAAAATCGGCCTTGATCGGTTGTAGCCAACCGAGAAGCTGTTCGTTGTATTTTGGGTCTTCCTGCGTGAAATTGTTCCACTGCCAACCAAAATTTTCAGCCGTCGCCGCTTTGTCTTCCTCGATTTTTCCTAGATCGGAAAATCGCGGAACACCGCGCACGACGCTGTATTCACGCGTGCATTTCTTACACGTCAAAACCGCGTCGATGATCTCTTGGCCGTCATACTTACTCGCGTAAGCCAGCAAAATATCACCGCCGCAAACCGGGCAGGCAAGCAGGTCAAGTAGTTTTTCTTTCACAATCCAAGGCTGTGCCTGACGGCATCTTCAATTTTTCCTAATATTTCGCGTGATAATTTTCCGGAAGGGCGATCAGGAAACCGATGGGGATCGATTGAACGAATCTGAAAGCCCAAGAAAACGGTTTCTATCGGCAGTCCGCTTTCTTGAGCAGAAACCCGAACATTTGTGGGAAAGTCCCGACTGATGTTTTGACCATTTGTGCCAATAACGACAGTTACGACCAAAGGCCGTTTATTAATGCTATCGACGGACAAAACCAAAACCGGCCGATGTCCGGATTGCTCTCGCCCTCTTGTCGGATCAAGATAGACAAAATAGATCTGGCCCCGACTGATCATTCCGCTAATCCATCAAAATCCGTTACCGCAAAATCCTGCTCGATCCTTTTGAGTTCTGCCTGAATTTCTTCATCCGCCGCCATGGCCGCCATCTGTCGGTCGAATTCATTTTCATCCTCGGTCTGTTTTCGAAGCGTTTCGGCAACACGCGAGATTAATAACTGCTGTTCCCGAGTCGGCAGTTGCCGGATGCTAAGTTCGATTTGAGAAAGTGCAGTTTGATTCATAAACCCTCCGAAATATTATAACCGAGTATTCGGAAGGATTGAATATCTAATCCGGTTTTAAAATATAGTTATTTGCTTCCGACCGCGTTTCGCAATGACCGCCACGATTTGTGAAGCAACTCATCGATCTTTCGCCAATCTTCTTCGCTGACACCGCTCGACTCGGCTTTCGTATCGCGAATTTCCATCGCCTCAGCACGCAGCTCGCCGTGTTCGAGAAACGCGTCGGCTGGCATTTCGTAAATCGCGGCGGCAGTCTCGGCCAGCGCACGGGCGAGGTCGCCTTCATTGTAATTCTTGCGTTCGCGATGGACGATCCACCATTCGACCTCAAGTTTCGCGACACGCCTTACGTCGAACGTTGTCGTACTGACATTTCGTATCTCCGCATAGAATTTCTCGACATCGGGGATCGCCTTTTCGTAATCCTCACGAGTTTTGCCGTCCTTGAATACGAACGCCGCCTTGGCAGCATAAAAAGCTACCAGTTGGCGCCGCCAGAATGGCAGGTGATACTGCGTTTCGAGCAGTTCGGTCAGCTCGCGAAACATCCTGAGTCGCTCTCGGCTGTAGTACGAACGCCACATCGCCGTATCCAGCCTCGCGACTTCGTCGGCGTCAAACGCCCGAATATCGACCTTGACGGGCCGGTAAAGATCGACCGCGATCCACACCGCGAGGGCCGCGACCACGAGCCCTAAGACAAAAAGAAAACGCAAAATAAACCTTCGCATTTTTAGCTACACGGCGATCGCCGACCTGAAGCGTTCAAGATCCGCGACCGGAAATGGTTGTCGCCAGTTGAATTCAAACTCGTCAGTCTCGCGATCCGCATAAAGCTGCTCAAAGGTCAGTGCAAAGGCATTTACCGTCTGACGAACAGTTCCGGTGTGCGAAAAAACGAGTTCGCGCTCAGCGGAGTCGCGATCATCGGTCGGGTATTGATAGATGTTGATCGTCAACAGTTCGTCCACGCGATTGAACTGAAAAACAAACTCCTCCGGATCGCGATTCCATTTCAATAGGAACTTCTTCTCAGAAGATGACGGGTCTGCCAGTTTCGTCAAGATACCCATCAATTCCGGCAAAGCCGACTCATGCGGAGCGTGGGCGGTCGTCGTATGAAACTCGCTCACACCGTCATCAAAACCGATCGACATCCATCCACACTGCGGGCTATTAAAGCTGACTTCGAGTTTCCGCTCCATAAGATTTCTAATTGTAAATTGTAAATTGCTAATTGTTAATTGATGTTCAAGAAAAAGTTGAAAGAACGCAGTTCATTGCAGTTAACAATTACTAAATAACGATCTACAATTGACTAAACAATGCACCAGTATCACGACCTGCTCAAACACATTCTCGCGACCGGCGTTCGCCACGAAGACCGCACCGGCACCGGCACGATCTCGACATTTGGCTATCAAACGCGGTTCGATCTTCGCGAGGGCTTTCCGATCGTCACGACAAAGCGCGTGCCTTTTCGCTGGGTCGCTGAGGAGCTTTTCTGGTTTCTGAGCGGTTCGACGAATGAACGCGATCTCGATGCTCGCGGCGTCGATATCTGGGCGGAATGGGCAACTGATGAACAGACTGCGAGATTCGGACGCTCGAACCGCGATCTCGGCCCGGTTTATGGCTATCTCTGGCGTTCGTTCGGCGGCGATTATCCGCAGATGAACGGCGTCGATCAGATCGCACGGCTGGTCCGCGAGAT
The DNA here is from genome assembly GCA_040080065.1 of Pyrinomonadaceae bacterium. GTDB lineage: Bacteria > Acidobacteriota > Blastocatellia > Pyrinomonadales > Pyrinomonadaceae > OLB17. The sequence continues at coordinate 29,672 of JBEBJB010000016.1, forward strand.
CGAGACGAATCCGAATTCCCGCCGCCTCATCGTCACCGGCTGGAATCCCGAAACGTGTGACGAAGTTGCCCTGCCGCCGTGTCATACTTTGTTTCAGTTTAAGGTTGAGACGGTCTCAAATCCAAAATCCAAAATCCAAAATCGAAAATCGATCCTGCACTGCCAGCTCTACCAGCGCTCCGCCGACGCCTTTCTCGGCGTGCCGTTTAACATCAGCAGTTACGCGTTGCTCACACATCTCGTGGCTCACGTCTGCGGCCTCGAAGTCGGCGATTTCATCCACACCTTCGGCGATCTGCATATTTACAGCAATCATCTCGAACAGGTCGAAGAGCTTCTCTCTCGCGAACCGATGCCGTTGCCAAAATTGGAGCTTGTGAACGCAGAACGCCTCACAGGGCTCGAAGGTTTGCTCAATTTCAAATTCGAGAATCTGAAACTAGAAAATTACCAAAGCTGGGGAAAGATCGCGGCCCCGGTTGCGGTGTAAGTATTTACATACATACACATGTGTGTATAATTAAAAAGATGATCGCATGGGACGAGAAAAAGCGGCAGCGCGTGATCAGAAAACATGGTGTTGACTTTGAAAAAATCGAAGATGCGTTTAACGACCCATACGCAATAGTGGCCGAGAATCATAAACACGGTGGCGATGAAGAGCGATGGCTACTTATCGGTCGGTCTTCTGCATATGGTCTGATCTCGGTCGTATACACTATTCGAGAAGACAACTTTCACGTCATCACGTCGCGAAGGGCAGAAAAATGGATGATGAGGTGTTATGAGCAACAAAGACAAAGACTATGAAGACTATCCTGACGAGGTTTACGCGAGTGAGGCTGAGTTCCTAAAGCATTTTCGCGTTCTTGAGGGCGATGAGCTAAGTCAGCATAAACTTCGAATCGCAAAAGCAATTGGCAGCCAAAAGAAGAGCCGTGTGACGATTTACTTTGATAATCGGATCATCAACCGATTCAAAGAGATTGCCAAGGAACGTGATGTCGGCTATCAAACTTTGATAAACGAAACTTTACTTTCTGTTCTCGACTACGAGACGAGCAGCGAAAATGAAAAAGATTTAAAAGAGGAAATTTTGAAAGATAAAAAGTTTCTAAAGCTCCTGAAGACAGCGCTTTCCACGTGAATCAGAGTCATTTCGAACCAACCGCTCACTTTACCGTCAGGGTCATCTTGGCAAAATAGTCGGTGAAATTACCCTTGTGAAACAGCGAATCGCGTTTGTCCCAGGAAGTGACGTAGATCGTGTACTTTCCTGCGGGCAGATAGAATGGTGCTTCGGTAGTCGCGTATTTGCGGTTATCGGAACCGATCTGCTGTTGAAATTCGTAGAGAAAATCGCCGTCCTTACCGTCGGGGAGCTGCTTGTGAAAGATTATTCCGATAAAATCCACGCCCATCGCGACCGGATTAATAAATAGAACGTTAAATTTTTTGTTCGCCTCCCACGTCGCTGATTCGCCGACGCATTTCCAGTCGTCGTCGATCTCTTTGCACACGCTTACCGATCCCGCTTTGGCTGGCACGTCCGGTTTTTTCTGGGCGCTGGCTTGAAATGAACCGGCAAGAAAAATGAACGCAAAAAAAGCGGAAAGAGCGATCGAACGGGTAAAGTTCTGCCATACAAACATCACAAACAACCTCCTGTTTGCGTGAATATTAACGCTATTTCAACACAGCGTCAATAGAAAATATTTGGCTATTTTACGTTCGGCGGCTGGCTGGCTTTCATTCTGACGGCGATTCCCTCGGCGGCGACGATGAAGAGTTTTCTCGCGTCGTAGGCTGAGGTGTTCGTCGGCATATAGGAGAGAAGGTAGCGGTTTTTGCGCAGTTCGTCGCAGATGAATTTGGCGGCAGTTTGAGCTTCGTCAAACGGAAAGACCTTGCCGCCGGTCTCTTCGGCGAGGCGGTTAATGACCGCACCGGCTTTGGGTTGGTCACGGCGATATGCTCCGCCTGTTCGGTCCGGGATCTGCAGGCCGTAGATCGTGACGTTTTGATTTTGCAGTTCACCGAGGATCTTGTCGAATGGCGTTTTGCTGCCGCGATCGAGCCCGTCGCCGATGACGATTACGGCAGTTTTCCTCGTTCCGGGCATCAGCGGAAGAAGCACTTCTTTTAGCGATATATCGAGCGCGTCAAACAGATATGGATTTCCCTTTTTTCGGAAAGTCGCGAGCGAAGTTTCCATCTTTTTTGCGTCGTCCGTCCATTCCTGAATGATCTCGGCCTTTTCGTCGTAGGCAATGACGAAAAGCTGATCGCCGTCGAAGATCTCGTAGGCGAATTCCATCGCCGCCTGTTTCATTTTCTCGATTGTTGTTGGCAGCGTTTGCGAGTTATCCACCAGAATCACGATCTTCGAAGGGCTCGGGTCGAGAGCAAAATTCTTGATCTTCTGCTCAATCCCGTTTTCGTAGAGAAATAGATTGTCGGGCTTGATCGGGTCGGTTTTCTTGTCTTCTCTGGACGCCGTGACCGTCAGGATCGTGCCTTCGGCGGCATCACCCTTAGCACTTCGGCGTGATTGAGATGTCGCAATGCTTGCGAAGACCGCGAAACAAAGGATCGAGAAAAGAATTTTACGCCCGCCGTTTTTCATTCGCTTTTAGGCTTTGAAGTGGTCTCGGTTGCCGCCGGTTTAGACTCTGCCGTAGTGTTTGATGCAGGTTCTGCCTTAGTGGTTGATTCGGTCGGCGCACTTTTCTTTCCGGCGTAATCGGTCACGTACCAGCCGGCACCCTTAAACTGAAAACCCGAAAGCGACCACTGTTTCTCGAGCTTCCCGTGACATTTCTCACAGGCCGTCAACGGCTCGTCAGAAACACTCTGGCGCACCTCAACCTGCAAGCCGCATTGCTGACATTTATATTCGTAGATCGGCATAAATCTTGTTAGCTAAAAGTTAATAGTTAAAAACTAAAAGTTAAGAAGCAAAACTTTTACATTTTACTTTCCTATCCCTGTTGACGGTTCACTTTGAACTTTTAACTTTTAACTTTTAGTTTTTAACTTTGAACTATCCCCCGTGTTCCGCCAAAAATCGTTCGGCGTCGATGGCGGCCATGCAGCCTGTTCCGGCCGCCGTTACTGCCTGGCGATAATACGCGTCCTGAGCGTCGCCGCACGCAAAAACGCCTTCGATATTGGTCTTCATCGTCTTTCCTTCGGTAATTAGATAGCCAACGTCGTCCATATCCAACAGCCCCTTGAAAAGCGACGTGTTCGGCTCATGCCCGATGGCAATGAAAACGCCCTGCGTTGGCATCACAGTTTCCTGGCCGGTTTCGCTGTTATAGAGCCGCACGCCCTCAACACCCGTCTCCTTCGACCCATTTATCTCGCGGACCTCTGTGTTCCAAAGCACTTCGATCTTTTCGTGGGCAAGGACGCGGTCCTGCATGATCTTCGATGCCCGGAACTCGTGACGGCGGTGGATCAGCTTTACCTCGGAAGCAAATTTCGTGAGGAACAGAGCCTCTTCCATCGCGGTATCGCCGCCTCCCACGACGACGATCGGCTTTCCTCTAAAGAAGAATCCGTCACACGTCGCGCACGCCGAAACGCCGTTGCCGCCGAGGCCCTCGGGAACCGGTGCTTCGCCGGGAATACCGAGCCACTTAGCCGAGGCTCCGGTCGAGATGATCAGCGTGTCGGCCAGGATCGTTGTCGTTATTTCCGTACTGTCCTGGCTCTCTTTCCCAAACAGCCGGAACGGCCGCTGCGACAGATCCACGTGATCGATCCATACATTAATGATCTCGGTACCAAAACGAAGTGCCTGTTCGCGGAATTCGTCCATCAGGATCGGCCCCATGATCCCTTTGGAAAATCCGGGATAATTCTCGACATCGGTAGTTATTGTCAGTTGTCCGCCAGGCTGCGGGCCATCAATAACGAGCGGCTCAAGCTGGGCGCGCCCGGCATAAACCGCGGCAGTCAAACCCGCCGGCCCCGAGCCGAGAATAACTATCTTTTTATGGATCTCTTTATGGGTCATATTCTTTCGGGTCATCAGAGCATTGCTCTTTGTTTTTTGACCTTTTCATATAGTATAACTATCGGTAAGTAAGTTCGTCTATTTGATCACTTTTTCGAGCCGGCTCGATCCGCCGACAAGCATTACAGTTCCAGTGTCCGCAGGTTGTTCCGCTAAAGTATTCCTAAAATTGGCTTTTCGTGTTAGAATCAGATTTTATTTGGCTAAAACCTAAACCCTGCGGGAATTTGTGAAATGACCTCTATTCAGCCTCAATATGAGGAAAAACGGTTTGCTCTACGGATGGCATTGCGCCTGCCGATCGTGGTTTCCGGCCGCACGGAGGACGGTGCGACCTGGAGCGAACCGACCGAAACCGACGACATTTCCACACTCGGAGCGCTGTTCCAACTCAACCAACCCATCTCACAGGGCGAAAGCCTCTACATCCGCTCGCATCGCCCCAATGGCGTGCCTGTCGAGGTCAAAGCTCAGGTAGTCCGCATTTTGCCCGCCAGCTACGGCACGTCCCGCGTTGGCGTTGCGATCGAAGAACCAAAGGAAAGCTGGCTACGCCTTTTTGTAGCGTGGATCGCTGACGATAATATTGTCGAAGGCGTGGGCGAGTAGCTCCTTACCCGGATATTCACCGCAGAGACGCTGAGCCGCAGAGTTTAAGCGAAATCGTCAGATCTGCCTTTCTTCCCTCCGCGTCTTTGCGTCTCTGCGGTAAAATCGCTTTATATGTCCATCTACGAAACTATCACCGTCGAAAAACGCGGCAAGGTCGCGATCCTGACCATCAACCGTCCCGATAAACTCAATGCTCTGAACAAAACCGTCCACGCCGAAGGCGTAGCGGCCCTCGATAAGCTGCGTAAAGACGATTCCGTACGAGTGCTGATCATCACCGGAGCCGGCGAGAAATCGTTTATTGCCGGTGCCGACATCAGCGAGTTCGAAGGGCAAACGCCCGTCACCCAGCGTGACCTGTTTCACGAAAAGACTTTCTTTAATTCGCTCGAGAGTTTTCCAAAACCGGTGATCGCGATGGTCAACGGCTTTTGCCTCGGCGGCGGTAATGAGTTGGCGCTGGCCTGCGACCTTCGTATTTGCAGCGAGAATGCGCGTTTTGCCCAGCCTGAGATCAATCTCGGCATCATGTGCGGCGGCGGCGGAACACAGCGTCTGACCAATCTCATCGGCGAAGGCCGCTCGATGGAAATGGTCCTGACGGGCGACATGATCGACGCCGCGACCGCCGAACGCATAGGCCTCGTCAATCACGTCTATCCGGCCGACCAGCTCGAAGCCGAAACGATGAAGCTCGCCGAAAAGATCGCCGAAAAAGCGCCGATCGCCTTGCAACTGAGCAAGGAAGCCGTAAAATTCGCCTCCCGCTCAAACCTCGACGAAGGCCTCCGCCGCGAAGTCGACCTGTTCGCGATCTGCTTCTCAACCGAAGACAAAAAAGAAGGCGTGGCCGCATTTCTGGAAAAACGAAAGCCTGAATTCAAAGGACGCTAGACTGGACCGCCGTTTTGGACTGGAACGCAGGAGCCCTCGCCTGCAACGCCGGTTCCTCCGGCGTGACGACGTATCGCTTTTATGCAACTTGCGTCACTGCCGAGGGGCGTCTGCGTCCCGAAGCGGAACGCATGCAGGCGAGGGCGCCTGCGGTCCCGGCTGGCGAGTTGACGAATCGCCGGAATTTCGTTAAATTCAAAAGTTCGCAGACTTCGGACTCCATACTCCGAACTCGCGACTAATCTTGGGGACGTAGCTCAGTTTGGCAGAGCGCTGCAATGGCATTGCAGAGGTCAGGGGTTCGACCCCCCTCGTCTCCACCAAAGATCAGTTGGCAGTTGCAACAGGCAGTTGTCAAAAAATATGAAAGGCGTTGCTCGTATTTGAGCAACGCCTTTCTTCTGTCTGATAATCGACTACTGGCCTTCTACTTCGGTCCGCCGGAGAGTTTTCCGATGAGTGAGAAGAGCGGCAGGTACATCGAGATGACGATCGAACCGATCGTGATACCGAGGAAGGCGATGAGGACTGGTTCCATCAGGCCGAGCAGATCGGCGATGGCCGTGTCGACCTCTTCTTCGTAGAAGTCGGCGATCTTGCCGAGCATGGCGTCCATCGCACCGGTTTGTTCGCCGACACCGATCATCTGGCTGACCATGTGCGGGAAAACGTTGGTTGCCTTGAGAGGATCGACGAAGTTTTCACCGCGTTCGACGCCCTGACGAACCTTGATGATGGCATTCTCGATAACAACGTTACCGGCTGTCTTAGCGGTGATATCGAGCGATTGCAGGATCGGGACACCTGACGAAAGTAGTGTCGAAAGGATTCTTGAGAATCGTGCAACCGCGACTTTTCGCAAAATGCTGCCGAATATTGGCGTCTTGAGCAATAACGAATCGATATTCCAACGGCCCTGCGGCGTTTTGTAGTAAAAACTGATCGCGACACCGATGCCGATGCCGACGACTGCGATCGTCAGTCCACCCCAACCCGCGACGAATCCGCTTATACCCATGACTATTCGCGTCGGCAGCGGCAGCAATTCGCCCGGCCCGAGTAAACCAAGGAAGATCTGCTCGAACTGAGGAATAACCACGATCATGATCAGGGCGATCGCACCGATCGCGACCGTGATGACCGCAGCAGGGTAGATGGATGCCGAAACGATGCTTCGTTTCAACTTAACGACCTTTTCGATCAGGGTAGCGAGACGCTGTAGGATGAGATCGAGCACACCGCCCGTTTCACCGGCCTCGACCATGTGTGTGTACAGACTGTCGAAAACTTTAGGATGGCGTTCCATCGCCTGGTAGAGAGTTGCACCTTCCTCGACGTTCTGGCGGACCTGACGGAGCACGTCCTTAAAGAACGCGTTCTGCTGCTGCTCGCCAAGAATGTCGATACATTGAACGAGCGGCAGACCCGCGTCGATCATGACCGAGAACTGACGCGTGAAAACGGCGAGTTCCTTCGCACCGACCTTCTTACGGCGGCCGAGTTTCGGGATCGCGATCTCGCGGCCTTTTTCGGTGGCCTGTGTCAGAACGACCTGCTCGCGGCGTAACAGAGCCCGAAGCTCATCCTGCGTCGCGGCCTCGCGTTCACCGGCGATTATTTCGTTGAGGCGATTTCTACCTTTGAAGACAAATGTTGGCATTGCTTTCTCCTTTTATAAGTCCTATAGGACGTATAGGGCCTGTGGGACCTATAAAGATAATTTGGTTATCTCGGTCTCTCTCCGACGTTTCTTCCCTGTGCGTACGGGCTGCCGCCAGGAACCGGACGGGTCATCGGCCTCGCTCCGTTGTGGGCGTTTGCGTACGCGTCGTTGAGGCCCGATCCGCGGTCGATCAGTTCCTTCAGCTCGTCGGCATTCGACGAACGCTGCATGGCTGTTTCGAGCGAGATGACGCGTTTATGGTGCAGCGTGGCGAGAGACTGATTGAATGTCTGCATTCCGAATTTATCCTGTCCGGTCTGCATCATCGAATAGATCTGGTGGATCTTGTCTTCGCGGATGAGGTTGCGGATAGCGGCGTTCGGAACGAGGATCTCAAGTGCCATCGCACGGCCGTCGCCTGAGGCTTTAGGCAGCAGCGATTGGCAGAGAATGCCTTCGAGTACGAGCGAAAGCTGTGTCCGGACCTGAGACTGCTGCTCGGCAGGGAAAACGTCGATAATACGGTTGATCGTCGAGTACGCCGAGTTAGTGTGAAGCGTGGCGAAGGTCAAGTGACCGGTTTCCGCGATACGCAGGGCCATCTCGATCGTCTCCAGATCTCGCATTTCGCCGACGAGCACGACGTCGGGATCCTGTCGAAGTGCGGTCCTGAGTGCGGCTCCGAACGAATGCGTATCTGCCGCGACCTCACGCTGATTAACAACGCAGTTCTTATGATTGTGGAGGAATTCGATCGGGTCTTCGATCGTCAGGATGTGGTCGTGGCGGTCGATATTGATCTTGTCGACCATTGACGCCAGCGTGGTCGATTTACCCGAACCGGTCGGGCCGGTTACGAGGATCAGTCCGCGCGGCTTTTTGCACATATCCGAAACCACGGAGGGCAAGCCGAGAGCTTCGAATGATTTGATCTCATACGGAATGGCACGAAAAACCGCACCGACCGCACCTTTCTGATTAAAGAGATTGGCACGAAAACGCGACATTCCCTTAAGGCCGAATGAAAAGTCGAGTTCGAGATTCTCTTCGAACCGGTGCTTTTGAGCATCCGTTAGCACCGAATACGCAAGCCTTTTCGTGTCGGAGGGCGACAAAACCGGAAAGCCCGGCAGCGGTGCCAGATGGCCGTGAACACGGACCTGCGGACCTGTGTTGGTGGATAAGTGGAGATCAGATCCGCCAAGATCGGTCATTTTCCTGAGGAGGTCAGGCAGCGTGAGGGTTGATTCTGAGACTTGTTCGTAACTCATAGGTTGTGATGAAGGCAGCTGTGAGATCTCTTATCGGTTCTTGTTCCGTGCTATTCCGTGTGCTCCGTCGTTAAAGATCAACCACGGAACGCACGGAAAACACGGAACGGAATGGAGGGAACTGGTCTGTTCCCGATCTAGTCTTTCGTCGAAGCACGCAATGCAGGACGCACGCGGGTTTTGAGCGAATTGATCACTTTTTCGGATTCCTCTGCGAGACGCTCGGATTCCTGTACCGGTGAATTGGTCGCAACGCTGTAGATGCGGCCGTCTACCTCGGTGAAGTAGAACATCCTCGACTGGACCGAACCGCTCTTCGCCTGTGACTGTGCCACGACGACGTAAACCGGCTGTCCAGCGATGTCTTTTTGATAGTCGTTGACGACCCAGCCGTTCTCACGGATCATGCGGTCGATGACCTCACGGCGAAGCGTCGATGTCGAAACACCGCCAACGCTCTTCGGTCCGGAAGCTGCCGAAACAGCCGGCCCGACAACCGAGATCGAAGCCGATCCGACCTGATCGCCCGCCGAATTATCGACGCGGAACTGCAGCTCAGCCGGTGTCGACTGTGCGGATTTCCATCCAGCCGGTGCTTCGTCGCCGGTCGGCAGAACGCTCGGAGCCGAGCTCTTTGCCACCTTGACCGAAGGCTGAGCCTTCGCGACCGGAGCCGAAACGGTCTCGGTCGCACGCGCCGATTCCATTCTTATCTGCTTGAGCCGGAGTGCTCTTTTCCTGGCCGAAAGCGACCTTTTGCGACGCTCCTGTGCACGATAAAGCTGCCACCAGCGTTTCGAATACTTACGTACGCCGCGCCAGTTTCTGTCTTTCTTTTTCTTTGCCTTACGCGGACCGGCCTCGGTCGTATCCGTCGCGAGCGGGACGATCACGCCGATGCCGACGAGAATTGCCAATGATAATGCTATTGCCCTAACTAACATAGTTTCCTCCAAATGGCCTATACGACCGTTTCCTTGACCACTTCCTCGATCGTCGTGATACCCTCGCGGATCTTGCAGAGGCCCGATTCGCGAAGCGTGATCATTCCGAGTTCGATTGCCTTTCTCCGTAATTCCATTGCGCTAGCGCCAATAATGATCAGTTCACGGAGTTCATCCGTGATCTCCATAACTTCGTAGAGGCCGACGCGGCCCTTAAAGCCTGTGTTGTTACACGTCTGGCAGCCGCGGCCCTTATATATCTTGAGGTCCGCGGACTCTTCTTTAGAAAAGCCAACCTCGATAAGACCCTCGACGGGCATATGCACTTCTTCTTTACAGTTGCTGCAGATGCGGCGGATAAGTCGCTGGGCCTGAATAATGTTCACCGATGTCGCGACCAGGAACGGCTCGATACCCATGTTCACGAGACGTGAAATGGTCGACGGAGCGTCGTTCGTGTGAAGCGTCGAAAGGACCAAGTGGCCCGTCAACGCGGCTTTGATCGCGATCTCAGCCGTTTCAAAATCTCGAATTTCGCCGACGAGGACGATGTTGGGATCCTGCCTGAGGAATGAGCGAAGTGCGGCCGCGAAGTTGAGGCCGATCTGCTCCTTCATCTGAACCTGGTTGATTCCCTGAAGGTTAAACTCGACCGGATCCTCGGCAGTCATGATATTCGTTTCCGACGTGTTCAACGCTTGAAGAGCTGAGTAAAGCGTGTTCGTTTTACCCGAACCGGTCGGGCCGGTAACGAGGACCATTCCGTACGGATTGGCGATCGCTCTCTTGAATTTGACCAGACTCTCTTCCTCGAAACCGAGCTTGGTCATGTCGAGCATGAGCTTGTCTTTATCGAGCAAACGAAGCACGACTTTTTCGCCGAACAGGGTTGGCAGTGTCGAAACGCGGAAATCGAGTTCACGTGAACGGTTATCGACCTTGACCTTGATCTTGATACGGCCATCCTGCGGCAGACGCTTCTCTGAAATGTCGAGTTTCGACATGATCTTGAGTCGCGAAATAAGCGGATCGCGGATCTTCATCGGCGGATGCATCACGTCATAGAGCACACCATCGATACGGAACCGGATGCGAAAATCTTTTTCGTATGGCTCGACGTGAATATCGGACGCTCCGCGGCGAAGCGAATCGACGAGCAGGACGTTCACCAGACGAACGACCGGGGCGTCTTCGCTAGCCCTCGCCAGAGCGGCCAGATCGATTTCATCGTTATCCTCGACGATCTCAAGCTCTTCGCTATCACCGGCGTTGAATTCAAAACGATCCAGTGAAACGTCCAGATCGGCGGACGTGATCCGCTCATCGACGACCGCGACCTTGGCGCCGCCCTTCATCTGGATGTTGTGACCGCCACCTTTGTTGCCGTTTCCATTGCCGCTGCCGTTGCCGTTTCCATTGCTCGAAACGCCGTTACGTTCGACCTCGACGGCAAATGCCGCATCGAAAATATCGATCTCGCTCGAACCGCTGTAATATTTGGCGATGGCAAGCTGTATCGACGTTTCGGACGCGATCACCGGTTCGACATTCAGCCCCGTCATGAACTTTATGTCGTCCATGGCAAAGACATTCGTCGGGTCGGCCATCGCGAGCGTCAGCGTTGCACCGACTTTTGAAATAGGCAGGACCGAGTACTTCATCGCCACATCTTCTGAGATGAGCTTGATGACATCGACATCGATCTGGAAAAGGTCAAGATTTATGGAAGGAACGCCGTACTGGCGAGACAAAACGGCCGTGACAACATCATCCGAAACATATCCGAGCCGCACGAGATTGGATCCCAATCGACCACCGTTTGCACGTTGGTATTCAAGGGTCTCGCGCAGTTGATCCGGGGTGATCAAATTTTCGCGGACTAAAATTTCGCCAAGTTTTGCTGACATTTATATTGCGGGTAAGTTTCCGTTACCTATTTGCGACCACACAGAAACTTATGAAGGATTTGTTAGGTCAAATTGATTGAGAGGTCATACAGATAAACGATGATAAACATCGTTCAAATGAAATATTACATTGTTGTACACTCGCGTGTCAACGATTCTTTTTGGTGAATGGTGACCGGTCAGAATGACTGCGTCACAGTCTTCTCATCTTGTTCCGTGCTTTTCTGTGCGTTCCGTGGTAAATTCCGAAGATTTTCACCACGGATCACACGGACACGGAAAGAAAAAGGATAAAAGACGAATGATGACTTTTCATACATCCTCCTTAATGCTTTTGCCCGCTACCGCGGCCAGGCTTTACAGAGGTTTCCAAATATCTCACGGCCCTCTTGATTCCTCATTGACATTTGTACGAGCTACGGCAGTAAACCCCAACGGCCTCGCCCGCTCCAGGTAATGTGACGGTCCGACGTTTTTGCCGCTGGTGGCGAAGGTTTTGCGTTCCCAGCGGGTGTAGGTTTTAGACTTTTCGCCGTACTGGTACCAGATCGCGGGTTTGTGGTCGTGGTCGCGGCGAGATTCGACGTAGATCGGGTTGCCGTTATGGTCGAGGTCGCGTTCGAGGTCGAGAATAGATGGGCGTCTCAGGCCGGCCGCGAAAGGGATGCTCGACCAGTCGAACTCGGCGCGAGCGTATTCGCGATCCTCGCCGGTCTCTTCGTACGAAGGGTCATCCGGGTCGTCCGGTCCGTCGTCTTCTTCGAACTCGTCCTCATATTCATCTTCTTCGTCATCGTCGTAATCGGGCGGTTCGAGCGATGGTTTCCATTTTCCGAATAGCCGGGCGGCTTTTGATTTGGAAATTCCAAGGTCGTCGCCGATCGCGCGAAAAGGCATGAGCATCGCTCCACCGTCGCGCATTTCTTTGATCCGGCAGATCAGTTGACGCTCCTCTTCGCTTAGTTCGACCTCGACGAAATCGAGCCCGACGAAGCCGCCGTCATGCGATCTGATCTTGAAATGCGCGGGCGACGTTCGCGGCCATTCAATGTCGTCGCCCTGTGTCCGTGTCTGCACGAGCTGACGCCAGATGCTGCCGGCTCCAATCGCGGAAAGGGCAAAAACGCTGTCAGCGTGAGCACATAAAACGCGGCGGCGGCGAAGGTCGCGTTCCGCCGTCTCGCGGTTGTGAACGTACGGATGCGAATCCGCCAGAACGAGCGCCGAGATCCCGAAACGCCGAACCATCCCGCGCAGTTCGCGGATCAGTTCGAGTGCCTGCTGCGTACCATCCTCCGTTCGCGAGACCACCGACAGGTCGTCGATAATGACAACGTTGATCTTCTCGCGTTCGATTACAACACGCAGCCATTCGATCAGGCTTTGACCTTCACGAGGCGAGTCGCGATAGAAATTTGCTGAGAATCTATACGTCCGCCGCCCGTTTCGGCCTTCGCACGAATACCGGTAACCGAACTGAGCATCGCTCAGCACGAGATCGACATACAGCACATTTCGCCGCGTCTCCGGCATCGACAGCCCGTCAAACGGCCGGCCGCGAGCCAGAGCCTCGGCGATACTGACCGCCATAAAGCTCTTGCCGATGCCGTGCTCCCCAAACAGCAACGCCACCTCGCCCTCGCGCCAAAATGTGTCGAACAGATACGTCGGCTCGCACACAATTCCCGGTGCGAACACATCGTTCGCCTTTCTCAACGCCGGCACTTCTTTTATATCAATGCTTGACATCTGTGATATAATGTATCATAGATGCAACAAATGATGTTGTCAAGTGTTTTTTGAAAATTTAACTTTTTGTGGCTTAGATCGGCTGTAAGCTATTGAAAGAAAGGGATTTGCGTGTCCCACCGTAGCCGTGGGACAAGCGTGGGACAAAAAACTCCCGTCAGAACCGCCTGCGTAAGCGGGCGGCCTGGAGCGGTTACGGATTGCATTTGTAACCTAAATAGGTGGCGTATCAAAACTCCGCATCGCTGGTTTCGAGTCCGCGTAGCGGACGGCAGCATAAAGCCCAGGGCGTGAGCCCTGGGAAAGGCGTTTCATCGATCGAGCCCGCGAATGCGGGCGACAGATCTTCATAAACACGCACCTGTCGCTGTCTACGACAGCTAGAAAATCATATCTTGGCATTCCCAGGGCTCACGCCCTGGGCTTTACGCTATCGCCATCTTCGATGGCTCGAAAAGGGGCTCAACAACTCTTAAAAGTGCCTGCACCATACATCCAATCCGCAACCGCTCTAGGCGTTGCCGGGGGGAAACTTGGTTGTCGTGGCCGTTCCGCCCGCTTACGCAGACGGTTCCGACCCGGAGCCTAATTAGTTGATCGATGACGAAGACGGTGACAGCACGTGCGTTTCGTCGAGTTCGACGATCAGGTTGTCGCTGGATGGTGAGCCGGTGGCGTGGATATTTGGAAAATCCGCAGATACAGCGCTTTTTGGCCGGTACACGGTGCCGACATTGGTGGTCAGTGCGAACCGCTTGCGGCTTACCTTGCGTTCGTACATCACCTTATCGGCGGCGACGATCATCTGGTCAAAGGTCTCGCCTTCCTGCGGGTAACCTGACGCACCGAGGCTGACGCCAACGGATGCCGTTTTCCCTTCGCCTACGGGGAGCTTGAAAGCACAAACGGCCTTCTCGATACGCTCGCAAAGCTCGACGACGTTGCCCGGCTCCGTTTCCGGAACAAGGGCCACGAACTCGTCGCCGCCATAGCGTGCAAGGAAATCGTATTCCCGAAGCTGCTCGCGAATGACCTGGCTTATCTCGCGAAGCATCTCGTCGCCCGCCTTGTGGCCATAGGTATCGTTTACTGCCTTGAAGCCATCGAGATCGAGCATCAGCACCTGGAAGCTGCTGCCGCCGCGGCCGGCCCGGGAAACTTCCTTCTCAAACTGACGCTGCAGGCTGCGGGCATTTGGCAGGCCGGTCATCGGATCGGTCATCGCGTGTGTCGTCGCCTCGTCATGCTTGAGCGATTTGCCGATAGCATCCGCCGCGATGCGAGAGATGGTTTCCAGCAGGCGAATGTTCTCTTCGCCATAGGACTCGAGTTCCTGAGAATAGATCGTGACCGCGCCGATCAATTCCTCGTCGGCAATGAGCGGAACCGACGCCATCGTCAGATACATCTGAGTAAGCTCGGTCTGGGAATATTGGAAATCGAGATCGGGCTCAACATTTTGCACGATCTCACGGGACTTGAGAGCAAAGCCCGTTGCACCCTGGCCGACCTTTATCTGACGCAGCCGAAGCAGCTCGGCGTTCTCGCCCTCGACATGCGATGCGGTGGCAGAGCGTTTCGTGTGATCGAGCAGGTAGAGAGCACAGGTGTCGAAGGGTACGAACTTTCCGACCTTGCTCGCGAACATTTCGAGGGTCGACTGTAGATCGACAGCCGAACTGAACTCGCGGGCAAGCTCATATAGGCTGAAAACCTCGCGGTTAGCGAGCTTGATCTGCTCGACGTAGTTCTGCTTGGCGCCGCCTGAAACAGGCAGCGTCGAGTCGGCATACATGAGGCCCTGAGTCTGGATCTCAGCCTCGAGAGTCGCGAGGTTTCGTAACAGCATGTCAACGATCATTGGATCGAAACGCATGCCGGCCTCAGCCTGTATGATCTGCCGGGCCTTTTCGCGAGACAGGGCGGGCCTGTACGGCCTGGCACCTCTGATGGTGTCAAAGGCGTCAGCGACGGCCAGAATGCGGGCAGTCAAGGGGATCTTGTCTCCGGCGAGGCCTTCGGGATAGCCCTGGCCGTTCCAGTATTCGTGATGGTATTTGATCGTCGGGATAACGGGCGAATCGAAGCCGACCTTTTCGAGAATGAGGGCTCCGACCTCCGGATGGATCTTTGTTTTTTCGAGTTCCGCCGGCGTCAAACTACCGGGTTTGTTGAGAATATGATCAGGAATCGCAAGTTTACCGATATCGTGAAGCAAAGCTCCGGTTCGCAGTGCGTCGATCTCATCTTCGGACAACCCGAGTATTCGTCCCAGACCAACGGCATATATCTGTGCCCGGCGGACGTGGCCGACGCCCACTTGATCGCGCGCGTCGATCGCGGTCGCGAGGGCCTCGACGGTGGCGAGGTGGACCCGGCTTGCCTCGGTGATCTCTTTGGTTTTCTCCGCCAGACGGCTGAGATGCATCCGGTATGCAACGACGGCCGCGATGGTCAGCGGTACCAGCAGAAACACGACGCCGATGCCGAAGAAATAAACCAGCGACCAGACGAACGGAACAGCAATGGCGACAGCCGCGCACCAATACAGTGCCTTAGAACTTTTGATTTTGAACGAGGTAGTCTTCATCTTTCGCCAAGGCCCGGAACATTCCGGTACAGAGGTCGAACCGCTTCGTTGGGCGGCCAAGCGAGCCGCCGGAACTTGTTATTTATACAATCGGTGTGCCACGAAACGAGTTGCCTGAAAGCAAGGAAAATAGGAAATATCGAAGGAGAAGCGGTTAGGGAATCGGTCGGATTGACAGGTCAGATTGACTGACGCACGTCATTTTGACCGCGTGCGGAGAAAATGGGACTGAACTTTTTGGATAGAGGGAACTCGGGTTACTGAAGGAGTTGAACGTGGTTATGGCTAATACCGGTCGTCGTCAAATTCGTAGCTGTCAAAGCTGTCACGGTCGGAGTGATCGTCGGCTTCTTCATCCCTGCGATCGAGTTCGATCGGATCGAGTCCGACTACAACGAGGCTTGAACCACATTCGTCGCACACGGCTGTGTCGCCCTGTTCACATTCCGCGTCGACGTAAACTTCCTCGGTGCATTCGGGACAAATCGATGTTGGCATTCAGTGATCTCCGGGACCTTAAAGAGTGAAACTTGTCTTTCACGCAAAAATCGCGTGAAATAGGCCTGACTTTCAATCTAACTTGAAATCGAACCTTTTGGCAAGAATAAATTACGAAGTTTTTTTCATTCGGGAAAAAATCCCAGTTAGCAGACAAAATAGATGGAATTCCCTTTTTCAATTCTCGAGGAGAACGATTTTGATGCTGTTGGCTTCGGCACAAACGCCGTCGATTACCTGATCCGCGTGCCGGAATATCCGATGTTTGGGTCGAAGATAGAACTTCGCGAATACTCCGTACTGGCCGGCGGCGAGGTCGCTTCGTCGATGTTGGGGCTTAGCAGGCTCGGCCTGAAAACCGCATACGCAGGCCGTTTCGGCGACGATCCGGCGGGCGAGGTAGGCATCAATTCTCTCAATGCCGAAGCCGTTGACACTGCTTATTCCGAAATAATTCATGGTGCCTCCACACAGATCGCATTTATCATCATCGACGAACATAGCGGCGAACGCACCGTCATCTGGCAGCGGGATGAAAAGCTGCGTTATTCGGCTGTTGAGGCTCCCGTCCATGCGGCAAAACGCGGCCGTGTGCTGCACCTCACACCGCACGACACAGCCGCAAGTATCGCGATGGCTGTGTCTGCCAGAGAAGCGGGCGTGATCGTCTCCGCCGATATTGACAACGTATTTGACGGGATCGAGGAGTTGTTGCCGCTGGTAGATGTCTGCATTGTCTCCTCAGAATTTCCGGCAAAGCTTCTTGGGATTTCGGAAAGCGAACCTGCCCTGATAGAGCTTTCGACGCGGTTTAACTGCCCCGTAACGGGCCTCACACGTGGCGAGGCTGGATCGCTGCTCTATTGCAATGGAGAGTTCATCGAAACGCCGGGATTTAGGGTTCCGGGCGGATGTGCGGATACGACCGGCGCGGGTGATGCTTTTCGAACTGGGTTCCTTTTCGCCATGCTAACAGGCAGGAGCATCGAGGATAGCACGGCGACGGCTAACGCGGTTGCCGCCTTGAATTGTCGAGGGGTTGGAGCCCGAACGGGACTTCCGACGCTCGCGGAATTGGATCTGCTTTTGAAGCAAGCTTAGAGTTTGTCTTTGAAGAATCCGACCACGAGTGCCCACGCGTCCGCGGCGGCGGTGGCGTCGTAAACTTCGGGCCGGGTGTTGTTAAAGAAAGCGTGATCGGCCTCGTATTTGACCGAGTGGATCGGAAGTTCGAATCGCTCGGCAGCGTCCTCGAGTTTGGCGACCTTTTCGGAGTTGATCCAACCGTCTTTTGTGCCGGAAATGAAGACCGTCGGCGTCGTGAGCCTCTGCAGGATCGCGTCCTCGGGCACATCGCCGTAGAACGGAGCCGCGGCGCTCAGGCCTTCGAGTTCGCACGCGGCCCGCAAAGCATAGGTTCCGCCCATGCAGTAGCCGGTGATGCCGAAATGCGAGAGATCGAATGCCAGCGACGCCGCATCGATCGCGTTCTTGATCGTGTCGAGTCCGTCCTCGATCGCGAGGCCGTTCATCATCGCACCGGCTTCGGTCGGGTTAGCGGCGAGTTTGCCGCGATAGAGGTCGGGAGCGACCGCAACAAAGCCTTCGTCGGCGTAGCGCCGGGCGATGTCCTTGATATGATCGTTGAGGCCCCACCATTCCTGGATCAGGATCACGGCCTTGCCGTTTGGATTATCAGGATGAGCAACGTAGGCAGAGGTCGGGCCGTTTGCTGTATCGAACGAAAGGGTTTCGGTGTTCATAAAATGCCTCCGGGTCGCGATAGATCGTTTTTACGATTATATCGACCCGGAGATTGAATGCGAAGAGGCGCCTAGAAAAATCTGATCGTGTAGCTAAATCTGACTCCGCGTCCGATCTCGGGCGAGATGTCCTTGATGAAGGAGATGTGGTTGTAGTAGAGCTTGTTGTTCAGGTTGTACGCGTTGAGCGAAAAGATGCTAGCCGAGTGTTTACTGGGCAGAATGTACGACGCGGTAAGGTTTGCCGTGCCGTACCCGGCGGTCTCGGTCTCGTTCGTAAAAATGCGATCCTGACGAGCGACCGCGACAAGCTCAGGTTTCACGCTCAGGTTTTTGTAATGCAGGTCGAGGCCGATGTGCGAGCGCAGCGGCGGAATTCGCGGCAGCGGCTGCCCGGTTTTTAGTTGGGCGTTTACATAGTCGACACCGGCGAGGACATTGACGTACCGGTTTGCGGTCACGTCGAGGCTGAGTTCGGTGCCGGTAAAACGGCTGTCTTTTTGCAGATAATCGGCGAATTCGAGGCCGCTGTCGGGGTCGAATGTGCCTCGCGGGGCGAGAAACACAAAATCCTTGAACGAATAGTAGTAGAAATTCGCCTCGGCCTTAATACGGCTGTTCTGGTGCCTGAGAGAGAGATCGAGCCCATTACTCGTTTCGGGCCCGATATTTTGATTGCCGACCTCAAAAAGCAGCGAGCCGTCATGCGGGCCGTTATTATAAAGCTCATCGAGGGCGGGAGGACGATAGCCATGTGAGAAGTTTGCGACGAATAGACCGCCGCTCCACAGATCGAATTTCGCACCGACCGCGCCTGAAAATCCGGTGAAATCCCGGTCGCGAAGCGTTGTGTTGACCGGGTTGTAGCGGTTCGTCTCGAGCCGCCCGCCAAATTGTAGCGTTACCCGTTCGTACTTTAGTTCCTGTAGGCCGAACACTGAAAAAGCCTTTTGTTTGACAGGGCCGTCAACAAGGATCTCGTCGCCGACTGTAGAGAAATAACGGCTGTAGCCTTCGAACCCGAATCGTCCGGTCAGAGAGCCATATTTCTTCTGTTCAAACAGTCCGCGAACCGAATTGACCCGGTTGCGAAACGTCGTCCCTACCACGTCGTCGGCCAGTTCCTGATGGCGGTAGTTGCTGAAATCGGCGGTGAGTTTGATACCCGAAACGGCCCAGTCAGCGTCGTTATATCCGACGTTGAACTTCAGATCGCCACGCCATACTCGCAGGGAACGCACTTCCGGATCGGCGGGGTCGAACGGAACGCCGTAGTTGTTGGTGTAATAGCTGTAATTTGCATTGAAGAAAGCCTTTTTAGCATAATAACCGCCGCCGAGGCCGCCGGTCGTGTTGCGAGCGAAAGAGTTTCTGACCGCGCCGAAATCACCGCCGGCCTTGTAATCGCCGGTTCGCTGTTTTCCGGCGTTGCCCCAGATCATCCAGTTGTTCTTTCCGTACTCGAGTCCGCCGTTGGCGGCAGCCTGGTTGTTGTTCGAACCGCCGATGCCCGAGAAAAATCCGCGAAACCCGGGATGAGCACCTTCGTCGTGGCCGCTGATCGCGTTGACAACCCCGCCGATCGCACTGCTGCCATAGAGCAGCGTCGCCGGGCCTTTGACCACCTCGATGCGCTCGATCGAGGACGTATCGAGCGGTTCCGAATGATCGCCCGACTGCGACGCAAGCGAGCCGACGCTCACGCCGTCGCTCGATACCATAACGCGGTCGCCGTCAAACCCGCGAATGACCGGCCGTGATGCCCCGGGCCCGCCCGAACGCTTCGAGACGCCCGATTCGCTCTCAAGCACTTCGCCCAAGCCGACCGATGCCCGCAGGGTCAACTGCGTCGAATCGACCGAGGCGACCGATTCGATCGCCTCAAATGTAGATTGCTCGGACCCGCTGGCTGTGACCGTTACATTCTCTTTAACGCCCGATAACATGAGAGCAAAATCCGCCGTCGCCTGCCCGGCCGCCGTCACGGTCACCGTCTTTTTCTGATCCGCAAAGCCTTCCTGATGCACGACCAGAGTGTATGTGCCCGGGGCGACGCCGGTAAACCGGTAGATACCGTTATTGTCCGTGACCGCTGTCCTTTTTAGCTCAACGATCTGGATCGTAGCTTCGTGAAGGACGGTGTTCTCATTTCCGAGCTTAACCGTTCCGGTGATCGACCCCGTTGTCGTGTCTGCCTGGCCGAATGCCGTAAAGGAAAAAAGTGTCAATAGAAATGAAAGAGCGACTATTCTGTTCATGGTTATCTAATACTAAAATTATGCATTCTAAGTTTAGATAACTCGCCAACACGTCGCGACCGGTTTTTAATGAACGGTCGAAAGTCGGGAACAGGCGGTTAAGAACGAAGTGTTTGGACGACCAAAAATTGGTTGACGTTATTAACGAGATCGATCTAACCTAAATGAAAACATCGACCGGCAGGCGAAACCTCTCCGAGAGTTTGCGGGCCTGTGCCTTGCTGATCTCACGTTTTCCATTCAGCACCTGAGAAACAACACCCTGCGAACCGAATATCTCAAGCATGTCCTTTTGTTTGAGCTGATGTTCAAACATCAGCTCGCGCAAGGCAACCGGCGGGTTTGATTTCTCGCTTATCGGATAGGCCTTGTCTTCGAAATTCTCGATCAACGTCACAAGCAGTTCAAGCAAGCGGCCTTCTTCCGGCGAGCGACGTTCACTGCCTTTTTTCATTAAGCCAAGGACTACTTGGAGCGCCTTATCGTTTTCTTCCTCGGTTTCTATAACACTTGGCAGGTGCTCGACCAGCAAGTTAGCATATTTGCTCGGGTCGTAGTTCGTGGTCATATTCTTACCTTTTGCCACTGCATTCAGCAGTCGGCCTTCCATTTTCCGCGATCATATTCAGCGTGACTCAAGACAAAACGTATCCAGACGATCTGAACGTCAAAATCTACGTGCACAATGACGCGAAAATTATTGCCGCCAACATTAAATACGACGCAATCGCCCACAAGATCGGCACTCGGAAATGTTTGCCTCAATTCAACAAAACTTCCGGCATCGAGCCCTTTCAGTCTTCTATAAAAGTCTGTAAAAACAATTTCAGTTGAGGGGTGTTGTTCCCAGTAAGTACGCAAAGCCTTTCGGCTTATTACTCTCATTATATCGTCCTCTAAATTTCGGACGGCACAATCAACTGAACCGTCGGTCCTTGAACATATTTTTCATTTTTTTGAGCCTCCTTGTTTGGTACTTCTCTTTAGGATTTACTATTTAGGTTTCAGTTTAGTTTGTTCTGCTTTTTGTATTCTTTAGGGTTATTTTGTTTATTTTTGTCCCTGACACGAAAAACATAATATTGCAAAACGCAATATACGTCAAGCCAACATTGCGTTTTGCAAAAACAAAGTGATAGTCCACTCCAATTGAACTGCTCAATCAATCTGCGAAAACTTTAGAGTTTTAGCAATTTCGCACGCAGAATCTTCGACTGTAGCCTGCTCGACGCGATCTCCTGCGAGTTCGTGAGCGTGACGTTGTAGGTTCCGCCGGGCATTGGGGAGATGCTTTTTACGTAGGATAGATTTGCGATCGCTCCTCGTGAAAGCCGGACAAATTTGTGGTCGTCGAGGCGTGGTTCGAGGTCTTTTAGGCGGTAGTTTATCGTGTATTTTTGATTTTTTGACGTGGTGATGTGGAGCAGTTCGCCGTCGGCGATGATGCTGGCGATGTCGGCGACAGGGATCAGAAAGATCTCTTCGCGGACTTTGACCGGGATGCGCTCGATGAGTTCGGTGCGGGCCCAATGCTGGTATTCGGCGGCTGCGGTTTTGATCTTTTCGGATTCGATCGATCGCCAGTCTTCCTGTTCCAGACGCTCGGAGGCGCGGGCGATCGTCGCGGCGAGACGTGAGCGTTCGACGGGTTTTAGCAGATAATCGACGGCATTCAGCTCGAACGCTTGCACAGCAAATTCGTCATGCGCCGTTACAAACGCCACGAGCGGCATCTGCGATTTACGCAACATCTTGACCGCGTCGAGGCCCGATATCTCGGGCATTTTGAGATCGAGAATGGCGAGATCGGGCTTTATGGCTTTTATTAGCTCAACAGCATCCGCACCATTCTCAGCCTCACCAACAACCTCGACCTGCTCGAACTCACGAAGGATCGATTTCAAAAATTCCCGGGCCGGGCGTTCGTCATCAGCTATGATTACTCGTAGTTTGTTCATGTCGAAGGCAATGTTTTTTTAACCACAGATGGACACAGATAAACACAGATTAAGAAGTAGAAATCTCCGCTTTTATCTTTGTTTTATCTGTGTTAATCCGTGTCCATCTGTGGTTTCATTTCTTGTCTCTCATCGGCAGATCAATTGCCGCTTTTGTTCCTTCACCGGCAGTAAAAGCAAGGGTTAGTTTCGCCTCACCGCCGTAATATGTCGCCAGACGTTCGCGGATGTTGCGGAGGCCAACGCCGTCCGTCGCGTTCGTAATCAGAGCGTTTTTTCCCGGCCCTGAATCCCAAACCGTCAGCCGGAGCATCGGGTCTGCATTACCATTTGTCATCGTCGCCGAGATTCGCACTTCGCCGCCGTTCTTGTTCTCAGAAATTCCGTGTTTTATCGCATTTTCTACGATCGGTTGGAGAATTAACGATGGAACTTTTATGTTTTTGAGTTCATCCGAAACGTCGATACGCACCCGCAAGCGCTCCTCAAATCTGGCGTGCTCGATATCCAGATAGCTCTCGATCAGCTTTATCTCGTCGCCGAGCGTCGAGAATTCGCCGGTCGATTTCAAGACGCCACGCAAAAGCTGCGTAAGCCGCAACAGCGTATCAAACGCCTTATCGGGCGAGGTTTTAATGAGGTATCCGATCGTCGTCAGGGCGTTGAAGAGGAAATGTGGATTTATCTGCGAACGCAAGGCCGTAAGTTGCGCCTCGGTCGCAAGCTTGGCAAATTCCTGCTCGCGAAACTTCTGCTCAAACCGCTCATGGCTCACGCGCAAAACGTCGATCCGTCGAGCCGTGACGAGTGCAACCGAATCGAGCAGGGCGATTTCCTCAGACAACAACCGCCGCCCGCCGAAGAATTCGCTGAGCCGTATACAGTATTGCGGCTTCTCGGCCGTCGGAATGATGATCTTCGCGTCATCCGCATTAAAATTTACTGCCGGATAGCGAGCTGTTTCGGGGTCTATATTTTCGCTCCACGCAGCTGATCTTGCAGTCAGAGTTTTCGCGAGACGCTCAGATATCGTGGCCAAAACATCGTCGATCGATTCGCGCGTTTCGACCTCGCGGGCGAGATCTTGCTGTAGTTTGGCGTAGTCGGCGCGATGCAAAAGCACCTTATCGACGAGCCAGACGGCAAAGCGGTATATCGATGGATAAGCCAGTGCCGTCGCGACCCAAAGCCCGAGCATTAACGCCGCAGCCTGCACATCATCGCGATCGTGCGTCTCGTGATAACGCAGCAGCGGCATCGCAACAAACACGTAAAGTCCGGACGCGAGAACAGTGAGCAGCATCAATGATATCGCACGTTTCAGAAAAAGATCGGCGAATGCAAAACGGTAATTTTGATAAAGGATGACGAGCGCCAGCGGCAGCGAAGATTGGTGAGCGATCAGCTCGACGTACCACGAAGTTCCTTCACGTTCACCGCTCAAATGAAGGGCCGAAACCGCAAACACCAGCAAAGCCGCCGCCCAAACTGCTTTTTTTTCAAGCGTTTGTCGTAAGTTAAAGATCAGCAATCCCGCCGAAAGTGCGAGCGAGCCGAAGGTGAGCGTTTGCAGTGCCAGGTCTGACGGAACGGCGGAGCCTGCAAAAGCCGCCTGAAAATGCATCAGCGTTGCCACGATGCTAAGGCCGTAAGCTGCGAAAGTCAGCCAGTGCGTTCCCGATTCCTCAGCCTGTGCGGAATGGACGACGACGGACGGTAAAAATCCGAGAGCCGAAAACGAAAGAGCAACCAAAAAAGGCGAGATCACAGGCCCGCCGAAATCCTTTTGGACGAATTCATACAACTCGCCGACATTCCACAACAACCCGAGAGCCGCCGTTGTAAGCAGCAGGATATTTACATTCTCAGCTCGCCGCGAGCCGCGATGACGCACGACCATCACGGCGACGAGCGCGTACAGTGCGATCCCGACCGAGAATCCGAGCAGATTTACCAGCAAGGCTGCGTTCAACGAATCCATTCCTCCTTACAGGCTGGTTGACAATGCGTCCAAGCGACAATCTTATATCAATAGGTTGTTGTTTTTGTAGGTTGAGCGGTAAAATTTGTAGTAGATCGATCCTGATCTACAGCAAATCAAAAAATTCGCTTACCTTGAGATAAATGAAAACTCTCTATGTCCTTCGGCACGCTAAATCGAGCTGGGCCGATACCGAAATGTCGGATTTCGAACGGCCACTTACCGAGCGCGGACAAAACGCAGCCGCCTTTATGGGCGAATTTATGGCGAAAAAAGACTATGCGCCGTATCTTATTCTCAGTTCTCCGGCAGTGAGGGCACGATCCACAGCGGAAATAGTAAAAAAAAGCGGTAACATGGACGCGGAGATCCGTTTTGAACATCGGATCTACGAAGCGAGCCCGCAAACCTTACGGCTGGCGATCTCGGATATCGATGACGCCTACCCGTCGGCCCTCGTCGTCGGCCACAATCCCGGCATCGAAGGTTTAATACGGTTTCTGACCGGCAGGCTCGAATCCATTCCTACCGCCGCTCTTTCCGTGATCGACCTCGACGTTGACGCCTGGGCCTACATCGACGAAGGCCGCGGCACTCTTAAACAAATCTACCGCCCAAAAGAAATGAGTGTTTGAAAGGGTTCTCGCAGATTATTTAATGATCCCGTTCCCATCGAGTGCGGTGTAAACGTCGCTTGAATAAAGGCCAAGCCATTTATCCGTATTCGGCGTGCGGAAAAGTTGATCGTAAACGCGGGCATTGAATGCTTCGAGTTCGCCGACACCGCGAGGCTGATTTAGCCAATCGTAGAGTTTTGCGTGGAACAGGAAGTCGTTCCGCGTCGTGTCTAGTGCGATAAAGTTGTCGAGTTTTTTGAACAGCCCGTCGAATTCCGCCTTTGTGAGGCCGGTTTTCGCATTCTGACGGCGGATCATCGCGATGCTGTTCGCATCGAGTTCCGCGTTCGCGGCGTAGATCTTCGCGAGTTTGTCCCAATCATCGAACTTGATCGACGCCTCGAACTTCGCGAAATCGTCATAGACCCGCAGGATCGAATATTCATCGACCACAACCATTTTCGCCACCGCCATCGGTGCGGCGAGGATAGCAAGCGTTCCCGACTGCGTTTCGGTCAGCTCGACTCCCGCAGTCGCCACCGCCTGTTCACGGCCTTTTTTGATCGCGTCGAAACTCTTTTTGCGATATTCCATCAGCAGCCGCGTCTGCTCTTTCGGCGTCTTTGACGAAGCATTTTCCCACGCGAGATCGGCATTTTTCACATATCCGAGAAACGCCGACGGGCTGTAAAGCCCCGGGATGGCGTCTATGACTTTGCCGTCGGGATTCAAAACGTAATGAATGCTGTTGCCCGTGATCGTCCGCTCGATTTTGCGGCCATCGCCAAAATCGATCGTGATACGCGGAGCCGGACGAACCGATTTCCAGTGCAGAATGTAGTTTTCGCGAAGGTATTTTGAGATCTCCGAGTTTGGATAAAGGATCGAGCGAAAAAGGCGGCTGTTTGCACAACTGAATTCCTCGTTCAGGTTCCCGAGAAGGCGAAGCGTCAGAATCGGCTTGTTCTGCTTTTTGGCAGCGGCTTTTGCAGCCTCGAGGTCGGTATACCAGTAAAGGCCCGATGTATAGGCGTCTTTCTGCATAGCAACCGCGTCGATCGCGGCGGTGAGACGTTTCCAGTTTGCATCAGCCTCGCCGGTCGATTTGAACCGCCCGATCGCATCGCGATTTTCCGACAGGATCGCCCGCAGACCCTCAGGCCCCATTTCCCTCAACTTTCTCGCGGCTTCTGTCGCCGCGGTCGCATCATTACCAACCGCCAATTTCGCGAGATTCTCGGCCGGGCCGCCATTCGCCAAAACTGTCATCGAGAAAACCACCACCGCTAACGCTGCTAACGCTGATCTGAACTTCATATTCATACATCCTCCTGTTGTTGACAGAAGAACGCGTGCGACCGGCATTACTTGCAGCCGAAGAAAAACTTTTGCCGGATTTCTTCGTTATGATACAATGTTGCATATACGGCTGATTTTCTGGGCTGCATTTTTTTTGCGAAAATTATGAAAAACAGGCAAAAAGTTGATGCTAAATCGCTGAAAACAAGCGAGTTATTTGTCCCACGCATACCGTGGGACAAGCGTAGGACAAATGAGATAAATAATGCGAGCAAATGGGCGTAAATGCGGCGACTAATAAGGTTAGAGGATCACAAAGAAAAAAAGGACTTTCGCCGCGGTTGCGCGAAAGAGTTAACTTTCTCGCGAGGCCTCTTTCGGATATGATTTAGCTATCAAACAAAAAATATTATGAAAATCGCAATTGCTGCCGACCACGCGGGTTTTGAGGAAAAAGAAAAGGTTAAGAAAGCGCTTGACGAGATGGGTGTCGAGTATACCGATATGGGCACGGATTCGTGCGACTCGGTCGATTACCCTGACTATGCCAGAAAAGTCGGCGAAGCTGTCGCGGCCGGCGAGTTCGACAGGGGAATTCTCGTCTGCGGCTCCGGAACCGGAATGGCGATCGCCGCCAACAAAGTCCCCGGCATCCGCGCCGCCGTCGCCTGGAACGAAGAGATCGCCCGTCTTTCGCGTCAGCACAACAACGCCAACGTTTTGTCGCTCGCGGCCCGATACATCCCGGACGAAGAGCAGGAAAGGATCGTAAAAGCCTGGCTCGAAACCGATTTCGAAGGCGGCCGGCACGAACGGCGGGTAGAAAAGATAGAGCGGATAGAAAAAGAAGACCTCGTGAAATGATCCTTCGAGCACATATTCCGACCTCTCCACTCGATCAGTTCATCGAGGCGATGATCTACTACGAGGGTGTGCAGCATTCCAACAAGGTTGACCGGTTTTTGCCGAATGGCGACACTGAGATCTTGATCGATTTTCACGACGCTCCGCAGTTTATCTACGACAACGACACGCTCAAAGAGATCCAGGCGTGCAATCATGTTTGGGCTTCAGGGCTCAGGACCGAACCGATCACGATCCCGTCAGGAACGGACGCGGCAATGATGGTCATCGCGTTCAAAAAAGGAAAAGCCGCGCCTTTTTTCCCATTCCCGATGAATGAGATCGCCGACGCGGTGGTCGATGCCGACCTCGTCTGGGGCAGCGATTTTGGAGACTTGCGTGAAAAATTGGTTGAGACAAAGGATATCGATCTGCGTTTCACGATGGTGGAGCAGTTTTTGATCGAAAAATTTCATCGTCAGCTCGACCTAAATCCGTGCATAGCCTTTGCCGTCGGCGAAATGACAAACAATCCCGACCAGATCAGCATCGCCCGCATGAACGCTCAGATCGGTTATTCGCAGAAACATTTCACCGAAATGTTTCGCCGCCAGGTCGGCGTGACACCGAAGTCGTATTTGAAAATCATGCGTTTCCAAAAAGCCGTCCGCACCATCGATGCCGCCACCAAAACCGACTGGAGCCGCATCTCGCAGGATTGCGGATTCTACGATCAGGCGCATTTCATCAACGATTTCAAGCATTTCTCAGGCTTCACGCCAGCCAAGTATGCTGAGATCCAGGTGAATTATCAGAATTATATTCCGGTCGGATAGCATGATGCAGCGGGTTTCCGCAATATTGACCGAGGTAAATTTTTTCCAATACGCCGCTGGGCGGGCCGCCTATGATGGTCTCGCTATGGAAAATTTTTACATCAATCACATCGCAGTTTTTGTCTGTGCCGTTCTGAGCCTCGTGGTCGGCGGGCTTTGGTATTCGCCGCTGCTCTTTGCAAAAAGCTGGCAACGCGAAGCCGGGTTGAGCGACGAACAAATGGCAAAATTCAGCCCGCCAAAGGTTTTTGGGCTTACGTTCATCATCGCGTGGCTGATGTCGTACAACCTGGCGTTCTTTATCGCCGCACCGGGAACGACGTGGCAATGGGGCGTCGGAGCCGCGTTGTTGGCCGCAATTTGGATAGTCGGAATGACCATTGTCATCGCCCTGTTCGAACAGCGTTCGTGGAAATATATGGCGATAAATTGCAGCTACGTTTTCGTTTACTTTGCGGTCATTGGCTTCGTCCTAGGGATTTGGAGATAGTTCTATTCTAACTACTGAAATATGGCACAGAAAACATCAGGTGAATTTGAAAAGGAATTTATGGACGGGCTCGAGGGCTCGACTGGCAAGGACCTCGCGGCGTGGTTGAAGACCGTCGATGGATTCAACAGCAAAAAGCGAAATGAGGTAATCGCGTGGTTAAAAGACGAACACACATTCAACCACATGCACGCCTCGCTGCTTGCGGGCATTCACGCCAACGGCGGCAAACCGGTCTATGCTATCACCGACAGCCTGCTGGACGATCAGTTTGCGAAAGCTGTCGACATGCGCCCGTTGTACGAGGCGTTTGTCGCCTTCATCGCAACGAACTTTCCGAACGCTACCTTCTTGCCGAAAAAGACATACGTTTCGGTGCTGGAAAATCGTGAGTTCGCCGCCGTAAATATTAAAAAAGCGGAACTCCGGATAGGCCTTGACCTCGGCGAGCGTCCCTTCAACGAAAAGGTTGAAAAAGCAAAGCTCACAGGCCCGATGCCCCGAATTTCGCATATGGTCATAGCGACAGATAGCAGCCGTTTTGATGGAGAATTGGCCGATCTGCTCAAACTCTCACACGCGAGATGTCACTGACCAGCATTTCAGGCTAGAGCTCGCCGTAGAAATGCGACAAGCGGATACATTTCCTTCGCAAGTTTTACGAGGTATTTAGGAAACTCGGCCGAGGTTAGGAACCGTTCGTCCAAAAACTCCGTGAATGCCATGTATTCTTTTAGCTTTAGATACTCGACGGCTTTGTGTTCAGGGTCAAAGCCTTTCGGAGCCGATTTGAGGCTTTCGCCGCGTACTTTTCCGAAGGCATCGAGGAAGCTCTTTTTCTCTACGATCTTGAGGAATTCGTCCGTACGACTTGCGATCGCGGTTCTAAGTTTCAGCAGCTCCGGGCCGTCCGGATAGTGTTTGCCGCCCGCGACAAAGCTCGCTTCGGGCTGAAGGTGAAAATAGTAACCCGGCTGCATCGACTTGCGGCCACCGGGGCTGATGTAGGCTCCGAGATTGGTTTTGTACGGGCTTTTGTCTTTGGAAAAACGGACGTCGCGATATATGCGGAACACGCACGCTTTCGGATCGAGTCCCGCGACCGCGTCGTCAAATTTTGCGATCTCACCGATCAAATACCCGGCGAACGCGGTCATGTTGTCCTGAGCAGCGTCGAAAAGTTTCTTGTTCGCCTGAAACCATTCGCGGTTGTTATTCTTGTCGAGCTTTTTGAGGAAATCGATCGTTTCTTGAGCCATCATAATTCGCGTATATTAGCATAGCTTTTGGAGAAACTATGAAAAAGATATTTGCCGTCACTCTGTTGTTGATCGTGATCGGAGCGGGCCGCGACCTCGCCGCTCAATACAAGATCGCCTTCAACACACCTGAAGATTCGAAAACAGATAATTACGATATTTATACGATGAATATCGACGGCACTGACCCAAAGAATGTAACAAAACATCCCGATGTCGCGTGGAGCTATTATTCGCACGGCGGCCGTATGTTTTTTGTCAGCGACCGCGAAGCGTGCAAACGATGCTACTTTCTTTACGAATCGAACGCTGACGGCGGTAACATTCGGAAAATATCCAACCTCCAACTCGAAGATTCATGGATGGGCAGCCGCAATAACGGTGTCGAAATGATCGTATCGGGACGGATCGGCAGCACGCTGCGGTTTCAATTGTTTGTGATCAACACGGTGACCGGTCATTTTCGGCAGTTGACGAATGAGCCTACGGGACTGTTTCGCGATCCGACATTTTCGCCGGATGGCAAAAAGATAGCCTACATATATAAAAAGAATCGCACCGACCGAACCGAATTTGAAGAGCTTCATGTAATGAACGCCGATGGCACCAACAAGCAAAAGCTGACCAGCTATCCGAAAGACGACCCGATGGCAAAGGAGTTTGGCTACAAAACCGGGCCGCCGCATTGGAATGCAAAGTACAAGTTCATCACCTACCAATCGGAACAAAACGGCAAAAGCTCGATCTACGCCGTCACACCAGACGGCAAAAAGCGTTGGAAACTGACAACGAGCGAACTCGCCGAAGGCTGGCACGACTGGTCGCCCGACGGCGAATGGCTCGCCTTTGACGCCCGCGATGCCGCGACGGGCCGCTACGACATTTATCTGATGAATTACAAGACCAAAGAGGTCAAAAAAATCACCGGCAGCAGCGAAAAGAAGTATCATCAGTCGCCCGTATTTGTTGAGGTCAAATAGAGAACGACTAACCTCCGGACAGCTCGGCCGCCCGTCTGCTCATCTCCTCGGGGGAAACGTCTTCAATGTGCGTGGCAAATGTCCATTTGTGGCCGAACGGATCTTTGAAATTTCCCGAACGATCGCCGTAAAACTGATCCTCGATTGGTCGCAGCACCTCTAGTCCTTCGGCGACTGCTTTAGCGGCAAATTGATCTACATTTTCGACATAGATCATCAATCCCGTGGGCGAGCCGCCCAGGGTCTGCGGGCTAATAGCATCCATTTCGGGATGCTCGTCAGCGAGCATAAAGATCGAGTTGCCGATCTTCATTTCGGCATGGCCAACCATATCCGGCGAACCGATGCGGAACAATTCAACCGCTCCGAATGCCCGCGTATAAAAATCGATCGCGGCCCCGGCGTTTTTGCAGACAAGATAAGGTGTGATGCCCTCATATCCCTCGGGAATGGCTTTAACATCCGACATAAACAATTTCTCCTTTTTAATGTTCGATCATATTGAAGATATTGCTTTTGTCGCCAAGCGTCAACGGATATATTTCAATGTTTGAATTGGGCGGATAAGAGGCGTAAAATTGACGAAATTCGCTTGAGTTAGGGTATATCGAGATGGATAGTTGCGAACATTTTGTCGCCATTATGTCCGTCGTGCCGAGTGCCGATGGTTGTGAGGATTGTCTGAAGACTGGCGACGTTTGGGTGCATTTGCGGCTGTGTATGGCATGCGGTCATGTCGGATGCTGTGATAATTCGGTAAATCAACACGCGACCAAACACTATCACGCAACGCGGCACCCGATCATCCGTTCGCATGAGGCTGGCGAAGAGTGGGGCTTTTGTTATGTTGACGACCTGTTCTTTAAATCACTGCCGTAGGATAACGTACAAGGAGATATTATGGCGACAAGCGCCGAATGGCATGAAGATTACGACAAAATGAGCGAGAGATCGCGAAATTTCTCACGTGCGATCAAATCCGTCCAGGAGGAACTCGAGGCAGTCGACTGGTACAACCAGCGTGCCGAGCAGACCACCGACGAACAGCTCAAAAAGATACTCGAACACAACCGTGACGAAGAGATCGAACACGCCGTCATGGCGCTCGAATGGCTTCGCCGCTGTACGCCGAAATTTGACGAGCACATGAAAACGTACCTTTTCACCGAGGGCGATATCCTCGAAATAGAGGACGAAGCGAATTAACGACTGGAGGGTGAGCATCTTGCTCGCCTCGCGGCCGCTAATGAAATACGGGCGAGCAGGATGCTCACCCTCCAGTCGCGGGCAAAACCTATGAACACGTTTCCCGAAATGCCGCTCGACGCATGGCGTCCGACCAAGAACACGCTGCATCTGTTCTTGCAGATCGTCGGCAAGATCCGTCTGAAAACGCATCCGCCGGTCAATCACTGGTGGCATGTGCCGTTTTACGTGAGCCCGCGAGGACTAACGACGATGGCGATTCCGTACGAAGGCGGGAATTTTGAGATCGAGTTCGACTTCCACGATCATGAATTGAAAATGCGGACGAGCGATGGCCGTGTCGAGGATTTTGCGCTGTATGATGGTCTAACGGTCGCCGATTTTTACGCCAGCGTTTTCGCGAACCTTGCGAAGCTAGGCATTCACCCGAAGATCTGGCCGGTTCCCTACGAAGCTCCGTCAACCACGCCCTTCGCCGACGATCACGAAAACCGGTCGTACGATAAGGAATACGTCGAGCGTTTCCACCAGATCCTCGTCAGCGTCGACGATATCATGCAGGAATTCCGTGGCCGTTTCTGCGGCAAATCAACGCCGGTTCACCTCTTCTGGCACAGCTTCGATCTGGCTTTGACACGTTTTTCAGGGAGCCAGGCACCGCTGATTCCCGGGGCAAATATTGTCGCCCGTGTCGCCTATTCGCACGAAGTGATCAGCTTCGGTTTCTGGTTCGGCGACGACAAACCGAACAGCGTAGCGGCACCGGCATTTTACGCTTACGCGGCTCCCGAACCAGCAGGGTTTGCCGACGAACCGCTGCCAAAGCCCGCATTCTGGGCGGACGCGAACGGATCGCATCTGGCGTTGCTCATGTATGATGACGCCCGAAAAGCGGGCGAGCCGCGAGCCGCCGTACTCGATTTTATGGAAAGTGCGTACCACGCCGGAACAAAATGCGGCGATTGGGATGAAGCAGCTTTCGAAACGGTGATCCAATAGATAAATGATGATCGATCTACGCAGCGATACAGTAACAAAGCCCTCAGCGGCGATGCGAACGGCAATGGCAAATGCCGAGGTCGGCGACGATGTTTATGGCGAGGACCCGACGGTGAACCGTTTGCAGGAGCGAGCGGCAGAGATCTTCGGTAAGGAAGCAGCTTTGTTTGTTCCTTCGGGAACGATGGGCAATCAGATCGCCGTCAAGGTTCACACGCAACCCGGCGACGAGGTTATAATCGAGGAACGCGGGCATATCTTTAATTACGAGGTCGGAGCGGCTTCGATAATTGCGGGAGTGACGATCCGGCCTGTAAAAAGCGGTGATGGATCGGGGATTTTGACGTGGGATGACATCGCGCCAGCAATCAGTTCGGACGGCATTTACGATCATACGCAAACCGGTCTGCTATGCATCGAAAACACGCTAAATCTCGCGGGCGGCCGCGTCATGTCCGCCGAACGCTGTGCCGATCTCAGCGAGCGAGCACATGCGATCGGGTTGCCCGTTCACGTCGATGGAGCCCGCATTTTTAACGCGGCGGTCGCTCAGGAGACAACGGTGGCCGAGTTGACCAAGTATTGCGACTCGGTCCAATTCTGCCTCTCAAAAGGCCTCGGTGCTCCGGTTGGTTCCGTTCTCGTCGGCTCGCACGATTTCATTAAAGATGCCCGCATCTGGCGAAAACGCCTCGGCGGCGGAATGCGCCAGGCCGGAATCCTAGCCGCCGCCGGCCTGATCGCCCTCGAAGAATCACCAAAACGCCTCCACGAAGACCACACTAACGCCAAAACCCTGGCGGTTGGCCTTGCGGCGATTCCGGGAATTGCTTTGGATGTCGAAACGGTCGAGACGAACATTGTTATCTTCGATGTTTCGGGAACGGGCAGGACTTCCGGTGAGATCTGTGCGGGACTGCAGAAAGATGGGATATTGGCGAGCGGCTTTGGGAGCAGGATTCGGATGGTTACGCATTGCGATATCACGACTGATAAAATTGGAATAACGGTTTCAAGAACTGCTGCAATCATTACAGCGTAATGTATGCCTGCAAAAATGGCTTTTTTTCATGGTGCCCAACTAGCCGTCGCTCCCGGCCTACTTTTACTTTTGCTCGCGGCCGGCTTGACGATCACCTTTCTAAAAACCAACAGGTTTCGTAGATCGGAGACGTGGAGATATCTGTTCTCCTTAATGATTTTAGGATTCTCCGTAATCGGGCTAATCCTTGTTTCAATGGGACTATACGAAATAAGTCATTTTTGGTGATTTAATAAAACGCAAAAAACCGTATGAACCTCGAACAACTCCGAAAATTCTGTCTCTCGTTCCCCGGTGCGACCGAGGATATTAAATGGGGAGCCGATCTTTGTTTCTGCGTGGGTGAAAAGATGTTCTGCGTGACCGGGGCAGATTCGATCGGGCGGGCTTTCGTTGAAATGCACGCCTGAGAAATTTGCCGAGCTGATCGAACGCGAGAGCATCGATCCTGCCGCGTATGTCGGGAGATATAAATGGGTTCGCATCTCGGATCTCAATTCTGTTTCAAGCGATGAGCTAAAAGAACTGATCTCAACCTCGTACGAACTAGTCCGCGATAAGCTGTCGAAAGGCGTCCGCGACAGGCTCGGGTAAACTATTTAATATCTTCGCAACTGCAAATTAAGGCGAGGAGCATCCGGCCCGTGCCCGATACCCAAATCGCCACGGGCCATCTTTTCGCGTTCCTCGTGGCTGACAACTCGGCGATATCAGGTAAAATATAGCGAATGATCATCGCCATCGACGGCCCAAGCGGCGCCGGCAAATCAACGCTTGGCAAAATGCTTGCCAAGAAACTCAACCTCCTATATCTCGATACCGGTGCGATGTACCGTGCCGTGGCCCTCGCGGTCGATCGGGCAAATGTTCCGCATCGCGACATCGACCGTATCGCCGACATTGCCGAAAACGCGAGGATCGATCTGGTCGGTGCGCCTGATTCGCTCAAAATCATTCTCGATGGCGACGATGTCACAGCCGAGATCCGAACGCTCGAGATCGCTCAGGCAGCGTCGGTTGTCTCCACGATCTCAGAAGTTCGGCGCATCATGGTCGAGCACCAGCGTGCGATCGGCAATTCCGCCGCGAATGGCTGCGTTCTCGAGGGCCGCGACATCGGCAGCGTTGTTTTTCCGCACGCCGACGTCAAATTCTTTCTTACCGCCAAACCCGAAGCCCGAGCCCGCCGACGCCATTCCGAGGATCAAGCTAAAGGCCGCGTTTCGACCTACGAGCAAACCCTCGCCGAGATAAATGAACGCGACGAACGCGACGTTTCACGCGAAGATTCGCCGCTCACGATCTCAGATGACGCCGTCGTCATCGACACCAGCGAACTCGACCTCGCCGAAGTTTTCGAACAAATGCTGTCAGTTTTGCGTGAAAGGCAGGGTGCGGCTGCTTAGGTTTACATTAAAACGCGGAGGATATTGGCAGGTTATCTATTCGCTTGCGCCGTCGATCCTCGGCATCGTCAGCCTGCTTATATGCTGGATATGGTCGAAAATAGTTTGACTATAACGTCGTCAATCGCTAAAATTCTTATTTGCTCTATGTATGCTCCCGTAGCTCAGCTGGATAGAGCGACGGCCTTCTAAGCCGTAGGTCGCAGGTTCGAGCCCTGCCGGGGGTACCAATCGATTTTTGATTGGGATTTGCGATTTTGGGTTTGCGATTGAGGATTTTATTAAATCCGAAATCGGCAATCTAAAATCCAAAACCCAGAAATGGCGGCTATAGTTCAGCGGTTAGAGCGCCTGATTGTGGTTCAGGATGTCGTGGGTTCGAATCCCACTAGCCGCCCCATTTCTTTTATTTATTTAGCGTCCTTTGAGAGACTGGCTTTTTTAGCCGGTCTTTTCTTTTATGTTTCAGAATGAATACGTAGAAGATGTAATCGCCTTCAGTGCCTTGACGAGCTTTGCCATATCGTCCGGAGTGTTGTAAACGGAGGGCGTCACTCGAATACAATCGCCGGCGTCGGGCCCGGTGCGTCGGACGGTGAGAACCCCAAACTTTTCATTCAAATGCTTCATAAGCGCGTCGTTTGCCTTAGTCGAAACGACTCCGTCTAGCCGGAACGACGTTAACGCGGCGACCATTTTCGGGTCATCCGGCGTTAAAACTGTCAGACCTTTCATGTTGCGTGCGGGCTCGACCCAAAGGCTTCTGAGGTATCTCAAGCGGCTCTCTTTTGCCGCAGTTCCGATCTTGTTATGAAAATCGATTGCGTACGGAATAGCCATATGTGCCGCAAAGTTTGAGGTTCCGGTGTCAATTCGCGCGGTGATATCAGTCGAGCCAGGCAATTTCGCCATATAGGTGTCAATATCGCCGATACGCGGCTTATTGATGTAGATCACACCGCATCCGATCGGAGCACCGACCCATTTGTGCAGATTAACGCCGACGAAATCACAGCCCAGATCCTTGATCTTCATATCGACCTGTCCGACCGAATGGGCGGCGTCGAGAATGACATCGATTCCCCGGTCCTTTGCCATTTTTGCGATCTTGGCGACCGGAATGATAAGGCCGGTCCAGTTATTCAAATGCGTCAAGAGCAGAAGCTTTGTTCGCGGATTGGCATTCAAGGCCTTCTCATAGAAGGTCAGAATGCTCGACTCGGTCAGTGGAGCATCTTTCGTCGGTTCCGGAAAGGTTACCTTCACGGCCTTCGCACCACGCCTGTCCTCAAGCCAGCTCATCGCGGTTTTCATTTCAGAATAGTCAAGATCCGCGTAAAGCACGGTGTCGCCGCTCTTAAGCTTATTGTAGCCGCCGATAAGTGCTTGCAGCGCTTCCGTGGCACCGCGTGTTAGAGCGATCTCGTCAACCTCGACATTGAGAAACGCCGCGACCTTTGCCCGAAGCGCCTTATAAGCATCCCCAAACTGCAAACGTGCAAAATACGTGTTCTCCTTGTTCACAAACTCAGTCAACCGCTGGTATTCAGCCAGAACGGGCAGGGCCATGATCCCCCAGTATCCGTTTTCAAGATTGGTTATTTTGGGAGTGACGTTGTAATTCGCGGCGATCGCCTTCCACGCCGTTTCGTCGTCCGGCCGAATCGGCAGAACTGGAAAACTTCCGGAGCCTTCCCGTTCGATCGCACCGTGAGAAAGCCCTGCGGCGAGCCCTACGGCTCCGGTGGCTGTCAGGCTGCTGTACAGGAATTGTCTGCGTGAATGTGAATATTTGCTCATTGTGCCCTACGTAAATGCTGAATGTATTTGAGAATCAACCTAGTATAGATCACATTCTCATAATCCCACCACATCCAACGCAAACCAATTAACGCGCGTCTAACTTGTCAGATCAATGAGTTTTCCAGGAGTTTTCACTGTAGCGTTTTGTTGCATTAGGGCGAAAGCAAGTGTTATATTCAGGGATTGCCAAGTGTAGAAAAAAGCTGTTCTGTGACGGCTGTTAGTTCGATCCGGGTTTTAATAATGAGAAATTTTTTGGCTGTTGCGGGTAGATCTGTCCTGTTTTCGTTGGTTCTTTTGACCCTCGTTTTTCCGTCGTTCGCTCAGGTTACACTGCGGCGTGCGATGGACGTAAATGGTGACGGCAAAGCCGATTACACGATCTATCGTCAGACAAATAATGTTTGGTACACGCTGCGAAACGGCGGTACGCCGATCTTCACTAATTTTGGCCTCGCCGGCCTCGATATGCCGGTTCCGGGAGATTTTGACGGCGACGGCAAGGGCGACGTCGCTGTCTTTCGCGAAGTCGACGGCGACTGGTACTGGCTGAACAGTTCTAACGGAGCGTTCAATGTCGCTCACTTCGGTGCTGCCGGTGACGAGCCGGTCGGACGCGATTGGGATGGCGACGGTAAGACCGATCTCGCCGTCGTTCGCCGGTCGAATGGCGTTATGATCTGGTACTTCAGGGCCGGAGTTGACGGCTCGTTCACGCAGAAAGAGTTTGGAGCATCGACCGATTTTACCGCTCCGGGAGATTATGACGGCGACGGCAAATTTGACATCGCACTACAGCGTCCGGGTGCGACTGCGGATAGCCCGGGGGTATTCCACATCATCTCCAGCCGAACGGGCACCGTGACCGCGACGCAATGGGGCAAGAGCACCGATCTCGTGGTTCCGGGTGACTACGACGGTGACCTCAAAACCGATATCGCCGTGCTCCGTGAAGGTGTAAAACCGAGCGATAATCTTCAGTGGCTGATCTT
The DNA here is from genome assembly GCA_040080065.1 of Pyrinomonadaceae bacterium. Classification (GTDB taxonomy): domain Bacteria; phylum Acidobacteriota; class Blastocatellia; order Pyrinomonadales; family Pyrinomonadaceae; genus OLB17. Next base: position 67,556 of record JBEBJB010000016.1, read on the forward strand.
GAAAAGCTCAGGCGGTTCGATCACGACCTCATTCGGCATCACGAGCGTCGATTACAACGTTCAGAACGACTACGACGGTGATGGCAAGACCGACATCGCCGTTTATCGAAACGGAACACCCGGTGCATTCTACATTCTAAACAGCACGACCGGAGCAATGTCTGCAGTTGGATGGGGCGTTGAGAATGACATCCCCGTTGCAAGCTACGACACACACTAGGGTATTGCGAAGGGCTTTGGAAAATGGCTGAGGACGCGGTTGTCTTCGGCCATTTTTGTTTATTTCCGGGGTTTGTAGTAGCTTCTAATTGTTTTGATGATGGATATTTACAGCACTATTAAGGACAAATTCCCGCTTAAGACGGTCGTGATCATCGGCGATCTCGTCGCCGATCAATTTCTCAACGGAACCATATCGCGCGTTTCTCGCGAGGCCCCGGTTTTTATCCTTCGCCACGACAGAACTAATACCGTGCCCGGAGCCGCGGCAAACGCCGCTGTAAATGTCGCCTCGCTCGGCGGCAAAATCATCCTCATCGGCCTTGCCGGAGCGGACGCGAACGGCAAAACACTGATCGACTCTCTGGCGCAGCACGGTGTCGATTGCACCGGCGTTACGATAGCTTCAGATCTCGCGACCACGACGAAGGTTCGCGTTCTTGCCGGCCAGCATTACGCGGCGCGGCAGCAAGTGATCAGAATCGACTACGAAAATTCGACCGAGATCTCAGGTGAAGTAAAGCAAAAGCTACGTGACGAACTCTCGCATCGCGCGGAAAGCACGGACGCGATCATTGTTTCGGATTACGGTTACGGAGCGGTCTTTCCCGAGATCTTTGCCGACGCTCGAGAAATCGCCGAACGCCGTAGAATTCCTCTTATAGTTGATTCGCGTTTCCGCTTGTCCGAGCTTTCAAATGCTACGACCGCGACGCCAAATCGCGAAGAGGTGGAACAGATCCTTGGCCAGAATTTCACCGCCAGCGATTGCTCTGACCTGCGGGCACGACTCGGTCTCGAAGCTCTGCTCCTGACGAACGGCAATCAGGGAATGCTTCTGTGTGAAAAAGACAAGACACCGTTTAAGATCGATGTCGTCGGCTCGACTGAACCGGTCGACGTAACCGGAGCCGGCGATACCGTGATCGCGGCCTACGCGCTAGGCCTTGCCTCGGGTTTGAGTTTTGCTGACGCTGCAAATATCGCCAACCACGCCGGCGGCCTGGTTGTGATGAAAAAAGGCACCGCGTCGGTAACCGCTGACGAACTGCTCGAATCTTTAAAGGCTACTGAAAAACCTGAAGCTTCGACAACTACAGGCTAATTGATATGGCTGACTATTTTGCGCCAGTTATTTCTCTCTCCGAACTAGTCGAAGCGGTCGCCGCGTCGCGCGAGGCTGGCTCGACTATCGTTTTGGCGAACGGCTGTTTCGACCTGTTCCACGTCGGCCACGTCCGCTATCTCGCGGGGGCAAAAAAGGTTGGCGACATTCTGGTAGTTGCCATCAACTCAGACCGCCAAACTCGCCTTTTGAAAGGCCATGGCCGTCCATTTATTAATGAAAAAGAACGTGCCGAGATCGTTTCAGCGCTTGCTTGCGTGGATTTTGTCACAATATTTGACGAGCCAACAGTCGAGAATCTGATACGGACGCTCAAACCGGATTTTCACGCCAAAGGCACGGATTACAGTCCCGACACCGTCCCTGAACGCGACATCGTCCGCGAATACGGCGGCAAAGTCGCGATCGTCGGCGACGCGAAAGATCACTCAACGACCGATCTGATCAAGTTTATGGCAGACGAGGAGAAGAGGAGAAAAGGAGAAGAGGCCTCATAAGGTTCGGCTCCTTTTCTCCCCTTCTCCACGTCTCCTCCACTTCCTATGTGGTTATCTCGTAACAAAACCGACCTGATCATCGAAGTTTGGGAAAAGCTCGATTGTGAGAATATCGGTGCCGCCGAGATCGAGGCGATCGAGACGGTCGTCGCCGATCAATACGGAAAATCGGCCGTCGATTCACCAATGGTTATAGCCCGGCTGCTGGCCGACGAAGGTGCGCAGCTCCGCCATTCCGAGATTATGACGCTTTACCTCGAGCGAGCGTCCGACCGGCCGTACGATGCGGCTCTGCGAAACATTCTCAGCACAAGCAGCTTCGCCGCGACCGAACGTTCGCTCCGTGAGCTCGAAAATCTGAGGCGCAAATACAAAAATGAAAACGACAAAGAAGGCCTAAGACTCGTTCGCGAAACCGTGATCCAGGAACGAAAGAGTGTAATTAAGCTCGCCGAGAAGCCGAACGTTGCTCAGGATTCGAGGCTGCTCAACGAGGAGATCTCAAACTGGCTCCGCATCTGGCTAGAAACGCCCGAGGTTTTTGAGCACTGGGTCGATATCCGGAAGAATTCGCCAGAATTTATCAACATATTCGGCGCCGACGCGGTAGCGGTACCAGCTCCGTAGGAAGCCAAATGTTTGTAGAGAATAGTGTTAAAAGGAGCGATATAGACCAGGTTTGCCATCAACGTACCGCTCCTAAGGAGCTTTTTGCACTATTATTTTCTGATTTCTACAAACATATCGCTCCTATGGAGCTAAAATCGAAGTTACGATAACTCAACAACCCCTAATGCGCCGATTCTATTCACCGCCAGAGAATTTTAATGGAAATACGATCACACTCGACGCTGATGAAACGCGCCATCTGCGAGATGTGTTGCGACTGAAACTAAACGATGAAGTTTCCGTTTTCGACGGCACGGGCCGCGAATATAAATGTTCGATAACGGAGATCGGGAAAAAGCACTCTGAACTCGCTCTCATCGAAGAAATCACCTCGGCCTCACCAGAATCGCCTTTCGAGATCACGCTCGCTTCAACGGTTCTGAATGGCGAGAAATACGATCTAATCATCCAAAAATCTGTCGAACTCGGCGTCGCAAAGCTTATTCCATTGCAGACAATTCGCGGTGATGTAAAAACAAAAGACGCCGCCAAACGCCTCGAACGCTGGCGCCGCATCGCTATGGAGGCGACCAAACAATGCGGCCGTCCGAAGCTGATGCAGATCGCCGAGCCAATTGCGTTCAACACGCTGATCGCGAATTCGAAAGGCGAAAACTTAGTTATGTTTTCAGAACGCGACGGCACCGGTTTTTCCGCCATAAAACCGGGCAAAAAAATAACCGCCTTGATCGGACCGAAAGGCGGTTGGGATGATTCTGAATTAGATCTGGCTCGAGCCAGCGGTGTCAGCGTCGTCACGCTCGGTGGCCGGATTCTGCGGGCCGAGACGGCGGCAATTTCATTGACGACGATCCTCCAGCACCGCTTCGGCGACCTGAACTAGAACGTCGACGTATTTCGCGGCTTATAAAAAGCATCGCCTCGCTGTTTCATCTTCGCTTTCACGCCGAGTTGGTTGATGAACGAGATCAGCTTGTCCTTATCCTTAAAGCGAAAACTAGCCGTTCCGTTCGCCTGAATGTCTGGATCTTCGAACGTGATATTCGCGTATTTCGTGCTCTTATTCATCAGCCCAGCGAGTCCTGCTCCGGGCAGCGGAATGTGGCTGATGACCTTGCCTGCCTGCGGCACGCTGTCTTTCGAATCCGGATAAACCATGATCAGCGAGGTGTACGGTATCGAGAACATCTCCTTTCCGTCACGCTTAAAAACAAGCCGTTCGTTCGCGTCGTCAAATGTCAGATCGCCCGTTTCCTTAGTACTCGCGCCAAACAAACCGCCCTCGTAACGGGCCTCGTACGACGACGGTGCATTCGCCGGAATGCTCGGCGTCTTCTCAACCGGCCGCGGCTGGGCCATCGCGATTCCCGAAAATAAAACCAATGCCAACAAAACGACTAGAAACTTATTCATAAACGCTAAAACCTTCCATTTTATGAGGAGAGAAGATATTTTGCTAACAATGTATAGACGCGCGATCCCGGCCCAGGGTTGTTAGTTTACCGCCGAAAGCTCACGATTGTCGATATATTTTGCGAGACGCTCCGTGGCGATCTCACAATACTCGTTGGAAATCTCCGAACCGATCCATCGACGGCCAAGCTGATGAGCGACTTTCGCGGTCGTTCCGCTGCCCATGAAACAGTCGTAAACGATGTTACCAGCGTTTGTCCAGGTGTTTATCTGATCCTCGACGAGCTGCTCGGGAAAGATCGCCGGATGGCCGAATGCGATCTTGTCCTTCGAGCTCGACGTTCCCACATTGTAGTAGAAGATCTCGCTGTCGCCGTAGTAAAAAATGTTGTCGAGTTTTCGCTCCTTCGGCGCGACGTGATCGTGAGCGAGGTCGTTGCGGCCGACCTTGGTAATGCGAAACGACTTGAACGCCTTTTCCTGCTTGATCGTCTGAGTGATCGGGTTGAAGGTCGAGGGCTGCCCTTTCGAAAAGCAGAACATGTATTCGAAACACTGCCGGTAACGCTTGCCGCAATCGCTCGGGATCGGATTATTCTTGGCGTAGATCATGGTGTCGTGAACCTTAAACCCCGCCTTTCTGAATTCGAAAGCGTGTTCAAAGCTCGTGAGCGATTCGTCGCCATTGATCGTCCGGTCGCCGACTACCCAAATGACTACGCCGCCGGGCTTCGTTTTCTGAAAGAGCCCCGCCGCGATATCTTCAACCGGAAAATGGTATCCGTTATAATCACGCAGATCGTCGTAGGGCGGGCTCGTGATCGTCATATCGATCAGATCGTCGTCCATCCGTTTGAGCGTCTCGAGACAGTTTTCGTGATAGATCTTCCCAAATTGCATAAACTGATTTTCCGTTCTGCTCTGCTTTCACTATTTCTTCGTTCCGTGCTGTTCGGTGCATTCGGTGGTTAGTTCCTAGAAATTAACCACGGAACCCACGGAGCAACACGGAACAAAGCCGACAAAAAGCTACACCGGCCACTTATTCAAGAACGCTTCCAGAAAGGCCTTCTCAGGCTTTTGCATCTCGCTTTCGAGAAATTCGCGGAATAGATCCTGTTCGATCACATAATCTTCTTCCGAGATCTGTCCCGCAAAATAAACGAGCCGCAGCCAAACGAGATAGGTGTTGAGCGTGTCGATCTGGTTGTATTCGACGATCTTTGTGATGTCGCGGGCGAGCCAGAGGGCCGTGACCTGGTCACCCATGACGTCGATCTTTCCGGGAAAACCACAGAGTTTCGCCATCTCGTCGAGACGCGGTGACATGCCGCCGCGGTTTGAAAATTTGGTCAGCAGGTCGAGATGAGCTTCGCTGTTTCGCGAATCGAAATAATCCGGGCCTTCCCATGGCTTGCCCGGCCTCTGGTTAAACGCCGGGGCCGTGATCTCGTTGATAATTCCGCGTTGGATCAGCACCTGTAGGTCGGATTCTGATGAATTGTAGCCGACGAGCTGCGGCCGCCGGCCACCGACGATGTAGAGAAACCGGTCAATGATCGCGGCTTCGTCAACATCATCCGCTTCAACGGGCAATTTTGGAAGCGAATTTAGCGAAAACTCCGGCACTTTCTCACCGTCGCGGAAAACGATCTTTCGCGACAAAAATGCGATTGAAACGACCCGCGAGAACATGTATTTGAGAAACGGACGCGGATTTTTCTCCTCATCGTACTGCGGCGAGTGTTCCCACAGCCGCTGCATCGCCTCTATCTCGGTGGTTTCGTCGGGCAGGTCAAACAGACGCTTCGAACCGGCGGCGTCGGGCACCCATTCCAGATCGTAAAATAGCGCAAGTTCATGGATCGGAGATTTCAGCATGTAGATCGTTGAGTTTGCCGCCTAAAACACTGTATCTATTGCTTCTTTCGACAGTAAGAAAAGTCTAACATACTCGGCGCGCGGGCGAAACAGCCGCCGCATCAACTGAAATTCGTTCGGAACTTTCATTTGTGTTCTTTAAAGCGAGCTTATCGCAAAGCCGCCGCTCGCATAGAAGGGAAGCGATGCGCCGGCGGATCACTAACCCATACCGTCAATGAATGGCCGATTTCGTGCGCATTCTGTTAGATCTTTTTCGAGCGTCCCACGTTAACTATTTGCAAAATATAGTCTTGCAGTCCCGTGGCACGGTGCTTGCGAGTATATAAGCGACAACAATGTTGGAAAAATCATTTATCAGGGGGAAGTTTTATGTTAGTTAAGAAGTACATCACGACATTTTTGATGGCTATTATGATGGCCGTCGCAATACCAGGGTTTGCCGAAACAATCTCGGCGCAGGCCACGCGTTATTACCGAAGCAGCAACGGCAGCGTTTATCGATACAAACGTCCGAACATTTATCGCCGCCATCGTAAGGCGTTCAACATCGGTATCGGAACCGGTATCGGAGCCCTCGTCGGCGGGTTGATCGGCGGCAGAAAAGGCGTCGTGATCGGCGGCCTCGCCGGCGCAGGCGGTGGTGCTCTGTTTACACACAAACAGCGGCCTAAGAATTACTACAGGCGCGTCTACGTTCGACCGCGTACATACCGCAATTACTAATGCACAAGCCCGCGCGTAAGGGCGAATCATTCAACTTTATCATTCAAAAGCCCTTGCCTCGCGAGGGCTTTTTCGCACCGCCGTGCCATTGTCGGATCGTCGTACACGAATTGCGCTACCTGACGTATGATTTTGGTATACGAGATCGTTACCCGCCAAGGCATAATTGTCGTAAATCGTTGTAAATTATAGAGGTTCATTAACTGGCACACCCATTGCAATAAACCACAGCGACGACGATGTCGGACACATTTGGAGGGAAATACTATGTTTCAGAAATTCATAACAACGTTCTTAATGGCAATCATCTTTGCAGTCACGATCCCTGCTCTCGCAGGCACGGCATCAGCTCAGCGCCGGGACAATGACCGGAATCGCCGTTACAGCCGCGACAACGACCGATACAATAACAACCGTACCTACGACAACGGCAATTACGACGATCAGTATTACGAGGAAGATTATGCGTACGACCAGTACGGCAACAAACAGCCAAACGTCTACGACCGTCACCGCAAAGCAATCAACATCGGCGTAGCAACCGGTGCCGGAGCAGTGATCGGAGCCATCTTCGGCGGCAAAAAAGGAGCCCTGATCGGAGCCGCAGCCGGAGCGGTAACCGGAGCAGTCGTGACCGCAAAGCAGAAGCCACGCAACCCGAATAACTATCCATATCAGTACTAACTGAAAATCGATCGGTAAATGAAAAGCGTCGGCAGCCTTGTGGTTGCCGACGCTTTTTGACTGGAGGGTGAGCATCCTGCTCGCCCTTGTCTATTCCCAATTTACGGGCGAGCAGGATGCTCACCCTCCAGGGCTAATCCGTAACCGCCCCAAACGCGCTCGATGAGACCAACTTCGCATACTTCGCCGCAACGCCGATCACCTTCGGTCCCGCAGGCGGACCAGTCCAACGTTCGCGTCTCGCCGATAATTCCTCATCCGACAAATTTACCTGCAGCAAACGCTTCTCCGCATCGATCGTAATGCTGTCGCCTTCCTCGAGCAAGGCAATGTTGCCGCCGACTGCGGCTTCCGGAGCAACATGGCCGACGACCATTCCGTATGTTCCGCCTGAGAATCGCCCGTCGGTGATCAAACCGACCGCATCACCGAGTCCGAGCCCGATGATCGCGGAAGTTGGAGAAAGCATTTCCCGCATTCCCGGCCCGCCTTTCGGGCCTTCGTAGCGAATGACGAGGACATCGCCCGCGTTGATCTTTCGCGCCATGATCGCGGCCATGCAGTCTTCTTCGGAATTGAAAACACGAGCCGGTCCTGTGATCGACGAGTTTTTGATGCCCGTGATCTTCGCAACCGCGCCTTCCTGCGCCAGATTTCCGCGGAGAATCGCCAAGTGGCCTTGCGGGTATATAGGCTTGTCAAATGGATGAATGACGGGCGGAACCGACTGAAGCGCAAGCATCCTTGCTTGCAACGCCGCCGCTTCGGCGGTGTTCGACCTCGCGGCATCACGGTCCTGAGCAGTCACTCCAGCCAGATTTTGCGCAACGGTCTTGCCCGTGATCGTCATACAATCGCCGTGGATCAATCCGTGTTCGTGCAAGATCCTCATTACCTCCGGAATGCCGCCGGCTTTATGCAGATCCGTCGCGACGTACTGGCCAGAGGGCTTTAGATCGCACAAAACAGGCACTTTGCGGCGAATTTCTTCGAAATCGTCGATCTTCAGATCGACCTCAGCCGAATGTGCGATCGCGAGCAGATGCAGCACGGCGTTCGTCGAACCGCCGGTGGCCATAATGACGGCGATAGCATTCTCAAACGCCTTGCGCGTCATTATATCGCGAGGCAAAAGCTGATTTTCGACCGCCGCCGCCAACGCCGCGACCGAATCGAGCGTGCTCTGCACCTTCTCACCATCCTCAGCCGCCATCGTTGAGGAATACGGCAATCCCATTCCCATAGCTTCGATCGCCGAAGACATAGTGTTCGCCGTATACATCCCGCCGCACGAACCGGCTCCCGGACAAGCGTGTTTCTCGACCGCCGTCAGAGCTGCATCATCGATCTTTCCGGCGAGATATTCCCCGACCGCTTCGAATGCGCTGACGACGGTCAGATCCTTGCCATTCAAATGCCCGGCCTTGATCGTGCCGCCGTAAACATAGATCGCCGGGATATTCAGCCGCGCGATCGCGATCATTCCGCCCGGCATATTCTTGTCGCACCCGCCGATCACGAGCACGCCGTCCATCTGCTGTCCGTTACATACCGTCTCGATCGAATCGGCAATAACTTCGCGCGAGATGAGCGAATACTTCATCCCCAACGTCCCCATCGAAATGCCGTCCGAGATCGTAATAGTCCCAAAAACCTGCGGCATCAGCCCAATTTTTTTGGCCTCTATTACCGCCGCATCGGCGAGCTTCCCAAGGCTCAAATTGCACGGCGTGATGTTGCTGTACCCATTCGCAACCCCAATGATCGGCTTATCAAAATCGCCATCCTCAAACCCAACAGCGCGCAGCATTGAGCGATTTGGTGCCCGCTCAACACCGGATGTAATTATTTTGCTTCTCGAATTATTTGGCATTTGACTATGGGTTTGCGGCTTGCCGCTCTATTTGCGGAGAAGCTTGCTTCTCCGGAAGGTTCTTTTTAAGTAATGCGGCTTGCCGCCGCTCAGCTTTCAGCGGCGGCAAGCCGCGATGTAGATGTAGATGTTCAATTTGGTCGGAGAAGCAAGCTTTTCCGAAAATAGAGCGGCAAGCCGCTTAAAACACAAAAACAAATAAACTAGCTCCCAACCGCCGTCAATTCTCCGCGATGCAATTGAACCCGCTTCTCAAAAGCCGCACGCACCAAGCGAACATCTTCCAAAAACACCGGCAATTCCTCCATTCGAAGCGCCTGCGGCCCGTCAACCAATGCCTTATTCGGGAACGGATGAAAATCGACAAGGATCATATTCGCCCCCGCGATCACGCCCTGGGCCGTTACGTGCATGATGTCGAGGATCGTGTCCGAGCTGCGCGAACGCGTGCCGACGGAGTGTGACGGATCGATACAAACCGGCATACGTGTCAGGCGTTTGACGACCGGGATGTGGGCAAAATCGACCATGTTCCGGTGCGGGTCGCCGATGTTGGTCTTCATACCGCGAAGCCCGAAAACTACTTTATGATTGCCCTCGCTCGCGAGATATTCGGCTGCGTGGAGCGATTCGTCGAGCGTGATGCCGAAACCGCGTTTGAGCAGGACAGGAAACTCCTGCTGCCGCCCGACGCTCTTCAGCAGCTCAAAATTCTGCGTGTTCCGCGTACCGATCTGCAGCATCACACCCGTCGGGTTGCCGGTGGCGGCGAGAGCCTCGTTGATCTCGTCAACGTGCGACTCGTGCGTCACCTCCATCGCAATGACCTTGATGCCGTACTTTCCGGCGAGTTCGAAAACGAACGGCAGGCAATTCTTGCCGTGTCCCTGGAACGAATAAGGCGAAGTCCGCGGTTTATAAGCACCCATTCGCGTACAAACCTGGCCGTTCTCCTGCAAAGCCTTCATCATCGCCTCGACGCTCTCAGGCGAATCGACGGCACACAGCCCCGCAAAAACATTCAGCGTATCCTGACCAAAATTTACACCGTTGTAGCTAAAACTGCTCTGACGATTGTCATCCTTATGACGGCCGAGAATGCGGTATTCCTCAGAAACACGCACCGCGTGATCAACACCGGGAAAGCTTTTCATCTCATCCAGAGCCAGAGCCGCCGTGTTGCCGATCAGATATATCTCCGTCAAAAGTTGTTCGCGACCCTGCACTTTGTGCACGCGAAACTCTATATTCGGAAGGTTAATTAAATGACTCTCAAGCCGCTGAAATTCGCGGGTCGATTCGTCAATATTCGGTTTTAGAACAAGTATCATATTAAATTACCGCTCCCCCCGCCGGTTTATGCGATCGAGGCGAGCCCTTTACGCTCAATGAGTGAAAGAAGTTTAAGCGACGGGCCCGCGGGCCTTTTCTCGCCACGCTCCCATTGGCTAACCGAATCCTTTGTCACGCCAATATACCGAGCAAAGATGGTTTGACTTACTTCTTCGCGTTCGCGAAGCGCCCTGATCTCGGTAGGGGTGAATTCATGAACAGGAGTAAGGCATCCTTCATCGAACTCCCGCATAGTCTGTTTGTCGATAACACCGGCGTTGAACATCCCAGCCGCCGTTTCGTGGATCGCAGCCATTGCTTCGCTTTTATAAGTTTTTATTTTAGCCATTGTTTCCAACCTCCTCGTAGATGCCTTCTTTGAGCAAGGCCATGAGATCCGCATCACTCATCACCAGAGTTAGTTTTGCCAGTTTTTTGAAGTAGGCCGCCTCATCATCGGTAATATTGTCCTGATCTTTTTTTGAAAATCCATAAACAAAGAACGCCCTGTTTCCTTTTATGTAGAGAATGATCGAACGATAGCCGCCAGATTTGCCCTCTCCCGGTCTGGCGATTCTCTGTTTAATGACGCCGCCACCATAGTCTGCATCGATGTTTCCGGCTTCGATTTCCTTAACTGCTTTTATTAATTTCTCGTCACTGATCTTTTCTTTTTTCGCGAATTTCGCAAACCATTTATTCTTGTAAATCTTCATGGTCCAGCCACTTTACTATAGAACTTAGTACTACATGCGTCAACTAATTTGTTAGCATAATCGCCCGTACATCTTATTCCTTAGGAGTCCACCGACCCGTTACCTCCCACAAGCGATTCTCCCTCCGCTCGAGGGTCCAAACCTCCTTGTAGATTGTCGTATCATCAGGCTTCCTGTAACTAAAATGGTAGTTGATGACACCATCCCACCCCTCACCCGTGTCCGAATGAATTAAGGTAAAAGTTGGATTCGCTCGACGAAACGCCGCGTTTGCGGAACTCTTAGTCAAGTTGCCGCACGAGAGGGATACGAATGAGAAAAGTAACAATAAGGCGATGAAGGTAAGTCCATGAACCCAATGTCTCGTCATACTTTTGCCTAGTTTACGTTCCCCAGCCTCGTCGTCGAATATCTTCCCAGAAATCTCACGCCTTCGGTCTGTTCGCTGATCTCGGCCAACGCTCCGGTCAGGTCGCCTTCGATCGTGGGCACGTTGATGTCGAGATAAAAGTTAAATTGCCCCGGCGAATTGCGGATCGGCAGGCTTTCGATCTTGGCGATGTCGATGTTGCGGCGGACGAGCGGCCGTAAAGCTCCGTGCAAGGCTCCGGCCTCGTTTCTCAATTGGATAACGACCGATATCTTCGAGCCGGTGTTTTCCTCATTCGGTTTTCCCGAAAGCAGGGCAAAACGCGTGTAATTCTCACCGTTGTCCTCTAAATGCTCGCGAAGTATTTTCCCGCCATATATTTCAGCCGCACGGCGTCCGCCAATTCCCGCTCGCGTCACATCACCGCTCTCAACGGCCCGGCGAACGCTGCCCGCCGTGTCGTCGGCCGGAACGCTTTTCAGATGCGGATATGCGGCAAAAAACCGTCGGCACTGAGCCAGCGCTGCCGGATGCGACTCGACCGTTTGGATCGTTTCCATCGTCGCATCCTGACACGCAACGAGATAGTGCGAAACGGGCAAGATAACGTCCGCGATGATATGCAGCGAGCTGTCGAGCAGTAGATCTACACAGCGATGAACCGAGCCGATCAAGCTGTTCTCCAGCGGAGCCAGGATCAGATCTGCTTTTTCCGCGTTGATCGCGGTAAAAAGATCTTCGAATGTCGGAAACGAAACGGTCACGCATTCGTCGCCCAAGATCCCGAGTGCAGCTTCCTCGCTGAAAGTTCCGCGATCACCAAGAAATGCGACTCTCGCTTTTCCCGTCAATTTCATGACCTCGGTCTGCGGAGCTTCGGAATTTTCAAACGGTTTCAGATACGTTTTCTGCTGGAGCAAGAGAGATTCGTCGATGATCCGCTGAAAAATATTGTCAATGCTGTGCTCGTCGAACGGCCCGGTATTTTCCTGCCGCAACCTTGCCAAAACCTCACGTTCGCGGTTCGGATCGCAGAGCGATGTCTCAACGCTAGTCTTCGCCGCCCCGACGCGCAGAGCGATCTCCGCCCGCTTATTCAAAAGCCTCAGCAACTCGCCGTCGATAGCATCGATCTCAGCCCGAGGATTGTTAATGGTCGGTGCCGTCATAAATCCAACGCGAAGAAAAAATTAACCACAGATGGACACAGATAAACACGGATAAGACTGAGAGCCATTCTTTTTCCTATCTGTGTTTATCTGTGTTCATCTGCGGTTTCATATTCTTACACTAAACTCCCCAAAGAAACTGCCCCGGATTGCTGTGCAAACTCTTGTCTACACCCGATTGCCAGTCAGGGCGGGCCGTTGAACAGATGTCGATCGCGATCACGTCTTCCAAAACCTCCGACGAATGCTCGACTCCCGGCGGTATGAAAAGCATTTGATTTGAACGAACCGTCACATCGCCGTCGGGCAGGCGAAAGAGCCACGCGCCCTTTAGTACGAAGATCACTTCCTCAGATTCGTGCGAGTGGAGCTTCGTCACCTCGCCCGCGTGAACCTCGACCTTGCCGATCGTCAGCGATTCGCCGTGGACGACCTTTCTAAAATACGACGAGCTGATCTCGTCACTTTCGACTTCGTTCAGATCAAACAACTTCATCACCGTTTCCCTTTAAGTTTCTGTTGCCAAAGCCCGCGCGTAAGCAAGGGCGATACATTCAACATTATGTGTTACGCCCTTGCTTACGCGCGGGCTTCTGCATTGTTGTCAATTCTTCGCCGTATTCACCAGCGTATTCTGCGACAGCCACGGCATCATTGCTCTGAGTTTGGCACCGACTTCTTCGATCTGATGGCGTTCGCCTTCGCCTTCGAGACGTTTGAAATTCTCTTTGCCGCCCTCGCATTCGCTCATCCATTCGTCGGCGAACTGGCCGCTCTGGATCTCGCCGAGAATTTTCTTCATTTCTAACTTGGTCGCATCAGTTACGACGCGGCTGCCGCGTGTCAAGTCGCCGTATTCGGCGGTGTTTGAGATAGAATAGCGCATGTTGCCGATACCGCCTTCGTAGAGGAGGTCGACTATCAGTTTCATCTCGTGCAAACACTCAAAATACGCCATCTCCGGTGAATACCCGGCCTCGGTCAACGTCTCAAAACCGGCCTGAATGAGTGAGGTCAAACCGCCGCAAAGCACTGCCTGCTCACCAAATAGGTCTGTTTCCGTCTCTTCCTTAAAGGTTGTCTCGATCACACCCGCACGTCCGCCGCCGATAGCCGAAGCGTATGCCAGAGCAACCGCCGACGTGTCGCCCGAAACGTCCTGATGCACCGCCATCAAACACGGAACACCGCGGCCGCGAGCGTATTCGCTGCGAACCAGATGCCCCGGCCCTTTTGGAGCGACCATGAAGACATTGACGCCCGCGGGCGGCTCGATCTTCTTAAAATGTATGCCAAAACCGTGTGCGAACGCCAGATATTTGCCGTCTTTGAGTGCCGGTTCGATGTCGTTCTTGTAGATCGACGGCCCGAGCTCGTCCGGGACGGCCATCATGATAACGTCGGCTTTTTCAGCGGCTTCGCGTGCAAAAGTAACTTCAAGCCCGGCTTCCTCAGCCTTTTTCCACGATTTGCTGTCTGCATGAAGCCCGACGATCACATCGTGGCCCGATTCTTTTAGATTGTTAGCATGAGCATGCCCCTGCGACCCGTACCCGATAACGGCGATCCGCTTTGATTTCAAAAGGTTAGCGTCCGCGTCTTTGTCATAAAAAACTTTCATGTTTGTTGGTTTCCTTAGTGTTCTTTCTTACTTTGCGTCTTCTTTGCGTCCTCTGCGACTTTGCGTTAAATGACGTATTTATCTAACGCAAAGACGCCAAGACCGCAGAGAAGACGCAAAAGATCATGCTGCGACCGCAGCCCCAAATTGTTCATCCGACATCAATCTCGAAAGCCTATTGATCGCCACACATCCGCTTCGCGTCACTTCGTTGACGGCCAGCGGCCGCAGCATTTCGATGAATGTGTCCACCTTGTCCATCGTGCCCGAAAGCTCGAGGATCATCCGGTCGTGCGAAATATCGACGACCTTCGCGCGAAATATCTCGACCAGACTCATTACTTCCTGCCGCTCGTCGCCGGATCTTACCGAGACGTCGATCAGAGCCATTTCCCGCTCGATGTGCGGCAAACTCGTCACCGCCTTGACCTCGCGAACGCGTGCGAGCCGTGAACATTGCTTGATGATCTGCTCGACGGTCCGGTCGTCGCCCTTGGTGACAACGGTCGCCTTTGACCATTCCGGCTCAAGCGTTTTGCCGACCGTGATCGTCTCGATATTAAACCCGCGAGCCGAAAATAACCCCACGATCCGCGAAAGCTCACCCGGCTGATTGGCAACGATAATTGAAATTGTATGACGCATGCGTTTTGGTCTTCGGTCTTGTTCCTCTCTTGTTCCGTGCCGATCCGTGCGTTCCGTGGTTTAAAATCTTATTAAGACTAACCACGGAAAACACAGAACACACGGAAAAAACTACTTGAGAATCATGTTTCTCGATGCTCCGCCCACCGGCACGATCGGAAACACATTTTCTTCCTTAGAAACAACGATATCCCAGATCGTCACGCCTTTGAAATCGAGCCCTTCCTGCAAAACCGCCTTCAGCTCGCCCGGTGTTTTCGCTCTTAAACCTTGTGCACCGTATGCCTCGGCGAGTTTTACAAAATCCGGCGAGATCGAGAGATCTACCTCGGAATACGCACGTTCGTAGAACATCTCCTGCCACTGGCGGACCATGCCGAGATAGCCGTTGTTCATTATGAGGACCTTGAGCGGCACATTGTATTGGATCGCGGTGATGATCTCCTGATTTGTCATCTGAAAACCGCCATCGCCGACGATCGCGACGACCTGTGTCCCAGGAACCGCTATCTGCGCTCCCATTGCTGCGGGCAGTCCGAAGCCCATCGTTCCCAAGCCGCCGCTGTTGATCCATTGACGGCTGCGTTTGAACGGATAAAACTGGGCCGCCCACATCTGGTGCTGGCCGACGTCCGAAACGATAATGGCGTCGCCATTCGTTACCTCGTGCAAAGTCTCGATCACCTGCTGCGGCTTGATCTCAAATTCCGAATATTCGCATGACAGCGGCACCGCCTTTTGCCATTCACGGATCTCGCACCACCAGCCGCCGAGCCGCTCGCGGTGATTAGTTGCTCCTTTTGAAACCAGCATTTCGGATATGATCTCTAAAGCCACGCGAGCATCAGCAACGACTGGATACTGCGGTTTCCTGATCTTCCCGATGTTCGAAGCGTCGATGTCGATGTGAACAACTTCGGCATTCGGAGCAAATTCCACGAGCTTTCCGGTCACACGGTCGTCGAAGCGCACACCGATCGCCACCAGCAGATCGCTCTCGGCGACCGCCATGTTCGCCGTATACGTGCCGTGCATTCCCAGCATTCCCAGACACTGGGCATGAGCCGTCGGAAATCCGCCGAGCCCCATCAAAGTCGGCGTCACCGGCACACCCAGAGCCTCCACAACCTTGGTCAAAGGCTCCGACGCACCGCTCGTAACCACACCGCCGCCAACGTAAAAAACGGGTTTCTTCGCGGTGAGTATCTTTTCCAAAGCAACGCCCAGCATCTCACGGTCACACGCCGGAGCATCGACCTGTGCGGCGAGAAAACCACTTCGGCTTTCGCGGTATTCGCACAAGGCCGCCGTCACATCCTTCGGAATATCGATCACGACCGGCCCGGGTTTTCCTGTGCTCGCGAGATAAAACGCCTCGTTTACCGCGTTCTCCAGATCCTCGACATTACGAACAAGATAGCTGTGCTTCACGATCGGCAAAGTGATGCCAAATGTATCGACTTCCTGAAATGCATCCGTCCCGATCACCGCCGTCGGAACCTGTCCGGTAATGACAACCAGCGGAATCGAATCCATATACGCATCCGCGATCCCCGTCACCGCATTCGTCGCCCCGGGGCCCGATGTCACGAGTGCAACGCCGACCTTACCGGTCGCCCGGGCATAACCCTCAGCCGCATGCACTGCTCCTTGCTCATGCCGAACGAGATAATGTGTAACCGCTTCGCGATATCGCCACATTTCGTCGTAGATGTGCAGCACCGCACCGCCGGGCAGGCCGAAGACAGTATCGACGCCGTTATCGACGAGGGCTCGCATCAAAATCTCGGCCCCGCGGATCGGGTCGACCGACTTTGTCGGAATGTGGACTTCGTTAGCGACGTTCTGAGCGGTTGAAACAGCTTCTAACATATCGAATTAAGTTCCCCTTAAAACCAAAAGGCCATCATCGGTTTGTGCGATGATGACCTCATTAACCCTTTGTACCGGACCAACTTGTCATCATTTTTCAATGGCAAAAATAATGTCGTAAATTACTACAAATACAGGAAAGCCGGGCGAAGATACACTAAGAACCGACACATCAGCCATGCTGATGATCGCGTTTGAAATGTTGTTGTTCGAGAAGTTTTGCATTAGTAAATGTTTTGATACTGAGAGAATTATAATCTCTAATTATCCATTGTCAACTCTTTTTGTTATTTTGGCGATAACTTTGCAAAAAAAGTCACGGGCGTTGATCTGAACGCCTCGTCTATTTTGTCCGAGCAACTCCAATAACCAAAACATTTAGCTCCCAAGTACGCAAAACCCGCAAAATATATCATTGTGTGCAATCTGTGCATAATATATCAATCTGTGCAAAACGTGCTTTCATTTTGAGTGTGTTTTGAGTTAGCGTTGATAATTATGAAAACTTGCTCAACCTGCACATGCCAAAAACCGCTCACACTTCGTTTGAGCCCATATCAGCGCGATGAGAAACTCCCATTTATCGAAAGAGTTCTGGGACTGCTTGTCGAAAGCCGCTTCGCGAACGGTCGCGCCCAAGGTCTTGCCGAATTCAGCCAACCGCGAGACATCGCCGACGTCTGTCTCGACCTGCATCCGCAGCCGGTGGATATCCCACTCGGGCGCAGGTTTATAAAGTTCTTAAACGAAGTCTTCAGCAAGCCGACCGGATCGGCGACCGCGACTGGAGTGGCCGCTTACGCGCTCACATGCACTCAACTAGCAAATTCCCGAGGCCCATAACAATCGCGGAAGCCGCAATTGTAGCAAGCAAGGATGCTCGCCGCTCCAGTCAGTTGCGTCTCGACGCAACGTTTCACCCCTTAGCCTAGATCTTTGAAAATCCAGTGACGCAATCTTCCTTCTTCTCGCCGAGCGGAAAAGCTTTGCTTTTCCGGGAGGGGCTGAAAAGATGGTGCGGCTCTGCCGCCGCTTTCGATCCGATAAAATCCAGTGACGCCCTAACCAGCGGCATAGCCGCAAGAGTCTAAGGCTAGACTTTCGGAAAGGCATAGCTTTTCCGCTCGGCGAAAAGAGCGGAATCCCGCGCCGCAGCCGTCTCTTGATCTTTCCAGCCTTTGCCCTTTACGTCCTTGCGTTGAGATCTCTTTGACAGAAATTTCATTTATGTAGCCCGGCATTTCAGTTAAATTCCAGTGACGCGCCGAAATGCCTTATCATTCTTCTATGATCCAAACACTTTCCGGTCAGCTTGAGAAATTTCAGAACGCGGTGGGCGTAAAATTTCAGCTTTATAACAGCCTCTTTCTCGCACTGCCGTTTTACGGGATCGATAAGACGGGCATTCTGCTTTCGCTCTTTGGCAGTAATTGCGAAGAAGGTTTTGCCGCCGGAAAGAGCCCGACCGAGATCATCGACGGCTTTTTTGCTGACCGCTCGGCCAGTGACGCGCTCGATCTGTTGTTCCGGTTCGTTCAATACGCCGAGCGTCAAGTCGTCCTGTTCGACGCCCTCGAGGACGCGGCGTTTGCCGAGATGAACGACCTGAACGGAGCCGGAACGCTGACGCAATTGGAGTCGGCAGTTCAGCAAAATGATCGCCTCGCCGAGTTCAAACAAAAGCTTGCGGAATTCTCCGTGCGTCTCGTGCTGACCGCTCACCCGACACAGTTCTATCCCGGCTCGGTGCTCGGCATTATCAACGATCTCGACGCCGCGATCACGGCGAACGATGTCACGACGATCAACACGCTGCTTCAGCAATTGGGACGCACACCGTTTTTTAAGAAGCAGAAACCGACACCGTACGACGAGGCTTCAAGCCTGATCTGGTATCTCGAAAACGTCTTTTACAACGCCATCGGAGCCATCGCCTCTGAACTGCGTCGCTCGATCTCGGACGACGCGGTAAACCTCGCCGACCTGATGAAAATGGGCTTCTGGTCCGGCGGTGATAGAGACGGGAATCCGTTCGTGACTAGTGAAACCACGTTGCAAGTCAGTGACGCGCTGAGACGTTCGATCCTACGCTGCTATCACACCGACATCCGCCGCCTCAAACGCCGCCTGACATTCGCCAACGTGGAAGCTGCCGTGATCGATCTCGAAAAACTCGTCTACCGCGAGGCCTTCCAAACCAGCGACGCGCGAGTCAGAACCGGGAGCAGTAGCGACCGGGTGCTTGCCGGAGCGTCACTGACCGCCGAAGCGTCATTGACCAAGTCGGACATTCTCGCGAAACTCACGACGATCCGCAACGATCTCGTCACCGGTCACAACGGTTTGTTCGTCCACCTCGTCGATGACCTGATAAACAAAGTCGAGATCTTCGGCCTGCACTTCGCGTCCCTCGACATACGACAGGAAGCATCTGAGCACGAAAAAGTTTGGCAGGAGATCGGCGACGCAAGCGGCGAGTATGATTACGGATCTTTGACCGACACGGAAAAGATAGACCGTTTGCTAACCGCATCGGAATACGCGTCACCAGAAAGTTTGCCGAATGAATTGTCCAGGGACACACTGCGAACGGTCGCTGCTGTCCGCGAGATTCAGCAACGAAACGGCGAAGCAGGCTGTCACCGCTACGTCATCAGCCAATGCCAAAGCGCGGTACATGTGGTCGAAGTCATCGGATTATTCCTCGCCGGCGGTTGGAAACTGGACGAGCTCAGCGTCGATATCGTCCCGCTTTTCGAAACGATCACGGACCTGCAGCACGCACCGTCGATCATGCGAGAGCTGTATAATTTGCCCGCATATCGAGAGCATTTACAGCGACGCGGCAACCGGCAAACCATCATGCTCGGCTTTAGCGACGGTACAAAAGACGGCGGTTATCTGATGGCAAATTGGAGTATTTATAAGGCTAAAGACGAGCTGACACGCGTCTCGCGGGAGTTTGGCATCAACGTCGTATTCTTCGACGGCCGCGGCGGCCCGCCCGCTCGCGGCGGCGGCAAAACGCACAAATTCTACTCCTCGATGGGCCAAAACGTAGCCGACGAAGCCATCGAACTAACCGTTCAAGGACAAACGGTAAGCTCAAATTTCGGCACCGTCGCCTCGGCCCGCTACAACATCGAGCAAATGCTGCACGCCGGAATTTACAACGACATTTTTGCTCCAAAAGAAACGACCTTCAGCGAACGCGAAGAATACCTGATGTCGCACCTCGCCGAACACAGTTTCGCGGCCTATGACGAGCTGAAAACGCATGCGAATTTTCTCGAATACCTGTCGGCTGTCAGCCCGCTCCGCTTCTACGCCGAAACCAACATCGGCAGCCGTCCGAGCAAACGCGGGATCGGTAAACTCATGCTCAAAGACCTGCGTGCGATCCCCTTCGTCGGAGCCTGGAGCCAGATAAAGCAGAATGTCCCCGGCTTTTACGGAGTCGGCTCTGCGCTCGAAAAAATGGACGCGAATATCGACGAGATCACCGAAATGTACCATTCTAACGGCTTCTTCAAAGCCCTCATCGACAACTGTGAAATGGCCATGCAAAAAACCTTCATGCCGCTAACATCATTTCTTGTGGGCCACGTAGTGTACGGCGAAGTCTGGCGAAAGATCCGCGACGAATACGACCTGACCCGAAGGTATCTAACCCAGATCTCCGGCACCAAAGAACTCATGTCCGACCTGCCAGTCGAACAGCAGTCAGTTCGAACCCGCGAACGCATAGTCCTGCCGCTCCTAGCGATCCAGCAATACGCACTGACGAAAATTCGCGAAAGCGAAGAACGCGGCGAAGCGATCGAGAGCCGTTCGGTTTACGAAAAACTAGTGATCAGATGCTCGTTCGGGATTATTAATGCGGGGAGGAATTCGGCGTAGAGTTTTTGACTGGACCGCAAGCGTCCCGCTTGCGATCCAGTCAGTTTGATCTTTGAAAACTTAACCTAATCGGCCTTGCGAGCGTTGATCTCACCGGTTCTTAGCTTTCGCTCGAATTCGACCTTGAACTCAGCCATCTGCTGATCAAACTCGGCGAATTCTCTATCCGTCTCGATCTTTTTCTTGACCTTGTTGTCAAAATATCTGACACCTTTGATCTCAGAGTTCTTAAGCGATTCGAGCCAGCCATGGAGTTGCTTTGATATGTTGACGGCCTGTTTTATCAGATTTGAAATTTCAAATTTGATATTTGAGAACCGGTTCAATCCCTCGCACATTCGCAGCATGGACCGAGATTCACCGGCAGAACCGCGAGCAATATACAGAAAATTGATCAGCTCGTTTGTAGTGCCGCGTTCAAAACCTTCGGCGATGTTATTCGAGATTGAGAGTGCCGCACGTTCGAGTTGATTTTTAGTATCGCCGAGCCCGCGAAAATCGTTCCTGGAAGTGAATTCGAAGACGTTCAAGGCAAAACGAATTGCAGCTTGCCACACGGGGAGTTCTTCAAAGGTTGAGTATTTCATCGCTTATTCTCAAGCTAAACGTATGAATCAGATTGAACTAGATCAAAAACTAATTCGAGCGGTTTCGATCGTGATAAATCGAAACCGCCCGTATTTTAGACCCATTTTATCTGAGATTTCAAATTTGAGATTTCAAATTTTATTCAGTTCTTAAAACTTGGAGCTTTAAGAAACGAATGTCGCCCCAAACTTTAGATCTTTGAAATTTAAAACGTATAGAGCTCATTTTCAGAGAATCTTCAGAATCTGAAATTTCAGATCTCAAATTTGAAATTTCAAATATTTCTGAATATCCGATGGCAAGAAAAAATATCTGAGATCCCAAATTTCACATTTGAGATCTCAGATAAATTGAAAACTAAAACGTATATGTATTCGCCCCGATCAAAGTCTCAGCAATTCTCTGTCTTGCGGCGACCGTATTTACGGGCGAATTGTTCTTTGTAAAACGCTTTAGGGCAACCAGCAAAGTACGCATTTCGTCTCCTTCGGTCATGGCGGCGATGGCGTTTTTGGCTTTGGCTTCGACGCGCTGGATGGCGTCGTTGCAATAGACTTGGGCCATGTCGGCATAGCGGTCGGCGTTTGATGAGCCTTGCAGCTTTTGGGCACGCAGGACGGCGGTTTCCATGGCGTATGCTTCGATGATGATGTCGGCGGCATACATCAGGAGTTCCTGCTGTTTGTCGAGCTCCATCATGTATTTCTGAGCCGCGGTTCCGACGACCATGAGGGCTGCTTTCTTGGCATTTTGGGCAAGTTTCAGCTCCATCGCGAGCGGTGAATCGTCCTCGTCAAACGACATCTGCGGATTCAGGATCTCGTCCATCAGGGCTTTTGCGGCCGGGATCAAGCCGATCTCGCCCTTCATCGCACGTTTGAGGAGCATGCCCGGAATGAGCAGGCGATTGATCTCGTTCGTGCCCTCGAAGATGCGATTGATGCGGGCATCGCGGTAGGCACGTTCGGCAGGATAATCGGCCGTGTAGCCGGCTCCGCCGTAGATCTGGACCATTTCGTCGACGACGTAATCCAGCACCTCGGAGCAGAAAACCTTATTGATCGAGCTCTCGACTGCGTATTCCTCGATCGATTTTAGCTTGGTTTCGTTGTCGGCATTCGTGCCGATCAGGGCGTCGATCATGCCGACCGTGCGGTAGGTCATGGATTCGCCAACCCATGTTCGCGTGGCCATTTCGGCAAGCTTGAACCGCATCGCACCGAATGTCGAGATCGGCGTGTTGAACTGCTGCCGCTCGTTCGCATAGCGGACGGAATCGTGGATCGCGAGCTTACATCCGCCGATCACGGAAGCTCCGAGCTTGAAGCGGCCGACATTGAGAATGTTAAACGCGATCTTGGCCCCATCGCCGACCTCGCCGATGATGTTGCCGACCGGGATGCGAGCATCGGACAGAATGATCGGTGTTGTGGATGAAGATTTGATGCCCATTTTGTGCTCTTCCGAGCCCGGGCGGCAGTTTTCGCTGCGTTCGACCACGTAGGCCGAGAATTTTTTCTTCTCGCCGTCGACCTTCGCAAAGATGATGTAAACGTCGGCAAAACTGCCATTCGTGATCCACATCTTTTCACCGTTGAGTATCCATTCGGTGCCGTCTTCGCTGAGGCGGGCGCTGCATTTTGCACCGAGAGCGTCGGAGCCCGAACCGGCCTCGGAAAGGCAATAGGCAGTTACTTTTTCGCCGGAAATGATCGGCGGTATCCATTTATGTTTCAGCTCCTCAGAGCCAAAATAGAGTATCGGAAGCAGCCCGATCGATGTCTGAGCACCAAAGCTGACGCCGAAGCCCGAGCCGCGGCCCATCATCTCGGCCACGACCACGCCGGTCGTCTGATCGAGTTCGAGCCCGCCGTATTCCTCGGGAATGGTCGCACCGAGCAGGCCGAGTTCGCCAGCCTTGCCGATCAGCTCACGCGAGATCTCCCAGGCATGCTTCTCCATCGAATCGATCTGCGGCATCACCTCGTTGTCGATAAACTCACGCGTAGTATCGCCGATCATCCGCTGCTCGTCCGACATATCCTCGGGCGTAAAAACCTCAGCCGGGACACGCTGCTCGATCAAAAAAGAACCACCTTTGATATAGTCTTTCTGCATTTGTGCTTCCATGATGTTAAATTGCTCCTCTGAATTTCGCTCTCGATATTGTACTGAATGAATGCTCATTCAGTCAATGTAATTTAGGAATTTAGACTTCGTTCAAGAGTTTCAGCAATGTCCCGGCAGTGATCGTCTCGCTGATGTTTTCAACAAACTGCTTGTTCTCTTCCTTACTGCTCGCGATGCCGTTCTTGAGCAGAACGGGAAAGTAATCGAGATCGCGTGCTCCGCGATAGGTTGACAACACGCAAAACTCGGCACAGAATCCCGTCATTACGATCGTATCAACGCCGTGTTCCTTTAAGATCTTGTCGCAATCGGTCTTGTTAAAGCTGTTGCTGTAATGCTTGTGGATCTTGATATCGGTATCTTTGCGTGACAAGGCATCAATGAACTCGAACGCATCCTTGCCCGGCAATGCATCGTCTTCCTCGTCAACGTTATAGACCCAGATCACCGGCACGCCCTTAGCCTCAAACGCCGGCAAAACGTAATTGATATGCTCGGCAGCCGCATCCATCTGTTCTTTTGTTTTGTCACCGTAATACGCTTTCTGCATATCGATGACCATCAATGCGAGTTTCATAGTGATTACTCGGATAACTTAACTTTCGATTTCATAGCGGCCAACTCCTCCGCAAAAGGTGGAGGCAAATCTATAGCGCTATATTCTTTTGATCTCCACGTCCATTCTCGGACTGTGTCTTTGCCTATATGAACAACCTCAATGTTGCTGGTAGCCATATTCATAAATACAACGTATCGATTATTGCTACAATTCTGCTTCTCACAGCCGGTCAACATCAAAAAGTCGCCAAACTTCTTGATTGGCGTCTCTGTATTCCAAAATCTCCTCATCATCGAGTAATCTTCGCCCAACAATTCCCTAAGTTGCGGATCAACTTTTTTGTTCTGCCAAAGTTTGATTTCAGTCGCAGTCTTTCCGATGATCTCTTTCGCTGCTTTGCCGGACGGCGCCAAGGTACCGAGCTCCGAGTTACTTGCCGTGGTGTATGCATTTTCGGTTTGTTCATACGGCACGGAGTTCACGGCATTTACGTTCGTCTTGGCAACCGTCGAACTGGATCGACCATTGCTGGGCGCGGGTGAACCACATGCGACTGCAAGCAGTGTACAAACAGAGGATAGAATCAATACCTTCACTAGTCGATCCTTTCAAAAATTCCCGCCGCGCCCATGCCGCCGCCGACGCACATGGTGACCATGCCGTAGCGGCCGCCGGTGCGTTTGAGTTCCTGGAGGACAGTTGCGGTCAGTTTGGCTCCGGTGCAGCCGAGCGGATGACCGAGGGCGACGGCACCGCCGTTGACGTTGACCTTGGCGGGGTTCATTTCGAGGACTTTCATAACCGAAAGGCCTTGGGCGGCGAAGGCTTCGTTAAGTTCGATCACATCGATCTGATCGAGGGTGAGGCCGGCCATTTTTAGTGCCTTTGGGATCGCATAGACCGGGCCGCTGCCCATTTCTTCTGGCAGGCAGCCGGCGGTGGCGAACGAGATAAATCTGGCGAGCGGCTTGATGCCGAGTTCGGCGGCTTTGTCGGCGGACATCACAACCGCGGCGGCGGCTCCGTCGGACATTTGCGAAGAGTTTCCGGCGGTGACAGTACCGTTGACATGAAACACAGCTCGAAGCTTCGCCAGCCCTTCGACCGAAGTATCCGCACGCGGGCCTTCGTCCTGGGCGAAGACAACCTCTTTGCGGCGAACGCGTCCTTTTTCGTGTAGTTCGTCAACGAAAATAGTCATCGGAACGATCTCGTCAGCGAATCTACCTTCGGCAATGGCGGCGAGGGCTTTGCGGTGCGAATTGTAAGAGAATTCGTCGGCCTGTTCGCGCGTGATCTCGTATTTGCGGGCGAGATTCTCAGCCGTGAGGCCCATGTTCAGATAATAGTCGGGATAGCTGTCAACGATTGCCGGATTTGGCCGCACGACGTTGCCGCCCATCGGGATCATTGACATCGTCTCGAGCCCGCCCGCCACGATCGCCTCGGCACCGCCTGTCCTGATGCGGTCCGCAGCAAGCGCGATGGTCTGCAAACCCGACGAACAATAACGATTCACCGTCATCGCCGACGTTTCGACCGGCAAACCCGCTGCGATCATCGCCGTACGCGCAACGTTCATACCCTGCTCGGCCTCGGGAAACGCACAGCCCATGATCACGTCATCGATCAGCGAAGTGTCAACGCCCGCTCGCCTCACCGCTTCCTTAATAGCCGCTGCCCCGAGATCATCGGGACGAGTATTTCTCAACGTTCCTTTCGGAGCCTTTCCAACAGCCGTACGCACGGCTGATACGATCACTGCTTCTTTCATATCTGTTCGAATTCCTCCCAATCAAATCCCAAATCTTTCACTGCGCTTCGCAGCGTTCCGACCTTCAAGTCTTTCGAACCCCAATCAGGTACGATTGCTTTCGTTTTGCGACTGGGGTTGTGCCACTTCCGATGCGATCCGCCACCTCGACGCGAAACGTCCTCGCACCCAAGTTTGCGTAGCTTTTTAGCGACTTCCTTGTATTTCACGCCGCAAGTTTGATAAAAGTATCGCCATACATCGGTTCAGCCTGTTCTACCGGCAGCAACACTTTCGGTAACGGCTGCTTCAAGTCTTCATACAATTCGATGAGGGCTTCAAGAGCATCCGTTACGTTTGGTACAACCTCATCCATCGTATCGGCTTCGGTTATCAGCCCGGGCAGGACCGGACACGTAATCGTCCAGCCACCTTCCGGCTGCGGAGCTAAAACGAGAGGCAATCGGTAAATATTTTCAGTAGTTGCTTGTTTCATAATATCCTTAGTCTAACCTATGAAAACCAAGACAGATGACCAAATTCCGCTCACTTCGAATACATGTCGTGCTAATCGAATAGCTCCTCGCCGGAATACCTAATCTCCATCGCTGATAGATCGGTTCAGTCAGTCCCCATATTCCGTCGAGATAGTCGGGCTGTCAACGTTCTTTTGAACTCTCTCGATGATCTCCTGATCGCTCATACTGCCTCAGCCTTTCGCTTGATCGTTTTCAGCATCTCCATTCTTATCAAACCGCTAAATGGCTGGACAAATGTCCAGTAAAACCCAAAACTCCTTCGGCTGCCATCGTCGAGGCATTTAATGCGGGTTTCGGTTGTGAGCCGGGTGTTTTCGCCGTCTGGATCCAGCGAAAAATTCCATACCGCCTTCGCATAGCCGCTTTTGTCGAATGCCTTGAAATTAGCGGCGTTCACATCCTGTAGATCGCCCCGTGGCGTCCAGAATTTTCCGGCGAGGCCGAACAGCAATTCGCTTGCGGGCCGCTCGCCGAGGATCCGGAATTTGGAATATCGCAAATTCTTGAGCGTCAAGGCATCGGCTGACATTCCGCGAAGCGTTAGCAGGGTTTTTACGATCCACGATTCACCAAAATTCGCGTTCTGAGCCGCCTCGTACACGGTCGCAGCATCCGCGTGGATCGCTATCGAGTGCTTTTCCTCGAAATCGTATTCGGCCAAAAATTCATCGATCAGCATTTAGGCGCTCCAGTTTTTTCTCGATCCGGTGAACATCCATCATCCTCGCCGTTCCCTCGCCGCCGCTGGTCGACTGTGCGGCGTGCATCTGCCAATAGTTCAAAGCCTCACGATATTTGGCGATCTGATCTTCGCCAGTCAGCGTATCGCCCCAGTTTTCGTAATACGAGCCGCGAACTTCGCATTCAGGAAAATAGCCTTCGCCGCGATCGGTGGCCGCGAGCATTGTCGCTTCTGTTTCTGCGTACTTGCCTTCTATGGCTGTCTGCCACCAATCTGGTGAACTCATATCGCCACGTCAACCTCTTCGATCTTCAGCACCCTTTTTAATTCGCCCGGCTCGATCTCGACCAAAAACCCGCGTTTTCCGCCATTGATGTAGATCTTGTCGAGTTCGAAAATGCTCGCCTCGACATAAACCGGCATCGCCGTTCGCGTGCCAAACGGCGAAGTTCCGCCGACCAGATAGCCTGTATATTTAGATGCTCGATCCGGCGTTGCGGGCTCGACAGATTTGACGCCGATGTGGCGTGCGAGATTTTTTGTCGAGACAAGCTTGTCGCCATGCATCAACACGATCAGCGGCTTTTTCTCGTTCGTTTCAAATATCAAGGTCTTGACGACCACGTGCTCGTCCACGCCTAACTGCCGGGCCGATTCCGCCGTACCGCCTTTCTCGACGTAATCGTATAGCCGAGGCACAAACTTGACCTTTTTCTCTCTCAAAAATCTGACAGCCGGTGTTATCGGATAGGTCATAAATCCAAAAATCGTTCCACGAGCTTTTTTATGTCTTCGTTCGCATCGATCATACGCACAAATACGGCTCTAACCTTTTCCTTATCAAACTGTAGTAGCACCTCATCACAATACGGCTGCGCGGACTCTTCTCTGTAGGCAAATATAGTGTTTTCGATAACTATTTCTTCATCGACGCACTTCAAAGCTTCAGATAAATTATGTTCATCTGTAGCAAGCACATGAGCGGCCCACGTACTGTTGGAACGCAATTTTCCAACTATATCTTGCCAATAGGTGCAGTCGACCATTACCCTACTTCCTTATACCTAAAACACGTCACCAAATGATCGTTCACCATCCCCGTCGCCTGCATGAATGCGTACATTATCGTCGAGCCGACGAAGTTAAATCCGCGTTTCTTGAGATCCTTGGATAGGGCGTCCGAGATCTCAGTCTTCGCCGGGACATCGCCCATGCCTTTCAGCTTGTTATCGAGTGGTTTACCCCCGACGAATGACCAGATGTATTTGTCGAACGAGCCGACCTCTTCCTGCACTTTCAAGAATGCCTTTGCATTCTCGATCGCCGATTTTATTTTCAAACGATTGCGAATAATGCCCTCGTTCAAAAGCAGTTCGCCGCATTTTTCTTCGTCGTATCGCGAGACGGCCACGGGATCGAAATTATCAAACGCTTCGCGGTAATTGTCACGCTTTCGCAGAATCGTGTCCCAGCTCAAACCCGCCTGTGCACCCTCCAGAATGAGGAATTCGAACAGCGCGTTGTCGTCATGCAGCGGCACGCCCCATTCCGTGTCGTGATACGGAATATTCAGTTCATTTTTTGCCCAGCCGCATCTATCCATAAATCTTCGCTTTGCCAGTTCCGTTATTCGCTCATCCGAAATATCGCCGTGTTCGTCGAGCAGAGTGCGCACGCTTCGGTGTCGACGTGCATTTTGTCAACGAGTGTTCCGTCCATATCAAAAATGAACGCCCTGGCTGAAAGATCTGTCATTTACTTCTCTTGGCGATGTACAGCGTCTTTTCGATCGACGCGTGCAGCGTGCCTTCCTTGTCCTTTAACTCCACATTATAGATCCGATCGACCGATCTTTCCGTCTCCGCCAGCCGTTTTATTTCATCGATCTCATCCGGTGTTAGCATGAGATCCGCATACAGCGTCGCCTTGCCGGGCTTTCTGAATCTGACCTTCGCCGCCTTATCCCAAACCACATAATCCTTGCCGAGAATGTGTATGAGCATCAGCATATAAAGCGGATCGATCGATGCATAGATGCTCCCGCCGTATATGGTTCCAACGTAATTGCGGGTTCGCCAATTCAGCGGAAGCTTCATCCGCAGCTCATGAAAATCGTCCGAGATATAGGTAACGCGCCCGCCTGTTCCGCGATAGCACGGAAAGAAATTAAATCCCCAACGAAACCGGCGGCTCTTAAAACTCTCGGGCATATAGTTTTCGCGCTCAATAGTCGGGAACGCAGCCGCCCTCGGCTGCAACGCCGGTTCCTCCGGTGTGACTAAGTCTCGTAATTTTCAACTCGCACAATTACCGAGTACGTCAGCGTCCCGAAGCGGAACGCTTGCAGGCGAGGGCGTCTGCGTTCCCGGCATTAGTTCCTCAACGGCTTCCCCGTTTTCAACATGGCGGCAATTCTTTCCTGCGTTTTTCGCTCACCGCAGAGCGAGAGGAAAGCCTCGCGTTCGAGGTCCAGAAGGTATCGCTCGGAAACAAACGAACGGTGATTCAGATCGCCGCCGCTCATCACTTTAGCCAGTTTGTGACCGATGAGAACGTCGTGATCCGAAACGAAACCGCCCTGCTTCATCATATGCAGAGCCAGCTTCATCGCCGCCTGGGCCGATTCGCCGAGAGCGAGAATATCGGTTTTCTCAACCGGCTGCACATAGCCCGAAGCCGCCAGATTCAGCACTTCCTGCTTTGCATCCGCGATCAAACGGTCGCCGTTCATCGAGATCGCATCAGCATCGCGGATCAGTCCCCAGCTTCGAGCTTCCTGGGCCGATGTCGCGACCTTGCCCATGCCGATCAACTCAAAGGTTTTCTTGAGAAAAGCGAGTGGATCGGCGTCAGGAGCTTTTGCCGCCGCGGTCATCGCGCGCAACGTCATCTCCTTCGTTCCGCCGCCAGCCGGGATTAGGCCAACACCGACCTCGACGAGCCCGATGTAAGTTTCCGCCGCTGCCTGAACGTGGTTGCCGTGCATCGAGATCTCGCATCCGCCGCCGAGCGTCAGGCCGTACGGAGCTGTTACGACCGGTTTCGGCGAATAGCGCAGTCGCATGATCGCATTCTGAAGCTGGCGGATCATGATGTTGATGTCGTCCCATTCCTCTTCCTGCGCGGCAAGCAGGAGCATCATGATATTAGCCCCGGCCGAGAAATTCCCGCCCTGATTGCCAACGACGAGGCCCGTATAATTTCGCTCTACCTCGTCGAGAGCGAAATTCATCATCGAGACCGTATCGCCGCCGATGGAATTCATCTTGGAGTGGAATTCGAGACATGCAACGCCGTCACCTATATCGATCAGCGAAGCTCCGGGGTTCGATTTGATAACGCCGGTGCGTTCCTTGATGTCCTTGAGGATCATCACGCCCGGACGTTCGGGCATCGGTTTGTATTCGCCCGCAACTAAGTCGTAGAACGAATGATGGCCGCCTTCGTTCTTGTAGAACGAGGTCGCACCCGAGGCCAGCATCGCTTCGACATTCGCCGGAACGGCCTGGCCTTCTTTCTTCATTCGCTCGACCGATTCCGCAACCCCGATCGCATCCCAAGCCTCGAAAACGCCGATCTCCCAACCGAAACCCCATTTGATCGCATTGTCGATATCAACGATCGTATCGGCGATCTCGGGAATGCGATTTGCGGCGTAACGCGAGACACGCGAGGTCGTCTTCCAAAGGAATTCGCCAACACGATCGTCGCCCCAGACGAGCGTTTTCACACGCTTCGCACGATCCTCGATGCCTTTCGCTGCATCGAGCGACGGGAACTTTGTCTTCACCTGCGGCTTGTATTCGAACGTAGCGAGATCGAGCTCTAGAATGACGCGTTTGCCCTCGGCATCCTTCGATTTCTTAAAGAACCCGCCGCCTGTCTTATCGCCGAGCAGCTTTTTGTCGAGCAGCGAAGTGATAACTTCCGGGATCTGGAAAACCTCACGGTCTTCGTCATTTGGAACCGCCGGGTAAAGATTGGTCGTAACGTGAGCCGTCACGTCGAGCCCGACGAGATCGGAGGTCCTGAACGTTGCCGACGAAGCGTGGCCGATGGCCTTACCCGTCATCTGATCGATCTCGGTGGGTGTCCAGCCGCCCGCGATCATCTCGTGGATCGTCGCCATCATCCCGAAAACGCCGATGCGGTTCGCGATAAAATTCGGCCGATCCTTTGCGGGAACAACACCTTTTCCGAGCCGTTGGTCAAGAAAACCGGAAACGCCACAAGCTATCTCGCCGCTGGTTTTCGTGCCTGGGATGACCTCGACGAGCTTCATATAACGCGGCGGGTTAAAGAAGTGAATTCCGACAAAATGGGCCTTGAAATCGTCCGAGAACGGCTCGGCGATAGAGTCGATCGGGATGCCGCTCGTATTCGAAGCGATCACTGCTCCCGGTTTGCGATAGCGGTCAACATCAGCAAAAAGCTTGTGCTTGATCTCAAGATTTTCAACAACCGCCTCGATCACGAGGTCGCAATCCTTGATCTTTGCGAGGTCGTCCGTGAAATTCCCGGTCGTGATCAGCCGCGCATTATCGCCCAGCATGAACGGTGCGGGCTTGAGTTTTTTCGCCGCTGCAAAAAGGGAATCGACAATGCGGTTGCGCACCTGCGGCGATTCAAGCGTCAAGCCCTTTTTCTCCTCATCCGGCGTTAATTCCCGTGGCGCAATGTCCAAAAGAAGCGTCGGGATACCCGCGTTCGAAAGATGTGCAGCAATGCCCGCACCCATTGTTCCAGCCCCCAAAACAGCGGCTTTTGTGATGTTCATATCTTGATTCGAAGTCCTTTTCCAGCGATTTGAATTGAGGGAATTATAACTGAATGAGTATTCATTCAGCAAGAGAAAAGTAGAATTTTGTTTTGTAATAATCGCTAGTATCTATGAAGTGATTCGTATCCTGCCGGGCGAGATGACCGTAAATCTGTTTGGCAATTCTAATTCGTGCATCTCTAGTGCCTCGAGGATAGCAGCTAATTTTAGATTAACCGACAAACCTGATAATCGAAGTAGAATAACTCCATTTTTTCATTTGCATGATCAAAAACAGCGTGGTTGGAAATGCTTGGTTCGGTATCGGCTATATAGATAACGTTGTGCCCCGCATCGCGCGAAGCTTCAACGACCTGACGATCAATATTTTCGTCTGCGACAAAATTCATGCCGCCAGCGGCACACCGGAAGGCAGATTCTGGACGGCGAAAAGCAGCGCGGCGGAAATACCAGCTCGCGTTAGTCGCGGATGAGCATCAAGAATCTGCTCAACCGACTCTCCGGCGGCAAGTTTCTCCAGGATCAATTCTACGGTGATCCGCGTTCCGACAATAACCGGCTTCCCCATCATTATTTCTGGATCTGTTTTAATGAGGTCATTTGTCATTACAAAATTATAGCTCAGAAAATGGGCGAACAGTATCAAAATCGATCAATCACCGTAACGCCGGTTCTGGAGAAGCTGCTCATCTCGGAAAGTTCGGCGGTCGATTCATCGAGCGAAATAGTTTGTCCGATAAGCCGCTCCGGTTCGAGCATTCCAATGCGGATCATCTCAAGCATTTCCGGATACCGATGAGCCTGCATGCCGTGGCTGCCGATGATCTCGAGTTCCCGGCCGATGATTTTGTCGATCGGAATCTGCGGGCGATGTCCGCCGGATTCCATGATCCCGACCTGAATGTGCTTACCGCGTTTGCGTAGTGAAGAGACCGAGTTCATCAGAATTTCGGGATTCCCGAGAGCGTCGATCGAGATGTGGGCACCGCCGTCGGTGATGTCGAGAATGGCTTCGGCGGGATTGCCATATCGCGAATCGATCGCGACCTCGGCTCCAATTGAACGGGCAAATTCGAGCTTATCTTCGACAATGTCGATCGCGATCACTCTCGCTCCAAACGCAGCCGCGATCATGATCGCCGAAAGCCCGACGCCACCACATCCGTGAACGGCGACCCATTGTTCCGCCTTTACCTGTCCCTGATCGACAATGGCTCGATACGAGGTCGCAAACCTACAACCCAAGCTTGCCGCCGTTACAAAATCGATCTCCGCGGGCAGCCGAACAAGATTTCCATCGGCATATTCGATCGCAACATATTCAGCAAAACCACCCCGGGCCGTAAATCCAGGTTGGAACTGGTGATCGCAGACCTGCTGATCTCCGGCGAGGCACGGCTCGCATGTTCCGCAACCGCAGACGAATGGAAGCGTAACCCGGTCGCCGATCTTGTAATTTGCGATCTCAGATCCTAAGGCGACGATCTCACCGGCGAGTTCGTGGCCCGGAACGTGCGGCAGTTTGATATCTGGATCGTTTCCCATCCAGCCATGCCAGTCGCTTCGGCAGATGCCGCATGCTTTTACGCAAAGTACAACTCCGGTCGGGCTTGGGGTTGGATCGGCGACATTTCGGATAGTGATCGGACCTTTGAACTCTTCGAAAACAGCTGCTCTCATTTGGTCTATCTTAGTCGAACTGATCGAAAAAATCCTTGACTTAATGCGGGAATCAGATGATAATTCTTGCATTCAATTAGTAAAAACGGATGCGCATTTTGGGGAAGGTTCGCCTTCCCCCAAAAGGCCTCTGTGAATAGCTTCGAATAAATCAAAATAAAACCGGAGATCTATAATGCTGAAGAAAATCCTTCTCATACTTTCACTATTACTCATTTGCGCTGGTTCAATGATCGCCCAGGGAACTGCGGCCACCGACGCTACGCCTGCAAAAGCGGCCGAACCAGCCAAAAAACCAGCGGTCTTTCGCCCAACAAAGGATCAGATCGAACAGGTCCAAACCATGCTCAAGGAAAAGAAACTTTACAGCGGCGAAGCCAGCGGTAAATATAATGACGAAACCCGTACCGGCATCAAGAGCTTTCAAAAAGACAACGGCCTGACCCAAACCGGAACCCTTAACCGGGCCACGCTCGAAAAGTTTGGCGTAGAACTGACTGCGAGCCAGAAGGCGTCACCCGTTCTGGATAGTTCATTCGCAAAAAATACCGAGGAAACAAAACCCGCTAAGACTAAAACATCAACGGAAAAAACAACGGCGGCGTTAGGGCCGTCTGCTCCATCAACGCAAGCAAAAAAACCTGCTCCGTTTCGTGCGAACGCCGACCAGATCAAGGCGGCTCAGAAAATTCTCAAAGACGGTAAAATGTATGCTGGCGAGGAAACCGGAAAGCTTGACGACCCGACCCGCGAGGGCCTGAAAAAGTATCAGGAAGCCAAAAGCGTAAAGGTCACAGGAACCCTAAACGCCGCAACGCTCGAAAAAATGGGCATCACGCTGACCGATGCTCAGAAGGCTAATGTTGCTGCTCAGGCAGCTTATGATGCGGCCAAAAAGAATTAGTTCTTTTTAACGCAAACCGCTAAAGCCGCTTAGAGCGGTTACGGATTGCGCGTATGGTATTGGCGGCGTATCAAAACTCCACATCGCTGGTTTCGAGTCCGCGTAGCGGACGGCAGCGTAAAGCCCAGGGCGTGAGCCCTGGGAAAGGGGCGTTTCATCGATCGAGCCCGCGAATGCGGGCGACAGA
>JBEBJB010000073.1:0-6270 GCA_040080065.1 Pyrinomonadaceae bacterium
GGTGCAAAGAGACCCAACGAGATCA
This sequence comes from Pyrinomonadaceae bacterium, assembly GCA_040080065.1. Lineage (GTDB taxonomy): Bacteria > Acidobacteriota > Blastocatellia > Pyrinomonadales > Pyrinomonadaceae > OLB17. The sequence continues at coordinate 26 of JBEBJB010000073.1, forward strand.
TTGTGATTGTTCCTGTAATTAGTGCAACTCCACAAATCGTCGTCAAGATCGCTCCGCCGACCTTGTCCGCCACAAACCCAAATAACACTCGGCTGGCCGATCCAATTAGAGGTCCCCAAAATGCATATTTGAGGGGATCCGGCGGGTTAGGAAAGCCCCCATATAGAGTCTTGATGAGCAACGGGAACGCTGCTGCAAGTCCCGAGAACCCTCCGAAGGTCATGAGGTAAGTAACTGTGCAAAACCAGGTGTGCTTATCTTTGAAGATATCGAGCTGTTCGCTGAACGACGCTTTGATCGGCACGCTCCGCAACAACATCCAGGCCAAGATACCCATGATGATCAATAGAGGAACGTACCAGAATGCTGCATTCTGTAGCCATATCGAATCTGAGCCCGTGATTGCCTTCGTGTTTGGATCGATCTTTTGGACCGTCTGCGAACCACCAATCACGGCAAAAGTGATGATCATAGGTGTTGCGAATTGAGCGAGACTTACGCCAAAGTTGCCGATTCCGGCCTGAATGCCTAATGCCGTTCCCTGCAATCGTTTTGGAAAGAACACGCTCGTGCTGGGCATGTAAGACGAAAAGTCGCCACCTCCAAACCCAGCAGAAAATGCCAAGACCATAAATAACCAGAACGGAGTTTCCGGATTCATTATTGCCAAACCTAGACCGATGCATGGGATCAGTTTGAGAAATGTGGCGATGGTTACGATCTTTCGTGTGCCGAAGATAGGCAGCAAAAACGTATGGATTACTCGCAGCGTTCCACCAGCGAGCCCCGGCATCGCGGCAAGCCAGAAGAGTTGCGAAGTGGAAAACTTAAAGCCGATACCGGGCAGTTTGACGACGATCGCACTCATCATAAACCACGTCGCGAATGAAAGCGTTAGCGTTATCGTTGTGACGATCAGGGTCCGCCAGGCGATCTTGCTTCCGCTTGTTTCCCAAAAATCACCATCTTCGGGGGTCCATTTTTTTAACCAGTCTGACATATTTATTTACTTAATCCTCAATTTTCTTCATCAGATCCGGTTGCTGCTCGTGCATCATTTTCTGAATAACGCGATGCATCCAGAGCAAACAGATCACTGAAAGAATCAGCATCATCATCCACGAACTCGTCCATAGGCCAGTTTCATCAAGTAAATAGCCAAAGATGATCGGGCTTACAAAACCGCCAAGGCCGCCCAGAACTCCTACCATTCCGCCGACGACGCCAACTTCCTCGGGAAAGTACTCAGGTATGTGCTTATATACAGCCGCCTTGCCGACGCCCCAGACAATACCCAGAAGCATCACAAGCCCGGCGAATATCCATACATTGGCCTGAAAAAATATCTTGGTGGTCCCTTTCGCCAGCAGTTCTTTTCGTTTTACTTCCTGCCCTACCCGTACTACCGATTCCTGCCAGATCTCTTTTGTGGGGAAGACAAGCATTTGCTTCTGATCGGTTGAAACGTCTTCCTGCTTGGCTTTTACTTGATATATTTTGTCGTCAACCGTAACAGAATCAGCATCGACGCCTGTTACAACGCCATCACGTTCGGCTACGACCCCCTTGCCCGGTGACGATATTTCCATTTTGGGGATGATCAACAGAGCGGATAGTAATAGCGACAGGCCGAGGACGCCATACATCACCTTTCGACCGCCAAAACGATCGCTCAACCAGCCGCCGAATGCTCTAATAACACCTGACGGAAAGCTAAATAGTGCGGCCAAAAGTCCGGCAGTAACTAACGGCAAATAATAGACGTTTACAAAATACGGGACGAGCCACTGCGAAAAAGCGACAAAGCAGCCAAAAACAAGAAAATAGTACAGGCCGAACCGCCATACACGAATATTCTTTAACGGCGCGAGCTGCTCGGCAAAAGTCTTCGCGACCCACAGAGGCTTCTTGTTTGTCGTCATCACGAAAAATATTACGCCCGCAAGGGCGAGGCCCGCCGCATAGACTACTGGCAGTCTGCGCCAAGCTTCGATGTCCGCACCGTTTGCTGTAAACGTGTTGAGTAAGGTTGGAGCTACAAGAGTAGTGATGGCCGAACCGGCATTTCCGGCGCCGAAAATACCAAGAGCAAATCCTTGTTTTGACCTCGGGAACCAGACCGATGTGTAGGCAATGCCGATCGAAAAGCTCACACCGACAAGGCCAAATCCGAAACTACACAGAGCGAAGCCAATGAATGAATCGACCTTTGAAAGAAGAAACATTGGGACTGCGCAGAGGAGCAAGGTCGCAGTCATTACTGGTTTGCCACCGAACTTGTCCGTCAGCATACCCGCTGGCAGACGAAAAATTGAGCCTGTAAGGACCGGTATTCCCATCAGCCATCCGATCTCGGAGGCGGTCCATTTGTAGACTTGGTTTACCGAAAGAAAAGTAACAAGAACGCCATTTAACATCCACGCCGAAAAACATACGGTGAACGCAAGGGTATTTAATATCAGTATCCGGATTGCCCCCGGGGGCGTGCTCGTTTCCATAATCGCAAAGAACTTCGCAGATAATGCGGACAAATCGCCGCACAAAGTAATGGTCTATACCGTGTCCCCTCTTTGTCCCCGAGAACGCCCCTAAACTACACTCGATATCGAGTGAAGAAATCAGTGCGCGGCCGCTGCAGCGAGCGGAGTTTTTCCATTTTTTAGCGCCAGCTGCCCTTGGCGCGTAAAATTCACAGATTCGCCTAAGATCCTTACCGCCTCGGCTGGAGCGTGAAAACCCATTGAGTTTTCTGCCTCGACGAAATCGAGATAAAACTGTGCTTTCCGCTGAAAATCTCGTGCCACTGCAAGGTCTTCGTCTGTCGTGCCCCTTTCCTTTGCCTTCCGAAGATCGTCAATGAGCTGAACAAGAGCGTCCATGGCAATGTTGCGCATATTGAACGTGCGTTCCTGGATCGCCTCGGCCCGGAATTTGAGCTCTGTTTCGCTCGTACTGTGACAAGTTTGGCAGCTCTGGCTTATGTTCAGGAGCGGGCTCCGAACATGATGATCGCTGATTTTCATTGCCCCTTCACGTTTATACGGCATATGGCAATCGGCACAGGCAACGCCTGCCCTTGAGTGAATTCCCTGGTTGAACATCTCAAATTCAGGATGTTGAGCCTTCAGAACTTCGGCTCCGGTTTGCTTGTGTGACCAGTCTTTGTGTTTTACTTCATCATAGTAGGCCATAATGTTTTCGACCTTTAGCCCCTTTTCCCAAGGATATGTCAGCTGCTTATCGGCCCCCTTGAAATAGTATTCCACGTGGCACTGACCGCAGACGTAGCTCCGCATTTCCTGGCGAGTTGCATCACGATTTACATCATAATTTTGGACCCCTTGAGACGCTTTATACGCTTTTATCCCATCCATAAATGCTGGTCGGGTAATTCGCAACGCCATCGTTTGTGAATCGTGGCAGTCTATACAAGCAACCGGGTGAGAAATTTCTTTCTTTGCCTCAAAATACGGCAGCTTGTTGAGGGCCTGAAACCCCGCTACGATGTCGCCACCTCCAAGTTTCTTGTAAGCGGCGTATGCGGAGGCGTGACAATTAATACAACTTCCAGGCTGTTTAACAACATTTTGCCTTTCAGTAAACATCTGGTCTTCTAGCATGAAGGCGTGGCCCCGCTCTTCCCGAAAGTCGACTGCAAAAGCATAGCCATCCCACATCGTTTTTAATCTAGGATCCTCTTCCAGACGCGACTGGGCTACCATCGATCGCGGGTCAGAATCCTTTGGCGTTTTGTGAACCGCTTCGCTACCGCCAAAACGAGTTCGTACCTGATCGACGGTCTTTTTGTAACCATCATATTGGAGAGGAAAATTCTTACCCCAAATCTCTGGGTCGGTCGTATCGTCGGTCAAGTCAACCACACGAAAAAAAGGGTTCTTAGCCTCGTTTTTCCGTTCAAGAATATTTGTTAGAAGCCCAAGGCCGAGAATGGCCGCGGCAAACGCTAGAAACGCGACCAATATCACGACCTTCCCTCCGTACAACTTCGAATTGGCTGGCGTTTTTTTTAGACTCTATGTTCTCTTCGTTTTCCATGCTACTTTTCCTACTTTTACAGTGAGCAATTCTTAATGTAGGTGCCCCACTGAACGATGGCACCTGAGACAGGACACCTCTCCTGTATGCTTTTTATCTAACGAAACTGTTATTGCATCAACCATATTCTGATGACAGTGTCGGCATGATTCTTCGGTGATCTGCCGGCTTCGCTCGGTCAACTGAATCGGTTCATGAAAAGTATTAGTGGTGAAATAATACGAATGCCAAAAGCCGTTCGAGGCTTTGGTCATATATTTTCCAACGGTATCGTGAGGCGTGTGACAATCATTACAGGTCGCGACATTCTTATGGCTACCCTTCTGCCAACCGTCATATTGTTCATTCATGATGTGGCAATTAGCGCAATTTCCTGGGTCGTTCGAAAGATACGAATATCCTTTGGCGTAAACAAAGGTGTAAGCCCCGATCGCAAGTGCTCCGCCCAACGCGAAGCCTAAAACGGTTAGTTTTAAGAATTGAAGGTTAATAGCGTCTCCCCCCTTCGCCTGCCGGGCGCCACCACAGAAAGATGCTCAGAGCGATCAGCCAGCATATACCCGATGCGATAACAAGCGGTGCCAACTGCGAATACGTCTGAGCGAGAGCAGCTTCTACAGCCGCCGACAGGATCCAGAGCTGAGCCACGTTGATCATTACAAGCATCGCGAGCCGGGCCTGCCAAACGGCAGAAAGTCCGCGGCTCTGGGGTCTTTGCGGCTTGGCGTTATCCTTCATTGTCACGCACCTCTCTTTTAACTGCAAAGATTTCGCCATTGATTGTCTCTAGCTCAATTTTGTCGAGCGGACGTGGCGGCGGGCCGTACAATACCTCGCCTGTCTTGGGGCTGAAACCACCGTTGTGACACGGGCACTCGAGGCGGTCGGTTGCTTGTGAATAGTAGACCGGGCACGACAGATGCGTGCATTTCTGCCCAAAGGCAGCATATGTGCCATCGATGCCGCGTATCAGGATCGCGGTATCTTCCTCAGAGGGGTACACGAAATTCAAGGCGGATCCGGGTTCGATGCTCATTGCACCATCGATCTTCGCCGGGGTAAAGATCTTCGGCGATCGGGCATCATATGCAGATTTCCCTGCAAATCCAGCCGCTCCCAGAAATAATGCACTCGATGTCAAAAATAGAAAGTTGCAGAACTCCCGCCTTGTAACCTGAGCTTCACTGTCTCGTTCGTAAGGGAACTCGGCCTGAAACGGAGCCGTCGCAGTGCGGACATTTACCTCGTCCGATATTTCATTATCTACGGCCAGTATCTTCTTGATTGTCTCTTGATGGAATGCTTTAGAATTCATTGCTCTTATCGGATTCCTCCACTTGAGTATCTATCCACGACTCTTCGCTTATGTGATCGCCATCGACAGCTATCTGTCCCTCGAAAACGCCGCACCCGTCGATGCTTACCTCATCAGCATCAGTCGGCAGCATCATGTAGACTTTTGTTCTAACGCTTTGATTGCCAAAAACGTGAGCATTGACGGGCTTAGTTCTACGTAACGGAACGATCTGTTCATAAGTGCCGTACGATAGTGCTCCGGTCGGACAGACGCTTGCGCACATTGGCTTGAGTCCCTCGCTTGTGCGGTCGTAACACATATCGCATTTCATCTGTAGATGCATCGCGGAGTTGTATTTTGGAACGCCGAACGGACATGCGTTTACGCAATTACGGCAATCGAGGCAGCGCGGCTTCAGTGCAGACATGACCACACCATCCTCATTTTGCTTGATCGCATCCGCAGGGCAGACCAGAGCACAGGTCGGTTCTTCACAGTGCATGCAGATCGTCGGCATGGTAGCGGTCGTCTCGCTGCGGTCGATATAGTCGACAAAGATCATCGAGTAGCCCTTATGCGTGGAACACTCGCGGCAAGCGGCTACACAGGACCTGCATCCAATGCATCGCTGCGGATCGATAAACATCGTTTCCTTCATGCCTTATTTTCCTTTCTGCACCTCGTTCTGCGACGTTCCCTTTCGCACCTCGCCCAGTATCGGCAATTCTCTCGTGTGTATTTTCTCTAGACGGGCGGCACATGCTTTGAATTCCGGTATTTTCGATGTCGGGTCGAGTGCTGCGTTGGTTATCTGATTTGCCGCGAGTTCCTCTCCCCAGTGATACGGGATAAACAGCGTGTCCGGTCTGATGGTTTTTACGACCAGAGCGGG
>JBEBJB010000017.1:0-99682 GCA_040080065.1 Pyrinomonadaceae bacterium
TCTTTCCTACACACGCGGACAAGGATGTCCGCGTTCCGTTCTACATCAGATCAAAATCCAGATCATCCGCCGAGATCTCTTCTTCCTCGCCGGAATCTAAAACAGCGGCCTGATTCAGTTTAATGTACTGAAAATCCGCCTGCTTTCCAACCACCATAAAAATATCGCCAGCCGTTCCGATCAGATACGCATTGTCGTATTCGATACCGCCGCGCCAACTGAACGGGAACCAGTACATCCGTCCGTCGGACAGATAATCGTGCAGAGCCGAGATATCGTTCGTCTCAAACGTGCCGACGAGGTAAACGCTCTTGACTATCTGCGTAAAATAGTCTTCGACGGTCGCGGGCGACAAAACATTTTTCTGCCCAAAGGACGACGGTACCTGAGCAATCGGCTCACCGTCGGGCGTGATCGGGATCAGTTCGTTCCGCTCCACGGAATCGCCCTTGTCTGTCACGGTCGCGAGAGCCGTTCCGCCCTTATCGATCAAAGTCTTCCCATCCGCTGCCAAAACCCGAAGGCTCGCCTCAAGCCCTTTCTCATCATAAGCCTCGATCTCAACGCGCCCATATAGCTTTTCGCGGTCGATCTTTACGATCGTTACCGGAAAATCCTGCCCATCCAGTGATAAGATTAAAGGCCGAGCCATAAGTACTTGTCAATATTACAATATCGGGCAGATTTGTTACAAAAAGTAGGCATTCGCCCGTCTCGGGAGCAAATTGGAAGATTGAAACTTTTTAACGTCTATCAATTGTTCTATAATTCCGTTTGGAAAATGTTCAGGCGAACTTGACCTTTTTATGACACAGCCACAAGCCACAGCCGAAGTTTTTTGGACCGCCTTTAAGGCCATGAAGCCCGCTGATCGTGAAGCATTTCTTGATAGACTTATGCAAGACACGAGCCTCGCCGAAAATCTCCGATATGCCTCGATTATTGAGAAAAGGAAAAGCGAGCCAACCGTTTCGCTCGATAATTACTTATCAAAACGGGCGGCGAAAAAATAGATGCCCTACCGGATCGTATTGACTAAATCCGCAATTAAAGAGCTTGAAAGTCTCTCCGACAAGATCCACGCTAACGTCGTTGAACGTCTCCGACAACTTGAAGAAAGTCCGCGGATCTTTGGGACCGAAAAACTAGCGTCTTTACAGGCCTACAAGCTGCGCGTTGGCAATTACCGAATCATTTATCAGATCGATGACAGAAATGAAGAAGTAAAGGTCATAATGGTCGAGGATCGAAAACAAGTCTACAAACGCATCAAAGGAAAATAGTACCGGCGTATACTCGTTTATCTCTTCCTAACAACCGAAATCACGACCTCCGCCGGATACTGTTTTGAGTGATGGACGGAGTTTTTTGCGACCACGCCTTTGACCTCGTCGTAGTTGTTGCCGCCGGTGTTCATGTTGCGGTCAAAACGGGGGAAGTTGCTCGACGATATCTCGATCCGCAGACGATGGCCCGGGGCGAAATAGTTACTGGTGGTCATCGGCTGGAACTTGACCTTGTACACCTTGTCTTTTTCCATCCACGCGAGCGGTTTATCGTAACCGTCGCGGTAGCGCATGCGCTGGATGGTTTCGTCGAGGTTCCACGCTTTTCCGGTTTCGTCGACGTCGATCAGTTTTACCGTGAAATCAGTGTCCTTTGCATCCGACGAAACGAAAAGAGAAACCTCGATCGGCCCGCTCAGTTCAAAGCCCTCCTTCAGCACATCGGTCGAGTAAACGAGAATATCGTTTCGCTCCTCCATCTTCGACTGATCCCACGCACCGCCCTGAACCGCATTTCCGGTACAGCAGACGTTACCGCCGAAAGAGGGAACCGGGTTCATCGGATCGTAGGTGAAAGTATCGGGCATGTCGCTCGCTGGAGGCTCAGAAACCAATTTTCCATCTCCCGCCCCAGTGTTCGCCTTTCCGCCGCTCGCAAGGTAAAACTTCATCGGCTCGGCACCGACCGGCGGCCACGATTCGGACGACTGCCATTTGTTGCTGCCCATCGTGAAGTACTGTACTTTCGGGCGTTTGAGAATGTCGTTCTGCTCGCCTTTCAGGAAATGATCGAACCAGTCGTACGTTATTTTGCTGTAATCGAGCCGGGCGTCGCCCATGCTTCGCTGGCCGACGATGGTGTTTTCGGTCGCACGCGTATAGCTGCAATGCAGGGTCGGAGCGATGACGGCGTACTGTTTGTCGGCGATATCTTTGTCGGCCGTTTTGCGAACGTGATTATAGGTCGCGAGATTCGGCCCGACCGAGACGTCGTACCACGACATGAACCAAAATCCGGGGATGTTGATCTTCATGTTGTCATGAAACAAACCGCCCTTGTACCAAGCGGGATCGTTCGGAGCACGCTTGATCATCGCTCCGCCGGTCGAGTTCGGCATTGCGTCGGCGAAGATGCCGCGCGGGCCGTCAACCGCTTTCAAGATGTCCTGTTCAGGCAAATGCCGCAAAGCCTTTGACCAATCGACCGGCGGAGCTTGCTGAGCAAGATCGAATGATTTGGAGAACCGAATGAGCTCTTCCTGCGTCGCGTTCGCCGGCGGCATCGGGCGAACCTGATTTTGCTCGCCATACAGCCAGGCGATAAAGAGCATCTGAACGGCACCGCCGCGATACCAATTTCCCTGCTCGAAATATGGCCCGACGCGTCCGACTCCGGCACCGAAACCCTGGGCGATCATCGTCGTAAAACCGGGAACTCCGCTTGCCGCCACGGCCATCTGCCATTCTGCTGTGGACGAGCAGCCGATCGTTCCGAGTTTGCCGTTCGACCATGGCTGCGAGGTCAACGCCTTTACCGCGTCCTCGCCATCGGTCGTGGGTGGCCCGAGGATGTCGTAGTTTCCCTCTGAGAAGAAATGCCCGCGTTCGTTCATAATGACATAGGCGTAACCGCGTTTTATCGCGTCCAAAACCGTCGTCATATCACGCGGAGCTCCGAGACGCACATCCCACCAGTTGAAGTTATACGGCGTGCGCGAAAAGATGATCGGATATTGCTTGTTGTTATCTTTCGGCCTGTAAATATCAGCCTGCATACGCGTGCCGTCACGCATCGGCACCATGACCTTGCGATAGACGGTCGCCACCGACTGCAGCTCAGCCTCGATCGCATTTCGGCGTTCCCGCATTTCCGGCGTCGAAGTCGCCTGCGGCTGCCCAAATGCTTGCTCGATCGAAACAACCGAAATCAGGGCCAACAATATCAGTTTTCCTACAGAAGTCTTTCTCATAAAATTACCGCCTACGTTTAGAAGCGGGCTTGCCCGCCGGTTCCCGAAGAGATACGGGCAAGCCCGCTGCCTAACTACTTGACTATTTGCCGTCTGTAACGCGCCTTAGTTCCAACCGCTGGATTCCTTTAGCCAGCATCGGTTGAACGCCGGTCGTTGCGGGCTTGTCGTCGACCGTAACTATCTCTTCCTCAAGCACCTCGCCGCGAAGACGGACGGTCGAGATGAGCAGCGTATTGTCAAACTTGAACGGCGACACAAGAGCGTCGCCGAGCAGCTTTGCCGGGAGTTTCACGCCATTGCCCTCGTCGATATAAAGGTCAGCGGCTCCCATACCGCGGCATAGCTTGTAATCCTTCACCTGCTTGACGACGCCGGCCTCGGAGTAGGTCGTTTTCCACATCGTACAAGTATTATCAGCGGCAGGGAATGCACCGATCTCGCGTGTTACTTCGACCGCCGCCGCGTCCGGTTTAGCTGGCAGATTGGTCAGCTTGCCAGTCCATTTTCCTTCCCAGGCGATGAGCGGGGAAATCGGCGTTGGAGCGATCTTTTTAACATATTTGTCATACCACGCTAAATATCGCTCGTAGCGGTCGCGTACATAGCTTGGCCGCGAAATGCCGTGGTTTTCATTCGGATATATGATCAACTGAGTGTCGACACCAAGGCTGCGGAGAGCCTGATACATTTGTTCGCTGCCTGAAATAGGTACGTTGAAATCCTTCTCGCCGCCGAGGAAAAGCGTCGGCGTTTTTATGCGGTCAGCATGCAGGAACGGGTAGGAGAGCTTTTGATACGTCTCCCACGCCTTCGGATCCCACGGCGGGCCGATCTCGTTGTCGTATTGAATGATGTATTGGTCGCTGCCGTAATACGAGACCGTAAATGCAGTTCCGGCACCGCTCGTCGCGGCCTTGAACCGGTTGTCGCTCGCGATCATATAGTCCGTCAGGATGCCGCCATAACTCCAGCCGCCGACACCGAGTTTGTCCGGATCCGCGACTCCCATTTTCACTACATGATCGACACCAGCCTGTAGGTCCTGGACCTCAAGTTGTCCCCAATTGCCCGCAATGGCCCGCGAGTATTTCTGACCGCGGCCCGAACCGCCGCGATAATTTACCGCCAGCACGGCGTAGCCGTTCGCCGCAAAAAACTGCCGCTCAGCCGAGAACGAATGCTGATCCTGTCCATTCGGCCCGCCGTGTATTCTCAGCAGAAACGGTACCTTCGTGCCTTTAATATAGCCAGCCGGATAAGTGAGCAAACCGCTGACCTGCGTGCCGTCCTGGCTTGTAAATCGAACTTCCTCGGTCGCCGGCAAGTTGATCTCGGCAAACAGCGGATCGTTTTGATGTGTGAGCTGACGAAGGGCACCATATTCGAAGGCATAGACCTCGTTCGCCTTGCTATCGCCGCCCGACATCGCCACAACGCGGCCGCCGCTGCTATTAACGCTTGAGATAACTACCGGAGATGGCATTAGTCTTTCGAATTTCCCGTCCGCGACCCCGATCCGTGCCGGGTAAACGGACATATCGTCGGTTACGAGGAAATAGAGCCATTTGCCGTCGACAGAAAATTCTGGATTAGAGACGCCGCGATCGAGGTCCTCGGCAGCTTTGACCCTAACCGGTGCCGAGCTTCCGTCCAAAGCGACGGTCGTTAGGTGGCTCATACTGTACGCTCCGTATTTCAGCTCGTCGGATTCCAGAAATACGAGCGTCTTACCGTCAGGGCTCCATTCAGGACGGCTGCCGCGGCTAGCATCCGGCGTCACCTGTTTCTCGGTCGCTCCGGCTTTCGCTTCCGCTACGAATATCTGCGAACCAGGGTCGCGGTCCGGATCCGCCTTCCGATTACTCGTAAATGCGATCCGGCCCCCGTCCGGCGACCAGACCGGCGTGCTCTCGTCCCATTTGCTCTTTGTCAGCCGATCCAGTTTCTTCGTCGCAATATCATATAGGTTTATATAGCTTTTTCGATTCGAGAGCAGGTAACCTTGCCCGTCCTGCTTGAATTTGTAGCGGTCGATGACGATCGGCTTCGGCGGCTTCGCCGTGGCTCCGGCAGCCGCATTTGCTTCGTCCGGATCTGGGTCACCGATGACCATCGCGAACCGCTTGGAATCCGGCGACCATTCGTAACCTTGCAGACGGCCTTTTACTTCGGTCAACTGCATCGCCTCGCCGCCGTTGCGGTCGAGTAGCCAGACCTGACTGCCTTTATTAGGACCGGGCCGCGAAGACACAAACGAAAGGTACTTTCCGTCCGGGCTCCAACGCGGCGACGTTTCGGTGTCGGTCGAAAACGTGATCTGCCGTTCGGTTTTGCCGTCATAGCTCACCATCCAGACGTTAGAATCAGACTTGTCCGCCTTTACATCGGTCGTCGAAACGACATAGGCGATCCATTGACCGTCCGGCGAAAGCTGCGGATCGCCCACATTTTTGATCCGAAACAGATCATCGAGCTTCAACGGCCGGCGATCGGATTGACCAGCGACGGCGATCGCTCCAGCGACAACCAAAAGTAATGACAACAGTGCGTATCGACTTTTCATAAACTCGTGCTCAAAAAAGGGGAATGCCCTTTCGGAACCGTATGACGGGCGGCGCACCATGTGCTCACTGCCCGTAGGTCTAAAATTATTGTGAATCATGAGAAGAATACCACTCTCCGAAATGAATTCAAAGATGAGCCTTGTGAATTGCATCGATGAAGAGAATTGGGTCTGATAATAAGGGTTATGTATTATGTATGAAACAGGGTCGCAAATACGGCCGTTTTCGACCTTCGACCTATCTCGGAAATACCTCTACCAATCTCGTGGAACTGCTCGACCAAAACCGTGAAACTGGTCTACCAACGTGCGTGGTTTTAAACGACAAAGTTGAGCGGGGAATTGCGGGTTCGACGCTGAAAAAAAGGCCTCGCCGGGGTCGACGAGGCCTTTTTTTGAAATGTGACTGGCGGGCAGGATGCCCGCGCTCCAAACTAGGTTCCGGTTTCCCAGCTCGTCATGTATTCGAGCATCTCCGGCGTAAGAACGTCCATCTGGACGCCCATGGCGTGGAGCTTGAGGGAAGCGATCTCCTGGTCGACTTCCTTCGGCAGGACGTGGACGCCGGCGGCTAGTTTGCCGTGGTTTTTGACCAGGAATTCGGCAGACAAGGCCTGATTGGCGAACGACATATCCATAACCGAAGCCGGATGTCCTTCGGCGGCAGCAAGGTTGATCAGGCGGCCTTCGCCGAGCACGATCACGCTCCTTCCACCGTTTTTGCCAATGTATTCTTCAACGAACGGACGACGTTTAACTGCTTCAGCCGACATTTCGCGAAGTGCATCGAGGTTGAGTTCGAGGTCGAAGTGTCCGCTGTTGCAGACGATCGCTCCGTCCTTCATTACTTCGAAGTGTTCCTTGTCGATCACGTGGCGGTTGCCGGTGACGGTGACGAAGAAATCGCCGATCTTTGCTGCTTCCTTCATCGGAAGCACGCGGAAGCCGTCCATGACCGCTTCGATAGCTTTGATAGGATCGATCTCGCAGACAACGACGTTAGAACCGAGGCCACGGGCACGCATCGCAACGCCTTTACCGCACCAGCCGTAGCCGACGACGACCATGACCTTACCTGCAAGCAGGATATTGGTCGCACGGATGATACCGTCGAGCGTCGACTGGCCTGTACCGTAACGGTTATCGAAGAAATGCTTGGTCTGAGCGTCGTTTACAGCGATCGAAGGGAAGGTGAGCACGCCCGCTTTGACCATTGCGTTCAGTCGAACGATACCGGTTGTTGTCTCTTCCGTCGTACCAATCAGCGTCGGGATCAGCTCAGGCTTTTCCTTGATCATCGTCGCGACAACGTCTGATCCGTCGTCGATGATGAGGTTCGGATTTGTATCAAGTGCTGCTTTAACGTGGCGGACGTAAGTCTCTGTAGATTCACCCTTATGGGCCATCACCGGGATGCCCCAATCGGCCACAAGGGAAGCTGCAACGTCGTCCTGCGTCGAGAGCGGATTCGAAGCGATCAGGAGCGATTCAGCTCCACCGGCCTGTAGTGTGCGGGCCAGGTTCGCAGTCTCGGTCGTGATGTGAGCACAAGCGATAAGCTTGACGCCTTTCAAAGGCTTTTCGGCCTCAAAACGCTCACGAATGAGGCGGAGAACCGGCATTTCGCGGTCAGCCCATTCGATGCGCTGTTTACCCTGCGGCGCAAGGTTGATGTCTTTGATATCGTATTCCATTGATGTTCCTGCGTTAGCCATTTGTTGCGACTCCTTTATGTTCTTCAGCCGCCGTTCTGAGGGCCTCGGCTTTATCTGTTACTTCCCACGAGAATTCATCGTTCTTGCGTCCAAAGTGGCCGAAACGCGCGGTCGCTTTGTAGATCGGACGGCGAAGGTCGAGGGTCTCGATGATCGCCTTTGGCGTCAGAGTGAAATTCTCGCGGACGATGTCCGAGATACGCTCGTCATCGATCGTTCCCGTGCCGTGTGAGTCGATCAAAACTGAAACCGGTTCCGCAACTCCGATAGCGTAAGCTAACTGAACAGTACACTTATCGGCAAGGCCGGCTGCGACGACGTTCTTCGCAATGTAGCGTGCCATATACGCCGCCGAGCGGTCGACCTTTGTCGGGTCCTTACCCGAAAAAGCACCGCCACCGTGCGGGGCATAGCCGCCGTACGTATCAACGATGATCTTACGTCCGGTCACACCAGCGTCGCCCATCGGGCCTCCGACGACGAATTTGCCGGTGGGATTAATGTGATATTTGGTCTGGTCGTCGAGGAGTTCGGCAGGGATCACCGGTTTGATGACGTGTTCCATGATGTCGCGGCGAATGTCTTCGATATCGAGATCTGCCGTTTGCGTTGAGAGAACGACTGCTTCGACGCGGAACGGTCGGCCGTCACGATACTCGATTGAAACCTGTGATTTACCATCAGGACGAAGATAGGGAACTGTGCCGTCACGACGCACTTTCGACAGTTGCCGCGTCAGATTATGAGCCATCTGGATCGGCATCGGCATCAGCTCAGGCGTTTCGTTACAAGCGTAGCCGAACATCAAGCCCTGGTCACCAGCACCACCGGTGTCTACGCCCTGTGCGATATCAGGCGATTGCGTACCGATCGCGTCGATGACGCTGCAGGTGTTCGAATCGTAGCCGAATTCAGCGTTGTTGTAGCCGATCTCTTCGATAGTTTCGCGAATAATCTGCTTGTAATTGACCTTTGCGGTGGTGGTGATCTCACCTGCAACAACTGCCAAACCGGTCGTTACGAGCGTCTCGCAAGCGACGCGTGCCGTTGGGTCCTGTGCCAAAATGGCATCTAAAATCGCATCCGAAATATGGTCCGCAATTTTATCCGGATGGCCCTCTGTGACCGACTCCGATGTAAATAAAAAATTTCCGTTACTCAATTGTTTACGTAACTCCTTTTATAGGGTGTCCTTGTTGAAATCCGAATAGATAACAAAATGATAATGATAGCTTTTTCCCAGAAAGGTGTCAAAGTAGCCATGGACGTGTAACCTGTCTCTTGTGCGATCCTCTCGGAACCGTCTCACTTCGCTGCGCAAGGTGAGACGGCGTAAGTGGCGTATTATCAACCATATATAGCGAAATATCGTCTCATTTAATAAAAACCTTAACCTTAGTGAGACGCATTGATCGTTCCATTCTTGTGCATAAAGACTTAAACTCTTGCAATTAAGGGGTTTGCGGGCGAAAATCGTTTCATTTAGGAAGACGGTCAGGTCGCCTCGTTTCCACAAACCCGGGATAGGAGCCTTCAAGTTTAAAGTTAAAATACGCCATTTCGTAACATTATCAGAAAATTGCACAAATGTCAAGATATATTATCTATGAAACAAGAGAGGCGTGAACTTTTACTAGTGGGTAAGTCAACCCAGCTGTTTGCGGCGGTAGGAATTATTTATGACTAGAGTAGCCGCCAGAGCCAGCAAGGTGACGAGGATCAGGCTGTAAAAAGCTCGGGTGTAGTCGCCGCTGTCGGCATCGGCGATTTTGGAGGTAATTATCGTGCCTGACGAGGCTCCCAGGGTTTCGATCAAAATAACGGCTCCGAGGATCTTGCCGTATTCTTTGACGCCGAAGTGTTCCGCGACCATCAATTGCAGCAGCACGAACATCCCGCCATAGTTCAGGCCGAAAAGCACGGCGAAAATGTAAATCGTGACGTCGTTGAAGTTAAGAAACGTGAGTGTCGAGACCACCATCAACGCCGCTGAGACGAGCATTACTTTTGAGATAGGGAAACGGTCGCTGAGGAATCCATAGACGAATTTGCCGAGCACGCTCAGGCCGAACAGAAGCGATTGGACACCTGCGGCCTGTGATGGCGTAAATCCGATCTTCGGGCTTTGAAGGTAAAGGTTCAACTGCTGGGTAACGACAAAAATCGTGTAGAAAATGAGTGCTGCGGTAATGCCAAAGAGCCAGAAAATCGGCATTTTGAGAGCATTAGCGAGGGTTACGCCATGAGCCGGAGCAATGATATCGTCATCTTCAGCTTCTGGACCGGATCGTCCGTCGGGCCTCAATCCGATATCCGATGGACGATTCTTGACAAGAAATATGACAGCAGGGAGCAACATAGCCCATACAAGCAAACTTACCGCGATCATCGCCGTATGCCAGCCGTATGCCTGGATGAGCGGCGTCGCGATCTGCGGAATAACGACGCCGCCAAAGCTGGTTCCGGTCAAAACAATGCCAAGCGCCGTGCCGCGACGCTTTGAAAACCAGTTCGAAACAAGCACCGTGGACACGAGTACGCCGACAAACGCCAGCGATGCTCCAAGCAAGGCATGAGCCAAATAGACCATCGCGACCGAATCAGCCTGCGAATAAATAAGGACGCCGCTGCCGAGTATTATGCAACCGGCGACCATCAGAACCTTGGCAGATGTTTTGTGGAGCAGGTATCCCGCGAGGGGCCCCAGCAATCCAGCGAGAAAAAACGTGATCGCCGGTGCGTAGCCGTAAACGGACTGGATCCGATCTTGCGGCACCGAACCGTTCGCAACTAGTTCGTTTTGGACAAATTTATAAAATACGGGGATTCCGCCGATCGAGAGGCCGTTGCTAACGACGAGAGCAAGTAGGCAAATGGCGACTATATACCAGCCATAGAAAAACTTGCCGGCCGGTTTAGTCATAACGATTCAGAGGGAAGACTTTTAAAATGCAGAAACTTCCTGAATTAAATACTCTTTGCGTCTGATAATAGAGATTATGTAAGATTTATCCGATCAACTCCGGCCAATCGTCCGTCGGTGTCTCTGGATCGTCAATTGAGGTATCGCTCGGGGTTGATGATGCGGACAGATCAATCACCTTTTGCTCAACATATATCGGACAATCGAGTCTTAAAGCGAGCGCAATTGCATCTGACGGACGTGCGTCGATCATTAGAGGATCTCCGTTTTTATCGTTGAGTTCGATACGTGCATAGAACGTGTTTTCGAGCAGATCCGTTATCACGACGCTTGCGGCGGCCAGTTCGCATTCGATTATGACGTTTCTCAGCAAATCGTGCGTCATAGGCCGCTGCGGGACTACTTTTTCAATTTCTAGAGCTATGGCATTAGCTTCAAACGCTCCGACCCAGATCGGCAGAACGGTTTCCGAATCGATGCCTTTAAGCACGACGATCGGCGTGTTCGTGTTCGGATCCATTATCAGGGCTCCGATCTTAACTTCGACCAGGCTTTGCTCGTTATTCATGGTTTATCCTCGGATCTCACCAAACAGCGAATTTGTCTTGATGTCAGTGATCACAACATCGACGACCTGACCCAACAGATCGCTTGAACCTTCAAAATTTACAACCTTGTGACATGTCGAATGTCCCATTAAGCCCGTATCGTATCGAGTCGATCTGCCTTCAACTAACACCTTACGTTTTGTGCGAATATATCGCTGTAAACGCTTATTTTGCACCGCTTTCTGTGCCCGTTCAAGTTCCATGAATCTCACCGTTTTATCGGCGGCCGAGACATCGTCGTCCGTTTCGAATGCCGGCGTTCCGGGACGCGGCGAGTATTTGAAAATATATGCCATGTCGAACCCGCAATATTCTACCATTCTCACGCTGTCACGGAAATCTTCCTCGGTTTCACCCGGAAAACCAACAATAATATCGGTCGTAAGTGCGATATCACGGCTCGACGAGCGCAGCCGGTCGATCTTTTCGAAGTATTTTTCAATCGTATGACCGCGTTTCATCATATTGAGAACGCGATCGCTGCCGGACTGGACCGGTAGGTGGACCCAATTACAAAGGTTTTCGTTGTCCTCAATTGCGTCAATTATATCCGAGCGAAAATCGCGGGGAAATGAGGTGGTGAACTTTATTCGCTCGATTCCCGTTGCGGCCACGGCCCGCAACAATTTCGTGAACGCCGACTTCCCTTCAAATCCCTCAAGTCCTGCTTCAACTTCCGGCTTGTAACTATTAACGTTTTGACCAATTAGGTGAACTTCCCTTACGCCATTTTCTTTTAATTCTTTAACCTGTCGAACTATCTCGGCGGGAGCAAAACTCCGTTCGCGTCCGCGAGAAAAAGGCACGATGCAATAGGTGCAAAACTTATTGCAGCCCTCAATGATCGGCAAAAATGCCACGTATTGTGAGTGGCGATGCGTATCGGCGACCGTCCAATCGTACTCGTCCTCGCGTTCTCCAACATCGAGAACCTGATTGCCGGTTCGCATCGTTTCATTGACCGCGGCGGAAACACGCCCAACTGCCCGCGTACCGAGGACAAAATCGACGCCCTCGATCTTGTCGAAGAGCATTTCACCCTCTAATTGGGCGACGCAGCCCATAACACCGACGACCGGCATTTTCTTGGCCGCTTTCTTACGCAGACGACCGATGCGTGAATAGAGTTTGTGTTCGGCTTTTTCTCGTACGGAGCAAGTATTTATGATGACCACGTCCGCATCTGTGTCACTCGCGGTCATCTCAAAACCGTCCCGCGCCAGCGTGGTCGAAATGCGCTCTGAATCAGAGACATTCATTTGACACCCGAAAGTTTCCAGATAAACTTTTTTCATATATGGCGCAAAAAGTAGAACGACCGGTTTTTGGAGCGAAGGACTTCGTTCACCTGCATTTACATACCGATTATAGCCTGTTGCAAAGCACAATCCAACTTAAGCCTTTGGCGAAGCGGCTGAAGGAGTTGGACATGAAAGCGTGTGCCATAACCGATTACGGCAATATGTACGGGGCGGTTTCGTACTACAACGTAATGTCGGGCAGCGGCATTCAGCCGATCATCGGCATCGAGGCTCACCTGACGTTTGGCAGCCGTTTAGATCGCACGTCGTCGGTCGGGCCGGGCGAACGCGGTTATTACAACATTATTCTCCTAGCCCGCGATGTCGAGGGCTATCAAAACCTGATCCATCTTTCCTCGTCAGCATTTACCGAGGGATTTCACTTTAAGCCCAGGATCGACATCGAACTGCTTTCGCAGCGAAACAAGGGATTGATCGGCCTCTCGGCCGGCATCGACGGAGCGGTTTCTCATTTCCTGCTCAATGGAAATGAGGAAAAAGCGCTGGCGAATGCGAAATTGTTCGAAGACATCTTCGGAGCCGGAAATTTCTTTCTCGAGATCCAGGATCGGGGCGACGAACGCGGACAAAAGCTGATCGCCGATACCGTCGCACTTTCAAAACAAAGCGGGATCGAACTGGTTGCGACAAACGACGTTCATTACATGAACGAGGACGACGCACGGGCCCAACAGGTGCTGATCGCGATCGGCGAGGGGCGTACCGTCGGCGATAACCGCGAAACGGCCTCAGCGATACGTTATTTGCGCTCTGCCGAGGAAATGTGGGACATCTTCGGTGCCGAATTGCCGCAATCGCTCAACAACACTATGAAGATCGCCGAAATGTGCGATCTGGACATACCGCAAGGCGATGAAGTTCGGCAGCTTCCCAATTATCCCATCCCGGTGAGCGAGGGCGACATCAGTGTTGACGATTACTTCGAAAAGGTCCTGTGGGAAGGCTTTGAAGAGCGTAAGAAGACCGAATGGGAGCCAATGCGCGAGCTTGGGACGCTTAAGCACACGTTTGAAGAGTACGAGGAGCGTTTGCGGATCGAGATCGCTACCATCAAACGTATGGGCTTTCCGGGCTATTTCCTGATCGTATGGGATTTTATCGCGTACGCAAAAGATCAGGGCATTCCGGTTGGGCCGGGCCGTGGTTCGGCAGCGGGTTCCCTTGCGGCGTTTTGTCTGCGAATTACCGACGTGGATCCGATCCAGTATGATCTGCTGTTTGAGCGGTTCCTGAACCCTGAACGTATATCGATGCCCGACATCGATATCGATTTCTGCATTCGCGGACGCGGCGACGTGATCAGCCACGTTACGGAATTTTACGGCAAAGAGTCGGTTTGCCAGATCATCACGTTCGGAACGATGGCTTCACGGGCGGCGATCAAGGACGTCGGCCGAGCCCTGAACATGCCATACGGCGATGTCGAAAAAATCGCAAAACTCATCCCGCCGCCGATCCGTGGACGTAACGTGAGCATTTCGCAGGCACTTGAGACAGTTCCTGAGCTTAAAGCCGCGACTAAGGATGCCAAGGTTAAAGAGCTGGTAGATTTGGCGTTACGGCTCGAAGGCTGTTCACGTCATACCTCTGTTCACGCCGCCGGTGTTGTCATCAGCCCTAAACCTTTGCATGAACTCGTTCCGGTCGCACTTTCCGGTAAAGACGAACTTACGAGCCAGTATCCGATGGGCGATCTCGAAAAGGTCGGGATGCTCAAGATGGACTTTCTTGGTCTGACAACGCTTACCGTTATCGCCGATTGCCTCGCATCGATGAAGGAAAAACTCGGCGTGACGATCGACTGGGCAAAGATACCGACAGACGATCAGAAGACAATGGAGCTGTTCGGTGAGGGCCGCACTGAGGCGATCTTCCAGTTTGAATCGTCGGGCATGGCAGATATGTGCCGCCGTTTGCGGCCAAAGGAACTCGAGGATCTATCGGCTCTCAACGCGCTTTACCGTCCGGGTCCGCTTGATGGCGGGATGATCGACGATTTTATTGATAGGCATCGCGGACTGAAGCCTGTGGAATATGTGCTTCCGGAAATGGAAGAGATCCTAGGAAACACCTTCGGCGTTCTGGTTTATCAGGAACAGATTATGCAGCTCGCCCAGCGGCTAGCGGGCTACAGCCTCGGCCAAGCCGACCTGATGCGTCGGGCGATGGGTAAGAAGAAGATCGAGGAAATGGCGGTCCACGAGCAAACCTTTGTGGATGGAGCCATTGCGAACAAGATCCCGAAAAAGACGGCGAAAGAGATATTCGACCTGATGGCGAAGTTCGCCGATTACGGTTTTAACCGCAGCCACTCGATGGCTTATGCGGTGCTCGCATTTCAGACGGCTTACTTGAAAGCCCATTTTCCGGCATATTTCTATGCTTCGGTGCTTTCGCACGAGGCCCAGGACAGTGCGAAGGTCTATAAATACTCGACCGAGTTAAAATCGATGGGCCTTTCCCTGCTGCCGCCGGATGTAAATGAGAGCGGCGATGGATTTACACCGGTTGAAGACACGGTTCGTTACGGTCTGACCGCTATCAAGGGCATGGGATCGTCGAGCGTTGCGGCGATAGTTGAGGCCAGGAAAACGGGGAAATTCACTTCCCTCTTCGATTTTTGCTCGCGAATGAATTCGGGAGCAGTGAATCGACGCGGGCTTGAGAGCTTGGTTGCCGCCGGTGCATTTGATTCGATGATGCCAGAGGGCGAAGAAACGGGTTCGTGGCGGGCACGACTGCACTCCGCGATCGAGCCGGCTCTACAGCAAGGCCAGCGGCTGGCTGAGGACCGTTTGCGAGGTCAAAGCGGCTTGTTTGGGGCGGTTGAAGCTTCGTCGGACGATGTTCAGACGCTGCCGGATGCGATCGCATGGACGCAATCTGAGCTGGCGAGCCGTGAAAAGGCCGCGATCGGTTTTTATCTGTCGACGCATCCTTTGGACAATTATAAAGAGCTGCTCGACGGGATAAATCTCAAGAATATTGCCGAAATCGGTGATATGAATTCGGGCGATTTCGTCACACTTGCCGGCATGATCAGCGGTTTACAGATCAGAACCAGTAAAAAAGGTAACCGTTTTGCGATGTTTCGGTTCGAAGACAGGTCTTCAGGGATGAAAGCGGTGGTGCTTGGTGAAAATTTCAATAAGCTTAGCCCGTTACTTGCTGACGACCAGATGTTTATTGCTGATGCCAAGATCGAGGCTCCGGATGGTCAGGAGCCGACGTTGATGATAAACGAGCTGAGCTCATTGGACGAAGCAGTGGCCACACGGGCGAGGGCGATCGACATCACGATATCGGCAAAAACTGACGAGGCTTATTTTGAATCGCTGTATTCGCTGCTGGAACGCGAACGTGGCCGCTGCGGTGTTATTTTGTCGATCAAGGCAGGCGATACGCGTGTAAAGCTTGAGGCGGGCGGGCTTAGCGTTACGGGCAGCCGTTCCCTACAGCGTGAGCTCGAGGGCCGCGGCTGTGCGGTCGAATGGGTTAACTGAACAATTCCGGGCATTGTTGTATCATTAAGCTTATGGTCACAACCGCTTTTGAACGTGTGCAGATGGCACGGCATCCTGACCGTCCTTACGCAATGGATCTGTTTACGACGATCTTTACTGATTTTGTCGAGGTTCACGGCGACCGCCGATATTCGGACGATCCCGCGATGATCACGGGCTTCGCAAGGCTCGACGGGATTGAGGTCTGCGTCATCGGCCAGCAGAAAGGCCGCGATATCAACGAGCGGCGGCATCGTAATTTTGCGATGTCAAAGCCCGAAGGCTATCGCAAAGCGTTGCGAATGATGTATATGGCCGAGAAGTTTGGCCGACCCGTGATCACGATCATCGACACACCCGGAGCCTATCCCGGCATCGACGCTGAGGAACGCGGCCAGGCTGAGGCGATCGCCTTTAACCTGCGTGAAATGGCAGGTTTAAAGGTCCCGATCATCGTCGTCGTCCTTGGCGAAGGCGGTTCTGGCGGCGCTTTGGCGATCGGGATCGGCGACAAGGTCCTGATGATGGAAAACGCCGTTTACAGCGTCATCACGCCCGAAGGCTGTGCTGCGATCCTTTGGAAATCGGCCGAAAGAGCCCCCGATGCAGCGGAAGGCCTGAAACTGACGGCTGATAACCTAAAGAAATTCGACATCATCGACGAGATCATTCCTGAGGACGATCCGTGGATGATCCCTGTGGAAGGCGACAAATCTCGGCAGAAGCCCTTTGATAAGATATGCGAGACATTGAAAAAGAGTATACTTCGCGAGGTAAAAACGCTTTCCGCTCTCGACACCAAAAAACTGCTTGACAACCGCTATCGGAAATTCCGAAAAATGGGCGAGTGGCTCTAGGCCGGATCGACGCAAAATTGCAGGAAATATCTTCCCCCAAAAACGTAGCGGCTTTGGTGCGCTTGTTTTTGCGTTTTTAAAATGTGGCACGTGCCACATTTTGACCGGAAACGCCGTATTTACGACAGTTTTTTGCGTGAAACGGAGTGATTGGTCGAATATCTTTGGCGGGTTGTCGACGATAAATACCCGTGATTGGTAGAGGCAATTGGGAGATTGGTCGAAGGGTTTTTGGGGTTCGAAACTTTGACCAATTGCCCGTCTATTTGACGGCGGAACTGGGCTCCGGGCGTGCTAAAAAAATTTGCGCCTTTGCCGCCGTGCCAAATCCGCGAACGGCGGCAAAGCCGCATAAAAACCTTAAGGCATCGCGATAGGCCTAGAACGGAATATCGTCATCCGCACCTGCCGGAGCGGAAACCGGTGCCGGGCTGCTCGAACCGCCGCCTGATGACGCTCCGGCTGATGAACTCGACTGTGGCGGGCCGCTGTGGGTGTTGTCGTAGTTATCACGTCCGCCGCCGCTGTATTCGCCGCCGCCGCTTTCACCCCGGGTTCCGTCGCTAATGAAATGCATATCGGTCGCCTGAACGGCGAGCGTATATCGCTCCTTGTTGTCGCGATCTGTCCACTCTTCGATTTGGAGACGGCCTTCGATATATACTTGACGCCCTTTTGAAAGGTATTTCGCCGCATTTTCGGCCATGTGGCGCCACAGCGTGACCTTAAACCAGGTTGTCACGTCCTGAAATTCGCCTGACTTGTCTTTTTTGCGTTCGTTGGTCGCGAGCGAGAAGCTACAGACGGCGTCGCCCTGGGGCGTGTAGCGAAGTTCTGGATCCTTTCCGAGATTTCCGACGAGAATAATTTTGTTAAATGACATAGTGGTTCCTCTGTAGTGTAAGTTTTAGGTAACTCTTGGCTAACGAATAGCATCAATATAACACGACAAGGGGCGTGTGCTAAAATCGGAATTTCGCACGAGCCGAGAGAATTAGATTTTGTGATGCACCGCTTTTCTCTACCTAAGAATACAGTTTCATTACTGGTTGCCGTTATCGCATTTGCACTAATGGCGGCCGGTCAGGCAAAGCCTGTGACCGAGATCTCGGTCTCGAGATGCTGGGCCTATCCGATGGCCGTATCGGGTGCGGCCATCGCGACGGACAGCGCACGCGTTTTTATTGGTGCGGAAGGAGCGAAAATCGAGACGTTGTCGCTGGACGGAAAAAAGATGTGGTCGAGCGAACTCGGCGGCGATCTTAGTTCGAATCTGCTGGCTTCGGAAAAGGGGCTGGTGCTTGCGACATCGACCGAAAAGGCGGCCGGCGAGAAAACGACATCTGTGCTTCGCAGCCTCAGCAAAGAGACCGGAATTACCAACTGGACGCTGAAATTGCCCGATGCCGCGCGGTTTTTCATCGGTTTGCATAACGGCTCGGTTATCGTTGTTTCTA
This sequence comes from Pyrinomonadaceae bacterium, assembly GCA_040080065.1. Classification (GTDB taxonomy): domain Bacteria; phylum Acidobacteriota; class Blastocatellia; order Pyrinomonadales; family Pyrinomonadaceae; genus OLB17. Next base: position 18,208 of record JBEBJB010000017.1, read on the forward strand.
AAAGCGGCACGATACAATCGGTTGACGCGGGTGACGGCAGCATTAAGTGGAAACGCGATATTGCCGACGGCTTTGTCGCCGAGCCGGTATTTTCGACTGCAAAATTGATCGTAGCTGCGAAGGCCAATCAAATATTTTCGGTTTCGCTCGCCTCGGGTGAGATCGAGTCGATGCGCAAGTCGGTTTATGCAGTGACATCGCTCGGCGAATTGGCGTCCGGTGAGATCGTTGTAGGTGACGAGCGCGGCAATGTCTCAACGTTGAACGGCACGGACAAACCGCTGTGGAAATTCAAAAGCGGCGGCGAGATCTCACGCCTTTTTGTGAGCGGCGATAGCATTCTCGCGACCTCACACGATAATTTCATTTACTATTTACTTGCCCGAAACGGTGATATCGACTGGAAAAAACGTCTCGGCGGCCGTGCTCTTCACCTCGCGAATATCGCGGACAAATACGTTTTGTCGATGAGTTTTGAGGAGAATAGTGCCGTGTTTACCGACCTTTCGACCGGCAAGGTCGCTGGGCAGATCGTTTTTGGAGCGGAAGAAAAGCTTGTGGCGAATCCCGTTTCGGCTAACGGTTCGATCCTGATGCTGACGAATCAGGCGGCGTATTCGTATTCCCAGGGAAATTGCGGCTTGGGCGATGCGAGCCAGACAGGAAAGTAACCGCGAAATAAAACGAAACGTCACGGAACAGGAATCCCAAACAAAATTAAACAACGCATCGCCTTTCGAGCCATCCGCAAATAGTCTGTACTCGGCTTTTAGCATGTTCTGAACAAAAAAACGGTTACGGAATGTTCCGCAACCGTCTCTTTAAAATAATTTCAGCAGCCAAAACCGATTTCTAATGCGAAACGGCGTGCTGCTGCATCATCGTGTAAATTTCGTCTTTGATCAGTAATTTCCTTTTCTTGAGCGTGACCTCCTCCAACTGTTCGTCGTCGTTAGGGTATGTTAGATGGGCGAGTTCGTTTAATCGGGCTTCGAAGTCCTGATGCTGGTGAACTAGATCTCTAAAAACAGAATTACTTCTTATCAGTTCATCCCTCACCGGGTCTACGGTTGACATATCCATATGGCATTCTTCCTCACTTGTCAAGATTCCCGTTTACCCACTTAACAACTTGGTAACCGGGTCAATTTCAATATTAGACCTATCTTTTGAAAGAATCAAGCGAAAGGTGACTGGAGCGCAAGCGTCCCGCTTGCCATGAGGGCAAAGCCCGAAAAGCTGGTCGGAGAACCTCGCACTACGTTCTAGAGCGGTTACGGATTGGTTGTATAAGTGCAACGCACTTTTGAGAGTTGTTGAGCCCTCTTCTCAGGCCATCGAAGATGGCGAAAGCATAAAGCCCAGGGTGTAAGCCCTGGGAATGGCTGTCGCGACGTTGGCAAGCGGGACGCTTGCGCTCCAGTCAGAGAGGCAGCTTCATCAGGATCGCGTGTTCGCGTGGATTTTCGTAGAAATGGTTGCGGGTTTGGACGCGTTCAAAGCCGTTGCGTTCGTAAAATGCAATGGCATTTGCGTTGGATTCGCGGACCTCGAGCCAAATATTTGCGGCCTTTTGCTCGATGCATACCACGCGAAAGGCGTCGAATAGCATCTGGCCGCGGCCGCGGCCATGTTCGTCGAGAGTGACGGCTATATTGTAGATTTCGGCTTCCAGCGTCGTTTCGATCGTACCGCCGGGAATGATGCGACCGACGACGAAGCCGTAGGTGGCGTTATTCTCGTCGACCAGCCGGAACATGATCGACGACGGGTTTTTCATCTCTTCCAGATAACTCTGCGCGGACCAGTGGCTGAGATTTGTCTCGTCGGCGATGCGGATCAAATCGACAATATTTGCGGCATCGACAGAGCGAATTCGCAGCTCGCCATTAGTTTCGGGAGAAATATTATTCATCTAAAAACTCTTGCTGATAAATATCGGTTCGACGACAACGCCAGGCTGCCGACGGCAGATGCGGCCGATCGAATGAGCGAGATTCCAGCCTTCGTTGACCGCATTTTGAAAGGCGGAAACCTTTTCATAAAGACGTTCGTGAACGAGGAATGTTGCTGAACTTTCATCTCCTACGGCGGTCATAAACGCTTCTTCCGTAACTGTTTCGGGTTCGTTCATGGCTTCGGCCCGACCAACGGAAACGCTAAACTTCTGTATACAGACCGCATCGCGGCCGACCGGAAGGGCCGTTGTTACGATGCCGAATATCCCGGCAGAAAATGCCATCGCTTTTAGTGCCGATTCACTCGACATTTCGATGCCGAGGCCGGCCTTGAGCCCGAGTGCGGTCGCGATGCCTATCCTGATGCCGGTAAAACTTCCGGGACCAGCCGACACCGCGATCGAGGTGATCTGTCGGCGGTCAATTTCGTTCCCGGTCAGGAGAAGATCGATATTAAAGAGCAGGTCCTCGGCCTTTGATACGTTCGCGGTGCCGACCCAATTTGCGATCTCAACATCACCGCGAAGCAGCGAAATGCTGCCGCCCGCGATTGCGGATTCGATTGCCAATGTTATTTCTTCGTGCTCGCTCATTTGCCCCGATTTCTTAATTCCCTGCTGATCCGGCGAACTGACGAGGGAATGCGGTAGAAAAAATTCCCTATCTGATAAAAAATGCGTGTACGGGCGTCAAAACTCCCTTCCATCTGAACAGTCGCCCAGATCGGGTTTTGATCGAATCTTAGAGCGATCTGTTTCAACAGCCGCGACCGGTCGTTCAGCACGATTTCCAGCGGCTCATTCTTGTCTTCCCTCGCCCATTCGTACTCGACTCGTCGGATCAGCCATTCAGGCAGATCTTTTGCCTCATCCTTAACCGGCGTATCTGCAAGATCAAGGCCGAGATATTTGTGAACCAAACCAACCGTACAGACGAGCCAGCGGCGTCGTTTGCGGCTGACGACATTAAGAAAACGGTCCCAATCAAAGTCCGGCTCGCGATTGGCAATCGCGTAATAAATATCCCAAAGCCTTTCTTTGTTTCCCCCGCCGTCGGTCAGCCAGTGGACGCACAGGACGCGGAGATGATCTTCGGGGCGAAGGATGCGATACGTTGAGCCTGTAGCTTCAACCAGCCGGGAATTCTCGAACAGATCATTCCATTCAACAGTGTCCAAGTGCCGAAGTTCCCGGTGCAGGTCTATCGCGAGTCCATCCGCTGCAAGCTCGTTGAGCAACGTGTTTGCTTTTACAAAATCCGCTTTAGCTACTGCAAGGTCCATATCTATCGACGGGCGAAAGACGTCTGCGGGGTAATAATTTGCTGCGGCAAGTCCTTTTATCAGAATAGGTTCAATTCCATTCTCGCGAAATAAATCAAAGGCCCGAAGAACGTTATGTTCCTGAACCTTTCGCTGGAGGACACTCCAACGAGCTTCGTCGGAATGTGTTTGAGACTGAGCAAAATTATCTGTCTGCACAAGAAGAAAGAGTAGCAGAGACGGCGAGTCTCTACTACTCTTCAAAAAACCTAGTTGAAGTCCGGCTTAGGGAGCACAAAGTCCCTGTGCGTTACAGTTCGTCGTTGACGGACATGCACGGCCTGCACAGTTCAAAGCTGCCGTACAGGTGCACGAAACTGCTGCCATTGCACTCGAAGGAGCTACCAGGGACGCGATAACCGGAAGTGCGACCATCGAAGCAAGACCGATTGTCTTGAGGACCTGACGGCGGGACTGGCCGGCGAAACGCGGTGCGACTTCATTTGCGAGAAGTCCGTTTTCGTTCAACTGATCAATGGCGAGCCATACGAAATCTTCGGTGACCTTTCCGTCAAACTGTTTGACGATGTCGGCAACGGTGTTCGAACCGTCACACGACTTCCAGACTTGGGCAGCCGAACTGTTCAAGCAGTGCGCTTTGTTGCTGTCCAGGTCATAAACTAGTACCTCATCGGGCATTTCCTGGACCACAATGCCATTCTGGCGGGCCATCGGATTGTTCGGGTTATTCATCTTCTTCCTCCAAGCGAATAGGTTATGCGTGTGCAAAATAAAAGTCAAAGTTCTCAAAAGCAGTGGTTAGGTTAAAATCACCGATCTTGATAAACCAAATATTTTAATAATTCTATCTCAATTTACGTGATTGTCAACGAAATCGAGCAATGTTTTAGCAAATCTTTCTGCGGAACCTCTAAGACTCGAAACGATTATGGCACGGCTCGCTAATTTATGCAAGACTGCAACCGAAAATTCAGGCCGGTTTCTGATCGAAAGTGTAAACGGGATTAGCTTTAGCACACCGCTCCCTGCTGTCTCGATCTGCGGGTTCCAATCGGCCTGAGCATCATATCGGGTCAGCAACACAAGTGCGACCGGGATCGGTTCGCTTCCTACGATGCCGCCGAGTTCTTCGATGCCGAGATCGTATGTCTTAAAGTCCTCAGTCCGCATCGCGATCCTCCGCGGAAACGGATGAACGAACGCGTCACGATCTATTATAGCAAAATCGTCGGAATAATACTCGGCACCATGTTTAACAAGTTCCGTCGTGAGCGTGGATTTACCTTGAAAACTGTCCGCCGGCATTACGATCGCCTTGCCTTTCCAGCCAACCACAGCGGCGTGCAGGAAAACGCGATCAGGTGCGATCTCGCCGACCGAAACCCGCAAGATGCTGTCGAAAAAGCGAAATGCTTTGAGCGATGTGTCCGAGGCTCCGAGTTCGACCCCGTTGTGGACGAGCATCAGGTCGCCGTTTGCGAGGCGGTCGAGCGAAAATTCATGGTCAAATCTCTCGGAAGATATTTCAGTGACATTTTCGAGCAGCGATCGATGAGCGACCGTCGTCGCACCGCTAAATGCTTCCGCGTCGTTGCTCTCAATCCGCACGAAAACGCCGTAGGATTCGAAATCGAACCGGTATTTTGGCTTTTCCGCGAGGATTTTTGACGTTACGCTCATGTTAAATTATTGGGGTCAAGACCGGGATTCTTGCCGGGGCACAAGCCCGCGCGTAAGCAAGGCGAAACATCCACAACTTGAACTTATGGCCATCAGGTCAAAACCTTCTTCCAAGTACAAAGCGCTAGTATCACCGACGTCAGCACGATCACTACAGGAAACATCGCGAGTCCGATCTCGTCACGAAACCGCACAGATATCAGTACAGAAATACTTAGGATCGACGCTAAAACGCCATATAATATGGTCACACTGCGGTGCGAGAATCCGGCCGAGACGAGGCGTTGGAAAAGGTGTTCACGATGGGCGATCCAGATCTTTTCTCCGCGGATCAGGCGGCGTAGTATCGTGACGACCGAATCAAAAAGGAAAAACCACACAAAAAGGACTGCCGCGATCGGCAGCAGATCGGGCGATTTGGTTACTGATTCACGAGCCATTAACGGCAGAGCGGCGAACGTGAATCCGAAAAATGCACTTCCCACATCGCCCATGAAAATATGTTGCGGATTCCAGTTATGCAGCAGAAACCCAAGGCTCGCGGCCGCTATCACTCCGCAAAACAGATAGATCACCGGCATGCCCAGGATAATACCGAGACATAGCCATCCAATGCCGGCAATTACCGCCTGCAAGCCCGCAAGACCGTCGATGCCGTCCATGAAATTGTATGAATTGACCATCCAGACGATCCAAAGGAAGGTGATAACGTAGCCCCAATTGCCGAATTTCAGATTGCCAAGCATCGTGATGCCGTGCCACGTTTCGGTGTCGGCGATCAGCAGAACGGCCGCTGCACAGTGAACCAAAAGCCTGATCGGGAACGAAATGGACCTGATATCGTCGAGAAAACTAATCAGCGCGATCATTACCGCGCCCGAGATATAACCCCACGAGAACGTTCCCGTCACGAGCAGCGAGATCGGTACATAGGTCAGCAAACAAATCACGACAATCACGATCCCGGCCCCGTGCGGCGTCGGCTCGTCGTGCGAACTGCGTTCATTCGGAACCTTTAGAAACTTCTGCTTGATTGTCCACCGGCGATAGCGTGCCACCGCGAAATACGATATGCAGAAAACGGCGGCGAAGATGACGATGTCGATCAAACCTATCACAAAATACAAGCCGCAAAGCGCGGCGAAAGGGCAATTATTGTAAAAACCAGCCGGAAAGTCGTTGCGTAAAAAACTTCATGCGGGTAAGCTCAATTGAACCTAAAATCCCGCTACCGTGTCAAACATCGATACGTATTGTCATCTGAGCATTATTTAAGAGCTTTGCTGTACGATTCGATGGCTTTTTCGGTCGAGTATTTCTTTAACGCCGCCTCTCGGGCTCGTTCGCCCATTTTCGGCAGGGTGTTTCTGGCTTGATAGACCTGCTCAATGAGTTCACTAAGCACTTTCGCATTGCCCGGAACGATGTGCCAGCCGATATTTTCTTCATCGATCACGCGGGCGAGCTCCGATCCCTCATCGGTCAGGGCGAGAATAGGTTTTCCGGTGGCCATGATGTTATATGTGCGGCTCGGCATCGCGGTTCCCCACATTCCTTTTATCAACGCGACAAGGCCGAGATCGCAGGCGTTGAGAAAAATGTTCTGCTCGGAACGAGGACGATAATCGAGAACGGTCACATTCCTTAGATCGTGAAGACGAACCTGCTCGTCGAGCCACGATTTTTTTGCACCGGCACCAATGAATACGAAGTGGAATTCTTCCCTGTCGATCAGTAGCTTCGCACTCTCGATGATGGTCTCAACATCGGTCGGGTGCCCGATGTTGCCGGCGTACATGAAGACGAATTTATTCTCGATTCCGAGTTCTTTTAATAAAGCGTTGTCGTTTCGCGAGGTAGGATGGATCGATTCGAGATCGGCCCAGTTTGGAATGGTGACGATCGGGATGTCGAGCCCTGCGGTTTTGCGAACGAAAAGCTCATTCATGTCGCGGCCCATGACGATGATGTTTGAGACGTGCTTGTAAACCCAGCGGTTGATGAAGTTGACGAATTTTACGAAAAGCGAATCGGGTTTCGACGCTCCGACCGCTACTAATATTTCCGGATAGCTATCCTGAATACAGAGAGTCAGACTCGCTCCTCGGATCAGACACGCTAGAGCGGTTGTCACTGGCAAACTCGGTGGAGCGGTGACGACCATCACGTGGTCGCCCTTTTTGAATAATCTGAGAGATTTCAGAAAGATCGAGATGCCGATCGTCAGCATGTTGAAGAGGCGAAACAGAAAGACGTTTTTATCGAGCGTCGTTCCGCCGGATCGAAAGATTTCGACGTTATTTCTCCATTCATGCTTCGCTGCACGCTGTCCGCGGGACATGTGTTTAGGCTGGCCGGTGATGACCTTGACCATGCGTTCTTTGGCGAGGCCTTCGGCGATCTCGGTCAGGTAATATCCGGTCGAGATCTCTTCTGGATAATAGACCTCGGTGAGGATCCAGAGGGTGTTTTGATGGACGGGGTCTAGCATGTAAGACGGGATTTAACCACAGATAGACACGGATAAACACAGATAAGAAATAGAACTGCCTATCCCGTAATTTTTTCTATCCGTGTTCATCCGTGTTCATTTGTGGTTGATTTCATGAAACGTGGCGCCTGAGGCAGGTGTAGCCGAGCATTATTTTGCTGACGGTTTGTGAAACGTTGTTAGCCAGATATTCCGGCGGAGCCGTCCACGACGCCGGTTGGGCGATTGCGAGTCCGACGGCGTCAACAATCGCATCAGTTTCCGCTCCGGCGAGAATGTTACTGCCGCACTCGATCGTTTCGGGGCGTTCGGTGACGTCGCGGAGCGTGATGTTCGGAATGCCGAAGATCGCACATTCTTCCTGCACGGTTCCGCTGTCAGTCAGGACGGCGAGCGAGTTTTTCTCCAATTTTACGAAATCGAAGAAGCCGAGGGCTTTCAGCAGCCTGATATTCGGCGAACTTGGCCGGATGCCGTGCTGTTCGAGCTTCTCTGCCGTTCGCGGGTGAACAGAAATCAGCACAGTTTTGCCGAATTTTGTTGCCACCTCACTTAGACCGGCGAAGATCTTATTGATCCTCTCAGCCGAATCAACATTCTCAGCCCGGTGCAGCGTCAGCAGAAAATACTCGAACGGCGTGACGTTCAGAGCCTTCATCACCTCGCTCGAATCGATGCTGTCGCCAAAATGATCGAGGACTTCTTTGATCGGATTTCCCGTGACAAAGATGCGATCGCGTTCGATTCCCTCGCGAACGAGATTGTCCTTGCTGCGTTCCGTGTAAGGCATCAGGATCGTGCTGGAATGATCGATGATGCGACGGTTTACTTCTTCGGGAACGCGGTTGTCGTAGCACCGATTCCCCGCTTCCATGTGAAAAACGGGGATTTGGCGTCTCGCCGCCGGGATCGCAGACAAGGCGCTGTTCGTATCACCGAGAATGAGCACGCGGTCGGGTTTGTGGGCTTCGAGCAGTTCGTCGGTTTTTGTCAGGATCTGACCGATCTGGTCGCCGAAACTCTTCGATTTGATACCTAGATGAACGTCCGGCGTGCGGATCTCGAGGTCGCGAATGAAAATATCGCTCAGGCTTTCATCGTAATTCTGACCAGTGTGAACCGTAACGTGTTCACAGTGCTGATCCAGCACTCTCAGGACAAGGCTTAATCTGATTATCTCCGGCCGCGTGCCGAAAATGGTCATTATTTTCATAAGATCAATTACTGGACCGCAGGCGTTTCCGGCTTGCGTGTATTGTCCATTGGCAAATCGTGTACAAACTAAACTATTCGCAAGCGGGACGCTTGCGGTTCAGTCAGGTGAGGAATCTTTCGATCTCATCGCCCGCTTGCATCAGCAGTTTCCGTAATTCTGCGCCTGAAATGTTTGCATCTTTTGACGAATATTCACTTGTCAGAGCTTGCTTAGCGTCATCACCGCCTCGAAGCTCCGGTAAAACCGGAAGGATCACGTAATAATCACCGAGTTCGACGGTACGGAAACACTCTTCCTCAGAAACCATGATCTCGTGAACCTTTTCGCCTGGACGAATACCGGTGAATTCGATCGGCAGCTTTTTATCGCCCATCAGGACGTCGGCAACGTCGGTGATCTTTGCCGAGGCAACTTTTGGCACGAACGTCAGGCCGCGGCCCGAGCTTTTGACCGCTTCGAAAACCGTATCGACCGCTCGATCCAGACTCAGCAAAAACCTTGTCATTTCGGGCAAAGTTATCGTCAGCGTTTGACCCTTCTTGATCTGATCGACGAACAGAGGAACGATCGAGCCACGTGATGCGATAACGTTGCCGTAACGCACGCAATTTAACTGCACGGAAGGCAGATCGCGGTTGGCCTCGATGAGAACGCGTTCCTGCAGAGCTTTTGTCATTCCCATGACATTAATAGGCTTGCATGCTTTGTCGGTCGAGATGCCGATGATCTTTTTGACCGGGAGGTCGTTCTCACGAACTGCACGAACGATATTCGCCGCACCGTAAATATTGGTTAGAACCGCCTCAAACGGATAATATTCGCACGAAGGAACCTGCTTGAGAGCGGCCGCATTGAAAACGGTATCAGCTCCACGCATCGCAGCGACGACGGCCGGATAATCGCGTATGTCACCGATGCGAAAATTCAGGCGGTCCTTCGAATTCTGATAAATAACATCGTCCGTCGCCGTCTCGCGATGCAGGAAATCGAGCCGCATGTAATGCTGCTTGGCTTCGTCGCGCGAAAAAACCGTGATCTGCTCCGGCGTGCCGAGTTCACCAGTCAGGATGCGTTTAACAAGCGTCTGCCCAAGCGAGCCGGTGCCGCCGGTGACGAGAATTCGTTTGCCTTGTAGTTCGTTCATTTAAGGTCGGATAGCTAGGTCTATCGAAGATTTTAACATTGAGGCGGAAATAGCCGAAATCTGTACTCTGCGGGCTTTGCTCCACTTTGTGACTTTTGCGCGAAACCATCGTCGTTTCCCGCGAAGTCGCAAAGTAGGCAAAGGCCGCAACGGAAAAACCTTTTTAACGCTTTAGCGAAGCGTTGAGTATCGCGATATTCGACCGTTCGATCTCGGGATCGGAAAGCCATTCGACTGCGAATTTGCGAGCTGCGGCGGACATTTGTCGATATTCGCCGTTGTCCATTGAAACCGCCGTCTGAACTACCTTGCTCCATTCGGAAGGGTGTTCGAGCGAAAGATCCCAGCCGATGCGTTTCGTGGCCAGACCTCGCCATGGCGTGCGGTCGCTGATAATTAGCGGAACTCCCGATGCCAGAGCCTCGATAAAAACGTGGCCAAAATTTTCGCCAAGCGTCGGCAGAACGAAAAAATCGTATCTTGCCAGTGTCTCCGAAACCTGTTCATGCGGAATCGGCCCGAGCGATTTTATCGATATAGTCTTAGGGAGAGTCGCGGCGATCCGCCGACACTCTTCCCAGTAATCCTTTTCCTCGAGCGTTCCGCAGATATCGATGGATAGTTTGCCTTCAATCCCACGGAGATGCTCGAGCAGCCAGTTGAAATTCTTCTTCCGCATGAACCGCGATAGAAAGATCATTCGTGCCTCGTCTGCTTCTTTCGCGGGTTTGGTACTTTGATCGTAGCCGGAATAGATCATCTTCGGCGGCATGTTCGGCGCGACATGAATATCTAAGCTTCTGCCGAAAACGCGGACAATATCTTCTTTTTCCTCGTCTGCCGCCGCTTTCCACGTGAAGCTTTTCGAAAGGAGAAGCACTCTCGCGTTCGCAATATAGAGCTTTTTTCTAAGCGGGTTCAACGACAAGGCTCCGGGCGAAAATTCGCCCTCGGGAGCCATGATCGTCGGCCGTTTCTCTATTCTTCGAAAACGCAGCAGTGTCAGATATATGATCGTCAGGCGGCTGAAGAAGCTGTTGAGGTAGATAGCGTCTGCGGCTGACTCGTTGATAAGTTTTGTGAGAGTTCGGGCTCTGATCTCTTCTTTTGACAGGTAGTAAACCTTCGCGTTTCCGATCTGATTCCACTCGCTGATGTCTACAGTCGTGTACGGTGTTTTAACGGCACTTCCGTCGTGATCACGGGTTATAATCCGGAAATCGAATATCTCACCCAACCGATCGACCATATTGGCCAGCGTTCTAACCGCTCCGCCGCTTTCGAAACCAGGCAGGTAATAGTCGCAGATGATGAGGATCGTTGGTCGTTTTGGCATGTTGACTAGCGAAAGGAATCGTACGGAGTCGGATCGGCCGCCATTCTGGCTACCATTGATTCCCAATCGGGGAATGTGAAACCTGTCAGAGTTTTGAACTTCGTGGAATCGAGACTGCGATCAACGACAACAGCTTCGCTCGGCGCTATCGAGACTTCCGCTTTGAAATATTTGTTCAGCAAGGTAAGCAGATCAAACTTGCTGATTGGATCGCCCGAGATGTGGAACAGGCCGTTAAGATCAGGGAAATCCTTGATCAAGGTCGCGATCGTGTCTGCCAATTCGATCGTCGGAAAGCCGGAATAGATCGCTTTTGTGTATCCATCGACCGTACCACCGCGATGAGCGAGGAACCATTCGACGATGCTATGCGAGGTCGAGATCTCGCGGCCGATGATCGACGTTCGAATGGTGAGCGCACGGCCATCGGAAACTTCGCCCAGGAATTTACTCATGCCGTAGAGGTCGCGAGCGTTCGCTTCGTCAGATTCTGAGTAATTCCCTACTTTTCCGTCAAAGACGCAATCGGTGCTGATTGTTATTAAACGAAAGTCGAATTCCAAGGAAAGCTGAGCTAATTGATTAGGAAAAATGGAATTAATGGTAAGCGTTCGGATTTTGTCGGCGAGCGTGGGGTTTTGCTTAACGACGCCAACGCAATTCACAACACATTCAGGCCGGACTACCTCGATCACCCGACGCACCGCCGCCGGAACGGTTACGTCAACGCCAGGAAACACCGAATGACCTTTAAATATCCCAAACTTCTCGATCGCCGCGAGATCTGACCGAACGGTCGCGCAAACCTCAGATTCGGAACTCAGGCGTTGATAAAGTTTGTGGCCGAGCATTCCGCTGCCGCCGATGATCAGGATGGACATTCGTTTTTATCGGTGCAAAACCCAAAAATGGGCGAATCGGGAAACCGCTATTTTATTGTTTCGGCCGCCGGGAAACAAGTTCGCGGGTTCAACGAAGATCGTATCTATACTTTTAGGATACGAAGGTCACTCGCATTTTTTTCTTTTGAGCGAAGCTTTTTTCTTAATTCCTCAAGCACTGGTTCGACCGAGATACCCTTCATACAAGGATGCCCGGCGACTGGACATTCCTGACTGCGGCATCCGGCACATGCAACGTCGTGTTGAAAAATAGTGTGCCCATTGCCGAGCGGAAACCATTGTCCGGGATTATCGCGTTCGTGAAATAAAGCAACGACAGGCGTTCCGACGGCGGCGGCGAGATGGGTCGTTCCGGTATCGAGCCCAAAATAGAGATTACACAGGGAAAGTAGAGCTGCCGAGCCCCTGACCGCGAACTTCCCTGCCGCGTTTATGCCGGTGCCGAGATTCGCCACCAGATCGTCACCCAACTGTTTTTCTGCCGGGCCTCCTACGATGACGATCTCACAAAGGTGTTCAGCCGCCAGTTGCTTCGCGATGCTGACAAAATTCTCCGTCGGCCAGAAATTGGCTGGCGTTTTGCAACCCGGAGCCATCGCAAGCAACGGCCGATCGGGCTTTTGCCGCAGCGGAGCGAGCCACCGCGACATTTCTTCCTGCTCAATACTTGAGGCCTCAAATAGTGGTTGGCGAAGATCCTCTGAAGGCGATCTTTGGATGCCGTCTGCCTCGAGTCGCTGTAGCTTTCTTACGGCTTCGTGGTCGACCGTGCCAGGTCGTCCGTCGTGGTCGATCGGATAAAGCTGATCCATTGAAAAAGCATTGAAACCGAAAAGCTCGCGGATGCCGCAGGAGCGAAAGAATAGACGGTCGCGGCGAACGGATCTTGCCGGGCGTTCGCTGATAACGAGATAGACGGCGGCGTCGAATTTTTCGGTGTGGATTTTCATCCAAAGGCGGAAATAGTTCGACACCTGGCCCGCGCTGCTTGTGTAGTCGATGCTGCGGTCGATCAGGTTCGTTGGGATCACGTCGGAGGCCGAGACCACCTGGTTTTGCGGGGTGTTATGAAGGAGGACGAGCTCGGCGTTGCCGAAATGCCTTCGCACTGCTCGGAGGGCCGGAATAGCGACGATCGTGTCGCCCAGCGAGCCAAACAGGTAGACAAGGACTTTGCGCTTGTATGCCGTTTTCATTAGACGGAGAGGATCTGAAACCGGCTATTTTCAGCTGCGAGCATTTCGCGGGTGATCGGCGTCGTGCCGACCTGCTCGACGACCAGCCCGGCGGCAAAATTGGCGATCTCAGCCGCCTCAAAAAACGACATTCCGCTCCCCAACGCCGCCGCCATCGTGCCGATCGCCGTGTCGCCGGCCCCGGTTACGTTATAGACATTTCGCGCGCTGGATTTCAGGTTTCGCGGTTCGTGGCCGGTCTGGAAGAGCGTCATTCCGCGTTCGCCCTGTGTGATAAGAATCGCTTCGAGCGAGAGGTCGTGAAGCAGTGTTTCGCCTGAAATGGTAACGAGATCCGGTGTGTGAGTTTCGAAGCCACAGGCATCGGCGGCTTCACGTTGATTCGGCGTTAGGATCGTCGCTCCGGCGTATTTCGAATAGTCTTTGCCTTTAGGGTCAACCAGCACGCGCTTTCCATTTTCTTTGGCAAAGCTGATAAGTTTGGGAACAAGATCAACGGTCAAGAATCCCTTGGCGTAATCCGAAAGGACAACTACATCGGTCTCAGCGATCAGCGGTTTGAGTTCTCCTAAAAAAGCTTCAGCCTCGTCTACTAAGATATCTGTCGCCGTTTCCTGATCGAGCCGGGCGATCTGCTGATTGTGGGCAACGATTCGCGTTTTGAGCGTCGTATTTCGGTCTTTTACAGGAAAGAAGCGGTAGTTGGTGATTCCTGCTTCTTCCATTATCTTCGGGAGCAAGGTCGCGACCTCGTCATCGCCTGAAATGCCGACGAGATACGGCCGTGCACCGAGCCCGGCGATGTTTGCTGCGACGTTTGCGGCGCCGCCGGCGGCGAGCGTCGTGCTGTCAAGTGACACGACCGGCACGGGAGCCTCCGGCGAGATGCGGTTCACGGTTCCCCACCAATAACGGTCGATCATCACGTCGCCGATGACGAGAACTTTTGTTTTCGAAAAATCGTCCAGGATCCTCATCAATTTAACCAATAACGGTTTCGGTTGCCACCCATTCGTCGACCATCTCGCACCAGATGTGTGCGATCGTAATATGTGCTTCCTGAATGCGTGCCGTGCGTTCAGATGGAACGAGAATACAGCCGTCAGAAAGCGAAGCGAGCTTCTTACCATTTGCTCCAGTCATTCCGATGACCCTACAGCCGCGATTTCGAGCCGCCATCACGGCGGCAATCACGTTTCGCGAATTCCCGCTCGTACTGATCGCGATCAGACAATCTCCATCTGCCGCCAACGCATCGACTTGACGAGCAAAGATGCGCTCGAAATCATAATCGTTTGCCAAGGCCGTTAAAGCCGAAGTATCAGTCGTCAGAGCGATCGCCGGCAATGCTTTACGCTCGGTCTCAAATCGCCCGACAAACTCCGCCGCGATATGCTGAGCATCCGCTGCACTGCCGCCATTTCCACATATCAAAACCTTATTTCCGGCTTTGAATGTTTCGACGAGCAGCGTCGCGCAATAGTCGATCGGGCCGGTTATATCGCTGATAACCTTGTTAAAGACCTCAAGATGCTGATTCAGCGACCGCTCGATGACGGAATTGCCTTTGAAGCCCTGAGGCGGTTCATTTTCTTTTATCTTGTCAACAATGCCGCTCGAAGAAAAACCGTCCACCAACGGCAGCGACAAGACTTGGCCGCCGTTTGCTGTCACGAAATCCGCACCAATTATCTCATCAGGTTTCCAGTCGCCGCCTTTTACCAGCACGTCGGGCTTAATCTCGTGTATAAGCTTTTCGGGTGTCAGTTCATCAAAAATAAGGACCTCGTCTACCGATTCGAGAGCCAGAAGCACGGCTTTGCGGGCTTCTTGATTTTGAACGGGACGATCGGGGCCCTTGATGCTTCGTACCGACTCATCGCTGTTGATGCCGACGATCAGCCGTGAGCCCAAAGCCCGAGCCCGCCTGAGCAGGTCGACATGGCCGGCGTGCAAAATGTCGAAACATCCATTGGTAAATACGATCATTTTATGTAGCTATCCGTTTAATACTTCCCGTTTCGATGCGTTTTGCGATGACGTTGACGACCAAAATTCCGATAACTGAAATAAAACCGATCTTAAAAAAAACAGGGATGATCGTACCGTAAAACCCCTCATACGATACAGAGGTCAGGAGCATAAAGAAAAGCGTAATTCGCCAGACGATCAGTTTTTGCCCTTCGATCAGCGACCGGTAGAAAAGGCGCAGCAGAAATCCCAGGACAAACATTCCGATCGGGATCCCGATTATCCCATAGTTTCGCAAAAGATCGCCGATCGGCGTGATAGCGTATGACGATCCTGAATAATCAAAATAAAGATCGCTGTATTTGCGCGGATCTGCAACCACCGGTTTGTCGGGCCAGATGACGCGCGGGATCATGAATGTCGACAGGTCAACCCAGATATTGTCGCTGAGGCCGTATATCTCTTCGTATGGCGCAAGCTCTTCGTAATTTGAGACGACGACCGCAAGCGTGCTGAGAACGTCAATCCTTTCGGCAAAATTGACCGCTCCAAAGGTCAGCGTGTCATACACATCGCTTCGCCCGACCTGATCGACGGCGGCAAAAATATTCTCGGTGTATTGCTCCGCACTTTGAGCGTCCTCGGTTCCTTTGACGTTCCGAAAGGTCGTTCCGTAGATCATTCCGACCGTCAAACCGACCGTTAGCAGTAGGCCTGAAATAACACCCTGCTTGACTGAAAAACGCCGACCGGAAAGTATGAACGAGAACGTGATGATCAAAAAGATCTGGATAATATTCCCGCGGCTGCCCGAGTAGAGAAACTTTGTCAGACTCGTGAAAAGCAGCACGCCGATGATCGGGATGACAATAAAATCCAGCTTGCTTTTACGGAAGATCACGGACCAAAGCAGTACACTCGCCTGCACCCAAAACAGTGTCGTAAAAAAGATCAGGCCGTCATAGGATGTGAATTCAGTTGCCCGCTGATATCCGAAGCGGCCAAGAACAAAAGCCAGGATCGTATTCGCAAGGCCTGCCAAAAGAAGCAAGACTCCGGGCAGCATAAGCGAATCTGGTTTATAGTCAGCTTTTGGAAGCACGTCTGCGATCCAGCCGCCGAGCTTTGCGCCGATCGGGAGCAAATAGCCGGTTGCAAGCCCCGCGTATCCGAGCCCGACGAGTGCGATAGTTAATGGCAAATTATATTTCGGATCCTGGATCAGATTCTCGAACGAAGGCCTTGACAGGCCGAGTGCGAAAGAAAGGCCGCCGACCACGAATGCCGGAAAAAAATACGACAGCGTCGCAAACACGAGCGGATCGACGAACGTCAGCCTGCCCTGATGATACAAATACACGAGCGGTATCGCCATCACGACGCCTAGGCCAAGAAGCCATGGCACAAGATGCAGATTTGGATACGCTGCGAGGGAATCGCTTGTGAACAATAGAGCCAAAAACGCAACGAAAACCGCCACGCCCATCAGAGCGAGGCCCGGGAGCAAAGATCTCTCTTTCACCGTACCGGATTGAATTGGTATGTAGCGTGCTGCCTGCATTTATTGATTTGACGGTAAACTGCAAACAGCGATCACGCCGTCCGCCCACTGCGGAGCGATCGTTACGCAAACGTCATTTATCGCATTGATAAACCACTTGTTATGCGGACGATGCTCTCTGCCTATATCATAAAATAAAAACGAGTCCACGTGCAGTCCATGCCGTTCGAGGAGGACTTTGAGCGTCGAATATGAGTAATATGCGACGTGATCGGGATGAACGAATTCGACCTTTCCACGCTTTCCGCGCAGCCCGTACCAAACAAACCGCATTCCGCAATACGCGTTCACCGTGGTCAAAACCAACTGCGTCCCGCTGTGCATGAACCGCTTGATGCCGTTCAGGAACAAGCCGGGATTATTCAGATGCTCGATCATCTCGCCGGCGACGATGACGTCGAATTTCTCATTCAGATCGAGTTCGTCGAGTTTTTCGAGATCACCGAGAACGATCTGTTTAGAACCGTGCGATTCGAGTATCTTGATTCCCTTTTCATCCGAATCAATGCCCCAGACATCGCTCGCGATCTTTTCCAGATCGTGGTGGAGGAGCATCGTGTTCTTGATCGAATCCTCGGTGTATGGATAGTTCGTACAGCCAAGATGGAGCACACGTTTGCCAGAACAGATCTCGCGGATCACGTCCAAACGCTGCACTAAGCTGAAGTCTTCGGTCATCGCTAAATAGTAACAAATACCTTTGCTTAGCGGAATTTTGCGAACAGGTCGCGAGCCATGTTCTTCTCGCCATCATCGATGAAGCCGGTTAAGAGGAGTGTGCCGATGTAGGCGATTCCGCCTGCGGCGACAGATCCAAAAAACGAAAACCATGACGCCTCAACCGTCTGGATGAGCAACAATTGAATACCGACTGCTGGTATCGCCGCTATCAAAATACGGACTACCGTCGAACCCCAAAATCTCCAAAAAATGCCACCGAGGAAGCGTTTTTCGATGTATAAAATGAACGGAACGAATATCAAAACGCCCGCCAACCGGCCCGCCGCAACGCCGTTCGTTTGCCACGTTTGACTCAATGCGATCATGGCGGCAACCCCAACGATCATCCAAATTACTGTCCCGTATGCGTTGAGCGACGCAGCTTTAAAACCCTCTGCGATTTGCCACGCGATCGTGTTAAGTGCAAGTATCGCAAAGGTTACGGTCTGGATGACAAGCATGAGGTAACACTCGTCAGCATACCTCTCACCGAGCCACGCAGTCAGAAATACCTTTCCGCAGACTACCACTGAAAGCACGGCGAACACGAGCAATGTTAGAACGAGCTTCGTGGCTTTTTGATAGAGGTCTTTGAGTTTTTCAGGTTCGTTCAGCAGCTCATTAACGACCGGGAACATCGCGAGTACGAGGCTTGCAGTAAAAAGGTGTAAGTATAGAGCTAGGGTCATCGGGATGACGTAATACGCCATCGCTTCGCCGCCGAAATTTCGCAGTATCCAGACTCGCTCGAAAAACAGGAGCAGCGTGCCGAAAAGTTGGTAACCGACGATCCCCCATGCGTATTGCCTGACCGATCGCCAGATCTCCAACGGAATTTTCAGCGTTAGACGGCATTCCGGTATTAGCCGCCGGGCTGCAAAGAATGACACAACGCCCACGACGATCCAGGTCACGAGATTCCAAGCGAGCAACGCGATCCATCCGTAGCCGAGAAGGACGATGGCGATACTTCCAAGGCTGAACGAGACACTTGTAAGATTGGCGAGCACCAAATACCAGTCAAATCTGTGGATTCCCTGCAAGGCAAACTGGAACACCTGAGCCAGGACGATACTAAGGATCGTCGCGCACGCGATGTAGACGCCTGTGACCGCCTGTTCCTGCATCGGCCCAGGGATCAAAAGTGCGTCGACAACGATCGGGCGTGCGAACAGAATTGCGATCAGCGACACAATCAACGTGGTAGAGACGCCGAAAATTATGGTAGCCGATATCATCGGCGAGATCTTTTCGTTCTGGCCGGTCGCCCGGTATTCGGCGACGTATTTGGCGGCAACCTTCCCGATCGCCGTGGTGAAAAAATAGGCGATAAAGCTAAGTACAGCGGCCAGGACGCCGAATTGCTCATCACCGAGCCGTTTTATGACGATCGGAGTCGCGATCATCGTCGGCACGATCGGCAGCAGCCACGACAGCACGCCAAAAATGCTGTTTCGAACGAAGCGTTTTCGTTTGTCGACAACCTCAGTCTGCATCGTCGAAACACTCCTCGTAATGCCGGATCGCGATCTGAGCAGCCTCGCGTTCGTCAAAGTTCTTGAGAACAAACTTACTTCCCTGTTTCGCTATTTTTTGTCGCAATTCGGGATCGTCCCTCAGTTTTACAATCGCATCCGCCAATCCTCGAGCATCGCCCGCTTCGATCAGCAATCCGGTTTCACCATTCTGAACAGCCTCAGGGATAGCAAAAACATTGGTCGATATCGACGGAATTCCCAAAGCCATCGCCTCAAGCAAAGCGATCGGCAATCCCTCGACGAAGCTCGGAAGAGCGAAAACATCGGCGACACGGAAAAATTCGAGAACTTCTTCCCGACTCGAACCGACAGTTGACGACAGCCGGATCTCGAAATTATTTAATCCATATTGCTCGATCTTCGCTTTTTCATCCTCAGTCGGCTCAACTGGCGTTACCCAAACAAATCGAGCGTCAGGAGCGTCATTTTGCAGGATCTTCGCCGCATCGAGAAATACCCAACGGCCTTTGCGGTCGATGAACTGGCCGACGCAGAGGACGATGAAGTGTTCGTTTGAAACACCGTGTTTGGCTCGTATCGATGCAATATCGTCCGTTCTGTCGAGCACCGCGCCGATCTGCGTCGGATTGACGCACGTATAGGTAACCGGGATTTTCTCCCAAAATTCCCGCGTAACGAGATAACGGATTTTTTCCTTGGTGTCCTTGTTCGAAGCCAAAATGTGAAAGCCTTTCAGACGGGACAGCAGCTGCATTCGGGCCGTCCAAACTATTTCACGCCACTTCGCACCGTTTATTGCGTTGTGCATGGTGACGAACACATTGGCTTTTCGCATGGCCAGCAGCACGAAAAACTGCCACGACTGCCACGGTGCTGCTTCGATGTGGAGTATAGAATTACTTAGGTCATATCGTTTGAGAAAACGTAGAGTTGCTATTTCGCACTTGATCCGACTCAGTTGCCGCTCGATCTTTCGCTTTATGGTCGGAGCTTGACCGAGGTCGATGACAAAGTCTATGTATTCTATTGTGACCCCGATTTGTTTGAGAAAGCCGATCATTTCGGGCGAGGAATTTCGCGGCAGGACGGTGATCACGTCCCAGTCTTTCAAGGCTTCTTTCATGATCGCCATGAAATAAACCTGTGCGCCGCCCCATTCCAAGTAGGTCCAGAAAAAGATCAATTTGCGGCGGGTTTTAGTCATCGACGACGGCCGAGGCGAAAGTCTCACTAAGCGGCGGCTCCGGAGCCGAACTAACCGTTTTGTAGCTTTTGGTTACGCCCGCACGGACGAGGAATACGCAAAAGCCAACGAAACCCTGCAATTTTGACGGAGCACCTTCGAGATACGCGTACAAACGCCTTCGCAGATTGTGGCCATTTCCGAGGTCGGTGACAAGCACCTTGAATGCTTTTTTCAGCCCCATTTTCTTGACGCGGGGCGGAATTGTGTTCGGAAGACAAAAAACGCGGGCTCGCGGATCGATCAGCAGCTTCCAACCGAGGCGTTTGAGTTTCGGTGTAAAGACGGCGTCGCCGAAATTCGGGTATTTCTCAGAATCCATCAAACCGCCTTCAGCAAAGGCCTCGACGGGGACTAGAACACAATTCCCGACGATCAGATCGACATTCCAGGGCTTGTTCGGAACTGTCCAAACCGTCTGCTGATTCCAATGCCGCCAGTCGCCGAACCACGTGTCCCAAACCGGAGCGATCTGAAAAAGCTTATGCGGCGCATCCCAAAGCATCAGCAGCGAACCAACGATCGACCGCTCATATTTTCGAGCGGTTTCGACCATGAAAACAAGAAAATCCTGATCGAAGACGGCATCGTCATTGATCATTAGCACAAATGCAGGATCGTGCTTAAGCGCAGCCCGGACCCCGACATTTGTACCCTCGGTGTACCATAGGTTGCCGTCGCCCTGAACAACTTCGACTTCCGGAAACTGCTCAGCGATCGCCTCGCTCGTTCCATCAGTCGAACCGTCATCGACGATCACGACATGAACGTCGAGGCCCGTGGTCAGCCGCGACAGGCTTTTGAGGCATTTTAGGGTTATGTCTTTGCGGTTATGAACAGGCGCGACTATTTCGACCCGGATGCGTTCGTCGCTCATTCGGCGGATGTTCCCTTGCTGGAGCTGTGATCCTCGCACCAGATCGATCTGAGACGTACGTTATTGGCTGCGTCGTCCTCGCTGAGGCCTATGCCGAGGTATTTTATGTGTTCCTTGTCTTCCAGTTCGCTGCGAAGCATGCGCCAAAAATCTACCACGAGAACCTGCGACCATTCGTTGCGGAAATCCTTGGCAGTCAATGATTTAAATACCGGATCGGGCGTGGTGATAAGCACAGCCTCAGCCTGTGCGAGGCATTCTTCGATCGAGTTTAGAACTACGATGCCGCGACGCAATTCCTCGATCTGCATATCCGCCGACATTGGGTCATAAGCCACGACACGGACGCCGTTTTTAGAAAGCTGTTTCGCGATAAAAACGCCCTGCGATTCTTCGGTGACGTGCGAATCCGGTTTGTAGCTTAAGCCCAGGATCGCGACCGTCGCTCCTTTCCTTAGCATTGGCAGGAGTCGTGCGGTAGTTTTTTCGGCAATCGATCTGTTTTGATGATCCGTCGTTTCGGCAAGCTTGGCTTCGACGCCGAGTTCGTTTGCGATAAATGAAAGGGCCACATTATCACGCGGAAAACACGGCCCGCCGTAGCCGATCGAACCAGTTAGATATTTGCGGCCGATACGCGAATCGAGTCCGAGTGCCGCAGTAACGATATCGACATCGCCGCCGGGCAGTTTTTCGCAGATATCGGCGAGCATGTTGGCGAAGGTGATCTTTGTGGTAACGAACGTATTGACCGAGATCTTGGTTAGCTCGGCGTTTTCGAGGCTCATTCGAGCGGCAGGTGCCTGATTTAGGGTGACCTGGTCGTATATCGCTTCGAGCTGGTCGCCAGAGCGTTTGTCGAATTCGCCGATCAGGGAGAAATCCGGATTCAGGAAATTGCGAATAATGCTGCCAAGTGCAATGAATTCGGGGCTGTAGCAAACACCAAAATCACGGCCGGCCTTCTTCCCAGATTCTTTTTCGAGGATCGGGATCAACGCCTGACGAGTCGAACCTGGCAGAACTGTGCTGGTCAAAACGACATTGTGATAGCCGTTCTTTTTGCGTAGGGCTCTTCCGATCTCCTTAAACGCCCATTCCGCGTATTGAAGCGAAAATGAACCGCGTTCGTCACTCGGCGTCGGCACGATAACGAAAGAAATATCCGAGCCGAGAACGGCTTCCTCGTGGCTCAAGGTCGCTTTGATCCGCTCTTTATTCTCCGAAATTACCTTGTCCAGATCGGTCTCTTGGACCGGAGCACGCCCCTGATTTACCGCATCGACAAAGCTTTGGTTTACATCAACGCCAATGCATCCGAAACCACGGCTCGCAAACGCTGCCGCCATGCTGGCTCCTAATTTTCCAAGCCCGATAATTGAGATTTTGTCTCGCATAGAACGTGAGATTTATTGATTTGTGCCCTGAGCCGCGGTTTTCGTGAGCTTCGATTCGCGCACCTGCTGTTCGATCCAGTCGTAGGTTTTCTTGAGGCCGTTTTCGAGCGAGATTGTTGGTTCCCAGCCAAGTACTTCTCGGAGTTTTGAATTATCAGAGTTGCGTCCGCGTACGCCCAATGGCCCCTCGATGTGCTTCTTGGTTATCTCAATTCCCGCAGCGTTCGCAATGATGTCGGCGAGTTGATTGATCGAGATCATGCGATCCTGTCCGAGATTGAGCGGCTCATAGAAATCAGACTGCATGAGTCGATAAAGCCCTTCGACGCAGTCGTCGATATAGCAAAACGAGCGTGTCTGCTCGCCGTCGCCCCAAATCTCGATCTCGTGGTTACCGGTCAACTTTGCATTGGCTATCTTGCGGCTCAATGCCGCCGGGGCCTTTTCGCGACCGCCGTCCCAAGTACCGTTTTCACCAAAGATATTGTGAAACCTGACCGTCCGCGTCTCTATTCCGTAATCCTGCATATAGTGCATGCAAAGACGTTCGGATATCAGCTTTTCCCAACCGTACGCGTCCTGAGGCTCGGCCGGATATGCGTCGGACTCCTTGAGCGGAGTAACGTTCGCATCTTCCTGTAGATGCTCAGGATAGATGCACGCGGAGCTAGTGTAGAGATAACGATTTACCCCATTCTCACGGGCAGCTTCGAGTGTATGGAGATTGATGAGAGCATTGTTATGAAGGATCTGCGCGTGGTGACACGAGATAAATCCCATCCCGCCCATATCCGCCGCTAATGCGTAAACATGATTAGCATCTTTCGTCGCTTTTTGGCAATTTTCCCAACGGCGAAGGTCGAGCAGTTCGAATTCGTCGGCGTCGGTCTCTGAAAATTCAGGCAGCTTGATATCCACGCCACGAACCCAATATCCGCGTTTCTTCAGATATGTCACGAGATGGCTGCCGATAAATCCGCCCGCACCTGTGACCAAAACTCTCGTCTGTTTACTCATACAAAAATCAACCTATTCGTCGCGATCCGCATAATTGCTGCGGTGGTAATAGCTCTGGTAGTAATAGTAATTGTCCTTGTTATTTAGGTTTACGTTGTTGAGGACGACACCGAAGATCTTCGCTCCGATCTCCTGTAGCATCTGACGGGAACGCTTAACGACCTGTCGCGAACTGCGTCCAGCGTGAACCACAAGGATCACGCCATCCACCATCGAAGCGATCAAAACACCGTCGGTAAACGAGGCGATCGGCGGCGAGTCGATGACGATATGCGTGAATTTTGACCCCAAGATCCTTAACAGCGAAACCATCTGCTCGGAACCGATCAACTCCGCCGGATTTGGCGGGATCGGGCCCGACGTCATTACAAACAGCTTCGTTCGCTCATCCAGCTTGATCGCGGAATTCACGTCGGTGTCGGAAAGCTCGCTCGCGAGCATCGAACTAAGCCCCACACTGTTTTCCATATTAAAGATGGAATGAAGGCGAGGCCGTCGCATGTCGGCATCGATGATCAGAACCTTTGCACCAGTTTGGGCTAGGCTGATCGCCGTGTTTGTTGCGATCGTCGATTTCCCTTCCGATGGCAAACTCGATGAGATCAGCAGTGATTTCGGAGCGTGCCCTGCGGTCGAAAGCAGGATCGATGTACGCAAATGTCTATATGCCTCAGCAAGCGACGAACGCGAATCGGCTGAGATCAAAAGCGGTGATTGCGGATTTTCGTCCTCATTCTCCGTTGCGCCGACGAGTAAAAGCTTGCGCTTCGGCACCGAATCGATTGAAGGGATCGCTGCCAGTGCAGGTAATTGCAGGTAATTCTCGATCTCCTCGGTCGTACGGATAGTATCGTCGAGGTATTCGAGGAACAGCGCCAACCCCATTCCGAAAAGCGTCGAGAGGAACAACGCAGCGACAACCGTTACGAACCGGCGAGGCGAAATCGCAGCCTTTGGCGGAATAGCTATCTCGCTGACGCTGATGTTGTTGTCCGAGCCCTGCGATGCCACGTCGTTGCCGCTGATCTGTTTTCTGAGGTCAACGAGAAAGCCCTTTTTACTTTCAATGTTTTGCTGTAGGATCTTAATGTTTACTGCACTTTGATTCTGACCCTGAGCCTCGCCAAACTGCTTGTTGAAATCGACGCGGATCTTTTCTTCCTTGTCCTTCGCCTGGAGATATTTCGTTCTCAGGTTATCAAGCAGAACCTTTGACGTTCGTTGGCGGAAGGCCTCGATATCAGTTTTCGATTTATCAAACGCGTTATCGAGTGACTTTTGATAACTCTCGATCTGCACGTCTATCTCTTTGATCTCCGGCGTTCCCTCGAAGAATTCCTGTAATCGCAGTGCTCGCGTCTGCCGCAGGTCGGCGATCTTTCTTAACGTGTCGGTTTGGAGCGAACGCAACCCATTCTCCTGCTCGGTAATGTAACGGGCAGATTCAGCCTCGGCGAGCGATTTAACTTTTTCCGGCGAATTCGAAACCGTCAGATAGTTTGCTTCCGCATTTTTTCGCTCATTTTCCGCTTCCAAAAGGGCTTTGTTTAACCCGCTGAGGCGGTCGATAACGATGGTTTGGTCGTTTTCCGTTTTTAGAATCCCAGCTCGTTCAGTTAGATCGACCAACGCTTGCTCGTCTGTCTTGAGGTCCGATTCCAGGTTGGCAATGCGCTCTTGAAGAAAGTCGTTCGTTTTGCGGTTAGTTCCCGTTCGTTTCTCTTGATTGGCGTCTGTAAATGTTTTAGCTATCGCATTTACGACGAAAGCAGCGAGATCGGGATCGGTGTGGCGGAACATTATCGCAATCAGGCGTGTGTCTTTGACCGTGGTTCGCGATTCGCGGATGGGTTCGGTGACTAGGTTTTTCTTTATCGCGTCAACGTACGGAGCAAGGCGGATCGCCTCGGACATTTCTTCCGAATTCGCGAGCGACGCCTGCAGGGCTTGCGAATCGACCGAGCTTTTCTTTTTCTCGGTATCATCGGTTGCAAGGCCCAGTGATCTCAATGCAGAACGCCAGCTTGAAACAGATTCTTCCGCCTTTGCCTGCTGAAATTCCTTGTTTGTGTCGAGGTTATATTCCTTAATCACGCGGCGGATCAGACCGTCGCTGCCTAAAAGTTGGAGCTGCGTGTTGATATACGCGGGGTCGGAATTCATCACCGACCGTTGACGATCGCTGGTCACAAGGTCAGGGTTTACCTGTTCAAGGTCAACTTGAACGCGCGCTTCTGCCTGAAAAATGCTCGGGCGGCGTGCCATGTAGATAGCTGTTAGCGTCGTAACCAGAACTGCAATTCCGATCACCAGCCAGAGTCTTTTGCGGATCGCACGCCAGTAATCAACTAGCTGAAACCCTTCGCTCGTCTGATTATTCCGGTACGATGGATACTGCCCGACCGGCGAGATCGGCGGCTCAAACTCACGGACGAGGTCAACGTCGTGCAGCGGATTTCTGACTATTTCGCGCGAATCTTTCATAAACAAGCGTTTTAGGGAATGCGATAGATCGCGTTAGGGATCGTGCCTTTCAGTGAATCGACAAATCCCATAAGTATTGACTTTGCTTTGTCTTCCGAGACGGCGACGATGTCGTTCGGCTGTAGGATCGGATCGTCTATCTTTCGTTTGGTGATCGCGTTTAGATCGTAAATTAACTCTTCTCGTTCCACGCTTCCCTCTTTTTGCCGAAGAACCCGAATCTTGTCCTTTTTCGCCGCCCCTTTTAAGCCTTCGGCAGAAACGATCGCTTGCGTCAGCGTAATAGGTTCGCGAGTCTTAAATGCCCCTTGTTTATTGACGTTTCCGTAAACATAGATGATGTCAGCATCAAGTACCGATACTACGTCGCCCGGCTGTATCCAGAATGTAGCTTTGCCGGCAAGCACGTCGCGAACCTTAAATTCAGTGATCGTAACTGTGTCGTCAACCTGGGTTCCGGTTTCCTGGCAAACTGAGGAGGAACCGGTACGAGCGACAAAAAGCCTGGTACCCGCATCCTTATTCGGCCCGCCTGCAAGTCCAAGGATCTCAAGCAGATGGACCTTTCGGTTGAGATAGTAGGTATTCGGTTTTTCCACAAATCCCAACACCATTACGGGCTGAGATCTTTGTTCGGATACGGACACCCGAATAACCGGGTTTTTGAGCTGCTTTTCACGCAAATAAGCTTGCTCGATCGCATCCGCGAGCTCCAGTTCTGTTTTACAGACTGCGACTACAGGATCCTTGAGACGGAGCAAGGTGATAGTTCCGTTGGGGCCGACGGGAACAACCTCATTGAAATTGTCGTGGCGATCCACCTTGATACTCAGAATGTCCTGATAGCCGATGCGGTAGCGGTCGATCTTGGAGTTGACGATCGAAACAGCAGTATCGGATGGGGCAGGTTTCGCGGGATCGCTAATTGTTTGGGCGAGTATCCCTCCCGCTGAGATTGCCGCGAGCGAAATGGCATATAGAATTCGTATTCCGATGTTTCTCATAACATAAACTCCTATGAGCGGCCGAGAGGCTAAAAACGCTTAGAAAACCTTTATTTAACAAACAAAAATAATATCAAATGCACGCTGCTTTGGAAACACAAGTTTTGAAAGTCACGGCAAATTAGCTAAACTCTGAAACACATAAAGCACCGCAAAAATGGAAAATACGACGCCGATGCTTCGGCAATATCTCGAGATAAAAAAGCAGTATCCGGGGACGATCCTGTTCTTCCGGCTCGGTGATTTTTATGAGATGTTCAACGAGGACGCGATAGTTGGCTCTCGTGAACTAGAGATCACGCTCACCGCCCGTCAAAAAGACTCGCCAAATCCTGTTCCAATGTGCGGCATACCGCATCACGCAGCCGCCAGCTACGTTGCGAGGCTCGTCAAAAAAGGCTATCGAGTCGCCATTTGTGATCAGACCGAAATCGCCACTAAAGGCGTAAAGCTTGTAAAACGTGAAGTTGTACGTGTCATAACGCCGGGCACAGCGATCGATCCGCAGCTTGTCGAATCGAAAGACTCGGTCTATCTCGCATCCGTTTACGGCAGCGGTGAGACGTTTGGAGCGGCGTTTTTGGAAACCTCTTCAGGCCATTTTTCGGCGACAGAGATCTCGGGGAGTGATGCTTGGCAAAAAATATCAGCTGAGATAGAATCTTATGCTCCACGTGAACTATTATTTCCTAAGTCATTGGAAAGACAGGTTGTATCGACGTTCGGCGGATCGGTGAGCATTGCAACTCAATCGCTGTTTGGCAATGCGGGACGCTCTCGAGGTTCGGATTCCTCCACGATCACCTTGACACCGATCGACGATCAGAATTTCGACCTAAAAGACTCCGAACGGCTCCTGAAGGACCAGATGGGCGTGAAGGAGCTTTCAGGCTACGGTATGGGCGGTAAGACCGCTGCGATCTCGGCTGCGGGGGCGTGTTTACGGTATGCGCAGGAAACTCAGCGAGCGGCTGCGGGGCATATTTCGGAGCTCAATTACTTCGAATCGAGCGATTTTATGGTGCTCGATGCGGTGACCCTGCGGAATCTTGAAATCTTTGAGTCTCGCGGTGAAAAGAGCAAAAACACGCTGTTCGGCGTCATCGACGAATGCGTGACGGGCATGGGCTCACGGCTTTTGAGGCAGTGGATCGCCCGGCCTTCGTTAAAACGCAGCGAGATACAGACTCGTTTGATTGCGGTTACTGAGCTTTCGGATACGATCCTGCGGGAGAAACTGCGATTCCTGATGAAGGAGGTGAGCGATCTGGAACGGCTTATCGGGCGGCTGAATCTTGGGACGGCAACGCCTCGTGACCTTCTCGCCCTTCGGCGTTCGATCGGCCAATCGCCGCTTGTAAACGAAACGCTTGCGGACGTTAAGTCTTTGCTTTTGCAGGTTTTGGCGGAAAATATTTACGAACTGCCCGAGATCCGCGACTTGATCGACCGCGCAATCAGCGACGAACCACCAGTTAATCCGGCTGACGGCGGCGTGATTCGGGACGGCTTCGATGCGGAGTTGGATGAGTTGCGCAACATCTCAGTTTCCGCAAAGCAGATCATTGCATCGTTCGAGGAACAGGAACGTGAGCGGACCGGAATTTCGAATCTGAAGATTAGATTTAACAACGTCTTCGGCTATTACATCGAGATATCGAAGGGTAATATCGCGAAGGTCCCGGACGACTACGAACGCCGTCAAACCCTTGCAAATGCAGAACGTTACACGACTTCGCAGCTCAAGGAATGGGAGCAGAAAGTGCTCGGTGCGGAAGAGCGGATCCTACAGATCGAAACGGATTTGTTTAAGCAGGTTCGGGCGACGGTCTGTGCTGAAACACGGCTTTTGCAGTCGACCGCGCGGGCCTTTGCAACGCTTGATTGCCTGTGTGCTTTGGCTGAAACAGCCGCCCGGCGTAACTACGTTTGCCCGGTTTTGCATGACGGCGATGAGATAGAGATCAAGAATGGACGCCATCCGGTGGTCGAGGCTTCGCTGGGGAGTTCATTCATTCCGAATGACCTTCTACTGAATAATTCGACCGACCGAATGCTTATTATTACCGGGGCCAACATGGGCGGTAAGTCTACTGTTCTCAGGCAGATAGCGATCACTCAGATTCTTGGGCAGATCGGTTCTTTCGTGCCGGCGACATCGGCTAGCTTGCCGATCGTTGATCGAATTTGGACTCGGGTTGGGGCTTCGGATGACCTTGCTTCGGGGCGTTCGACGTTCATGGTCGAGATGACGGAGACGGCGGCTATCCTGCATAATGCGACTCCGCGAAGCCTAGTTTTACTCGACGAGATCGGTCGTGGAACGTCGACATTTGACGGCCTTTCGATCGCTTGGGCAGTGGCGGAACACCTCCACAACTCACCCGAACGTTCCGCAAAGACAATGTTTGCAACACATTACCACGAGTTGACCGAGCTGGCCGAAAACCTGCCCGGTGCCAAAAACTACCAGCTCACTGCGACCGAAAAGGACGGCGATGTCGTTTTCCTGCACAAGCTCCAACCAGGCAAGGCCTCAAAATCCTACGGCATCGCCGTCGCCAAGCTTGCCGGTCTTCCAATAAAGGTCATCGAACGCGCGAAGAATGTGCTGGAAAAGCTTGAGAAATATGAACTTGCGGTCTTTGCGGACGAGAAAAAAGAAGGCCTCGCGAAGGCGGCGGGTGGCCGTCTGGCAGCTCAATATTCGCTTTTTGCGGTGACGAATGAAAATGCGATTGACGAGCTTCGTAATACCGATGTCAGCGGCCTGTCAGCCGACGAATCAAAAGAGCTTTTGACGAGGATTCGCGACAAGATAATTTAGCTTGTTTGGTCCGCGTGGATATCGAAATTGGTCGACAAATTTTACGAGTTTGGTAGAGGTAAATCGGAGATTGGTCGAAGGTTGTGGAAAAAAACGCCAATATCACCGTTGAACGCCGCGATCAACACGCCTATCAATTCACTTTCACATCTCTATCGGAGCCTTCTTTATCTGCGGCTTGATAGACAGCATGATCGCATCACTTCCCGCTGCCTTCATCTCAACCACGACGCCTCTGATCGCCTTCGTCCTCCACGCGGTCCGATTTTGAGCGACCAGGTTGATCGAGTTGTCGAGCCAGGAGTCGACGTCGGTCCATTCCGGGAACATGTCTCTTAGAATTTTGGAGATGCCGCCTTTTTTGGCCGAGTCGATCCTGCCATCAGGCGACGTGGTTACGGTGATCGAGATGGTTGTTTCGACAAGGTCGCGTTTAGTTCCCCAAATTTCGACCTTCAGTTTTTTGTCAGGCGAGAAACCTCGAAACCCGTTCGGCTCGGTCGTGGCCAATTTTTGCTCGATCGCGAGGCTTTGGAAGACGTTGGTGACAGTCTGATCGTACGATGCGGTCGAACCGCTGCCCGCGGTCGCCGGACCCTTCGCGTTCGAACTCGAATATCCAAACCACAACGAAGCGTAGCTTCCGCTTATCGCGACGCCAAATTCATCCCACGGCATGGATTCGAACATTCCTTTGTTCAGAATTATCGAGCTGTGCAGTTCGCTTTTTTTCCAAGCCGCGAGAGCGGCGTTGATGTCAACTTTTGAATTTGTTGTTCGGTAGAGCGTCTCGTAACCCTCACCTTTGTATCCGGAATTCAGTCGCTTCGGGGATTCGATCTGGCATTGCCAGGTCTTTTCGTCCTTGATGTCATAGCGGCAATTGCTCCAACTATGCGTGAGCATCTTCATGTTCTGATTGATATCGAGCATGCGGCGGTTTGCTACCAGGCTGAGCGAGGTTGAAAGCTTTACCGCGGGCCGGCCGTTTTCGATGCGGTATTTGTTAATAACGTCGAAGAGCGATTTTTCTTCGGCTGAGATTGTATCGCCGATGCAGCTTTTTGACGTGAAGATCTTGCCGTCGGTGCAGTTTTCCGCTGGTTGCGCGAGAACGGCGGCTGCGAAAGCTGCGATCAGAAACGATAAAACAGTGAGGTGTCGCAACCGAAATTGAGCCATGTTGTCATTTTCTAACATTTGAGGATTTAGTCAAACAAAAAAATCTCTCGCGAGAGGCATTTCAGCCGAGACTCGTATTAGAATAAAAGCCATGACAAATCGCCGAGACTTTTTAAAGGGAGCAGTCGCTGCTCTGCCTATTGCTGCCGCGTCGAATTTGACGTTTGCATCAAGCACAGCGGTGAAGTTCGCTCGTCCACTCGTTGTCTCAACGTGGGATAGCGGAATGAGCCCGAATGCTGCTGCGTGGAAGGTGCTCTCGGCCAAGGGCCGCGCCATCGACGCCGTCGAGGCCGCGTCGCGCGAGGCTGAGGACGAGCCGAGCTGCTGTGTCGGGCTCGAGGCGTATCCCGACCGCGATGGCTACGTCACGCTCGATGCGTCGATCATGGATCATAAGGCGAATTGCGGCAGCGTGATGTTCATGCAGCAGATCAAACATCCCATCTCGGTCGCGAGAAAGCTGATGGAAACGACAAAACACGTTGTGCTCGCGGGCGACGGAGCGTTGCAGTTCGCGGTTGAGAACGGATTTGAAAAAATGCCGCGAAAGCTCTCGGCCGACGCCGAAAAGGAATGGAAAAAATGGCTGAAAAAATCGGAATACAAGCCAATCATCAATATCGAGAATCGCAAGGTCAGTCAGAATGAGCTTTCGGCTCCGGCATATTTTGGCAGCGGTGCGGTCAATCACGACACGATGGGAACGATCGCTCTGGATGCGATGGGCGACCTGTCGGGTTCGTGCACCACGAGCGGAATGGCGTTCAAGATACATGGCCGCGTTGGCGATTCGCCGATCATTGGGGCCGGGCTGTTTGTCGACAATCAGGTCGGCGCGGCAACCAGCTCCGGCGTCGGCGAGGAGGTCATCCGCATCTGCGGCACGCACCTCATCATCGAGTTAATGCGTTTCGGCTACGCACCAGCAAAGGCCTGCAAAGAAGCAGTTCGCCGCATCATCGACCGCGACCCAAAGGCCGCCAAGGAAATGCAGGTCGGCTTTATCGCGATCTCAAAAACCGGCGAGGTCGGAGCATACGCGATCCAAAAAGGCTTTACGTATTCCGTGAGGAACGCGACGACGAACAGGGTGTTCGATTCGGATAGTTATTTTAAGGTCAAGGCTTAGTTGCAGAAGCCCGCGCGTGAGCAAGGGCGATTCCTTCGAGTCGAATGTGTTGCCCCCGCTTCCGCTCGGGCTTTTGCAACCTCATCGTGGCGTCAAGCAGCTCGAAATATTCAACTCGAAGGATTCGCCCTTGCTTACGCGCGGGCTTGTGCGCTTGGGCCTTTATCTACCCGCCCTTGATTCAAATCCTAGATGTAAAAACCGAAGCGTTAGCAAGGACGAATCTCAGCTTGAAGGAATCGCCCTTGCTTACGCGCGGGCTTGTGCATGACGCCGCTTTATCTCCACGCCGCCGCTTGGTAAACTACTTTTTTGCTGTTTTCCCCAAATCGAACGATGATCGAACAACTTAGTTCCCTGTCGGTAGAACAAAAGATCGGGCAGTTATTTTTTATTGGGATCGCCGGGCCTGAGCTGGACGAGGCGACCCGCGATCTTTTGTCTGAGATCTCGCCGGGCGGCGTTTGTTTGTTTGCGCGAAATATCAAGGGCTTTTCGCAAACTCGCGAGCTGCTTGATCGCATCCGCACTTCTTCACACATCGAACCCTTTCTCAGCCTCGATCAGGAAGGCGGGCTAGTTGACCGTCTGCGGCGGATTATGACGCCGACGCCGGCGGCGAGCAAACTTCCCTCTGCAAAATCTGCCGCCGAACAGGCGGCGATCATTGGCGAAACGCTCGGTATTCTAGGCTTTAGCATGGATTTTGCTCCGGTCGTCGATGTGATCGATGAGGCACGTGGAAGGCATTCGAACGGGCTATTTTCGCGGACTTATGGCTCATCGAAAAAGGACGCGGCGGAGTTTGCCGGTGAATTTCTCGCCTCGCTCCAGTCGAAAAAGATCATCGGGTGCCTCAAGCATTTCCCCGGCCTTGGTGCGGCACAGGTTGATTCGCACGAGGACCTGCCGGTCGTGAATATCTCGGCGGCAGAACTCGACGGCACCGACCTTTTCCCATACCGCGAACTGCTTAAAACCGGGGCTGTACACGCGGTGATGGCCGCTCATGTTTGCTTTCCCGATCATCCGTTGCAGGAAAAAGATGCTAACGGCAAGCTTTTGCCGGCGTCTTTAAGTTATAGTTTTATTACAAAATTGCTCCGCGGCAATCTGGGGTTTGACGGTCTGGTTATCACCGACGACCTGGAGATGGGAGCGATCATGAGAAATTACGGCATCGGCGAGGCGTGCAAAATGGCGGTTCTCGCGGGTGTCGATATGCTTGCGATTTGTGCCGACCCTGAGAATATCCGCTCTGGGTTTAGGGCTGTCTGCGATGCGGTGAAAAGCGGTGAGATCGGTATCGAAGCGATCGACGCGTCGCTCGTACGGATCGCGAAAGTTAAGGCCATACTTGCGGCTCCGCCGCTTTTTTATCCGGAGCGGCTCGATGTATTGTCTGCCGAGACGGCAGCATTTGCGGCGAAGATCGCGGCTTAACTTTTGCGGCTTGTGCTCCACTTTGCGGGAAATTTGTTTTGAGGAGTGCGTTTCCCGCAAAGCCGCCAAGGTAAGCAAAGGCCGCTAGGGAAAGCATCGCGGACCGGCTCGATAAGTTTTATTTGGAGGAATAATCGTTTTGCGTAAATTATTTTTGTTGTTACTGATCCTCTCCTTTTTTGCTACGGCCTCGACGTGCAGGCGCCGGAACACGGACGCCGTAACCGTTTCTCTGTCTGAGAAATTCACCGCTTTTGACACGCTCACGTCGGCCGGATCGGACGTGGCAGCCGAGCGTGTCAAATCGCTGATGTTCAACGCACTCGTCAAAAAGGATGCTAATTTCGACTACATCGGCGAACTAGCTAAGGAGATCAAAACTTCGGAAGACGGCAAAACGATCACATTCGTTCTACTGGAAAACGTCAAATTTCACAATGGCAAGGCTTTTACTTCGGCTGATGTTAAATATACATTCGAACAGTTGTTTAACAGTAATGGGTTCAAATCGGGAGCATTTTTTGATACCGTTCCCGATGATTCGGCACCGGCAACTCCTGCCGCAAAGCCGGCTGACAACTCAAACGCCGCAAAAGTTCCGGCTGAGCCAAAAACGAAGCGGGTTGCCCACATCACGTCAATTGAAACGCCTGATAGCAAGACGGTCGTCTTCACGGTCACACGTCCCGCTCTGAGAAATCAACTTCTCGCAAATCTGGTCGCGATCCCGATCATTCCGACGGATTCGGCTGCGCAGCAGAAAGACAGACCTGTTGGCTCGGGACCGTTCAAATTTGTCGCGTTCGACGCCTCACAGAATATTGTGGAGCTTGAGGCAAACACGGAATATTGGGACGGAGCACCGAAAATTCCGAAGCTTCGTGTAAAGACAGTAACCGACGCACAGTCGCTGCAAAACGAGCTCCAGTCAGGCGGTGTTGATATCGCACCGCTGCCGACAAACCTTCCCCCTGACGTTCTCAAAGCGATGAACGGCTCAGGCAATCTGAAATTGGATCAATACGATGGGTCTAATATTCAGTATTTGGTTTTTAACACGCAATCCGCTCCCTTAAACAACGTAAAGATCCGCCAGGCGATCGGTTATGCCATCGACCGGCAAAAGATCGTCACGCAGCTTTTATTCGATCAGGCAAAGCCCGCGAGTTCGATCCTGCCGCCGCTATCTTGGGCGTATTCGCCGGGAACGCAGTACACATTTGATCCGGCAAAGGCGAAACAGCTTCTGCAGGAAGCTGGGTACAAAGGCGAGCCGATCACGTTCAAATATGGTGCCGGAAACGCGGCGACAAACCAGTACGCACAGGTCATCCAGAGTGCCCTGAACGACGTCGGGCTCAACGTTCGCATTGAAACTCTCGAGGTCAACACTATCCGCCAGCAGCTCGCGCAGGGGCAATTCCAGATCTACACCGGCCAGTGGGTCGGCGGAAATCAGGATCCGATCTTCCTGCGAGATCTGTTCAGCTCGACAAAGATTCCTGGCGGATCTGTCTCGTGCTGCAACCGCAGCCGCTACTCAAATCCCGAGGTCGATAAGACCGTGGAGGAAGCCGTAAATGCCGTGGACCGGGCAAAGGCAAAGGAACTGTACGGCAAAACCTGGGACATCGTCAGCAGCGAACTGCCGCTTTTGCCGCTCTGGTATCCCGGAAATATGGTTGTTTACAATAAACGCATCGTCGGGATCAAGATAACCCCGAACGGCGACTGGAGTTT
Organism: Pyrinomonadaceae bacterium; assembly: GCA_040080065.1. Lineage (GTDB taxonomy): Bacteria > Acidobacteriota > Blastocatellia > Pyrinomonadales > Pyrinomonadaceae > OLB17. The sequence continues at coordinate 53,510 of JBEBJB010000017.1, forward strand.
TATTAAAGATATTACCGTCAGCAATTAAGAATTTGCATAGGCCGGCGCGTAAGCAAGGAGCGATACAACATTAGGAATTCTCATGTGGTTTAGCGCGAACTTGTGTAACGTTAATGATATTTTAACTTAACAGGCACTGCGGCTTAGGCCGCTTGACAATTGGTTTTGATTAGGTAAAATCATTGTTTGCCACGCGGGAGTAGCTCAGTGGTAGAGCGCGACCTTGCCAAGGTCGAAGTCGCGAGTTCGACCCTCGTCTCCCGCTCCATATCGAAGGAGCAGGCAGTTAGCAGAATGCAGTAGGCGGTAGTGAAACCCACCTGTCGACCGCCTTCCGCCAACTGCCTTCTCTATTTCGCGGCGGCGTAGCCAAGTGGTAAGGCAGAGGTCTGCAAAACCTTTATTCATCGGTTCAATTCCGATCGCCGCCTCCATAACTCTCATTTGTACACTAACTTACAAAAGCAGTATTTTTGATTTTTTTCGCGGGAGTTTAAGCAGCTCTCAACAATCGCTTGCCGATGATCGTTGAGGCTATCATCTACTGTTCATCGGGAGCGATCAAGTTTTACAAGCTAACCTTGATGCCGATCAGGCAAACCTACGCGTGCGAACATGCATAGATTCTTTTTCGTTCGGGGCCAGAAAAGAAGAAAAAGCGACCCGGAATGGATCGCTTTTTCGTTTTTTTTGAAGACCGCTCGTGCGACCGGCCTGAAGTTGGTCGAGAAAACGTGTTTTATTCGTTTCCGATGAAGTCCACGTCGGTTAGGCTGTCGACCAGATTTACGATGCGGGCGTTGAAGCGGTAGCGCTTTGCAGATACACCGACGATGTAGCTTCTGCCCGGTTCGACGTCGTCGAATCGGTAGAATCCGAACGAGCCGGTCGTCGTGGTTCTGCGATGGCCCTGCTGATCGGTGATGACAACGGCTGCGTTTCGCAGACCTTGACCGGCAGCAGTTGTGACGCGACCGCTCATTGTTACGCCAGCAGCGGTTGAACCGATCTGGACGTAACCCGTCTGATACCTGGTTGGTAACAGACGTCCGATGGTGCTTGAAACACTTCTGACCGTCGTGGTGTCTTCGAACGAGACCGGATAGAGCCCGATCTGAGCATTAGCCGCCACATTGAACCGGACCGTCAGGATCTGACGTGCGCCCAGCGTGTGAGCCGTAACAGAATCGAGCAAAACACCGACTTTACCCAGACCAAGATCTTTGACGTTGGTTCCGAGATGTGTATCGGGCGAGACGCCGTTTCCGACCGTAACCACCGGATTGCTTAGAACCGTCTGATCAAAATCGAAGGTAAAGCTCTCAGAGGCTTCGTCACCTTGAGCGACCATTTCGAACTGAACCGTGACGACTTCGCCCGGACGCGTTCCGACATTGACCGCACGGATAACACGCGGATCGTCCGGCATGACAGGCGGCGTTGGTCCAGCCTCAGGAACAACCGGGCCCGCAGCCGTAGTATCCGGCAGCAATCCCATGCTGTAGAGTCGCACGATCGTCACGTCCGACGAATCGATCGCACCATCGCCATATGTGCTCGATGAAGGATCTCTCGGAGCCGTGTCGCCCCGCTGGAACTGCATGACATTAATGTCTGCCTGCGTGTACTTAAGAGCGAATTCACGGACCGAAGCAAGGTCGTTGTCATGGACGCCGTCACCGCCGAGAGTTGCTCCGGCTGCGTCGACCACGTCGCCTTCACCACCCATTCCTGAGGGAGTCGGGCTTGGTGAAACGGTCGGCGTTGGATTCGGCGTGGGAGTTGCGACAGGCGTTGGCGTAACGCCGGGAGTTGGCGTTACCCCTGGTGTCGGAGTTGCATTCGGCGTCGGCGTCGGGACGATGACGGGGCCGCCGACCGCGACGAAATCAGCATTTATAACGTTATCCGTCACGTTCGTGTAGGTCCGGTTCTCAGGTGCGTAAGTGTAGCCGAGTCCCGATGGCGTGACGGTGTAGTTGCCGCCGGAAATTGCAAGGCTAAATGAGTAGTTCCCACTAGCATCGGTAATCGTTTCGCCGGTCGTGGAACCGCTGATACGAACCGTAACACCCGGCAGATTCACCTGAGATGCCTGCAGTTTTATGTTTCCAGCAATCACGATCACCACGTTGTGGAATACGCCTATCGAGTTGCTGCTCAGGAAGTTGTTATCGCCCTGATAGGTCGCGACGATGGCTTTGACGCCGGGTGAGGTCGAGACCAGGCTACAGGTTCCGGCGGCGACCGGGGCTGTACAGGTCGCTCCGTTTCCGTCAGCCACAATTACATTGCCGGTCAGCGTGCCGGTAACCGGTGATTCGGGAACTGTCGTCCAGTTGACGTCGTATCCCTGACCAACGCGGCTTGTACCGGTTGCGATCGCGACCGCATTTGTGATGGTCGTGATAGTCGGGGCTTTGTTGACCGTGAGAGTGCCGTTGACAAACGCAAAATTGTAATTTGGCGAAGCCAACGTACCGATTCCGGCCACGATATCATACGGTCCGACTGGGCTCGTTACTACCGCCGTGGTCGTCAGACTCGGTGAACCGCTCACGCTGCTTTCACCGTTTACGAAACCGCTGTAATGCGAGCTAAATGCCGGGTTCGTTGAACCATACACGCGGCTTGCGTTATTCGCCGTAACGGTCAGTAACGCTTTGTCGATCGTCAATTGGCCGTTGACGAAGCTGAAGCTGTAGTTAGATGAATTTAGTGATCCCGCCGTGATCGTGATCGGATATGGGCCGCCATTGACAGAGCTTGTAGCCGTTGCCGTCGTTGTCAGGAGCGGACTTCCCGTCACATCGCTCGATCCTTGATTCTGTCCGAGGACAAAGCCCGTAAGCGTTGCCGTCAGGGCTGGATTTGCCGCGCCGTAGGCTCTGGATTTATTGTCGGCCGTAACTGTCAGGCCTTTTTTGTTCACGGTCACATATCCGCTGGCGTAGTTGAAGCTGTAGTTTGCTGCAATTGCACCCGAACACGTTGCCGGAAACTGTGATCCCGAGACCGGTGAACCTTGCGTGTACGTTGTCGAACACGTTGGCGGAGTGATGTTTGCGATCGATTCTCCGAGAGCAAAGCCTGTGATAGCCGCTGTAACAGTCGGAGCGGCGTCACCGTATGTGACCGTATGGCTCGAAGCCGCAACGTTCAACGTAGCTTTGCCGATCGTCTGCGTCGTTGCTCCGTTGCTCGGGTTGTAGTTGGTGTTGCCGCTATATTGGGCCGAGATGGATTTGCTCACACCCGCAGATAGCGTATTCGAACTGCATACGGCGGAACCGAGCGAAGTTACTATAACATTCTGGCATCCGGCTATCTGATCGCCGCCGTCAAAGAAATTCACAGTTCCCTGCGGAGTTCCGCCTCCCGGAGCGATGGCTGTTATCGTTGCGGTTGCGGTCAGAGTCTGGCCGTAAACTGGTGGATTGATGAGCGTTGCGACGCTCGTTGCCGTATTTGTCTTTGTGACCGTCACGGTTCCATCGACATAAACGAAGGCATAGTTTGGTGAAACGCCGCCCGCGCACCGTGTCGTGGACAGCGGGTCGGCAACGCCGGTTCCATACAGATACGTCGTCGTACACGTCGGTGCGGCCACGAAGCTTGCCGCAGTCTGTCCGAGAACAAATCCGGCATACGAAGGCGTGATCGCCGGCGGCAAACTGCCGTAATTAACCGTATGACTCGACGCAGTAACGGTAACCGTAGCTTTGTTAACGTTTACGGTACCGTTGGTATACGCGAATGAGTAATTATTCGAAACACCGCCATTGCAGCTTGATGTATACGGCGAGCCAGCCGCCGAGGAGCCAACTGCATACGTGGTTGAACAAGTTGGAGCCGTCGTAAGATCTGCCGGCCCCTGAGAGAGAACGAATCCACTATAACTTGGCGTGACCGTAGGAGCCCCATCACCAAATGTGACAGTATGGCTCGAAGCGGTGATGGTAAGGGTTGCTTTATTGACGCTAATCGCGCCGTTGGTATATGCGAAAGAGTAATCGTCCGAAACTCCGCCACCACAGCTCGAAGCATACGGCGAACCAACAGCCGATGAACCGACCGCGTATGTAGTCGAACAAGTTGGAGCTGTTGCGAGATTAGCAGCTCCCTGTGAAAGAACAAACCCGCTGTAGGCCGGTGTAATCGTCGGAGCCGCGTCACCAAATGTAACAGTGTGGCTCGACGCGGTGACGGCAAGTACCGCCTTATCAACATTTACGGTGCCGCCGGTGTACGCGAAAGAGTAATTGTTCGATTCGCCGCCGCTACAGCTCGATATATACGGAGCTCCGGCAGCGGACGAACCAGGCGCATAGGTTGTTGAACATGTCGGAGCAGTCGTCAGGTCCGCGGGGCCCTGGGAGAGAACAAAGCCTGTGTACCCCGGCGTTACTGCCGGAGCCGCGTCACCGAATGTGACGGTATGGCCCGACGCTGTGACTGAAAGGGCCGCCTTGTTCACCGTCACCGTTCCACTCGTTGGAGCAAAATCGTAATTATCTGAAACTCCGCCTGAACAGGTTGTCGAGTATGGTGAACCAGCCGCTGATGAACCCTGTGCGTATGTTGTCGAGCAAGTTGGCTGGGTTGTAAGGTCGCCTGGGCCCTGGCCCAGGACAAATCCTGCGGACGACGGAGTTACCGCCGGAGCCGCGTCGCCGTAAGTTACAGTGTGGCTCGAAGCCGTTACGCCGAGAGTCGCTTTATTTACGGTCTGAGTAGCGTTGCCTGAGCCACCATTGAAGCTTCCGTTTCCGGTATGATTCACGGTAATGTTATGCGTTCCTCCGGTCAGAGTTGCCGTTGTACATTGAGCCTGTCCGGACGCATTCAAAACCAGATCCTGGCAGCCGGAAATCGGTGTTGCGCCGTCGAAGAAGCTGACAGTTCCGCCCGGCGTTCCGGTTCCGGGTGCATTGACCGAAACCGTGGCTGAAAATGTAACCGACTGTCCGTATGTTGATGTCGGCAGCGAACTGACAACAACCGTTGTCGTATCGGCCTTATCAACCTGATGCGACGCCAAACCTGAGCTTGGATTGAAATTCGTGTTGCCGCTGTAGGCCGCACCAACGCTGCGAGTACCGACAGCCATTGTCGAAGTTGTGATCTGAGCAATACCGCTGCCATTTAGGGCGACGGGGCTGCCGACATTGCTGCCATCTACTGAAAATTGTACCGTTCCAGCCGGCACTCCAGTTCCCGGAGCTACGGCGCTCACGTTTGCCGTTAAGGTCACAGTTTGACCAAAATCTGAAGGATTCGGCGAGGTCGAGACAACTGTTGCCGAGTTTGCCTTGTCGACGGTCTGGCCGCCGGTTAGCGATCCATTGCTTGGGTTAAAGCCCGGATTTCCGCTATAACTAACTGTGACCGGATGATTGCCAACCGATAAGGAGGAAGTTGTTAGCGTTGCTGTTCCGCCGCTCAGAGCGATGGGCGATCCGACATTTACGCCATCGATAGAGAACTGAACGCTGCCCGTGGGTGTTGTTGAGCCCGTGTTCGGAGACACGGTTGCCGTGAAGGTGACGCTCTCACCGCTTCTGGACGGGTTGACCGATGATCCGACCGTCGTTGTTGTTCCCACTGACGTTACATCCGTGAGAACCGTTTGCCCGCCAACCGTCGGAAAGCCAGTTGCTGCGATCGAATACGCGCCGTGCGCGATCTGAAATCCGGTGGAAGCCGTGACCGTTCCGTTGACCGTGAATGAGCCTGCTCCACCTGCGGAAACGTTAGTGAAATTACACGTTACTGTTCCGCCGCTGAGGTTACAGTTCGGATCCAAAACGGATGTGAATGTCACGCCTGTCGGCTGGGTTGCGCTGACTGTCGCGTCAATCGATCCAGCCGAACCATTTCGATAGTTATATGTGTAGGTCAGGTTCGCTCCCTGGCTCGTTGTTGCCGGGCCGGTCGCCTTAACCGTCGGGCCCGCGATCTCGTTGTCGGTGATCTCATCAACATAAACATATCCAGGGTGACCTCCAAGCGAACAGCCGGATGCCGAAACTTCGATCCGAACATTGTCGCCCGAGTTCACGGGGTGAGCCGGTGACGAGGTGAGGTCGATCACCTGCCAGTTTAGATATTTCCAAAATTCGCTTGCGCCGAATGCCGCGCCATTCTGCCAATTTTTTCCCGGCTCATTTACGTATGACGCGAAATCATAAAGCACGTCGTTGCCATTTGAAACGTTGATCGCTCGCACTCTGAAATAGGGCTTCTCATTATCCGTGTGTCCGCTGGCCGGGTTTACCATGACCGCCGCATAGGCAAACTTGGTATGTGAGAGACTATCCGCCGGATCGATATATGCCGAAACATTCTGGGTGATCATGTTGCCATTCTTAGCAAAACCGCCACTGGTATAAGACTGCTCGTTGTTAACCCGAGCCGAATAATGTCCGTAGGCGGGAAACTGAATGACATTGTTGGACCGAGGGTCGGCTTGACTGAGCGGAGCTACGGCGGGGCCGCCGACGATCGCACTCAGGTCGGTACCGCCTGCACCCAGTGCGGAACTGTAGCCGTTATTGATATACGATGACTGGGTCCAGGAACCAAAGGTTCCGGTCTCGAAATCGCCGTTTAGGACGAGGGCCGAGACGCCCGTGGCGATGATCAATGCGCCGATGAGCGCAATTACAAAAAGCGAGGTGAAACGTTTCATTTGTGGTTATGCTTCTCCAAAAAGGGGTTATGGATGGAACAAGGGAGCGGTAGGAAAAAAGCGGCGAAAAACCGGTTATTCCGGATGTTGAATGGATCGACTGTTGACAGTAAAGCTATTTAGGTCTATATCGCGGGTCGGGAGGGGGCGATATTGGAGAGCGAAACAACGGTTTGAATTCGGGAGAATCGGTGTTAAATTATTTGTCCAAAAACATTTAACACAGAGATCTGACCCTTGTTCCAGACAGCATATCGGCGAAATCAGCCAGAACATTAATCCGAAAGGCGATTAACGAACACAATCCACCGGCCTACTTCTACCGCTGATGAAGACTCACGAAGAAATATACCGTCAAAACGATTACGCGAGTTCCAATTATGAGCAACTTGGTCGAATCCGATAGCAATTTAGCACGCATGCGATTTTTAGCGTCACTTGTTGCCAAAAATCGGGTTGATTACGCCTTTAATTATTCGATTCGACGGTTTCCCGACATCCAAAACGACGATCTCATTCTTCCCTTTCTTAAGCCAAACCGCAGGAACAAAGAGCGTCTGCTGAGGGCCGATCCTCCAAAACCTGCCCAGATGATGGCCATTGACCCAAACATGACCTTTTTCCCATGGGGACATATCGAGGAATGTATCGCCGACCGATGCGAGGTTGAATGAGCCGCGATAGAAAATTGTGGTTGGAGATAGCTGTTTTGCGAAACGAAGCGACGAAAGATCCGTCATCGGCAGACGGAACACATCCCAGCCATTTAACTCCTGCTCGCTGAGCTTAACTTTGCCCATGATGCCTTTCCGGTCATCTATTAGATGCGGTCCGAAATTGATACGACCCATGTTCTCGACAAAAACATCGAGCGGTTTTCCGGCAACAAGATCAACATCGAGCGAGTTTTGTTTCAACCTTCGATCTAGAGCACCGAATCGTTTGTCGCCTTGCGAAACAACCGCGTAATCGCGAATTTCTCCGAATGATAGCTTTCCCTTCGCTGCGAAATCGATCTTCTTTCGATAAAGCAAAAAGCCGTAGGACTGATCAAGCGATTCCATTGTCGGCGGCTCGTCAGCTTTCACGGGTTTCTTCAGTAACCCATCGAGACTGGCGTATTCTTTGAGTTCAAATGCCGGAATTTCAACCATCGGTTGAGCTGGCGGAAGAGTCGGAAACCTCTCATTCGGAAAATGCTTTTGTATAACGTCGCGAAGAGCGAAAAACTTGTCATTCGGTCGCCCGGCCTCATCAAGCGGCGAGCCGTAATCGTAGCTCGATGTATCGGGTTGGATCGGCATGTCGCGGCTGGAATTTGCTCCCGCCATGAATCCCCACGTCGTTCCGCCGTGGAACATATAGACGTTGAACGACGTGTTATTGCTCAACATCCATTCGATTCCCTCAGCCGGAACCTCGTGCTGGACACGTTTCTCATTCCCGCCCCATGGCGGCAGCGGATGATGCGTCTCGCCCCAGTGATCGAACCAGCCAACCCAGTATTCGCCGACCATTCGCGGCCGATCGGGCCAGCGTCTGTCGAATTCTTTGAACTGATCGCCGACGTTGTCACCGGCGCCGAAGTTGATAACCGCGAGGTCGTTCGGCAGCGATCCGCCATCGAGGTTCTTGGCTCCCGGGCCATCGGATGTGAAAAGCGTCACGTCAAAACCAGCCGCCGTGATCTGGTCGCGGACGGCACTCATGTACGCGTGATTGGCGGCGAATGATCCGTATTCATTCTCGACCTGGGCCATGATAATGTTGCCGCCCTTCGTGATCTGGAGCGGAGCGAGCTGCTTGCCGACCTGCTGCATGTATTTGGCGGATGCCGCAAGAAATACCGGATCCGTGCCGCGCACCTTGATATCGGGGTTCTTAAAAAGCCACGCCGGAAACCCGCCGAAATCCCATTCCGTGCAGATATACGGCCCGGGACGCACGATCACATACAAGCCTTCCTCGCCAGCCTCACGGACGAATTCGGCGACGTCAAGATTTCCCTTGAAATCGAATTTTCCCGGTTTCGGTTCGTGCAGGTTCCAAAAGACGTAGGTTGTAATCGTGTTCAAACCCATCGCCCGGGCTTTCTTAAAACGGTCACGCCAATACGTTCGCGGTACACGTGGATAATGGATCTCGCCTGAGCGGATCGTGAAGGGCTTGCCGTCGAGCAGGAATGAAGTTCCCTTCCAGCCGAACGTGTGTTTGGGTTGTGCCGGTACCGACAGCGATACGAACAACATAGATAGAACGAGGACGAGCACTTTTACGCGACTCGTCCCCTGATTTTTCGTGCCAATTCTAATAGCCATTTATCTGAGCGAGGCGTTGAGTTTAGCCAAAGCATCCGAACCAGGACACAGGTCAGATTCCGAAAGCGAATTTAGCGGCCTGTCGCTGGTTTTGATCATTTCGTGGAGGTCGGTGGTTTCCGGGTGAACGTAGAGCAAGCCCGTTAGAATTTCGCCATTGATCCTCGATTTTTGCACCGCGTTCATAGCTGAGATCCGATCGAGCGGATCCCAATCCTTTTCGAGCTTACGAAGACTGATCACCGAGCCGTCGTGCAGCGTAAGATTTTCACGGCTTCCCTCTTCATAATTTGCTTTGATCTCGCGAGCAATCGGAACAAAATCCATTAACGCGGTCGTTTCCATGTGTTCGCGGACGTAATCGTAGGATTTTGTCGATCCGGGATTGTTGTTGAACGTCACGCACGGTGAAATAACGTTGATGAATGCAAATCCCGGATGACTCATCGCTGCTTTGACGAGCGGAATCAGTTGGCCCTTGTCGCCAGAAAAACTTTGGGCAACGAACGTCGCTCCAAGCTCGATAGCGAGGCTTGCGAGATCGATGGATTCGAACAGGTTTACCGATCCTGCTTTGCTTTTCGAACCGGCGTCAGCGGTTGCGGAATCCTGGCCCTTGGTCAGGCCGTAGCAGCCGTTGTTCATCACGAGATAGACCATGTTCAGGTTACGCCGGATGACGTGGACGAACTGGCCCATTCCGATCGAGGCAGTATCGCCATCGCCGGAAACGCCGAAATAGATCAGATCGCGGTTCGCCAGATTCGCCCCGGTCGCAACCGAAGGCATTCTGCCGTGAACCGAGTTAAATCCATGCGAATTATTGAGAAAATACGCCGGAGTCTTTGACGAACAGCCGATGCCCGACATCTTCGCCACCTTGTGCGGCTCGATGTTCAATTCCCAACAGGCCTGAACTATGGCAGCACTAATCCCGTCATGCCCGCACCCCGCACAAAGCGTCGAAAGCGAACCCTCATAATAATCCACCGTGTACCCAAGCTCATTCTTAGGCAATCCCGGATGGCGAAATGTTGATTTGACGTAAGTCATCTAGCTAAATTCCCTTTGATCTTTCTGTAAATAAAATCGGCGGTGATAGGGGTTCCGTCGTAGTTCAAAACCGATACCAACTTCGATGCGTCGACACCTAGTTCGATCATAATAAGACTCCGGAATTGGGCGTCCCGGTTTTGTTCAATGACGAAGATGCGGTCATGCGCCGATACAAAGTCACGGAATCTCTTGCTAAATGGAAAACCGCGTGGACGCATTGCATCGAGGTGAATTCCTTCTTCGCTTAGCATCCCGATAGCCTCTTCTGCAGAGAAAATAGATGTTCCGAAGAATATTACGCCATCTTTCGCCGCATTTGCTTCTTGATAAAAATGCGGCTGCGGGACGAGTTCTGCGGCGGTGGCCCATTTTTTCGCCAGGCGATCGACGTTGCGGCGGTAGGCGTCGCCGTCTTCGGTATAGGTGCCGTATTCGTCGCGGGACGACCCTCGAGTAACGAATGCACCTCTTGTCGCGTTTGTGCCCGCGATAGTGCGATACGGGATGCCGTCGTCGTCGATGTCGAGGTAGCGGCCGAATTTGCCGCGAAACTGCTGCAAAGGCTCGCCCGCCGTTTCATCGCTGCCATCGCGGCCCGGCAAGCCCGGAGACGAGGTTCGGCGGCCGTTGCCATTCATCGAACCACTCGCGATCGCGTCGAGCTGTTCGCTGGTCAGGACCTTTCCGCGATCGTACCGGCGGCTGTCATCCCAGGCCAAAGGCTCGGTTACGTGATCGTTCATACCGAGATCAAGGTCGGTCATGACGATAACCGGCGTTTGCAAGCGTTCAGAAAGGTCAAATGCATCGGCCGTCATTTCGAAACACTCTTTCGGCGAAGCCGGAAACAGCAGCGGATGCTTGGTGTCGCCGTGCGAAGCATAGGCCGCAAGCAAAATGTCAGACTGCTGCGTGCGCGTCGGCATTCCCGTCGAAGGGCCGGTTCGCTGAACGTCGATCAGAACTGTCGGAACCTCGGCAAAATAGCCTAGACCGAGGAATTCGTTCATCAGCGATAAGCCCGGGCCGCTGGTTGCGGTGAATGAGCGTGCTCCGTTCCAATTCGCACCCATGACCATGCCGATCGCGGCCAGTTCGTCCTCCGCCTGAACGATGGCGTAGTTGTTTTTGCCGGTTTCAGGATCGACGCGGTACTTTGCCGCATATTTGGCAAAAGCATCGACGACCGACGTCGAAGGCGTTATCGGATACCAGGCCGCGACGGTCGCTCCAGCATAGATCGCACCGAGTCCGCACGCGGAATTACCGCTAAAGAGGATCTTGTCGCCCAGCAGATCACGGCGTTCGACACGGATGTCGAGCGGGCAGTCAAAATTTTCGCGGACGTATTTGACGCCGATGTTCAGCGCCTTGATATTTGGCTCGATCAGCTTTTCCTTGCCCTTGAACTGCTCCGCGATCTGGTTTTCGAGCACCGCAAACTCGATATCGAGTAACGCGGACAAAGCTCCAATGTAAACAATATTCTTGAACAACTGACGCTGACGAGCATCGGTATATTCCGCATTGCACAACGCCATCAGCGGGATGCCAATATGCGTAATATCCTCACGAACATAACCGGGCGGCAAGGGCTTCGAGCTGTCATAAAGAAAATAACCACCCGCGTGCACGTCAGCGTAATCCTTCTTCATCGATTGCGGATTGACCGCAACGATCAGATCGATACCTTCGCGACGGCCGAGGTGCCCTTTCTCCGAAACCCGCACCTCGTACCACGTCGGCAGGCCCTGAATGTTCGACGGAAAAATATTCTTCGGCGTAACCGGAACACCCATCCGAAAAACCGCCTTGGTAAACAAAGCATTAGCCGACGCCGAACCGGTGCCGTTCACATTTGCAAATCTGACTACGAAATCGTTTATTGCCATTTAATATTTATCGGTCCAAACCTAGATCAGGATCGCGACTGTCGTGCTTAACCACGACCACGTGGATCACTTCGTCGTCGAGAATCTCAAAAAGGATGTGGTACGGAAAACGATGAAAGTTGATCCGTCTCAAGCGAGGTGTGTAAAGCGGAAACGCTGCACCCCGTTCTACAATAATATCGAAACATCGACGAAACTCTGCGTAGAACTCAACCGCCAGGTGAGGTCCAACTTTACGCGAATAGTACTCGATATGACCCACGAGGTCATTATCGACCTAAGGATGAACTATGATTTCCATCCGATTCTTTCGCTCATTCGTCGGTCAAGATCTTCGATCGAGATTCCCAGTTCAGGATTCGCCTTTAATTCGTCGCTTCGTCTGAGTGCCTCAGCAACTCCGTCATCCGAATCGTCCCAGCCAGCCGAGGGCATCGAGCGGATCATCTTTCCTATCAATGCAGCCCGATCTTTCTCTGATAAACTAAATATCAATTTCTCTGCTTCTGCTATTGTTGCCATACTTTCACCTTGATCAAATTATATCACTCACCGACCTCAAAAGAACCCAGTCGCTATAGGTCCCGGTTCTGAAATTCTTTACTCCGCTGTCCGCAGTATCTTTTCCATCTTCTTACCCTTTGCCAGTTCGTCAACGAGTTTGTCGAGCCAGCGGATCTTTTGCATTAGCGGGTCTTCGATGTTTTCGACGCGGATGCCGCAGACAACGCCGGTAATCAGCAGGGCGTTTGGATTGAGCCGTGGGGCCTTGTCAAAGAAATCGCGAAAGCTGGTCCGCGTCTCGATCTGCTTCGCGAGCTGATCTCGCGTGTATCCCGTCAGCCAGCGAATAACCTCGTCAACCTCTTCCCTAGTCCGCCCCTTCTTCTCCGCCTTCACCACATAATGCGGATAAACGCCCCCAAAACTCATCGCAAATACTCTGTCGTTTGCCATTAAATATCCCTTGTTCGGCAGAATCAGCTCTCCAATCGCTTTTTTGTGGTGAACTGCGGGCTCGGTAGCGCCGGAGCCGGTGCTGGAGGTCTCCATTCCTTAGGCAGCAGATAGAACTCGACCTCATTGCGTTGGTTCATTCCTCCTTCAATGATCTGCACCTTCTCGTATTTCATTTTCGTGGTCATTCGGTTGGCGTAGAGTCGAAATTGAGCGAGGCGTCTCTGATAGGGTTTATAAGGCAATTTATCATCGAAATAAACGAGAACGTACGGTATGTATTTTCCTTTGGACTCAGTTGCCTGATAGACGATGTTGAAAAGGCTTCCTGCGACCAAATAATCCATACCACCATCCTTTCCAGCCTTAGGATTATAAAAGAGCCGAGACTCATACGGATAGTATTGAGCTTCGGGAACATACGCCGGAAATCCATCGCACCTCTGAGCATTGTCCTTACGCGTCGGGATATATTTGATGCGCTGAAGTTGTTGGGACATGTTCATGAAATAGTATTGAACGCCCGCCTCGGGATCTGTCCAAGTGCCATAGAAGGCGTCGTCACCAGAAATGAAATATTTGCTCTCGACAAGGTTTAGCTCTTTAGCACTTTTGTTCGCGTCCGAATCTGAAGGCCAGAAAGCGACAGAAATCACGGTATCCTTCGGAACATTCCAGCCTCGATAACAAAGCTTCTGAGCATAATTTACCGTTATACGTTTTTTTTCGCTTTCGTAATCGACCTCGCCGTAATAGGTTCTCTCTTTCCCCGCGCCTAGAAGTCGTTCAACATCGGCTCGATTCGATTTCAATGGCGTGATGTTGTGCCAAATATTCGCTTGAGCGGACAGGCCTTGGGCGAGCAGTGCGTATATTAAAATTGTCAGAACGTTTCTCCGCATCGAAATCAGACCTATGGCGTTGGCGGTGCCTGTTTCGTCGGAGCCTTCTCGACGTGGCTTGCTGAAATCCAGGCGGCGAGTTTGCCGGAGTCGTTGGCGTAGACGTTGCGGACGATTCCGTCGAGGACGCGGACGATGACCATGCCTTGGCGGACTTTGGCGGCTTCGTCGGCGGTGGCGGCTAATGGTTTATGCATCCCTAAGCCTCCTCGGATTCTTGAGGATGGATTTAGTCTCGCTGTCCAATTTTCTCTTTAGTTTACCTGCGTCTTCGGCTGCCGGAAGCTGCTCAGGCTTAACGCCGCGTTCACCGAGTATTTTTCGAACTGCCCGGTTATTTTCTATATGCTCGCGTGAGATCGGCGACTCGCCGTGCAGGTCTTTTTCGATCACATTATGACTGGTTAATTCTGTAGCGAAATCTTTCGCCTTTATCGTAAGCGTCGGCAAGAAATCAGCAAGCGGTCGGCCTTTCGGCACACTTAGCTTGCTCTTCATCTGGTTCGTCGAATAACCACCAAATAAAGCTTCATCGCCTTTACTTCTGATTATCGCAAAGCCCTGACCATCGACTCCGCGCTCGTAAATAATGCCTGAAAGGTTCTTTTCCGTCGTTGAAAGCTTTTCTCTTGCGGAAACGCGCTCAACCTCAAGAAGCCGCTTTTCGATGATCTCCTGCTTTCGCGTCTGAACAGCAAAATAGGTTTGAGCAAATGAAATTTCGGGTTTTGAGGGGTCACCGTTCTGCGCAATTAGATAACATGCATAGCGGGTCAGAGCAATGTCCTCGACCTCGCGAATCGCCTCTTTCGCGAGTTGAATTTGCTTTTTTACAGACGCGAAATGATTTCGGATGTCTTCGCCGGCGTTTGTGGCCGACTCTTTTGCTTTATCGACTGCGTTATGGAAATTTCGCCATTCCTTATAGCCGAGAATCGTTTGCAGATCACGAGCGCTCCAACACTCCACACCGTCTAGTTGATAACGTGCGTCTTCAAATTTTCCTAGAAGTTCTATTAAAAGCTCTGTCTTCATCTAATACTGTGTGTCAAAACGAAACATTTTGTTGATATCAACAAAATGTTCCAGTCACGCACCTCCATTCCCATTGCAACCATACTTGACCTCGCCGGCTTTGGTGACGTCGTACCAGAATTTTTGCATGTCCCAGGCGGCAGTAAGGCAGCGTTCGGCTACAACTCATATTTACAACTCAAGCTCTTTCAGCAACTCTGCTGCTCGTAGTATCCGAATCTCCTTATGACTTCCGAGGTCAAGCAGATCTTTATCGCCCGAAACGATAACGTCAGATTCCGAAGCGACGGCACACGCAATTACCGCGTCATCGTCTGGGTCTCGTATCACCACCGGGGCTATCTCTGCGGCAACGATCATCTCGGCAACCTCGGAGAACTCGTCGATTATTTGTTGTACCGTCTTATTTGCCGTGTCGAGTCTTGACTTGAACTTAGGTCTGTTTAATACCTCTTCAAGTTCTGCTATCAACCCGCTAGTGGTAAAAAGCTTGATGATATCTTCCTCAGCCGCTTTAAGCAGTTGATGAGGAGGGCCGAACCACAGCGTGCCCGACACGACAGTATTTGTGTCGAAAGTCGCCCTCATTTACGATTTCGTCGCTCAGCACGCACGGCATCTATCTCAGCTTGTATCTCTTCTTCCGTCATCGGCTCGCCAGGTAACGCAGCAAGCTTGTCTAACGTTTGAAAGAACTTATAACGTTTTCTCTTTCGAAGTTCTTCTCGAAAGATCGAGGCCGCAAGCAATGGCTTGAACAATCCGGCCTCTTTTGCTTCCGCCGCTACGTCATCGGGTAAGGTGATCGTGACTTCTAACATAGGTTTTCTCACATCTTATAGATACTATGCGACAATGCTTTCATGCTAAATCGCGACTCTTCGTTCGATCTGGACAAAGTGGCCGCCAGATGTTGCACCATACTTCACCTCACCGGCTTTGGTGACGTTGTACCAGAACTTTTGCATATCCCAGGCGGCGGTGGGGCAGCGTTCGGCGCAGAGGCCGCAGTGGAGGCAGACGTCTTCGTCTTTGGCCATGATGCGGCCGGTCTTGAGGCCGTCGGCGACGTAGATGTCTTGCGTCGGGTTGAGGGCCGGGACCTTTAGATCGAGGCGTAGCTCGGGCTCGTCGGCGTTGGCGGTGAACGTGATGCAGCTCGTCGGGCAGATATCGACGCAAGCGTCGCACTCGATGCATTTCGGCGCGTCGAAGACGGTTTGCTGATCGCAGTTAAGGCAACGTTCTGCCTCCTTGTAACCAGCGAGACCGTCGAATCCGAGTTCGACTTCCTGCTTGCGATTGGTCAGCGTGATGGCTTTTGGAGCCTGCGGCACGACGTATCTCTGATCGGGCACGACCGCACTGTCGTAAGCCCATTCGTGAATGCCCATCTTTTGCGAGACGAGATTAACGAACGGATTGAGACGTTTATTAACGTCCTCGCCTTTGCAGACGAGATCTATGGAAACGGCCGCTTGATGGCCGTGAGCGACCGCCGTGATCACGTTCTCCGGCCCAAAAGCCGCGTCGCCGCCGAAGAAAACCTTCGGATGAGTCGATTGGAACGTCGTTTTGTCGACCACGGGCATCTCCCATTTGTCGAATTCGACACCGCAGTCGCGTTCGATCCACGGGAAGCTGTTTTCCTGCCCGACGGCGATCAGAACATCATCTGCCGGATAAAACACGTCCGGCTCGCCGGTTGGAACGAGGGTGCGTTTACCGTTTTCGTCGTATTTAGCTTCGACTTTTTCGAATGTCATTCCGACGAGGCGAGGCTTCTTACTCCCCTCCTTACGAAGGAGGGGGGTCGCCGCTTCGGCGACGGGGTGGTTCTCTGGCGCCGCTTTATTAGTATTTGTCGGTGAAGTCTCGTCCGCAACCGAGAGAACCACCCCGTCACCCGAAGCGGGTGCCACCCCTCCTTCGTAAGGAGGGGAGCTTTCGGAGCCGTCTTCGACGTACTCAAGAACGAACGTCTTAGGAACATGATTATCAATGATCGGAATATCTTCGTGCTGGGCGTCCTCTTTTTCCCACGGACTTGCCTTCATCGAGGCGAAGGGCGAGCGGACGATTACCTTTACGTCCGTGCCGCCGAGACGACGGGCCGTACGGCAACAGTCCATCGCGGTGTTGCCGCCGCCGAGGACGATGACCGTCTTGCCGATCTTGTCGGTGTGTTCGAAGGCAACGCTGCCGAGCCAGTTGATGCCGATGTGAATGTTCGCCGCGCCTTCCTGACGGCCAGGCAGATCTGGCAGATCGCGGCCACGCGGGGCTCCGGTGCCGACGAAGACCGCGTCGTAGTCTTTTTCAAGCACGCCTTTCAGCGAATCGACGTAATGCTCAAAATGGGTGTGAATGCCAAGCCGCAGGATGTAATCGACCTCTTCGTTCAAAACACGTTCGGGTAGCCGAAACGCCGGGATCTGCGAACGCATAAATCCGCCGCCTAGTTTCTGCTCGTCAAAAAGGTGAATTTCGTACCCCAAAGGAGCAAGATCGCGGGCTACGGTTAACGATGCAGGCCCACCGCCAATGAGCGCGACCTTCTTTCCGTTTGAAGGAAACGGCCCTTGCGGCATGTATGGAATGACGTCATCGCGATTGTCAGCGGCGACGCGTTTGAGACGGCAGATGGCTACGGGCTCCTGTTCGAGACGTCCACGGCGGCAAGCGGGTTCGCACGGGCGGTCGCAGGTGCGTCCCAAAACGCCGGGAAACACGTTCGAATCCCAGTTGATCATGTACGCCTCGGTATAACGTCCCTCGGCGATCAGCCTGATGTATTCCGGCACCGGCGTGTGCGCTGGGCAGGCATACTGGCAATCAACAACCTTATGAAAATACTCAGGATCTTTTATGTCAGTAGGTTCCAATTGGCTACGTCCTTTAGGTATATATGTTTACGAAGCGAGCTAACAACAAAATAATAAAGGATGTTGGACAGCTTTGCTAGGAAACTGGCTGGATTTAGCATGGATTCGCTAAAAATCGACCGCCAAACTACACCTTTTCTTTTTCGTACGAAATCATTATGATTATTCGGGCGTCACTTTTCAGCGAGGCCCCTCGAAAACAACCCTCATGCAAACACTATCTCTAGCTTCATTCGACGCATTGTTCGGCGTCCCCGAGATCTTCGCCTATATCTTTATTTTCGTGCTCGGATCGTGCATCGGCAGCTTCCTAAATGTCGTTGTCTATCGCGTCCCGAATGAGCTGTCGCTGCTGCCGGGTTCAGCGTGTCCGAATTGTAAGAGCGGCATCAAGTTTTACCATAACGTTCCGATCTTCGGCTGGTTGATGCTTGGCGGGAAATGTTCGAGTTGCAAAGAGCCGATCGCGTGGCGATACCCGGCGGTGGAATTGCTGACCGCTCTCGTGTTTATGCTGATATATTGGCAGATCGGATTTACAGTGATGTTGCCGGTCGCGCTTGTGTTTGTCTCGACGATGATCGCGCTGCTGTTCATAGACGCCGAACACATGATCCTGCCGAACGTGATCACATATCCGCTTTTCGCCGCGGTTCTGATCGTTCGGATCGTTTATCCGATCGCATTTGCGGGATATACGTTCTCAGACATGGCGTATTCGCCGATAAATCAGCTTGCGGGCTATCCGGGTTGGGCGGTGAGTTTGGCGGGGGCTTTGTTAGGTGCGCTGGTTGGCGGCGGTTCCCTGTGGCTTGTCGGGGCGATCTGGAAGGCCCTGCGCGGTGTTGATGCGATGGGATTGGGTGACGTGAAAATGATGTTCGGTGTCGGAGCGTTGTTGGGCTGGCGGGTTACGATACTCACGATCTTTCTCGGGGCATTCTCAGGAGCGTTGATCGGAATTGCTCTTGTTCTGAAAAGCAAAGATCGCGATCTACAGACGCAGCTTCCCTTTGGTATATTCCTCGGGATCGGGTCGATCATTGGGCTTTTGTTTGGTGAGAGGATGATCGCTTGGTATTTGTCGACTTTTTCTTAGCGTTGAATGATTCGCCCTTGCTTACGCGCGGGCTTTTGCACCTTAGGCGTGACTTCTCGATCTGACGCATTCGTCTGAGCAGAAGAACACGTCTCCAACCTTCCGAGCCTTGTTCTGAGGCACCCAGACACTACATTTTGAACAGTTTACAAGAGGAATTCCCTTCACTGGATCTTGTTGTATCTGCCTTGGCCCGCCGGTCATTTCGCTTTTTGCATCCTTCAGCATTCGGGCGAAACCGATCACGCCGCTGATCTGTTTTCGATAGCGAAAAGCCGTCCAGGCGAGCAGCACGAGGACGACCAGAATGATAAATAGAGCTTCTCTCATTTGGCTGTTCCGCCGGCGGCTGTAAGTACCGAGGTCAATTCGGAGATCGCGGAACTGCTAGGGTTTATAGACTTTAATTTTGCGAACGCTGCCTCAGCCTGCGGGATCTTCTTCTGCTTTGCATAGACCTGAACTAAAAACTGGAGCGATCTCTCATGTTTGGGGTTGGCTTTTGAAATGCGCTCGAGTTCGGCCGCAGCCTTATCAAGATCCGGCGGTTCCTGCACGAAGTACGATATACCGAGATCAGTGCTCACGTCAGGCTCACCAGGTTTGACCGCAAGAGACTTAGTGTAAATATCGCGGGCCTTTTGGAAACTCGCAACGTCTTTTTTAAAGAAACCAATGTCAAAATATGCGTTGCCTAAGGCTACAAGAATGTCAAAGTCATCCTTTTTCAGCGAATCCGCACGTTCCAAAATGCGGACTGCGTCACCAAGTAATTCTGGATTCTGCTTCATCGCCGCGTAGCGATAAAGAGAAATGCCAAGCTCGCGTTGGAACGGCAAATTGGTTGGACTCTTGTCCGCTTCGGCGATCTTAGCTTTTATCTCGGCGTCCGTAAGCTCGGTCTCCGGCGCCGCCGTGGCTGCGGAAGTATTGGCTGCCGGTGTGCTGGCCGTCGAGGTCGTTCCGGCGGAGCGGTTTATTGAATTTGCGAGCCAAAATCCGGCGACAAAACCGCCGATTGCGGCAACGATCACGAATGCGAGTGTATTCTTATGCATCTGCAGACGATGTTAGCAGACAAACGAAGCGTAAAAAAAGTGCCGCAACAGATTGCAGCACCTTTTGTTGTTGGCGAACCAAAAACTATTTCTTTTCCGTGAGCGGAGCAATGTAAGGTAGATCGTCAGCGCGGCGGCGGATCGGCGGATCGGTTGCCCGGCGACGCGGTATCTCGTTCGAGTTACGTCGATCTACACTGCCGGCAGGCAGGCCTTTGCCGTGAACGGCCTCGACCAGAATACGAGTGATCTCTTGTGAAAGCGTGCGATGTTCACCGGCAGCCCGGCGTCTCAGCGACTCCTTTAGTTCGTTGGGTACATACGCACCGATAAACACACCTTTACGGTTCGCCATAAAAATAACTTCTCCTAAGTTTTATTGAAAAATAAGCTGCCGAGTTACCAAGTAATGAAACGCGTCTATAAGCCGAATCTTGTATCCCGCTCGCGCGGGCCGTGATCATTCATCTAGGCCGTGCGTTACCGCATGGCTCGAGCGGCCTACCCGGAAACGCCGCCTTTCGGCACCCAAGCGAGCAGCTCGGTCTCGTTTCCCTATTTGGCCTTGCACCGCGAGGAGTTTACCTGGCCGCGTCTGTTACCAGACACGCCGGTGAGCTCTTACCTCACCCTTTCACCCATTACCCCGAATATATAAAATCGGGGCTGGTTTACTCTCTGTTGCACTTGTCGTCCTTACGTTTTCACGCAAGTCCCGGACGTTATCCGGCTCGCTGCCCTATGGTGTTCGGACTTTCCTCTCTTTGCTTTAAGCAAACAGCGACCACCCGACGCGTTTCACTATCAAGGCTTCGCAAGTATAACAAAATTTGTTGAACATTCAAATATCTTGTTACAAGAAACCTAATTCTTGATCTCGATCACATCTCCGGCGGCGAGAAACGGGTCCATCGCCTTTCCATCCTTGATCGAACGGAGGTTATGTTCGAGAACCGTGAACATCCCCTTTTCATTTTTACGGCGGATAACAGCTTTCTTTGGATCGCCTTTTGTTCCGCCCGAAACGATCACTGCCTGATAGAGGGTCAACCCATTCGTCAGGTCTTTCTGCCCGCCCGAAAGGATTTCGCCGCCGATAAAGAACGAACCGGTCGAATTTGCCGAGCCGATCTCGCTGGTAAACTCGATCTTATCGCCCGGAAAAACGAGCACCTCGTCTGTTTTCGGATCTCTTAGATCAAATATCTCATTCTTGATCTGTTCACCGCGACCTACCGAAACCTTAGTAGCTTTTGAGCTGACAACCGCCTCGGCTTTGATCGCGAACAACGGCATTGCGTCTCGCTGTAGGTACTTTTCACCGGCGTTTTCTACTAAGCCGGAAACCGTGACCTTATGGCTTCCGTATTGACGAACTTTCACCTCTACTTGAGGATCGGCAAAAAGTTTGATGCCGTCCGCGATGTTCTCTTCCGCAATTTCGGTTGTCTGGTCGGCGACGACAACATTATCGCCTGCGAGCGGGTAATCGATCGTTCCGTCGCTACGAACAGTGAAATATCCGGAACCCTGCGGCGAATTCTTCAAATTAACAAAAAGCACATCGCCGACGCCGATCTTATAAACTTCGGTTGGTGGCAACGTTCGAACCTCAGCCGCTTTTGCGATCTTGAACGTCGCCTGAGCGATCGTCGGCCTAACATCGATCGGTGGGCGATTGTCGTCAATAACCGGAGCGGTCGATCTCTGCATTACGAACGAGACCTCGCCGGTTCCCGGGCTGTTTTTTGCGGACGGGGAGGACATCTCACTCTGCTTTGTTTTGGAATTCGGGCTTGGTGAGTATGGGTTATTCCTGCTTCCGCCATCAGTTTGGGCAGATGACGCTTGAGCCATCACCGTTAATGCGAAAAGCGTACACAAACCAATAGAAATAAGGGGCTTTCGGTCGATCAATTTCATTCTGGCACTTCCGATTTTATTTACTCGTCGCTGCCGTTTGCGGGCATGCAAGTGGCAACGCATAAGTAAACGAATAAAGGCACCAAAATTCTAGTTTTTTATATTTTATCGATGTTTTGCATCGAGCAGACCGTTTGGGAATAGATGGGCCCAATGCCGTGTGTAGAATGCACGAAGAATTCCCTCGATTTCTTCTGAGGTTTCACTGCCTTCAATTTCCGCGATAAGCTGGACAGCTTTCTCTAAAGTCATACCTGAGATGAGCCGCCGTATCTGACTGATAGAATTGATGTTCATGCTCAGCTCGTTCGCGCCGAGCCCTATCAGAACCGGAACGTAAAACGGTGACCCAGCCATCTCGCCGCAAATTAGCACCGGTTTTCCGGCATCCTTGCCTGCATCGATCACCTCACGAATAGAGCGTAATACTGCCGGGTGAAGCGTCTGGTACCATTCCGCGACCGATTCGTTATCGCGGTCAATCGCGAGCAGATACTGAACCAGATCGTTCGTACCGAGCGCCATAAAATCGACTTTGCGAGTGATTTCCCGTGATGTCATTACACCGGAAGGAACTTCGATCATAGCCCCGATCCGCGGCGTGCCGAAAGGGACATCGTGTCCAGCGAGCCAATTACGTTCTTCATCAATCATCTGAATCGCCCCGGCGAGCTCCGCAACGCCCGAGACCATCGGAAGCAGAATATCGATCTTATTGTTCAAAGAAGCGCGCAAAATCGCTCTTATCTGCGTACGAAAATGTGTCTGCTCGTGAAGACTGAGCCGTATCGAACGCAGGCCGAGCGACGGGTTTACCTCAGTTCGGGTTGGGTTTCCTCGTAAATGATCGATGCCGATGTCAAAAGTACGGATACGCACGCCATCATCACCCGCTACCTCAGCGATCTGGCGATATGCCGAGATCTGCTCGCCCTCTGACGGAATCTGTCCTGGGTGTGCGATAAGCGATTCCGATCGGAAAAGCCCGATGCCTTCGGCCCCAAAACGGCGGGCGAGATCATAGTCCTCGGGAATATCGACGTTCGCCCGGATCGCAATGCGGTGGCCGTCCAAAGTTTCCGAGGTCGAAACGGTCGTAGGTTCATCTGCATCTGTATCGTTTGAAACTGTGATAGCCGCGTAATCCTTGATCGTTGATTGGCTCGGGTCGAAGATGACCAAACCGGATTTGCCATCCACTATCACCTCGACGCCCTCGGAGAAAGTCCCCGAGTTTGCCCCAATTCCTGAAACCATCGGGATCATTAATTCTCGCGCGAGAATCGATGTGTGAGATGTCCAACCGCCTCGTTCGGTTATTATTCCGGCCGGATCGCATTTTTTCAGCTCAAGCATCGCGGAAGGCCGCAGCTCGCATGCGGCAACGATTGCACCGGCGTAAATATTATCCGCAGCCGGTTGGGAGCCTTGGAGGCTCGCTTCCAGCCGATTACAAACATCGGCGATATCGATATGTTTTTCACGCAGGTGCTGGTCTGCAACCTTCGACTGCCTGCCGACCAGTTCTCCGGCGACGGTTTTTAGTGCGGATTCGGCGTCGACCCCTGTTTCGCGAATGTGAGCCTCGATCTTGCTTAAAAGCGAGGATTGGTCGAGGATCAAAAGCTGTAGATCGAAAATATCTATAACGTGGGGTTGCGGATTGGATAGACCGGCGGCGATCAAGTGGTTCAATTGTGCTTTGCAGGATTCTGCGGCGAGGCGGAGCCTTTCAACTTCCGTTTCGGGTGAACCGGTCTCGACGCGGGAAAGCGGGCTCGAACCTTCCTTAAAGAATACTAAACGCCCGATGCCGATCCCGTGCGAGACAGCAAGCGCATTTATTCGCCGTTCAGAAGTGGCGGCTGCATCATCCATCGAATTTCTCGCTGAACCAATTCCAGCCAAACTAACTGCCAAAGCTAAATCCGCCGCCGCTACCGCCCTGAGACGGGAAAAACGGCTTCAAAAGGCCCGCAAAGGCGGCAAGATTGCGTGTTTGAATGAGAATCTCGCCCGGGCCGGTGAATTCGGCGACCATTCCTTCTCCGCTCAACATGCTACGCAGATAGCCGCTCTTGGCCGCTTTTCTAAGGTTGTACTGCATATGGCCTTCCCATGCGACGAGGTGGCCGGTGTCAATAACGTATTGCTCGCCCGGACGAAGGGTACGGCGATGTATCGCTCCAAATGAAGAAACGAGAAGCAGGCCAACTCCTGAAACCTGCAAAACGAATAAACCTTCGCCGCCAAAGAACGATTTTGCTCCGCCGAATTTCGTGTCCACGATTAGCGATGTGTCGCCCGCGAGGTACGAACTCGACTGCACCATAAAAGTCTGATTCTGCATTTCGATCCCAGCGACATCGCCGGGAGCTCCGGGAGCGAACGTGACTTCGCCGGGTCCGCCTTTTGCGGTAAACGTTGAGACAAATGCAGATTCGCCGCCTACGGCACGTTTTAAAGCTCCAAAAACCCCGCCCTTTAATTCCGAATGCAGATCGATGTTTGCCGACATCGAGACCATCGCTCCGGCCTCAGCCGAGATGGCTTGTTCAGCCTGTAGTTGAACCAGCGCGAGAGCAAAAGCGCCTTGATGTTCGATCGCCCACGTGTACCCGCGACCCTGACCGCGGCCGTCAGTATCAAAATGAAAAGCTCCGCCCTGCGGAACCGGTTGTTGCGGAGCAGCCTGGGGCGGTGGCGGAGCAGATGCTTGCAGTATGAGACCGCAAGAACCGCAGAATTTGGCTCCATCCATCAACTGTGCATTACATTTCGGGCAATTCATAGAGTTACTCCTTTCGACCGTTCGAGAATTATCGAAGCCGCAGATGCCGCATCCGAAGCAAAGTCGAGAAAGCTGAGATCTTTTTCACTGACAACGAGATTTTCTTTCCATGCCGCCACAACTGGGTTCCAGCAATCTCCGACCAGGACTAGAGGCCGCGGGGCCAAAACGCCGGTGGTCAGCTTATTCCAAACGAGTGAGATCTCGGTTACCGTTCCCATTCCGCCTTTTAGGGCAACGAAACCTACCGAACGGGTTATCAGGTTCTGAAGCCGGTCGTAGAAATGATCGGTTGCGACCTTATCGGTCAAGAATCGATTCGGTTCTTTCTTGAACTGGTTCATCACAATACCCAGAACGCGCCCGCCTTTTTCGCGTGCTCCGCGTGAAGCGGCTTCCATAATGCCCAAGTAGCCGCCCGTACAGATCGTAAAGCCCGCCTCGGCGAGCATGGCACCCAGAGCCTTTGCCTCGATGTATTCAGGCGAGGACTCGCTGCATTTCGAGCCGCCGAATATAGTGATGATCTTTTCGCTGGAGTTGTCGGTCACTGTGTTTTTCAATATAGGGATCAGATTATCTAGCGATATTATATCGGCCATTTCCCGCTAAATCCAATATTCCGGCTCATTTCTTTGCCGCCTCTTCCGGGGTCAAATTGCCGGCTTCGTGAATCGCCCTCGTCGTATTTGTGAAAAACAGAATTATCATTCCGGCAACGAAAAACACGATCAGCGCAAGGATCGCCTGCCGATAGGAACCGGTCGTTCCGACGACAACAGCGAAAACCAAATTTCCGATCCATGATGTTCCTTTTTCAGATATCTCGTAAAGGCCAAAGAAGGCTGATTCGCGCGATTTCGGGATCATTTGCGAGAACAGCGACCGCGAAAGTGCCTGCGTCGGACCGAGTACGAGCCCAATAAATAAGGCCATAATATAGGCCTGCGTCGAAGTTTGAAGGAAACCGTAGGCAAAAATAACGATCCCCGCCCAAATCGCCAGCGACAACATGATCGTCTGTTTGGTTCCTATCACGCGCGCTATTCGTTCGAATGCGATCGCACCTATCAGAGCAAACACCTGGGCGACAACAAAAATACCCAGCAGGAAGGTCGAATCGCTCTCGAGTCCGCGCGAGATAAATAATTCCTGCGAGAGAAAGATCGAGGAATTGAGGATCACCGTCTGTATGCCGTCGTTATAGAGTAGATAGCCGCCGAGGAAAAGCAGCGTATACTTGAGCCCGACCAATTCACGGAGAGTCCGCCAGATCTCAAGGAAACCGACAGTGATCAGGCTCTTCCCATCACGACTTCTTTCGGGTTCGCGTTTCTTTATCAAAACGAAGGTAACTATCGCGAAAACGCCCCACCAAACCGAAGCCGAGAGCATTGAGACGCGAACTGCAAGCCCTTTGTCGATGCCGATCCTGTCGCCAAAGTTGATCAACGCGAGATTCACGAAGAGCATGATCAATCCGCCGACATAGCCACTCGCGTACCCGTAACTACTTATCTTGTCACGTTTATCCTCGGTCGTAATATCTACGAGAAATGAGTTATAGAAGACATTTGTTGCCGCGAAGCAGATATTTGAGATCAGCAGGAACAAGCAGCCCCACAGATACGAGGTTCCGTTGATAAAGAAAAGCAGCGAACTCGAAACGACGCCGACATAGCAAAACACGGCCATCATCCGCTTCTTTAGCGGTGTGAAATCGGCGATCGAGCCCAGGATCGGCAGCAGAAAGATTTGCAGGAAGATCGACGCACCGAGGGTCGACGTAAACAAATTGTCCGACGTGATGGACCCGAACGGCCCGAGGCTGAGAACCACTCCGGCTTTCCCGACATCGGCCTGAGCAAGAGCGGTCAAATATGGCCCCGCAAGCACGGTAACTACAGTCGTAAAAAACGCCGAGTTTGCCCAGTCGTAGGTCAACCAGCCGAAGATCTCGCGTCGGTCATTCTTTAATCCGTCTGCCGGATCTGACGTATGTGTTGTGATGTCGTTAGGCTCGATACCGTTCACGATAGAGCAGTTATGGAAATTTGTCCATCCGAAACGGGTTACAAAAACTTTACAGATGTGCGATTTTCACAAAAGTGGTTGATTCCCTTATTATCTAGTTTCGGCAACGAAAGCCAATTATGAAAGCAATGATCCTGGCCGCCGGTTTTGGCACTCGGCTTTTTCCATTAACAATTGACCGCACCAAGCCGGCGATACCGTTTCTTGGCAAGCCTTTGGTCGGCTACGTTGCTGAATACATCGCTAAATTCGGCATTACGGACATCGTCGTGAACCTCCACCACCAGCCCAAATCCGTTATTGACGCGCTCGGCGATGGCAACAGGTTCGGCGTGAATATCGATTACACAGTCGAATATCCCGAGATCCTCGGAACCGGAGGAGCTTTAGACTTTGCACGCCAGCATTTGCAGGACGATACGTTCGTAATTGTTAACGGCAAGATCATCACTGACATCGACATCGGCGAGGCCGTCGCAGCCCACAAAAGATCCGGTGCGATCGCCACGATGGTTCTCATGCCGAATCATAAACGTGAGAAATTTACGGTCGTTTATACAAATGACGGAGCGATCGACCATTTTGGGCCGCACGCTACGCCCGTTACCGAGGCAGAACTAAGAGATACCGAGCACGAGATAGTAACGCCCCTGATGTTCACCGGTATCCATATTCTCGAACCTGAAATACTCAAAATGATTCCGACCGGGGTGTTTTCGGACATCGTGACGGACATCTATATTCCATATATCAAAAGCGGCGGAAAGATCGCGACTCACGTTTCCGAAGGCAGTTGGTACGAGCTGTCGACCATCCCGAGATATCTAGATATCTCGCTCGCCATGATGGGAGCGTGCGACATGCATTTTGGCCGCAACTGTGTGCTGAGTGGAGCCGCAAGTCTCAAGGATTCAATAATTTGGGATGATGTCACGATCGGTGACGGAGCGACTTTGTACAGAACAATTATCGCCGACGGTGTCACGATTGAGTCGGGAGAGCATTTCTCGAACGCTGCCATCGTTCGAGCGGACATGGTTCGCAGTTGCGACGAGATTCCGCAAAAAGCGTTGCAAGGGTACATTCAGGGAGAGAACTATATCGTTCCGTTAAATCAATAAGCAAGCTCATGTCAGCTCTCGAAAATCGTCTCAGAGAATTCCTCACATCGCGCGGCCAGCAGCTCGAATTCGAGTCGCTCACGGCCGATGCGTCGACGCGCGAATATTTTCGTGTCTCGTGGAACGGCTCAGGAGCGATAGCCTGCGTGTATCCGGAGCCGTTCGACCCCGCAGATCAGTCGTACCTCGACGTCACGCGGCTTTTTGTGGCAGGTGGTTTACCAGTTGCTGAAATTCTCGATTTTGACGGTAATATCGGCGTGATCGTACAGGAAGATCTCGGCGATACGATCCTTCGTGAGGTATTGCTGGAAGCGAACAAGGTTGACTATGCCCGCAAACTCGATGAAGCAATATCGCTCATCGCCCGAATCCAGACAGTGACGCCGATCGCTTACGAAACGAATTCGATCGCGTCAAAATTCAAATTTGACGAGGAAAAGCTGCTCTGGGAGTTGAATTTCTTTAAGGAGCACTATTTTAGTACGTTTCTAAAATCACCCTTGTCCACAGCCGACGACGAGGCTCTGACAGCGGAGTTCGAAGAATTGGCGAAGGAGTTGGAGTCTTATGCGACGGTACTGTGTCACCGCGATTTTCACGCGGCGAATCTAATGATCGATCAACGCGGCCGAATGCGGATCATCGATCACCAGGACGCACGGATCGGTTCCCCGGCGTATGATCTCGTCTCGCTCCTGCTCGACCGCATCACCGAACCACCCTCACGCGAATGGCTGGCCGAGAAAAGGCGGTATTTTCTCAATGTCCGCCGCCGGCTAGGGCTTCCAGCTTTAGATGAAGAGAGCTTTGCTAACGAATTCCGTTTACAGACTTTACAGCGTTGCCTGAAAGCCGCTGGAACATTTTCGTTCCAAGCGATCAACCGCGGCAAAACCTACTTTGTCCCGTTCATCAAACCTATGTTCAGGATCACTTGCCGCTCAGCCGAAAGCTTGAACCGCTTTCCGGCGATCCGCGAAATTCTGGGTCGTGAGATAGAAAACGAATAGCGGTTAAACCCGCAAATGATCGCCCCGCCAGTTCTTAATGGCAGTCTTTATCTCTTTTCCTGTGTTCAACTTACCGTCAAGAACCTGCGTAACTAATTCCGGCAATTCTTCGTTGGACGCAAATCGCAGCGAGATGATTTTGCCCGTTGGCAGTTCGGACGCCCGTTTTGCGAGTTCCGGCGACAGCAGATCGTTGTATCGCAATCTCTCTTCAAGCCTGATCGTTCGATCCTGAGCCTTTAACGCCTGCAATCGAGACGTCAGCGCGATCAGCATAAACACGACGCAAAGCACGACCCAAACCGCTCGGTCGATGCTAGGCTCCTGATAGAGACGGAATGCCTGATACAAGAAATTCAGGACCAGCAGCGGAAAGATCACAAAATGAACGAGCGGATACCAACGTGTATGGTTCGCGTATGTTTGTTGTTCAGACATAAAATATTCGAGTTCCGAGTTCCGAGTTCCGGGCTTGGAGTCCCGCCTTCAGGCGGCAACGCTCGGCGAAATACCCACTAAAGCGGGGACGCAGAGCTAAAGTTTAGTCTTTGCCAAAGCCTCCGGCGGTTTTCCGGTGAAATCCTCGCCGGGATTTACAAAAAGATTCTGTTCAAATCGGTACTGCTTATCATAAAGCTGTTTGTAGCGTCCGTCTAGCGAAACCAACTCGGCGTGGGTTCCTCGCTCGAGAATTTCTCCCGCCTCGACGACAAGGATCTGATCGGCACTGCGGATCGTCGAGAGGCGGTGAGCGATCACGAAAGTCGTTCTTCCCTGCCGCAAACGGTTCAAACCTTCCTGAATAAGTGCTTCTGACTCGCTGTCGAGACTTGAGGTGGCTTCGTCGAGGATCAGGATCCGTGGATCGGCTAGTAAGGCTCGTGCGATGGCAATTCGTTGCCGCTGGCCGCCGGAAAGTTTAACGCCGCGTTCACCGACAACTGTGTCGTAGCCGTTGGGGAACTTTTCGATAAATTCGTCAGCATTCGCAACGCGGCAAACTTCCTTTATCGCGTCAATATTTGCCTCAGGATTCGAGAATCGGATGTTTTCGAGAATGGTGCCGTCGAATAGGAAATTATCCTGCAAAACTACGCCAAGATGGCGGCGATAATCGCGGAGCTTAACGGACTGTAGATCTTTGCCGTCGATAGTTATCCGACCTGCAAAGGGAGAACCACCTGCGTTAGCGGGTGGTTGGGCTGCGGCGAACGACTCTTGGTGCATGTCCGATACCGATGATGACTTCGCGGAAACGTCCTGACCACCCGCTGACGCAGGTGGTTCTCCCTTTGTTGGCTGGATGAAGTTGAGCACCAGACTGAGGATCGTCGATTTGCCGGAACCGCTCGATCCGACGAGCGCAGTCGTTGTCCCGGCCGCCGAGTGAAAACTCACACCTTTCAGAACCGGAACGCCGGGATCGTATTCGAAATGGACATCCTCGAAATCGATTGTTCCGTCCATCGTCGAGATTGCGGCCTTGTTCTTGTCGGTGTCGTCCTCGGTCGTCATGGCGAGCACTTCGCGGATGCGGTCGAGTCCGGCGAGGGCTTCGGTGATTTGCGTTCCGATAGAGGTCAGCTCGATAACCGGCATCGCCAGCAGAAACGTAAACGAAATGTACATCAGAAAATCGCCCAGCGTCATCGTGTTCGCCTGCACCGCGTTGCCGCCGATCAGGATCATCACGACCGCGATCGCACCGATAACGACGGATGAAAACGATGATATCGCCGAAACGCCGGTGACGGATTTGGCGATATTTCGGAATAGCTTGTGAGCGCCGCGGGCGAACGAAAGCTCTTCGCGCTTCTCTGCCGTATAGGCTTTGACGATGCGGATGCCGCCGAGCGATTCCGTAAGACGGCCGGTTACCAACGCCGTTATCTCGCCCCGTTCGCGAAACACGGGCCGCAACACCTTGAACGCGTACATCAGCGCGGAGCCAAAAACGATCAAAACGACCATCGTTGCCGCCGTCAGACGCCAATTCAGATAGAAAAGCACACCGATCGAGATCGTCGCGGTCACGATGCTGCCAAGTAGCTGCCCCAAACCGGTGCCGACGAGGTTTCGGATGCCCTCGGCGTCATTCATGATGCGTGAAATAAGCTGGCCGCTCTGCGTCGAATCAAAATACGAGATCGGCAGCCGCTCAATGTGCCGCTGAACACGCATTCGCATATTCGTGATCGCAAGCTGCGCAGCGACGCCTAAAATTTGCGAGAGTGCGAACGATGTCACTCCCTGCACAAGTGTTGAAATACCGATCGCCAGAGCGATCCATTTCAGCAGATCGAACCGCTTGTTCGTGAAGATCTCGTCGCCAATATACTTCGTCGAAGCCGGCAAAACCATGCCCGACAGCCTCGAAACCAGCATCAGCAGGCTGCCAACCAGTAATCGCCAACGGGCTCCCCACATGATCCGCCGGGCCTCAGCCCAGGCGCTCGAATAATCGACCTTCTTCTTTTTCTTTTCGCTGTCCATTTCGTTTTAGTCTGGTTTTCAGATAGTGAATTGTCAAACGAGAAGAAGCCGCATCGAATGAGCTAATTCAAATGCAGTCTGCACGAACTTAAAATACTGTTTGCACGACTTAAAATGTTGTCTGCACGAACTTATTTACTGTCTGCACGAACTAAAATGCTGTCTGCACGAGTTCAAATGTTGTCTGCACGAATCAAAATGTTGTCTGCACGAATTTAAATACTTTCTGCACGAATTCAAATGTTGTCTGCACGAATGTAAATACTGTCTGCACGAGTTCAAATGTTGTCTGCACGAATGTAAATACTGTCTGCACGAGTTCAAATGTTGTCTGCACGAATCAAAATGTTGTCTGCACGAATTCAAATACTGTCTGCACAACTCTCGCAGACAACATTTCAGGCTGAAAACCTGAGGTTTCAGCTTTGAAAACGGAACATTTAGGTTTGAAACCTGAGGTTTTAGGTTTGAAAATACACCTTTTATGTTCGAATACGGAACATTTAGGTTTGTAACCCGCGGTTTCAGGTTTGAAAATACAATTTTCAAGTTTGAATACGGAACATTTAGGTTTGAAATCTGAAGTTTCAGGTTTGAAAGTACAGTTTTCAACTTTCAAAACGAAACATTTAAGTTTGAAACCTGAGTTTTCAGTTTTGAAAACTGAACATTTAGCTATGAATTTATCGGGTTTATCGATTTCCGGGTGAGACTTGGGATTTACAGAGCGGTAGTTTAAAATCGCGTTAAAAGTTAACCAAATACATGAAGCAAACATACATCAATCAACTAAAAGGCCACATCGGCGAATCGGTCACGCTTAAGGGCTGGCTTTATAACAAGCGTTCGAGCGGCAAGCTCGTGTTTTTGCAGTTTCGCGACGGCACTGGCATTGTGCAGTGCGTTGTTTTTAAGCCGAATGACGAGGCTTTGTACGATCTCGCCGATTCGATCGGGCAGGAAAGTTCGATCATCGTGACCGGAACGGTTAAGGAAGACACGCGTTCGACGCTCGGCGTCGAAGTCGATGTAACCGGCCTCGAAGTGCTGCAAAACGTCCACGATTATCCGATCACGCCG
Source organism: Pyrinomonadaceae bacterium (assembly GCA_040080065.1). Taxonomy (GTDB): domain Bacteria; phylum Acidobacteriota; class Blastocatellia; order Pyrinomonadales; family Pyrinomonadaceae; genus OLB17. Next base: position 85,858 of record JBEBJB010000017.1, read on the forward strand.
AAGGAACACGGCACCGAATTCCTCATGGACAACCGGCATCTGTGGATCCGCTCGAAAAAGCAGTACGCCGTGCTGAAAATTCGGCATACGGTTATCAAAGCGGTACGTGATTTCTTTGACGACGGCGGTTTCACGCTTGCCGATACGCCGATCTTTACACCGGCGGCGTGCGAGGGCACAACTACGCTGTTTGAGGTCGATTATTTTGGTGATGAAAAGGCTTATTTGACGCAGTCGGGACAGCTTTATAACGAAGCGACAGCAGCGGCGTTCGGTAAATCGTATGCGTTCGGCCCGACATTTCGGGCAGAAAAATCCAAGACGCGTCGGCACCTCACGGAATTCTGGATGGTCGAGCCCGAGGTCGCCTACGCGAGTTACGAAGACATGATGGACCTCGGCGAAGCGATGATCCTCAAGGTCGTGGAACGCGTCCTGACCGACCGCCAGGAAGAATTAAAGACGCTCGAACGCGACACGACGGTCCTCGAAGCCATCAATTCCCCGTTCCCGCGTCTCCACTACGACGACGCCGTCAAAATGCTACAGGACCGCGGGCGGCCCGCCCGCGAATTTTCGACGGGCGATCAGGAGGAGACACACGCGGACGAGACGTCCGCGTTCCAGTGGGGCGGCGATTTTGGGGCACCGGACGAAACCTATTTATCCAGCCAGTTTGGCAAACCGGTCTTCGTCCACCATTTCCCTGCCGCGATCAAGGGATTTTACTTTGAGGTGGATAAAGATCGCCCCGAATGCGCCCTCGGAATCGACCTGCTCGCCCCCGAAGGCTATGGCGAAATAATCGGCGGCGGCGAACGAGCTGCAAACCTCGATTACCTGATCGAGCAACTAAAACACCACGGCCTCGACCAGGCAACCTTCGAATGGTACCTGGATCTGCGTAGATATGGTTCAGTTCCCCACGCCGGTTTCGGGATGGGAATCGAACGATGCACCGCCTGGATGGCCGGGATCGAGCACGTGAGAGAGACGATTCCGTTTCCGAGGATGTTGTATAGGCTGAGGCCGTAAAATTGTTTACGTCGTTGATTGAAAAGTGGGTAATATTGTTATGAGGTGAACATTATGTTGGAGACTGTCGAAGCAACCATCGATCCTTTGGGAAACGTTCGATTCAAAGAGAAGATCAGTCGGGGGCGTTTTCGCAAAGGTTACCTTACGATTCTCGATGAGGAGCCCGTTCAGGTTGAAGAGGATGTTGAGTGGAGCCTCGCGGGCTCGGCCGTCCTGCTTAAGGACGACCTTGAGTCTGGCAGAAAACGCTTCGTCGAAGAATTCGATGCCGCGATGGATCGGTCTGCGGAAGAACTAAAGCGTGAGGACTAAATGTTTGTAACGGACACTCACGCACTAGTCTGGTATACGACGCAGAAAACGTCCAGATTATCCAAGAAGGCTAATGCGGCATTTGAAAAAGCGAACAAGGGCGAAATTGTTATTTCGATTCCGTCGATCGTCCTTTTCGAGATTGCGATGCTGGAAAGAGATGGCGAAATTTCTTTGCAGGACGGGTTCCTAAATTGGTCAAGAAGGCTGAGGAAGAAGACCGGTTTCCTAATTGAGGAATTGACTCCGACAGTTGCTTATTATTCCGCGAGGTACAACTTTAACACCGACCCGTTTGACCGGATCATCGTCGCAACTGCTGTCGAGCTTGATTTGCCGCTGATTGCGAGGGATGTCGCGATTGCAGAATCGAATCTGGTTGAGGTGTATTGGTGAAACATATGGCAACGAACACGTCCGCGAGACCATTCTGTTTCCGAAGATGTTGTATGAGTTAAGGCGATAGTATTCGATGTGAAAAAAGAACAGTATCTGGAAATAGCAAAGAAATATGGTGACTGCTCTAGTTGGGCGGTATGGGCCGATGTAGGTTTAACGCCAAAGTCGAATATTGGAGACTTAAGTGTCTTTGACCATCGAATGAACCCAAGTCTGCTCAACCAGCTAAACCCAAACCGTATAATGGTCGGGTTGAATATTGCTCGCCCGCTCGATGGGATTTTTGCAAATTTCCATGATGGAAAATCGATGTCTCAGGACTATAAGATACGACATGCTTTCAAAGACACGTGCTTTCACGGCGCTTACATGACGGACATCATTAAATATCTACCATGCAAAGATTCGAGGGAAGTAGTGAGGTACTTAAATGCAAGTCCAAGCTTCGAACGGGAGAGTGCGTCAAAGTTCGAAAAGGAATTATCAGATGTTAGTACCGAAGACCCGTTGATAATCGCTTTTGGAAATGATGCGTTTGCCGTTGTTACCAAGTACTTCGGTCAAAAATTTAGGATTGCTAAGGTGACTCACTATAGTCACCAAATCAACAAAGAGGACTACAGGAAACACGTTGCGGAGATATTAGCCCGATTTTGATATGGCAGAGGCCTAAGATATGCCTTCGGTAATCATAATCGCAGGACCAAATGGAGCCGGCAAATCGACGTTTGCTCCGGACCTACTAAACAAACATTTCTCTGGCATTCCGTTTCTCAATGCAGATTCGATTGCGGAGTCTTTAGTTTCGGCGGGCAATGTCGATATCGAGGCGGGCAGAATAATGCTGACACGAATGCGTGAGTTCGGTCGAAAACGCGAGAGTTTTGCATTTGAGACCACTTTATCGGCGAGAACTTACGTCCGATTCCTTAAAGATGTTCAGAAAAATGGTTTTTCGCTACAGATCGCATATCTATGGCTACCAGATGTGGAGCTATCAGTACAAAGAGTCGCCGAACGCGTCAGAGTCGGTGGCCATGACATCCCAGTTCCCACGATTCGCAGACGCTTTGACCGAGGGCGTGAGAATTTTTTGAACATGTATATGCCGATCGCGGACGCTTGGCGATTGTACAATGCTTCGGAGGATATCCCCATATTGATCGCATCGGGTGATAAGCTGGATGGTATTAAAATTGTTGATGAGGAGCTATGGTGGACAATAAACAACTCAAAGAGAAGTCTGTAACCCTGACAGCTGAGGGCGAAAAAATAGATCGCGTTTTCAAGCTTGCAGTTAACAAAGCCCTCAAGCGTCACAAGGCGGCTGGAAATTCGATCGCTATCTGGCGCGATGGGAGCCTTGTGATTCTAACGGCCGACCAAATCAAAGCGTAATGTCCAAATACACAGCAAAAATATTCTGGAAAAGCGATTCGGCTGAGGCGTTTGCTAAGAATCAATACACACGCGGACATTCGTGGGAATTTGACGGCGGGGTGACGGTTCCGGCGTCGTCTTCACCGCATGCGGTTCGGGTTCCGTTTTCGGTTGAGGCGGCGGTTGATCCTGAGGAGGCATTGGTAGCTGCGGCTTCGTCGTGTCATATGCTGACGTTTTTGTGGGTCGCGTCGAAGGCGGGGTTTAACATCGCGTCTTACGAAGACGATGCCGTCGGCGAGATGACCAAGGGTGACGATGGAAAGGAATGGATGTCGAAGATAACGCTTTATCCAAAGATCGAGTGGTCAGGCGACAAACTGCCGACTCAGGATGAAATAGCCGGGCTGCATCACGCAGCACACGAAGGCTGCTACATTGCTAATTCGATCAAATCGGAAGTAGCCGTCATCTGGCCTTAAATAGGGGAACAGAAAAGATCTTTGACGGAGCAGTAAGATTAGAAAATATCGAGATCGTTAATCACCAAAGTTGGCGTTGAACGACAACGCTAAATCATTATGAATACAAGGAGCTTGGGGTGCCGTTGTTTCAATGTTCTGGCTGCATCCCACAGAACGATATGCAAATAGTGATTCGTCGGTTCGCGTTTCTAACTCTAATCATAGCGGCGTTTCTGCCGTCTGTTTTTGCACAGACGCTGGTTTCGTCGGCCCCGAACGCTACGTTGACTGCGGCAAAAGTAAACGCCCGGCTTGCCAGGGCCTTCGGCGAATACTCGGTCGGAAACACATCCTCGGCTATCGAACTGACACGGATCAGTTACACCTCGATCGACGAGGCCAACAAACGCGTAACGCTAACAGGGCTGATGGCGTGGCCGCAGGGCGGTGCCCCCAATGGACTGGTTGTGTTCTGCCATGGGACGATCCAGGATCGCGACGGCTCGCCTTCGAAATGGAAGGGCGCCGAGAATGGTTCCGAGGCCGAAACGGCGGCACTGGCGTTCGCGACAGGCGGTTATGCGGTGATAATTCCCGACTATCTCGGCCTGGGCGATCACGAGGCGACGCATCCTTATCCGCGTAACATTATCAATTCCCAGTCCGCCGTCGATATCATCGATCCGGCCCGCGAACTCGCCCGCCGGAAAGGCTACGATCTCGGCCCGAAACTTTACGTTACCGGGTATTCCGAGGGCGGCGGCATCGCGATGGCGGTTACGCAGAAGCTCGAACGTTTGGTAGGGCCACGTTATCGCGTCGAAAAATCCGCACCGGCAAACGGGCCGTACGATGTTTCGGGAGCAACGCGGGAATTTATGCTCGTCCAGCCGACAGACCAGACGGGCTTCGTCGTGCGGCTTTATTTGTTGTCGTATGCCGCGTATTACTTAAGAAAACATTCGAATATTAAGATCACCGACTACTTCAAAACGGCGATGGCGAATTCGATATATCTGAACTTTAACCGAAATCCGCCGGACGAGAAATTGATCAAGGCTCTCGGTTTAACGGCCGTACTTATGCGTTCGAAAAACGACCTGCGAAACGTGATCACTCCGCGATTTCTGAGGGCGTTGGAAACGGTCGATACGAAAGACCCGTTGGTTGCGGCATTAATAAACGACAATGTATTCGATTGGGCACCGCGAACGCCAATGCTGCTCATCAATCTTGAAGGCGACGGCGTCGTAGGCCCTGAAAATACGACAAACGCATTCAACGCGATGCGTCGCCGCGGGGTCGGCCGCGAGTCGATGCGTCGCTACATCATTAAGGACGCATCGCTCAGTCACCTGACCGCCGTTCCGGCCGCGATGGCGGCTGCGAGGCGGTTTTTTGACGATGGTTTTAGCGGCGTTAGAGAAGCCCAATAGCAAATGAATCGCACCGTCGAAAGATATCGACGACGAAGCCGAGCGGATGCAGTTGCTCTAAACGATTTTATGCAGGACGAATGGACCTATCACAGGACGAAGAAGTACGACAAACAAAAGATGCGTTGGCACTTCGTGACCCGTTATTTTTATGTCGACGACGGCGTGGACGAACCGCGTGAACTGTATTTTCGCAATGACGACGAGACGGAATTCGGGATGCTCAGGTTCGAAAAGATCAAGGACAATCCGTACCGCGATTGGGACTTCGTCATGAACAAGATCCTCAACAACCTGCCATTTCGCCGCTCGTTGCTCGACGAAGAGACGAAGTTGGTGTGGAGAAAGAATTGGAAATGATGGCCGAGCAGGACGCGATCATCTGCGACAATCTTGACGAATCGATCGAGCAGCACAAAGATCTCGGCTATCGCCTCGACATGATCTTCCCCGCCGATTCGCCCCGTGAAGCTTTGCTGTCAAAAGGCGTCGAAAGCTTGCGGATCAAGGCAGTACCACCTGCGTTAGCGGGTGGTTCGACGCACGTTTTGGAGACGTCAAATCTCACTGCTCAACCACCCGCTATCGCAGGTGGTACTGCCCCGGAATGGACCGTCGGCCGAGCCGGAATGGAATACCGCGACCTAATCCCGGGCCGTTTGGGTGGAAAAGTGATCGCGTCGCACATCCGTTTGCCGTTTGGCGGAGCTGTTCCTGATTCTGTTCACTATCACAAGGTCGATTTCCAGATGATCTACTGCGTCCGAGGCCGCATCCAGGTCGTTTACGAAGACCAAGGCCCGCCGTTCTGGCTCGAATCTGGCGATTGCATCCTCCAACCGCCGGAGATCCGGCATCGTGTTCTGTATTCCGAAGCCGGAGCCGAGGTCATCGAAGTCAGTTCGCCTGCGGAGCATGAGACGTGGATCGATCACGAGATGACGCTTCCGAATGGCAATGTTGATCCGGAGCGTGATTTTGGCGGTCAGCGATATTACAGATTCAAGAACAGCGGTTCTGAGCCCTACGTTGGCAGCGGCTATTCTCAGAGCCAAACTGATATTTGGGAGATGTCAGATCGGAAGCTAGCAATTTTGATCAAAAGTTTTGTGAATCGTGACAATAACTCAAGATCACGTGGTTGGTTTATTAGGGTAGGCATATTCGAACTCGCTTACGTTCTTTCAGGAGAACTCTCGATAGTAGATGCCAAAGGATTAGCCAATAGTTTCGAACCTGGAAGGCGTTTCAGAAAAGGTGACTGCATTATGCTGCCCGAGCATACTGCCTTCACTTTCGACTGGAGTCCAGACCTCAAGTTGCTAGATATCATTATCGCAACGTAAGCTCATTGCCTCTTCGCCGACTCGGTGCCGAAGGTGACGGCAGCTTGGCCGCCCCAATCGCCATTGAGATTCCCATTTGACTGGATGTCGTATAGGAAAAAGCTGCATTGCCTGCCGCCAAAACTGCCGGCGGCGACGCTTCCCTTCCAGATCGCAAAGGCGACTCGCGGTTCGGGCGTTGTCCAGGTCAGGTCGTAGCCGCTGCCGTCTTTTACTATGGTGAGAGTGCCTTGATAGGGGTTGCCGTCGGGCGATGTGCCGTTGACGGAATATTTACCAACGAAGCCCCGGCCTTCGATGCGCGTTGCGGTCTCGGTCGCATATTGTGCTTCGCCCCACAGCCCGATGCGGCCGTTGAGCGAACCATCGCTGGCGATCTTGTACAGGACGACTCCGCAACCTTTACCTCCGCCGGTTGCGGCAAAGCTCGCAGCCGTGGCATTGCCGATTTGGAGGCCTGTTCCAACACGAGAGCCTTTGGTTGTTGTCCACCGAAAGCCGTAAACATCGCCTTGCGGTTGGATCGTCAGAATTCCCGTGTACGGATTGTTGCCATTTTCGGCCGAGCCTTCGACGTTGAAAACGCCGGAGATCTCGCGTTCGCCCGGAGTTGGAGATGGCGACGGCTCAACAGATGATTTCTCGCGGATACGTTCTGCCGGGCCGCCGCACGAAGCCGTAACGATAATAAGGCCGGTGACCGCTACGAAAAGCATCACCGGCCTGAACAAAAAGGTAAAAAACGAAAAAGACATCCGTCTTTCTATTCTACTTCTTTTTCGCGACTTCCGTTCCAAGGGATTTCGAGGTTTTGAAGCCCCATTTACCATCGAGCGTGCCGTCCGGTTTGATGTCGTAGCCGACGAACGAGCATTGTTTACCGCCGAAACCGACCGCGACGAGGTTACCGGCCTGAATGCCGAAGCCTTCGAGGGTGTCGGGTGCGGACCAGTTGAATTGATAGCCGAGGCCTTCTTTTTTAACGTTCAGTTTGCCTTTGTATTCCTGGCCTTCGGGGTTTTTGCCGGTTATTTCATAGTCGCCTTCGAGATCGGTTCCGCTTTTGCGGACGGCTTTTTCGGTTTCCATCTTGTTTTCGCCCCAATATCCGACCTTACCGTCGAGCGAACCGTCGGCGTTCACCTTGTAAAGCACGACGCCACAGCCCTGGCCGTTCTTGCCATCCGTGAAGGCAACGGCGACCGCACTTTCCTGAGTAACGGCGACTCCGTCATAGTCGTTTTTGCCAGATTTCCATGAAAACTGGAAAACATCATCACGCGGTGTGATCGTCAGCGCGGCTTTGTATGTTCCACCGCCGTCCGGATTTGTGCCGTTAGCGTCGTATTCGCCGGCGATGTTTTTCGGCGTCGAAACAGCAGGCGTGCTTGCGTTCGCCGTTGTGGTGTTCGACGGTGAATTGGCAGCTGCGTTGCCGTTCGAGGTGGTTGTGGTGTTTGTAGTGACGCTGCCGCTGCAAGCCATTCCGACGACGAGCAGAGCCGAGAGGCAGATGGTGAGAGTTAAGATGGAATTCAAGCGTTTCATGATCGAGTCTCCTTGTTTAGATTTAGGTAATTGTCGTTTGCCGAATATAATAGTGCAAATGCGGTCAAATTTGGAAATTATGAGCAGGCGATTTTCTATTTGGCCTCTCGACAATTGCGGCAACGGCTATCGATCGGTCAAAGTTAGAGGAAGATAACCACGAAACTGCACTAAATGAACACCAAAAATGACTTATTTATAACCTTTTTGTGTGTTTTAGTGTTTTTTCGCGGTTAAAATCTCTTTGACATCCTCGCAAATAGAGCGGCAGAGCCGCCTGATAAATTATTATGTGCGGAAGAGCTTCACAACGACACGCGAGCCGGTACGAAAAGTACATCGCATATTGGCAAACACCTGAAAACTTCATCGAGCGGAATAATTTGCGGCCGACCGAGCCGGCATTTATTATCGCGCGGCGTGGTGACGGGCTGATAAAGACCGTGGAGGCTCGTTGGTGGTGTCAGTGGGACGGTTCGCATAAGTTTGAGGCTAAGTTCCCGACGTTTAATGCCCGCGTCGAGACGATGCATGACAAAAAGCTCTGGCCCGATCTCTTGCGCAAAGGCCAGCGGTGTCTGCTGCCGATCGACAGCTTTTACGAATGGCCAATCAAAGGCAAAGGCCTGCCGCCGGTTGAGATCTTTGTCGAGGGCAAAGTTCCCTACGTTCTCGCCGGATTGTGGAGCCGCTATTTTGAGAACGGACAGACGCGTTACTCGTTCACCACGTTCACCACCGAGCCAAACGAATTCATGCGTCCTCTCCACGAAAAGGCAATGCCCGTGATCCTCACCGACACGGACGAACAAAAGCTCTGGCTAACCGAAGGCGACGAAGAACTCCTCCGCCCCTACGAAGGCAAAATGGAATTCACCCAACTCCCCGACACTCTCGAACATCTCTACCCCGAAGAGAATCATAAATATTAAGAGCCAACCCGTGCGGTTCTATAAAAGTGTGAAACCCAGCCCGCGTAGCGGGTAAAAGTATATAGCCACGGGTGTAAGCCCGTGGAAAGGAAACAATCAAAATAAAAGCCCGCGTAGCGGGTAAAAGTATATAGCCACGGGTGTAAGCCCGTGGAAATGTAATAAACAAAGATAAAAGCCCGCGTGAGCGTGCGACAGAAGCGGTATTGGAAGACGCTGTCATCTTGATCTATGTCGCGTAGCGACAATATGATTGTAGCCGTGGGTGAGAACCCACGGAAAGGATCAACATAATGCGGGGCGTCGCGTCAGCGACCGCATGAAATTGTCGTGCGAGATAATTCAACCGTCGCGAAGCGACGCAAACATTCCGGAAACCTGACCGTGGGTTATCACCCACGGCTACAATCAATCATCGCAATACGATGCAGAACCAAAATCCAAAGCCCCAAAACCAAAAGCCATCCGCATAATTGTCCAAACGCCCGTTTTCGTGCTATCTTTCCCCTGTTTCCAACACCCGAGCAATCCCAATGAATAAACTCTACTACGGCGATAATCTTGATGTGATGCGGAAGTTTATCCGTGACGAGACGGTTGATCTTTGTTATATCGATCCGCCGTTCAATTCCAAACGCAACTACAACCCGATATACAACAACATCGGCACCGAAGACCGTGCCCAGGCACAGGCCTTCACCGACACATGGACATGGGACGACCACGCCAACCTTTGTTACGAAGAGATCCTGACAAACAAAAACGGCGTGCAGACGCAGCAGTCGATCGCGCTCATCAACGGTCTGGAAAAAGTCCTCGGCAAAGGTTAGAATTACCCCATGCCCCACCCACTAGAATTAAAATATGGCCTGACATCACAAGAATTGCTCGACGCGATTGATAAGCGATTTCGTTTAAAGGTGGCGTTGGAAGGGGCTGTTGCAGAAGTTCATTTCGAAAGAAAACTTATTATCGCGAGCAAAGAGGGGTGGTTGACGAGCTATGAAGGTCACGATGTTGACGGGATGCATGACTTCACGGTTATTACCCTTGGTGGAGTGGCCATGCGTGTTGAAGTTAAGACAATACGCAATGGAGAGAAAGCTAAGGTTGAACTCCAAAAGACCAGAGCGGCCAAGGGAGATCCAAGTAGCAGATACTACGAACGCGATCATTTTGATGTAGTTGCCGTTTGTGTCGGCCGTTTGACTGGGGACTGGGCTCAATTCCGATACGCTTTAGTGCGTGATCTTCCAACCCACAAGAATCATCAAAATAAGCTACAGGTCATGCACGGTATTCCAGACGGAGAAGAAACAGAACCAAGATGGTTTTCGCGTTTTCAGGACATAATAGATGCATACACAAATTGAACCCATATACCAAACAGACCTTGGCTCATTATTCTGTGCCGACAGCCTTGAGTTCATGCGTGAAATGACGTCCGATTCTGTCGATCTCGTTGTGACAAGTCCGCCCTACGCTTTGCATTTCAAGAAAGAGTACGGGAATGCCGATCAGCAGGATTACACGGCTTGGCTCGTTCCTTTCGCAAAAGAGATCAAACGGATCATGAAGCCGTCTGGCTCGTTCGTTCTAAACCTAGGTGGAGCATGGCAACCTGGCGAGCCGGTTCGCAGTTTGTATCATTATCGAACGCTTATCGCTCTAGTTGACGATGTGGGGTTTGACTTGGCACAAGAATTTTTCTGGTATAACCCCGCGAAAATGCCCGCTCCCGCTGAGTGGGTAAATGTTCGGCGAATTCGCGTGAAGGATAGCGTTGAATATATTTTCTGGCTTGTTAAGGATCCAATGGCGAAGGCCGATAATCGAAAAGTTTTACAAGCATACAGCGAAGACATGAAGCGGCTAATAAAGCGTGGAGTTAAACAAACCATTCGTCCGAGCGGCCATATCATCAACGGTTCATTCGCGACCGACCAAGGAGGATCGATTCCCTCTAATCTTATTCAGTGTGGTAACACTGAGTCGAACAGTTCTTACATCAAGAATAGTAAGATTGCGGGGAATAAAATCCATCCTGCCCGTTTTCCCGCAGAGCTTCCAAGATTCTTCACAGAATTTCTAACAAGCCCAGGAGATTTGGTGCTTGATCCATTTGCAGGTAGCAATACTACCGGATTCGTCGCAGAAGGCTTGAGGCGAAAATGGATCGGTATAGAACTTAGAATGGACTATGCCGAAGAAAGCCGATTGCGCTTTGAGGGAATTCCCGAAGAAGTAGCCGTTGCTCAAGGGCAACAACTTCTTCCCCTTTGATGGAAATCTAGGACTACATTCAAACCCGAAATGTTCCAGCCGTTCAACAGATTGCAGATCGTGACCGTCCAACAAATCCTCGACGGCGCGCGAATAAATCTTCCGTTGATGGAAGAAGCGCAGAAGGCCAAAAAAGACGACCAGCCAACATTATTGTCGGATTAGCGTTCGGAGCCGGGCCGAAATTCGGTGAGTTTTGTCATAAATACCGTAAATACTGGTTAAAACTGAATGTTTGCTTGAAAAGCCCGGCTGGTTTGGTTGGGTTTTTTGTTGTGGGAGCGAAATATTTGGTTGTTTTTTTTGGTCTGACGATTGTGGGAGTGAGATTTTCGTGCGCGGGGTTGGGTTTGCGCGTGCGCGGGGTTTGGGTTGCGCACGGGGGAATGATTTTTTCGTGCGCGAGCATAGGTCTGCGCGTGCGCGGGGCATACCTTGCGCAAGTGGGAAGGAAATATTCGGTTGTGAATTTTGTTCCGACAACCGAAAATTTCGCTCTGACGGTTGTGGATTTTACTTTTGCGACCGAAAAATTCGCTCTAACGGTCGTGGATTTTAATTTTGCGACCGAAAATTCCCTTCTAACGGTAGTGGATTATGTTTTTGCAACTGGAAATTCCGCTTTGACAGTTGTGAGTTTTATTTTTACGGCTGGAAATTTTGTGTCCGCGGTTGTTGGACGCGAAGTTTTGGGTGGAAAAAGTGCATTTTCGCGTGGAGATCGGCTTGATTTTGGGGTGAAAGCGAAATATAATTCCGCTGAATTTGTGGTTGCTCCTGTGATCTCCTGACTCCGACTCGTTTCCCAGCCAGCATTGCGGGAATATTTCCGCATCTTCCATACAAAAAAACACAATTTACGGAGGAACTTAATTATGGCTAGAAGAGCATGGTTTCCGAGCACGTTGGCGGAACAGGCGGCGATGTTTTCGAATGTGAAGGCGAAGATTTCGGGTTATGCGGCGGTTCTGCCTCTCACGGCACCGCAGGTGACGAGGATCGAGCTGATCTGCGACATTTTTTTGGCGGCGTTCGAATACGTGGAACAGAGCCGCGCGACGACGACTTCGCTGGTCGAGTGGCGCGACGATTTGTTTAACGGCAGTCCGGCCGGCGATCCGGCTCAGGCTCCGCTCGCATACGCAGTTTATGTGCCGCCGGTCGGGTCTTTTATCGGGATATTTACTGAGTTTCGCGAGTTTCGCGAGCTGATCGTCGCGTTGCCCGGTTACAAGGACGCGATCGGCGAAGATCTGATGATCGTCGGTGCTGAGATCATCAAGCCAAGCAATCCGAGCCTGATCAAGCCAAATCTCACCGTCACGACGGGTGCTGGTTATGTGGTGAATTTCGGCGGCTCGATGCAGGGTTACGACGCGATCCGCATCGAATATCAACGCCAGGGCTCAACAGCATGGTCGATCATCGCGTTCGGCACAAAGTTCCCGTTGAGCGCCATTATCAATCCAGCCACGCCCGGCCAACCCGAAAACGGCCAGATCCGCGCCATCTTCATCGAAAAGAACGCCGAGTTCGGCTCGTTCTCACCGAACTATCCGGTGACTATCAGTTAAACCCAGATTACGCGATAGGAATTCTGCCCGCGAAAATACGCGAAAGAACGCGAAAAAAAGAAATATTTTCGCGTTCTTTCGCGTATTTCGCGGGTAAAAAATTCCTATTTCGGAATTTGGGTCTATTCCTTTACGATCGTCAGCACCTGGATCTCGGGCGGGACCATGAAGCGGAATGGCAGAACGCTCATGCCGATGCCGCTGGTAACGCAGAGGTCGACGTTGTTTTCGCGGATGTGGCCGTAGGCGTATTTCTGGCCGAAGAATGACGGGACGATCGGCCGGCCAAACACCGGCATCCAGACCTGGCCGCCGTGTGTGTGGGCCGCGAGCATTAGTTTCAGGTCGGGCGAGATCGATAGATCGCCGGAGATGATCGGCAAAAGGTCTGGGCTGTGTTCGAGGACGATGAGATCGCCGGTGCCGCTTTTGTCGACGATGGCTTTGGCGTCATTCGATGTTTGCTGCCATGTCTTATTTAATTTGAGATGGTCGATCATCCCAAAAAGGCGCAGCCGCTGGCCGTCTTTTTCGATCGCCGCAACCTCGTGACGAAGGACTTTGTACCCGACGCGTGTTAGTTCGGCGGCAACGAGATCGTCGTTATACCAGCCGTCGTGATTGCCGAGTACGGCGAAAACACCGTATTTCGCCTTGATCCCGGCCAGATTGTCCGCGATCGTTTCCACCGGCATTTTTAGCACGACGGGAAAGACGGGCTGGTCTTCGTGCTCCTCGGAAACATAATCGCCGAGCATCACGACGAGATCCGGTTGCTGCTCGTTTACCTTTTGGACGACGAGCCGGAGCTTTTCTTCGGTCACGTAATTAGAACCACCGTGAATATCGCCGAGCATCACGATCTTCAGCCCGTCGAACGCGGGATTCCAGTTTTTTATGGTGATCGTCGAGTGATTAACGACGAGGCGTTGGGGTTCGATGAAATAGGCGTAGGCAAGCAGAGCAATGCAGACAACGCCGGCAAGTGGGAGAAGGTAGTGGAGATGGCGATGGTTGAGATGCATTCTTGTCGCTTAGATGCTTTTGCGGCTTGCCGCTCTATTTGCGGAGAAGCTCTGCTTCTCCGGGTTTACTATTTGGTTCCGCGGCTGT
>JBEBJB010000074.1:0-5874 GCA_040080065.1 Pyrinomonadaceae bacterium
CCGAGTTCAGGTTTAACCACCGATTTGGCGACCTTTATAAAACACTCTTGTCTATGTTGAGAACTCAGCCTCTTTGATGCTTAACTACTCTAGACCCTTTACAATTGTCTTTTTCGCTTCGCTTCCGAAGGAATAGGCCGACGACGGATTGCCGAATGCCCCCTCCAAAAACGGCCGCATCGCCTCGAAAACTTCGGGCGCGGGCCTTGTTGTCGCATTATTGTCGAAATAGATCATTGCGGTTAAAATTCGCTTCGGCTTCGATTTACGATTTTAGCCTTTAGACATTACAATTACGAATACATTGAACGCAAGACTCACCATCACAGAACCGACGGGCCGCAGCTTTCACACAGAGATCGATCTGAGCAAGGCCTACACCATCGGACGGGCTAAGGAAAACGACATCGTCCTGAACGATCGTCGTGTCTCGCGCAAACATTCGTTCATTTTTGGTGAGAATGGCCTGTTCAAGATAGTTGACGGCTTCGTCGAGGGCGGCCAGCTATATCGCAGCGTTAATCACATATTTATCAATGGCACGATGCATCTTGAGCACCTGCTCAAGGATGGTGATTCGATCCTGATCGGTGAAAGCCGGATAGATTTTCAACTTATCGAAGCGGCTATCGCGGCAACCTACATCGATGTTCCGCCGACTGAAAATGTCACCATCCCGCGAGATGACAAGCCAAAAACCGTAAAATTCGACGACGCCCCGATGGGGCACACGCAGGTGCAGCTCTCGGTCAACGAGATCATCGGGCGAAGGTCGAATATGTCGCTCGAAAATGCAGTGGCGACACCGGCCGAGATCAAAGACCTTCGTCGTAAAGCAAAGGTCCTAGAGCTGCTTTTCGACATGAGCAAGACGGTCGGCACCGTCTTCGAGCTGGAAGAGATCTTTGAAAAAGCAACCGAGCTGATCTTTCGCGGGACACCGGCCGACCGCGTCGTTGCTCTGCTCGTGGACGAGAGTAAAGATAAAAAGGACGGCGAAGCTCTTTATCAGATAGGTGCGAAGACCCGCGACGTGAGCTTCGAAAAACTCACGGAAAAGCTCGCTGTCAGCCGTACGATCACGAACCGCGTCATGAACGAACGTGTCGCCATCCTGTCACAGGACGCTAAGACCGACGAGCAGTTTCACGGTTCGGAATCGATCGTTTCGCAGGGCGTCCGCTCGACGATCTGCGCGCCGCTCGTCACGCCATCCGCCGTACACGGTGTCATTTACGCCGACCGGCTCGACCCGTTTGCCGCATTTTCGGCCGATCACCTCGAAATGATCAGCGCGGTCGCCGCTTTAACGGCCGTTACGGTTGAAACCATCAAGGCCCACAAACGTCTCGCTCGGGAGGAGGTGGCCCGGGCAAACTACAGCCGTTTCATGCCCGAGTATGTCGTGAAACAGTTGCTCGAAAATCCCGATTCGTTCCGTCTCGGCGGTGCAAATCAGACGATCACGGTTCTCTTTGCCGATATTCGGGGGTTTACGGCGATCTCGGAAAAGGAGAATCCCGAGGACGTTGTTCGTCTGTTAAATCATTATTTTACGGCAATGTCCGAGATAATCTTTGAACACGGCGGAACGCTCGACAAATACATCGGCGACGGCCTGATGGCCCTTTTCGGAGCACCGACAGCAACGCCGGAAGATGCCCGAAACGCCCTGAATGCAGCAGTTGCGATGCAGCGGGAACTGCTAACGCTCAAGCAGGAGTTGAGCGACGAAGGTTTTGCTAAAATTTCGGTGGGCATCGGCCTGCACACCGGCGTTGCGACTATCGGCTATATCGGTTCCGAACGAAGGTCCGAGTACACGGCCATCGGCGACACAGTAAACCTGGCTTCTCGTCTCGAATCAAACACCGCCGGCGGCCAGATCCTGATCAGCGAAGCAACCGCCCGAGCGGCCGGAAACCTGTTTCCGTTAATAAGGCGCGAACCGCTCACCGTCAAAAACCGTCAGCAGCCGGTCGATCTATTTGAAGTTAATTGGAACCAATAGTGTTGGAAGGTGTGGTAGATTAGTTCTATAATTACTTAATCTCAAGATTTCTTTTATGCTGAAGATTTCATCCCTCAAGAAACTGGTTACGGATTCGATGGCCATCGACCTCGGGACGGCAAGCACCATCATTGCGGTCAAGGGCCGAGGTGTCGTCCTAGATGAGCCATCTCTGGTAGCGATCAATGAGACGACCGAAGAAATCGTTGCCTTTGGCAGTGAAGCCGCCGAAATGACGGGCCGCGAAGGCCGCGATGTGAATGTCCGGGCGCCGCTGATCGGCGGCGTCGTCGCCGATTTTGAGCGAACGAAGAAAATGCTCGGCTATTTTGTTAAAAAAGCAAAAACGGGCGGTTCGAATATCTCACTTCAAGCGGTTATGAGCCTGGTCTCGGATGTGACCCATGTGGAACAACGAGCCCTACTAAATGCGGCCGAGGAGGCGCATATCGGCAAAGTTTTCATGATGGAAGAAGGGCTGGCCGCCGCGTTCGGCGCGGGTGTTTTGCCATCAGATAAGCGGGCTACGGCGATCGTCGATATCGGTGCGGGCACGACAAACATCGCTATCGTGGCAAAAGGTTCGATCGTCCATTCCACGTCTGAACGTTATGGAAGCCACGCAATAAACGAGAGCATCGCGACGCATCTGCGGCGCCATCGCGGGCTACAGGTTGGCGAAGAAACCACTGAGTTGCTAAAAACAACTTTTGCCTCAACATTTCTACCTGAAGACATTTCAAAATCGATGAGCGTGCGAGGCCGCGATGTCCAAACCGGCGGGCCTGGTGCGGTTGATGTGACCGCGGGTGAGATCTACCCGATCGTCGAAGCTATCGTTCGCCGTATCGCTCTGCGTGTAAAAGATACGCTCACCGAGCTGCGGCCGGAAGTTGCCGCGGATATATACGACCGCGGCGTCATCATCACCGGCGGCGGAGCTTTGCTTGAGGGCATCGATCAATACCTACGCTCGTTCATAAATCTTCCCGTAACGATCGCCGAAGAACCCCGCTATGCGACCGTCAACGGCCTGTTAAAAATGTTCGACGACGAAAAACTGCTCGTACGTGTCTCCCGCAATGAACTCAACGTTCTGCAAAATGCCGAGGTACCGTTCGAGGCCTAGAGCCTAGTCCCCCAAAATCCAAAGAACTATATCGCAGTTAAAAGCGTTTATTCTTGTGCTATTCTTTAGCTTAACGATAAACACCTGTTTGTCTGCGCCCAAACCTTCTTAGTAGTGTCGAATGATGCAGCTTGAAAACTACATTCCAACGATGAGCAACCTGCGAAATGTCCTCGACATTGCGCTGGTTTTTATCATTGTGTATGTCGTTCTCAAGCTTTTTCGCGGTACGCGGGCCGTGCCGACGCTGGTCGGTATCGTGATCTTGTCGCTGCTCTACTGGATCTCGATCACGCAGGAACTCGCGACGCTCGAATTTGTGCTTCGATACGCCGTCGGATTTATTGGCATCGCAATCATCGTTTTGTTTCAGTCGGAAATTCGGCAGGCATTGATGTACTTTGCCAATCGTTTTCGCTTTCCGATCTTGAAACGGCAGCGTGGGCAGTTCGGCGGCAGTGTATATGACGAGATAGTACTCGCCGTAACGACCCTCGCCTCTGCGAAAACGGGTGCCTTGATCGTGATCGAGCGCAACGTCGGGCTTCGCAATTTTATCGACGCCGGTGTGCAGATCGATGCCCGGATCAGTTACGATCTGCTCGTTTCGATCTTTCACCCGGAAACGCCGCTTCATGACGGAGCTGTGGTTATACAAAACGAACGCATCGCGGCCGCCTCGGTCTTTTTGCCGCTGACGAAAAATCCCGAGATCTCACGCGAACTCGGAACGCGTCACCGTGCAGCAATCGGCATTACGGAAGGCTCGGACGCGATCTCGCTCGTCGTCTCGGAAGAAACCGGCCTGATCACCTATGTCGAAGCCGGCCAGATTCACAGAAATATAGAAACGACTTACCTGCGCAAGCTCTTGCTCGATGCTGTCGACATTCCTATGGTCGAACCAAGACGCGAAGCGGTCAAAGCCATGGCCGAAGTTGAGTCGGACGTTACTATCGGTTAAGAGTTTTGTTTTGATGAGTGATCTCGTACAACAAAAAAAGCCGCAAAAGCTATTTTTCAGGCACATCCTCAAAAAGGTTTTTCTCGAGGATTGGGGCTTGAAGCTTGTTGCGCTTGCGATCACCCTTGCACTATGGCTCGGCGTTACCGGCCTGAGTACGCCGACCAAAACGCGAATTCAGAACGTCCCACTGAACCTGAATGTCGCAAGCGACACTCAGATCACCAATATCCCGCAGCAGCAGATCGAGATCGAGATCAGCGGCGATAAACGCAAGGTCGATCAGATCGCCCGCGGCGAACTGACCGCTTTTGTCTCTCTAACGGATATGCCGGCAGGCAATTGGGTCGTTACGCTTTCGCCGGATATAGTATTCGTGCCGCTGCCGCAGGGAGTAAAACTCGTTGATGTCGTACCGGGCCGCATTGGCATCAATATCGAGGCCGTCGAGGAGAAAGAATTCGACGTACAGCCTGAGACGATCGGGGAAGTTGCGTCAGGATTTGAGGTTTATTCGTCTGCCGCGATACCGTCACGGATCCGTGTCCGCGGGCCCGCGAGTGTCGTCCGTGTTCTAGAGTACGTCCAGACCGACCGCATCGATATTTCTGACAAAAAAGCTGATTTTACTGCTCGACAGGTCGCCGTTTCTTCTCCAAATGCTCAGGCCGCGATCCTCAACACCGTGGTCGATGTCATCTTTCACATAGGCGAACGCCGCATCGAACGCACGTTCACAGCCCCGATATCGGGCGAACCTGGCAAGACGGTGACATTTACCGTTTTTGGCCCGAAAACTCCGCTTCAAAAGACGAAAGTTGATGAATTCAAGGTCGAAATGTACATCGACGGCATGGGCGAGCTTAAGCCTCAGGTGACACTGCCCGCCGATCTGGAGAACCTTTCGGAAGTCAAAAAATTGAAGGTAAACTAGTCGCTGGGCTACTCAAAACCAAGAAAAAAATCACCTATATCGAGCCGCATCTCTTCGGTGATTTCGTGCTTTGCCGTGTAGTGTTTTGAGCGGTAATTCTGCAGCCGCGACGCGAGTTTCGAATTAAATCCCGCAAACTGTTCCTGCGTATAAAACTCGTCATCATCACCGTAAAGATAGAAAGTCTCGGCGGAAAACGGTTTGTACAGCTCGTTCATTTCCATGTCGCCCGGAATACCGCCGCAGACGCCGACAATTCCTTTCAACACGTCAGGATGAGTAAAAGCGAATCGGAAATTAAGGGCACACGCCTGCGAAAAGCCGTACATAAAGATCTGCCGCCGGTCAATCAGCCCGTCGGCATCGAGTTTGTCGATCACATCCATCACAAATGTGTGATGCAGCCGAATGTGTTCCTCAGGCCTCTGATCCGAAAGCCATCCATAACCGATCCGGTAACCATCATCCGTCCGCCGAAAATGCGGATGCGGTGCCTGTATCGCCGCAATGACATACCGGTCGCTCGCAACCGCACGAGCTTCGCGCATCATATACCGCTTATGCGCCCCATAGCCGTGAACCGCGATGAGCAAGGGCGCAGCTTTTGAGAAATTGTCGGGGACAAAAAGATCGTAGTAGAGATTGATCTGGGCAGTGACTGACAGGTCGTTTTCAAACATGTTCTAAAGTTCCGTGCTTTTCTGTAGTGGTGAAATTCGATCTCATAATTTTAACCACGTCTCTAAAGACGGGGCTGTTGTCAAGGCGTAGTTCGACCGGACCGCTGGAGGCGGTTGAGTTGAACAAGGTTGATTGACGACAAGATTTGTTCAAGT
>JBEBJB010000054.1:0-25134 GCA_040080065.1 Pyrinomonadaceae bacterium
GTTCCATAAAAAGTCAATCGATCGTTCAGTGTCGGCGGAGTCAAACCGATCTGAGTCCATCCGCCGCGCGTCCTGATCGCACGAACGCCACCGGCGGTCGAAGCGACGCCCTGGCTAAAGGCAAAATCATTGTTGTAACTTTGAAAGACGCCGGCCTGAAAGCCGCCGAGGTTTTTGCCAAAAAACGCTTCCCCGGAGACACCGATTCGTTTTGCAAGCGGAAAATTCCAGTCGGCGGCAACACCGTATGTGTCGATGTCATTTCTAACATTGGCCGCACCCGTAAAGACGCGCGATCTTCCGTAGTGTCCTGAAAATCCTATCGCTCCTGACTTTTTGCTGCCAAGCCAATTTTTCCCGCTGAACGCAATCCTGCTTTGTAGAAATGGAACACGGGATGCCGCTCCACTCGTTGGCTGGATGAAGAACGCGGCATTCGTCGCAAAGTCGCCGGTTTGCGGAGCAAGTACGGCTCCTTGCCAGGTTATGTTCGGCGTGATCTTTCTTTCGATCTTGATTTGAGGCAGCCGCGCCCAATTGTTTCCCGCTCCGGCCATTTTCGGTATTGCGGCGGCGGCGAGCGAGGTCGGATTTACGGGAGCAAAGACCATCCAGTCTTGTCCGACCGTTACTGATGTCTTCTCCCAGTCGAGCCGTGCGTTTGCGAGTCGCAATCTAACAACGCCGAAGTTCTCGCCGATCCCAACCGATGGAAAACCGCCGAAGAAATCCGCTTCGAGTATTGCAGAAAGCCGTGCGTTACCAACCTTAGCCCCCTCGATTCGTGCACCCAAGCGAGTTTGGCGAACACTTGCACTTACATTCCCGCTGCCGGTTGGGGTGGCAAACAGCGGCACGTCAGCATTATTTGTTCCACCACTGTTGCCAAACGCATTGAAGTAGATCGTCCCGTATGGTGTGATGCGCGCGGATCCGACATCGACGCCAAGATCTTTCTTCGGCTGCGGAGCCGGTTTTACATCTGTTTTCGCAACATCCGCTGGCCTAGTATCAGGCTTTACCGGGGGATCGGCTGGCTTAGCTGACGCGTTCTTCCCGAGCATCGCTTTCAGCTCAGCCATTTCGCGACGCATTGTTTCGACCTCACTTTCCAGTTGCTTTACACGAGCACTCATCTCATCGGCCGACGGTGTGCCACCGGGCGTCTGGGCAACGACTGTAAGGCTGAGAATGGACGCTATTGCTGCTATAAGTACGAACTTTAAGAACTTGATATGCATATGAATACCTCTATTGGATCAACTCGGTCGCTCACAATTTTTCCGAGTGTAGTACCACCAATTGAATATATCGTTCACCCGATTGCGGCAGTATGACGCAGATCATGTTTTCTCGCCGCGCAGAGTGAGACCATTAATGTTGTCGAGCGAGAACCGAAATAGAACTTCGGCCAAGGAGATTGGCAAACGGCACCGCAAGTAGAGTCAAGACCGAAAGTAGGCTCATACTAAGAACAGCGGCGGAAGAACAGGAAATGTTGTTTGATTCCTTCAATCGAAAAATCAAGGACCTACGCGTATCAGTGACGGATCGCTGTAATTTTCGATGTTTCTATTGCGATCCTGATCCGGCTCCTTGCACCTCAAATGATCCGGATCTTCTGACCTTCGACGAGATACACTCTATCTGCGAGGTGTTCGTCTCCTTGGGTATTGAAAAGATACGACTGACCGGCGGCGAACCAATGGTCAGGAAGGGCCTTGGGGTACTTATAGCTCAACTTGCATGCCTTAAACCCCTTGGACTTCAAGAACTCGCGATGATCACTAACGGCAGTAGCTTCGCAAATAAAGCTGCCCAGCTACGATCAAGTGGTCTAAACCGGATAACCTTCTCGCTGGACAGTCTGAAACCAGGCACTTTTCGCTCAATTACGGGCTCCGACAAACTCTCTGACGTGCTCGACTCGATCGAGGCCGCACGATCTGCCGGTTATCCTAATATAAAGGTCAACGCTGTTATCATCCGGGGCCGAAACGACGATGAGATCGTCGACCTTGCTCGATTTGCAAGAAGAAACAGTTTAACCGTCAGATTCATCGAATTCATGCCCCTCGATAGCGGGCATATGTGGGATCGAAAACATCTCGTCTCGGCTGCCGAGATCCGGGAAAAAATAAATTCGGCCTTTCCAATAATCCTTATAAACCAGTCTCGCAGAAGTGAGACAGCGTGGAGGTATCGCTTTGCTGACGGCACAAGCGGGGAGATCGGCCTGATCGCTTCGGTGACGAATGCCTTCTGCGGCGACTGTTCGCGAATTCGCCTGACGGCCGATGGGCATATCAGAACGTGTCTTTTCTCTACTGAAGAATATGATGTACGACGTTTGCTAAGAAGCGGCGGATCGCGAACCGAAGTCGCCGACCTTATTCATTTTGCTGTCGCAAGAAAAACATCCGGCCATACCATTGGTTCCCCTACATTCGAGTATTCCTCGCGGTCGATGAGTTCGATCGGCGGCTAAAAATATTGCTCAGAATATGACTTAAGTCATATTTTGGCAACCGCAACCCGCATAGCATTCCAGCAGTTTCAAACATTATGTGACAAGGAAAACTATGATGCGGCTAAATGTTCACGTCCCGGACGCGAACTACCATCAAAACCTGATCTCGTGCCAAGTGGCGTGTCCCGTTCATACGGACGCACGCGGGTATGTTCGGGCAATCGCCGATGGAAGGTTTGAAGAAGCATACCTAATTGCCCGTGGTCCCAATCCCTTTGCCTCGATCTGCGGGCGCATCTGCGGAGCCCCTTGCGAGATCGCCTGTCGCCGCGGAAAAATCCCCAAAGTAAATGACGACGGCATGTTCGTCGGACAGGACCGGCCGATCGCAATTCGTGCGCTCAAGCGATTTGCATGTGATCACTTCGGGCCGGAGGCGAGACCGACGAGTGAAGTATTGGACTCGATCAGGAATTTTATCCCGCCCGTCGCCGCAGATGCTGAGGAGATGGCGGCTCTCTTAAGATCCGCGACCAACAGTTCGATCGAAAAAGGTGATAGCCAAAAGATCGCGATCATCGGAGCTGGCCCGGCCGGACTTTCCGCCGCTCATGACCTGGCTCTACTGGGATTTAAGCCGGTCGTCTTTGAGATCGAGCCTGTTGCAGCCGGAATGCTCGCGGTCGGGGTTCCGGCGTATCGCTTGCCTCGTGAACTGATCGAAAAAGAAATTGCCGTTATCGAGGCACTCGGCGTCGAGATCAGGTGCGGAGTAAAAGTTGGTGAAGACATTGCTTTTGCCGAGCTACGCGAAGGTTTTGCGGCGGTGATCATCGCGGTCGGTGCAAAATCATCCCGCGGCCTTGGCTTGACTGGTGAGGATGGCCCGGGTGTGATCGGAGGCGTAGATCTGCTTCGAGCTGTCTCACTTGGCGAAGACCACGATATGGGCCGCGAGATCGTAGTCATTGGGGGTGGAAACGTTGCATATGACGTCGCCAGGTCGGTCGTTCGCCAGATAGCTTTTGATACGGCACGTACGGCCGCGAGGCTTTTCGAGACTGCGAATGTACATCTGATCTCGCTTGAAGGTGCGGAAGAAATGCCCGCGGACACGATCGAGATCGTTGAGGGCGACGAAGAAGGGATTAAGCGAAGCAACGGTTGGGGACCGACGGAGGTAGTTCGCGACGAAAAAGGCAGAGTCACCGGCGTCGCGTTTCGCAAATGCTTGCGGGTCTACGACGAAGATCGAAAATTCTCACCGCTCTACGATGATGATGAAAAGAAATTAATTCCCTGCGACACCGTCCTTCTCGCTGTTGGCCAAGCACCAGCCCTTTCATTTTTGGAGGACGGCGGACAGGACGTTGAGCGAATGCGAGGCGACTGGCTCAAGGTTGACCCCATCACGCTTCAGACCACTGCAAAGGGCGTCTTTGTCGCCGGTGATCTCGCTCACGGAACGCGTTTGCTGATCGACGCCGTCGCGTCTGGCAAGGCAGCAGCTCGTTCCGTTTATCAATACCTGACCGGTAATGCGCTCGAGCATGAATTGGTCAAAACACATGTCGTTCTTGACCGATACCGTCGTGAACGCGGCTACGAATCGATCCGCCGCGTTGAGGTGCCAACGATCGAACCGGCCGAGCGGCTCAAGCATCCCGAAAACGTCGTTGAGATCGGCTACAGCCGTGAAGAGGCCATACGCGAGGCGTCACGCTGCCTAGATTGTGGAGTAACGCCGGTGTTTGATGGCAGCCGATGCGTACTGTGTGGTGGCTGCGCGGACGTTTGCCCAACCGAATGTTTGAAGCTGATCTCGCTCGATAGGCTTGAGTTCGATATCGAGGTCGACTCGATGATAGGTGCCTCACTTGGAGAGGACGCAGATCTGACTGAGAACTCGGCGATCCTGAAAGACGAGGACCGCTGTATTCGGTGTGCTCTCTGCGCGATCCGCTGCCCGGTCGATGCCATCTCGATGGAACGAGTCACATTTTCAACAAATTGGAGTTCTTTATGACGACACATCCGAGTGAAAAGAAATCACGTTTTGATCCGGAGCCGATGCCGCGCAGGGATTTTCTGGGGCTCGCCGCTCTGGGTTCGATGGCGGCGGCATTTGCACTCTCGATCTTCGGAATGCTGAAACTTCCAAAGGCAGCCGTGTCGGCTTCTCCAGCAAAGAAATTTAATGTGGCGTTACCGGACACCCATCCGGAGGGCGAAGCGTTCGTACCGCCGGGGCGAAACGTTGCGGTCTTTCGCGATGCTGATGGCGTATTTGCTATCTCGACCGTTTGCACGCATTTGGGATGCATAGTTAAGACGAGCTCCGCCGGGTTTGACTGTCCCTGCCACGGGTCGGGCTTTCAGAAAGATGGAACTGTAAGAAAAGGGCCTGCTCCGACACCGCTACCTTGGCTTAAGGTCTCAAAAAACGGGGCTGTTCTTACGATCGACGAGGGAGCAACTGTAAAAACTGGAACAAAGGTGTAGACCATGAAAGCAGAAGGCTATTCAGCATTACACGAATTCTGGATCAATCTGCGGGGCATCCCTAATCACGTTTATCGGGCGATGTTTCGCGGCGGTCCCCCAAAGACCGATCGCACTCGGTCGTCGTTCATCTTCGGCAACGTCTTCCTTCATCTTCATTCGGTTCGCACACATCTCTGGAGCCTGCGTTGGAGTACGACCATGGGGCTCGGAATAATGACGACCGCGGCATTTCTCATAACCCTGGTCACCGGCATCCTACTGATGTTCTACTACAAGCCGTATCCGGACGTCGCCTATCAATCGATCAAGGATATTCATTTCATCGTACCTACAGGCCGCTTTATGCGGAACATACACCGCTGGGCCGCCAACGTGATGGTCGTCGCCGTGATACTGCACATGGCACGAGCGTTCTACACCGCGTCGTACCGAAAACCAAGGGAATTCAACTGGTTCATCGGCTGGAGCTTGCTGGTCACTACTTTGGGACTGTCGTTCACAGGTTATCTGCTTCCTTGGGATCAACTCGCCTACTGGGCGATCACGATCGGCGCCAATATCGCCCAGAGTCCTCGAGAGATCACCGACGCACTTGGGATCACGGCTTGGGCAGATATCGGCGGCCTGCAGCGTGAAATATTGCTTGGGTCTGACAAGGTCGGCGAAGAGGCGTTGATCAGATTCTATCTGCTTCACGTAATGATCTTGCCACTGACTCTTGTTATGTTGATGGCGGTGCATTTCTGGCGAATACGCAAGGATGGTGGGCTCGCAAAACCGGAGAATGCCGATGAACTGGTTGGCCAGGAAGCCAAAGAATTCTATCCGGTCTTTACGGATGCTCCGACGAAAACATATCACCTAGCCGCCGTAGTGAAGGGCAAAACGCCTGCCGTCGGGAGCGGCCCGGAACACACGGTTCCGTCAATGCCGCACCTTTTCTACGCCGAGCTTGGTGTGCTGATGCTGACAACTCTCATCTGCGTCGGGTTGGCTTTCGTTTCTGATGCTCCCTTAAAGGAACTCGCAAATCCGCTCGTTCCTGAGAATCCGGCAAAAGCACCATGGTATTTTCTCGGGCTGCAGGAGATCGTATCGTTCTCGGCATTTATGGGCGGCATTGGTATTCCGATGCTATGCGTGATCGGCTTGGGGCTGATCCCATTTCTTGACCGCGAAAAGGAGGGAACGGGTGAGTGGTTTGGCGGTCCGGGTGGCTGGAAACTGGTCAAATGGTCGATCGTTGGCGGATTCGTGGCCTCTATCGGTGTCGAGGCTTTTGCGATCCATTTCGGTTGGCTGCGGGAGTGGTTCCCCGATATCCCTCAGCTGTTTATTACATTTATCAATCCCGGGACGGTCCTGACGGCGATCTACGCGGCGTATTCGATATGGGCCGTTCGAAGATACAACTCGACTCGTGCAGGTGCACTGGCCCTGTTTACGTGCTTTCTATGCGGTTTCATTGTGTTGACCGTGATCGGTACATATTTCCGCGGGCCGAACTGGGATTTCTTCTGGTCGCCGTCTGATTGGGGAGGCCATTGACGCAATGAACAAGAACAAATATTTGTTGATGGTTTCAAGTATCGGGGTCTTTTTGCTCCTGGCGGCAGCTGCCGTGTCTGAGAACTTTATGAAGGATTGGCACGGAATTCAAGACAGTGCCAAGACTACCGAAGGCCCGGTCGATTTGCGGCTTCGGCAGATAGTGAATCCGCAGCTCAAAGTAACGGACCGTTGCGTTACTTGTCACGTCGGGATGGCATCCGGCGAACAGATCACGACCGATCAAAAGGTAGGAGAAGCCCATAAGCCGGTCGTTCATTCGCCGACTGAGATCGGCTGCACCGTTTGTCACGGTGGGCAGGGGCAGGCTACCGAGAAAGACGACGCTCACGGCAACGTTCATTTTTGGACCGAGCCAATGCTCCCGGCAAAATATGCCTACGCGAGCTGCGGAACCTGTCACACGCCGCTCAATGTTCCAAATCTGCCGACGCTCGAAAATGCGCGTAAGACATTCGAGCGCCTTGACTGCTATGCCTGTCACCGGCTCGACGGCCGTGGCGGCACGCTGCGTCCGGGTGGAAATGTGACGGGAATGGAAGGCCCAGACCTTTCGCATGTCGGCCTGAAGGGGTACAACGCCGAATGGTATGCCGCACATCTGCGAAAGTCTCAGCAAGGAACAGACGAAGCGTGGAAAACGTCATTTCGAGAAGTAAGTGAAGCCGACCGGGCGGCGCTCAAGATCTTTCTCGAAACCCAAATGGGAGCCCCGAAACTCATTGAGGCAAAGGCTCAATTCAACTCGGTAGGCTGCGCCGGTTGTCATACTGTCGGTACATTTGGCGGTGATGCAGGCGTGAATCTATCGCTTTCCGGCTTCAAAGATCCAAACCAGCTTAACTTCTCAAAGGTTCCGGGCAATCACACACTAACGAACTGGATCGTCCAGCATTTTCGTTCACCGGCATCGACGGTTACGGGATCGCAGATGCCCGTACTTGGGTTGTCTAATGATCAGATCGACCTGTTGACGCTCTACACACTTTCGCTCAGAAGGCGCACCTTGCCTGACGTTTATCTTCCGAAAGACCGCGTCCGAGCTATGCGTTTCGGCGAACGCGAGTTTGCTAAGGACGGGGAGACCATTTACACCGCGGTTTGTTCAAGTTGTCACGCGGCAGACGGACGTGGAACCCGGTTCCCGGGCCTTGTTCCAAACCCGTCGATAATGAGTCCGGAGTTCCTGCAGCTCGCCTCTGACGATTTTCTCTTCCAAACGATACGAAATGGGCGTCCGGGGCGTCCGATGCTTCCGTGGGGCGATCGGGTGAATGGATTTAATGATGATGAGCTGCGGTCTGTCATCGCGTACATTCGTGGGCTCGGAGGAAACGTTCAGGCACTGCCGGACCCCAAACCGCAGATCTGGGCAATGGGCGACGCGAATCTCGGAGCGACACTTTTTGCCTCAAATTGCTCAGGTTGTCACGGAAAGAACGCCGTCGGTGGCGACGGCCCGACTCTGGCCAACAAGGCCTTTCTTTCTAGTGTTTCAGACACCTTTCTGGTCGAAATGATAAAACGCGGACGAAGCGGAACGGTGATGCAGGGATTTGCAAACCCATCGCCGATCAGACGCGTGCTGACGCAGGCTGAGATCGAATCGATCGTGACCTATATACGTTCGTTAAGTGTTAAGTAGTTGAGCAATAACGAGGAATGATATGAAAAAAGAAATTTCTAGACGCGAATTTATGGCAAGGATCACTGCTGCCGGCTTTGGCGCTCTCGTCGCATCGACGACGAACGCCTGGGGACTTGAAGCCATAACAAATCCTTTGGCCGCGTATCCGAACCGCGATTGGGAAAAGGTCTATCGCGACCTGTGGGCCTATGACTCGCGGTACACATTTACCTGCGCTCCAAACGATACGCACAACTGTCTGCTTAACGCACATGTGCGCCAGGGCGTGATCACCCGAATCGGCCCAACAATGAAATATGGCGAAGCGGTTGACCTGCTCGGCAACGGCACGTCACATCGCTGGGATCCTCGAGTCTGCCAGAAGGGCCTCGCCTTAACCCGTCGCTTTTACGGAGACCGGCGAGTAAACGGAACAATGGTTCGAGCCGGTTATAAGAAATGGTACGAGGCAGGCTTCCCTCGCGGAGCCGATGGTCGACCACCGGAGGAGTACTTCCAGCGTGCCCGCGACGAATGGGTGCGAATGTCACACGACGAAGGAGCCGTCATTGTCGCCGCTGCGTTGAAAAACATCGCCGAAACCTACACCGGCGATGAGGGAAAACGGAAGCTAAAGGAACAGCACTATGACGAAGCGGTGATCGACGCAACGCAGGGCGTCGGCACGCAAGTGATGAAGTTTCGCGGAGGCATGCCGCTGCTCGGTATGACGCGCGTTTTCGGCATGTACCGAATGGCGAATTCGATCGCATTGCTGGACTCTCACATCCGCGGCGTCGGGCCGGACAAGGCGATGGGGCCCAAGGGATTTGACAATTATTCATGGCACACCGATCTGCCTCCCGGACACACGATGGTCACCGGCCAGCAGACGGTCGAATTCGATCTTAACTCGGTGGAGCAAGCGAAAACGGTTGTAGTCTGGGGAATGAACTGGATCACGACGAAAATGCCGGACGCTCACTGGCTGACCGAGGCACGAATGAAAGGAACCCGCGTCGTGGTCATCGCCTGCGAATATTCGGCAACGGCCACGAAGGGCGACGATGTCCTTGTCGTCCGTCCCGGAACGACGCCGGCTCTCGCACTCGGCTTTGCCAACGTGATCATGCAGGAAAACCTGTACGACAAGGAATACGTCCAGCAGTGGACGGACATGCCGATCCTCGTTCGCATGGACACGCTCAAGTATCTCAAAGCGGCAGAGGTTTTTGGGGGCGATCCCGCAGTCCTTAAACAAACATTTATCGTCAAGGATGGCGAAAAGACCCCGCCACCGATCCAGCAAACGGTGCAGAATGTCGTGCCCGAAAAGCTCCGGCTTGAGTGGGGTGATTACGTCTTTTGGGATGCGAAAAAGAATGCTGCTCAGCCGCTCACGCGTGACGACGTTGGTAAGAATTCCAAGGCAGTGGACGCCATGCTTGAAGGATCCATCGAAGTAGTCCTCGCTGACGGTACAAAGGTCAGATGCCGTCCGGTATTCGATCTGGTCAAGGAATATGCGGCACATTTTACGCCGCAGACGGTTGAGGAACTTACATGGGCACCGGCAGCCGCCGTGCAGAAGTTGGCTCGGCTTTTCGCCAAAGAGCCGGGAACGACGCTTTTTGCGCTGGGAATGGGTCCGAACCAGTTCTTTAACAGCGACAACAAGGACCGCGACGTATTCCTGCTCGCGTCCCTCACCGGAAATGTCGGTAAGATCGGCGGCAATGTCGGATCTTATGCCGGGAATTACCGCACCGCACTCTTTAACGGAGCACCGCAATACATCAACGAGGATCCGTTCGACATTGAACTTGACGAGACAAAATCAGCTCGGCCAAAGCAGTACTGGCGGGCGGAATCCGCACACTATTACAACCACGAAGACCATCCACTGCGTGTGGGCAACGCTCTTCTGACCGGCAAGACCCATATGCCTTGCCCGACGAAATCACTCTGGTTTGCAAATGCAAATTCGATCCTCGGTAACGTCAAATGGCATTACAACATGGTCGTCAACGCCCTGCCCAAGATCGAACTGATCGCGGTCAACGAGTGGTGGTGGTCTACGTCATGCGAATGGGCAGATGTCGTTTTCGGGGTAGATTCGTGGGCAGAGCTCAAACATCCCGATATGACCGCCTCGGTCACAAATCCGTTCCTGCTCGTGTTTCCAAAGACGCCGATCCCGCGGATCTTTAACACGATGGGCGACATCGAGGTTTACGCCACGGTCGCGTCAAAACTCGCCGATCTGACCGGCGACAACCGGTTTAACGACTATTGGAAATTTGTCCGCGAAGACAGGACGGACGTCTATTTGCAGCGTATACTCGACCATTCGACAAACACCAAAGGCTACTCGTTCACGGATCTCCACGAAAAAGCGATCAACGGCGTGCCGGCCATCATCAACAGTCGTACGACGCCGAAAAATGTCGGATACGATCAATTGGTCGACGCCACGCCTTGGTACACAAAGAGCGGCAGGCTTGAGTTTTATCGCGAAGAGGACGAGTTCATCGACGCCGGCGAGAATCTGCCCGTTCACCGCGAACCTGTCGATTCGACATTTTACGAACCAAATATCATTATCTCCGCTCCGCATGAAGCGATGCGTCCGAAAACGCCTGAGGACTACGGAGTCAAACGCGACGATCTCTCATGCGAAACTCGCTGCGGCCGCAACGTCATCTACACTTGGGCAGAAGCGAAACAGACCGCTCATCCTCTGATCAAGGACGATTACAAGTTCATATTCCACACACCAAAATTCCGCCACGGCTCGCACACGACGCCGATCGATACGGATATGAACGCGATGCTCTTTGGCCCGTTCGGCGACATCTATCGGCACGATAAACGTTCGCCGTTTGTTACCGAGGGTTATGTTGATATAAATCCGACCGATGCTCAGGAACTCGGCGTAAATGACGGCGATTACGTATGGATTGACGCTGATCCTGAGGATCGTCCGTTTCGCGGCTGGCAGAACGATAAGAAGAATTATGCATTTGCCCGACTTCTTTGTCGTGCGAGGTACTATCCGGGCACCCCTCGCGGCGTGACGCGTATGTGGTTCAACATGTACGGCGCGACGCCCGGTTCACAGCAGGGACAGCAGGAGCGTAAAGACGGCCTGGCAAAGAACCCGCGAACGAACTATCAGGCAATGTTTCGCTCCGGCTCACACCAATCCGCAACCCGCGGCTGGCTAAAACCGACTTGGATGACCGATTCGCTGGTCAGGAAAGGAATGTTTGGTCAAGAAATGGGTAAGGGGTTTGCGGCCGACATTCACTGCCCAACGGGAGCTCCGCGTGAGTCATTCATCAAGATCACCAAGGCAGAGCCCGGCGGCATCGGCGACGAACCGCTATGGCGTCCAACAAAGTTGGGTATTCGGCCGAGAAATGAATCGGATGCAATGAAGCGCTATATCGCCGGAGATTTTGTTGGCAAGAAATAGTGAACCAAATGGATCCGACACGAATACACATTTTTCTGAACTACATACCCCTGATCGGTATGGCACTCGGCATTGCAATGCTTCTGTATGGAATGTGGCGGTCCGGCCGCCAAGTCAGCCGAAGTAGTTTATGGCTATTTGTCGTAACGGCCTTACTGACATTAGCGGTTTACGCAACGGGTGAGATAGCCGGCAAAGGGGCAGGTCTTATGGCCGGGCCGCCCTGGACAAACATAGTCGCCCACAGGGCATCGGCTCTGCCGACATTTTTCGCGATCGAACTGACCGGCGTATTCGCTCTCGTCGGTTTGATCCGGATGATCCGCGGAACGGGCGTGGCACGTTGGAACGCACTTGTTGTTCTAATCCTCGCTATCGCTTCCTTTGCCCTCGCCGCCCGAACAACGCACATCGGAAGGCAGATATTCGTTCTTAATGCATCCTTCGCGAACCTGCAATATATAAAACCTCGCGGGGCACCGCTGGGACACAGATAGAAAAGACAACAACACGGAGAAAAAACTATGGCACGCGTAAACAACTGGCAACTCGGACGAGAAATGTCCTATTGGTATCCGGAAAGCAGGCCGCAAAAGCAATTTGCAGCCGTTTTCGATACGAATAAATGCATCGCGTGCCAAACCTGCACGCTGGCGTGCAAAACGACGTGGACCTCGGGCAAGGGCCAGGAGTATATGCTCTGGAACAACGTCGAGAGCAAGCCTTACGGTTCCTACCCCCTTGCCTGGGACCTTAATCTCCTGAGTCTGCTCGACGGTCAGAACTGGGGCGAGGAAAATGGCCAATCCGTTTACAAAGGAAGCACCATTTTTGAGTCAGCACCAGCCGGCGAACGCGTTCTCGGCTGGAGGCCGGAGGATGAAGATTACGCCTATCCGAACGTTGGCGAAGACGACTGTGCCGGCGGCATCGAGCACGGAGCGAGTATCGACATACCACATCAGATGGCGTGGTTCTACTATCTCGCTCGTATCTGTAATCACTGCACTTATCCGGGCTGCCTAGCATCGTGCCCTCGTGGTTCGATCTACAAGCGGCCCGAGGACGGCATCGTTCTCGTCGATCAAAACCGCTGCCGCGGCTATCAGGAATGTGTTCGCGGCTGTCCGTATAAGAAGGTGTTTTTCAACCCGATGACGTCGACATCGGAAAAATGCATCGCCTGTTATCCGAAGATCGAGCAAGGGCTGTCGCCGCAGTGTTTCGCAAATTGCATTGGTAAGATCCGCGTTGCCGGATTTATCAACACGCCGGATAAAGCCGAAGCTGACAATCCCATCGATTACCTAGTCCATATCAAAAAAGTTGCGTTGCCGCTCTTCCCGCAGTTCGGACTTGAGCCAAACGTCTACTACATTCCTCCGATCCACGTGCCGACGGCCTTTACCCGCCAGATGTTCGGCCCTGGTACAGACAAGGCCGTCGAGATCTACCGAAACGCACCCAACGATCAGGACCTGACCAGCCTATTAGGGCTATTCGGCTCGACCGAGGCGATAATGCGCAAATGGAAACGTGTCGGTGATAAGGCTATTGGGATGGATGAGAACGGAAAAGAGCTGGTCAATGTTCCGTTCAAGGAACCGGTCCACATACGCCCGGCATACGACAAGCTCTATCAGATCACGCGCACCAATTGTCCGTGAGGAGGTTCTATATGCGATTCGTAACGTCGCTTACTATTCTGGCTCTTTTATTCGCAACTTCGTGCAATAAGGTTCAGGTGCCGACAGCCGAGGTCAACGTGGCGCAGGTCAAGGAGATCACGCTTGATCCAAATGCGGCCGTCTGGGATGCAGTCTCACTCCACTCATCAAAAATGATCCTGCAGGATCTTGTAGAGCCGCGTTTACTGGAGCCGTCTACCTCTGAGATACTGGTCAAAGCGATCAGTAACGGCAGCGAAATAGCATTCAGGCTCGAGTGGCTGGACGAAAGCCAAAGCGATCTTCCAGGGCCTAAACATTTCATTGATGGTTGTGCCGTACAGCTTCCTTCAAAGGTCGACCCAAATGTCCCGGCCCCGCAGATGGGTGAGGTCGGAAAAACAGTTGAGATCTCATACTGGCGTGCCGATTGGCAGGCGATCGTTGAGGGACGGGCCGATAATATTAACGCGATCTATCCAAATGCATCGATCGACCACTACCCGGCGGAGGCCAAGCCGCTCGAGAATAATCCGCAGGCTCAAGCCGAGGCTGCGGCTCGGTACGCTCCGGCCCGTGCACTCGGAAGCCGGCGCTCCGGACCACGCGAGCAACCGGTAGAGGACCTGATAGCCGAAGGGCCGAGCACACTATCTCCGGCCCCGAACGCGGTCTCGAAGGGAAAGGGCGTCAAAACGCCTAAAGGGTGGGCCGTTGTCATCTCGCGGCCGTTACCCGCTGGCTTCTCAGCCGTGACGCCGTCCCAGATCGCGTTTGCTGTCTGGGAAGGCTCCCACATCGAGGTTGGAGCAAGAAAGATGCGAACCGGTTGGGTGCCGTTGATCTTAAAGTGAGAACAGAAAATATGGCAGTTATTAGTGACCTCATGAAGGTTCACAATGTGATCGACGAATTATTCTTCGAGCACCAGCGGGCTTTGCTCCACTTTGATTTTGAAAAGGCACTTGGCCTTCTTAACGCCTATGAGTCAACCCTCTTCAGCCATATGGCTGACGAAGAAAATATTCTGCTGCCGGTCTACGAAAAGCGGGCCGACTTCCCGGCGGCGGGAGCTCCAAAGCTCTACTATGACGATCACGCCAAGATGCGTTCGCATCTTGGGCTTTTTAAGCAAACGATCCGCGATATGCAGTCAGAACCTGAGTTGGACCGAGTCCTGCTTCAGCTTCTGGATCGCGAAGCATTTTACCTTCGCCTCTGCAGCCATCACGACCGGCGTGAGGCCGACTACCTTTATCCGATACTGGATGCCCTACTAGCCGACGAAGAAAAGTACGAGATGCTCGAACGCGTTCGGCTTCGCGGGGAAAGACATTGACTATGGGGCCATTATGAAAACCAAAAGAAACAGTACTAGAGATCTGCTCGCCGAAGCGGCAGAATGGCGGCTAATTAGCCTACTATTCGATTGTCCGTCAAATGACTGGCTCAGGCAGGTCGCAGATCTCGCAGGCCCGGTGACGGACAAGAAACTGAAACGTGCCGCAAAAGCCGCTCAGAAAGAGGCCAGTGAAGGACTTTTTCATTCCATCTTCGGGCCAGGCGGACCGGCCCCCGGTCGCGAAGTAAGCTATCGTGGCTGGGTTCAACCGGGCTATATGTTGGCGGAGTTGAATAGCTTTTACGACGCGTTCTCCTACAAACCAACGACGAACGAGGTGCCTGATCATGTTGCAGTAGAGACCGGATTCGTCGCGTACCTGCGATTGAAAGAACTTTATGCGCTGGAAAGCGGTGACAGCGAAAGTGCCGATGTAACTTCCAGGGCGTCAGTAACCTTTGTCGACGATCATATTTCAAAATATGCCCAAAGGCTGTCCAAGTTACTTGCTGCCTCCGGGATAAATTACCTTAGGCTCGCCGGATCGGCGCTGTTTGACCGCGTCGGCCCGGACAAAGACAAATCAAAGCAAATATTCCTACCGGTGCTGGACGATGAGGATGAATCTAAATTCGATTGTGGAGGTATTTGATTTTCTAGTTTTCTCGTAATATTTGATCCGTCAATCGATCGCTACTGGAAATATTTGCCGATATTAAGTTCCGCCTCGAAACGCTATTTTTTTGTTTTGGTTTAAAAATGCAAGGGGAGAGCGCGTAACTTTCAATCGGAAAAATATGAAAAACCTTGAATGCGAAGTTAGGATTCAATACAGGAGGTTGAGCTATGAAGATCACGACGAGGATCAATCAGTATTTCTTTTTTACATTATTATGTGTCTTAGCGGTCGCGCTGGTTAATAATCCGCGAACCGCGTCGGCACAGACCGACACGCTCGAAGGCATTGTAACGGTCGAGATGTCAACCAGCGAGGGGCCAGTCAAACTGCGTCTCCCGGCCGATATGCGAGCCGGCGATACCATTTCGGGTTCCGTGGTCGATGAACGCAAAGGGCCAAAGGATGAAATTTCCGCCGTCGAAATCAACGGGCAACTATACACGCTAAGCAGTCGAATACTGACGTTTGTTGTACCAAAGGCCGGACTTGCCTATCCGCTAATCTTAAGAAACAGTGGGGGCCGCGAGATTTCTCGAGGACAAGTCCCAAAAGTATTTACGGGTGCGAGACCGCCGCAGAATGCTATCCCGACCGTCGGATCAGATTTACTAGGTCAAACGGGACGAAACCTGCCTCTTGCGGGCACTTTTGATGGAATCGCAGATACGACCAAGGTGACTATCAGCAACCGGCCGGCAGAGATTGTTGCCGAATCGAAAACGTCGGTGGTTTTTGGAATTCCCTCTGACACACCGACTGGACAATCCACATTATCAATTAAGGAAACAGGTGGAAATTCCCCGTCGAATTTCCAATCGGCCATCAACATCGTCTCGGTCAAACTAAAGGCCGACAAGTTGGCACTGACACGCGGCGAACAGGCCCTGGCGACCATGACCGTTGACGTTGGGCAAAATCCCAAGGTCACGGTTCCGGTTCAAGTTTCCTGCTCCGGTGCGGTCAACATGCAGGGCGGTAATTTTCAAACCATTCAGATCCAACCGAGCCAGGTAACCTCGGACGGCACATTTACACAGACGTTTCCGCTGACCGCGACGCAAGCCGGCACATTCAACATTAGGGCGACAGTCACGCAGCCAAATCCAACGGCGGGGACTTCGAAGTGCGAATGTAAATGCGAGTTTGCCACGCCCGCTATCGTTACTGCGGGTAAACGCGACGCCGCCGGCGGCGGCACGGAAAATTCGTTCGAGCCAAATGTCAAAACGAGTTGCAACGGCAATCGGTGCGAGATCCAGGGTATTGCTTATTCATGGAGTGTCGGGGCCGGAAGCACCGCGACCTATTCAGTCCATGCCGGGACAGATAAAGTTAAGAAGCTAGTTGTGGACGTGACGAAATCCGGGACCGTGGAGCTAACGGTTACGGTTACGGTTACATGCAGTGACGGTTCGACATGTCAGGCAACGGGCAGTAAGACTTTCGATGTGAAGAAGTAGATTCGCATGGAAATGCGGCCACCTTACGCCGGCATTGATCGCGTTCGACAAGGTTGTAGGGAACGCTCTTTCGTCGCGGTCTTTCGTCGTTTTCCTCACCCTTTACTTATTAGACAACTCTTACATCTGTCCCCGCAAATAGCTGATAGCATTGGGATTATGGAGAGAACACTCTTACTGAAAAGCCGGGCGTTTTCAAATCAAGAGAGCTGTATCTAGATCAGTATTCAACTCTCCGCAGGAGGTCTGATTAATCGTGAGAGTATTATTTGTTTATCCTGTTTTCCCCGAGACTTACTGGAGCTTTCGCCACGCATTGTCGTTTGTCGGCAAGAAGGCCGCGTTTCCGCCGCTTGGGCTGCTGACCGTTTCCGCCATCTTGCCCGAGAATTGGCAACGGCGTCTCGTAGATATGAATGTCCAGCCGCTAACCAAGAGCGATATTGAATGGGCGGACATTGTCTTTCTCAGCGCGATGATCGTCCAGAGGGAATCACTCGATCAGGTTGTAAAATTATGCAAAGAACTTGGCAAGCGAGTCGCAGTCGGTGGCCCGTATGTCTCGACGAGCTCAGACCTCGTACCGGAAGCGGATTTTGTTTTCGTAGGTGAAGCGGAAACCACCTTGCCGGAGTTTATCGACGATTTAAAACGTGGGTCGCCAAAGCGCATTTATCAAGCAGCCGAGCGGCCCCCGCTTCTTTCCACGCCAGTGCCGGATTTCGGTTTGATCGACATAAACCAGTACTCCTCAATGAATGTCCAGTTTTCACGCGGTTGTCCGTTTTCGTGTGAGTTTTGCGACATCATTGAGATCTACGGGCGCTCGCCGCGTACCAAATCAAGCGAACAGATGCTAGCTGAAATGGAGGCGATGCGAGTCGCTGGCTGGCGCGGAACGGTATTTATCGTTGACGACAATTTTATCGGCAACAAACGTGAGGTTAGAAAATTCCTGCCGGATCTTATTGCATGGTCCGAGCGAAATAATTTTCCATTTTCTTTCTTGACGGAAGCAAGCGTAAACCTCGCCGAAGACGATGTTTTACTCGAGATGATGCAATCCGCCGGTTTTCACCGTGTATTTCTCGGTATTGAGACGCCCGCGCCCGCAAGTCTGAAAGAAGCCAACAAATCTCAGAACACAAAACGCGATCTCCTTGAATCGGTGCGAAAGATCCAAAGCTATGGTATCGAGGTCATGGCCGGCTTTATTGTCGGATTCGATAACGACCCGGACGATATTTTCGAGCGACAGATCAACTTTATCCGTGACAGTGCAATTCCGCTTGCTATGGTCGGGCTCCTGACCGCCCTTCCCGACACGCAGCTTTGGAAGCGTTTGGAGCGTGAAGGCAGACTCGTTCACGAAAGCAGCGGAAACAATACGGATTGTTCATTAAACTTTGTTCCAAAAATGGATCGGCAACGCCTGGTCGAAGGATACAAAGCTATTTTAAGGACCATTTACAGTTCGGAGGAATTCTATCAGCGCGCACTGGACTGCCTATCACGCGTAAGAAACGATGCGGCAGCATTGCAGCGAGTCAGCGTCATCGGCGTTCTCAGATCCTTCATCAAAATCGTGTTGAGGCTCGGCGTACGGGACCGGGAACGCCTTCGATTCTGGAAGTATTTATTCCGCGTCGTCAGGCTTTACCCGAGCAGTCTAGGAAACGGGATCGCTCTGGCGGCAATGGGATATCACTTTAGAAAGGTGACTGAGATACATTGTGCAAAAGTGCCCTTGATGGGGTTTGCGGTTGACGGGACGCCATTGGCCGGCGAAGTCAGTTTCGCCGACTGATCGGTTTCGGCAAATTCGGAGAAAGAGATCGATTAGGCCATCGTTGCCAGAATGTCAGTGATATCTTGTTCGGTAGTGTCGGGATTTATAAAACAAAATCGCGATACAGTTTCAGGACCTTCCGGGTTTCTCCATTTGGTGGGAGCGACCAGCGCGAATCCTGACTTGTGATTCTTGTAGGTCCACGCGCGGTAGTCTTCCGGCTGCCATCCTTTTCGACGGTACAGAACGCAGGACAGGCTAGGTTCGCGAACCAGCTCTGTATGTTCGGCTTCAGTGATCAATCGCCCTGCGATCTGAGCTAGTTCGATCCCGCGTTCGATGGCTTTTTCGTACCGATCCGTGCCGTGGTATGCCAATGAGAACCACAACGGGAGGCCTCGAACGCGTCGTGTTAGTTGTATCTGATAGTCCGACGGATTAAATCCCTTTGCCCCTTCGTCGCTGAAGATATCGAGGTAGGAACCTTCCTGGGCGTGGGCCTTTTTTGCGAGTTCCGGGTCCCGGTAGATGACCGCACCGCAATCGTATGGTGAAAATAACCACTTGTGGGGATCGATCGTGACACTGTCGGCTCGTTCGATACCATTAAAAAGATGCCGGACCGAACGGGCCGCCAATGCTCCGCCACCGTAGGCGGCATCAACGTGAAACCAGATGCCCTCGGATTTACAAATAGCTGCGATTCCCGCGAGATCGTCGATTATTCCCGCGTTGGTCGTCCCGGCGGTTGCGATCACAGCAAAGACCCTGCCGCGATCTTCAGCTGACATCACCGAAAGAGTTTCAGCCAAATGAGAGCTTTCGAGGCGGCGCTCCGTTTCGATCAGAAGGACGTCAGCGTCGATGACCTTCGCCATCGCCTTGATCGACGAGTGTGCTCCATTTGAGGCGATGACGATACCGCGTGTTTTAGAATTGCGTTCGTCCCGGTCTCGCCAATATTCGCGGGCGGTGACCATTGCTGAAAGATTTGCCTCAGTGCCTCCGCTTGTAAAAACACCGAAAGCGCCAGCGGGCATTCCGGTCAGTGACACCAGCCACGCCATCGCCTGGTTCTCAGCAAAAATACAACCGGCTCCCTCGAGCCAGAATGCCCCATGAACGCTGGTTGCCGAGGTGACGAGATCGAACATCACCGCCGCACGGGTTGGAGATGCGGGTACGAAGGAAAGATGCCGAGGGTGATCGATCGGGACACTCGCTTTGACCAAAACGTCCTTGAATAGTGCAAATGCCTTCTCGCCGCCAATGCCTTTGGGCGTGATCGTGTCGCCAACAAGGGAGTGTAACTCCTCTGCTTTTTTTGGAAAGCCGAGCTTAGGATCGGTATCAGAAATACGGCCAATCGCGTATTTGATAACATCAAGCGACATCTCGACAAGATCGATATCTACATTGTGCATAAATTTGAGGATCGGAGCCGTCTTACAATGTAGCTATTTATCAGAAGCCGGAATAATGTCCGATCACGACCGATAATACAACCAGCACCCCGTAAATGATCTCCCAAACGCCGATCTGCATCGCTTTCATTTTACTCCGACCCGCTGATAGCCCGGCTATAGCTCGATAGGCCAATACCGACATAGCCATAATCGTCAAAAACGAACTAAGGCCGTAGAAAGCTAACATTGATACTAGAAGAAGAGCCG
This sequence comes from Pyrinomonadaceae bacterium, assembly GCA_040080065.1. Lineage (GTDB taxonomy): Bacteria > Acidobacteriota > Blastocatellia > Pyrinomonadales > Pyrinomonadaceae > OLB17. The sequence goes on from JBEBJB010000054.1 coordinate 20,260, forward strand.
TGACATGGGCGAGTGTCGGGATAATCCGGGAGTACCGCTTACCTTTTTCCAGACGAAGTCGCTCGCGAACATACAGGATAGAGGCAATTGACCTTGACGCAAAGATCGCCCATAGAGCGGCGGCGTTTACCAACGGCATATTAGCTGCCAGTCCGATCGCCGCGATCGAAGCCGACATAACGATAGCTCCCGTCAATTCAGGTATCAACTTGCGGCTTTGTCTAGAGGCATCAATGTATATCTGAAAAATAGCGAGCGGCAAGACCCAGATAAATGGGAGTAGCGACTGGACGCCTACCGAAAGGAGCGTACCAGCAAGCCCAATGGAGAATATCGCACCGTAGCAAAGCAAAAATCGAAAGGCCAGGCACGCGCGCTCCCTGTTCCGCATGCCAAAGCGGTCGGCGATCAGCACCTTTAGCGGTTGCCGTGTGAGAAACGCACCGATAGTAAGACAGGCGATCCAGGGAGCTCCGGTTGAATACGCGATCGCCAGACCGGCAATTAGGGGTTCGAGCAAAAATGCCCATCCACCGTGTTCGACCGGAAGAGCGACTTGCCGCACTCGAACAACTCTAATTGGTGCTGTTATCGGTGCGGCAGTCGACATACTTTGGTTCATTCCGAGCGAACTTAGGCTCGAGCCTTTTGTTCGAGTTCGATAGCACGTGGAAAGAGCAGATTGTTCTCAAGGTGAATATGCTGGTGCAGATCACGCTCAAATTCCCCGAGCCTGTGATACAGGGCGGTGAAACTCGGGCACGCCTCCGCCGGCAGAGTGTAGTCATTCGTAACTCGACGCATTTTAACAAGTAGTTCCCCGACTTCTTCATGCTCGATGTTCATCATATTTACCGGATGCTGAACCGTTCCGAATGGCGGAAACGCAACGTTCAGATGATTCGAATAACTATGCTCCAGTTTTTGTATGTATGGGAAAAGAACCATTTCTTCTTTCACCATGTGAGGATCCAGATCATCACAGAGTGCCTGAAAAAGCTCTTTTAACTCAAGGAGATATGGATTGTGATCACCGTGACGGCTGGCGACCTTGGCCATCAACGGTGTCAAATGGCTCATTTCGTCGCGTGTATAGACGTGATGTTTATCCAAAATATGATCGACGAGATCGCTCAAGTCCATTTTGGAGAACGATTCTTGATCATTATTTGTTGATCCATCCATAACGCCATCGATCTTCTCCTTGACTATTTCCGGACTCGCCCCGACGTTTCGACAGGCGTCGTCGAACGGTGTGTCTCCATGACAACAATAGTCGATCTTGAATTCCTCAAAGACGCGGGTCGTCAACGGCATCTCAAGTGCTATTTCGCGAACTGTCTTACCTTGAACACTGATCATTAATTCATCCTCCAAATGTATACTCCAGCATAATTGTCGCCGATGTTTACAGGGGGAAATATGATCTGGGTCATGTTCTAAAACTTGTTAAGAGTAGCATTGGGCGTCGCCTATACGGGTGAGGGTAGCGGGCAGACTGGCCTTCGTCGTTGTGGGCATTTTGACAAACAAAGTCCTTGTAGATCAGTACTCTAAGTTCGGTTTGTTCGTCCCCCGGAAAACCAGCTGTTCGCGCAGGTCCCGCCGTACTGTCTCTTTAACGCAATGAAATAAGAATCCCGCATAAGAACTCCGCAAGTCGCGGCGGCTAACATGACCTAAAAGAAATGCCGTTTGTTATACTGCACAATCTACAACTCATAACCATCAAGTTAGTCTTACAATTTTCGGCAAAATCATTCCATCGCCGAATGTCCGTTCTCGTTCTTTTCTTTAGAATTCAAATGTTCAACCGTAAGAATTCCATCGTTTAAGTGGTAAATGCGGTCGAAGCCTTCAACCATGCGCTCGTCATGAGTTACGACGATGACAGCGGCTCGTTTCTCGTGTCCGAGTTGACGTAATAAATCCATAACGGCCTTACCTCTTTCGGAATCAAGTGCGGCGGTTGGCTCATCGGCGAGAATCACTACCGGGTCGTTGACGACGGCACGGGCAACCGCTACTCGCTGTTGTTCACCACCGGAAAGCGTGGCTGGGTAAATATCTGCCCGATGCCCCAGTTCAAGTCTTTCTAATAATGCTCTGGCACGATTTAGCGATTCTCGATTTGAAACGCCGTTGAGGGTCAAGACAAGAGCAACATTTTCGACAACCGTTAGAAACGGAATGAGATTGTAGGATTGAAAAATGATTCCCATTCGCTGTCGCCTCAGCAATCGATCATCAATCAACACCCTCTTTCCTTCAAAAATCGTTTCTCCGGCAATTTCGATTTTTCCGCTGGTTGGCGGATCAATCAGCGAAATAGCACGTAAAAGTGTGGTCTTCCCTGAACCGCTCGGTCCCATTAAGGCGACCACTTCACCTGCCTCGACATCCAAACTCGCGTCTTTGAGAGCGATAACTTCCGTATCACCTTCCCCGAAAATCTTGGTTAAATTTTGAGCCGAAACCTGCTGCATCATTCTCCAACAAGTCCGAAAAACCTGAAGATTGCCAGAGTAGTTTACCCCGCCATGGCCGTCGTCGCGTCAATACTGAGAGCTTTGTGTATACCAATCCCGCTGGCCGCGATACAAATACCAATTACGATTCCAAAAACCATTATTTGATCGCTGACCAGCAACACGAGACGACGCGGAAAATACTCGTAAGTTAAACTAATAATTATGGTTCCGAATACAAATCCAAGAAATCCCAAAATCAATGATTGCTGCAAAATCAATCCGACTATCTTTGAGTTCGGGGCTCCAATAATTTTCAAGGTTGCAATATCTCTGGTTTTCTCCAACGTCATCGTGTAAATGATGAGGGCGATAATCACAGCCGCCACAACCAAGAGAATTATGCGGAATAGAAGGATCTGTTGTCTCGCTCTTTCGATTACATTTTTTGCTAAAAAATCTTCTTGCTGCTGGGATGTCAAGACATTGTAATGTGTCCAGCGAGCTATATTTTTTGCCACTTCTTCGGCATTTGCCCACGATTCCAGCCGAACCAAAATGACATTGGCGATATGTGAACTTTGGAGTAACGAAGAAAGATCCTCGGCAGAAACACCCGCAAGTTGGGGGTTTTCCGACAAATCCGATTGCAGTCGAACCCGGTCGTTGCGAATCGCTTCATTGGATTTAAGAAACTGAAGCTCCTGTGCGTCTTCGAGCGTGATAAACGCTGCTGAATCTCCCGAATTTGAAACAACGCCTTCCGTTAATCCGACAACCTCTAAAGTTATTCGTCCGAATTTGAATTGAGTGCCAAGCGAAACACCGGCTTTGCGGTCAACTACCATCTCATATCGATTCTTCAGAATTGGTCGCCCCGCAGCGATTGCCGGAGGACCGCCGAGACCCCCCAACCGATAACCGATGACCTGAAGCCGCAGGATTTTCTCCTGATGTTCGATCTGCAACAATTGATAAGCAACAGGACTCGCTTCGCTAACACCCGAAACCGTGAGGATATTGCGATAGAGATCTTCGGGAACCCGAGAACTTTCCGCAAATGGACCATTGGTATCTTTTTGCACGACCCATAAATCAACTTTGGGGGCACGAACAATGCTCAAAGCATCCTCGACCATACCGGCGTAAATTCCATTCATCGCCATCACGGTTGTGAGCAGCAAACCGAGACCTACCGCGGTTAAAATAAACCGACCCAAACGATATTCAACATCATGGAGTGCCAGGTTCATTCTTTCATCTGCGGCTCTTCTTTACTTTCTTCGGCAACGATTGAAACCCTCGCACCTTCATTGCTCAAATCGGATAATTTGCCCGGAGAAACGACGACTTTATCTCCGCTTTCAAGTCCTGAAATCACTTCCGCCCAGCCACTTGCATCAACCATTCCGGTTTGTATTTTTCTAAAATGCAAACGATTTTCAATCACCAGCCAAACGCCGATTCCTTCTTTCGAGCGAATCAATGCAGATGCGGGAATAACTTTAAGAGTCCTTGTTTTTGGTCGAATTATTGCTTCTAGCTGTTCGCCAAGCCTGATATGTTCGGGTATTCGCTCAAACGAAATATCAACCGCAACTTGTTCGGTTACGCGATCACTTTCACGCTGAATCCGTGTTACTCTTCCCTGTAAATTCCCCGTCTGCATCGAGCGCAAAGTAATTTCGGCAAGATCACCAACTTCAAAAGAGTTTGAATTGCTTTCATCAATAAAAACAGTCGCCCAAATTGTTGTTGGATCGGCAATTTTGAGAATCGGGGTTCCGGGATTTACCACTGCACCGGGTTCTAGTTCACGACTGACCACATATCCGCTTATTTGACTGATAATCACACCTTCAGATTTCCGCGCATCTGCTGATGCAAGTGCACCTTCGGCAACACTTATATCTTGCTCAATTACTTTCAACCCGGTTCTTAGCGTTGCGACATCGTCATTTGCAACTTTCAGTTGGGCTTGAGCCTGCTTAACATCTTCGCCGACTGTATTGATTTGAGCCTCGATGTTTTTCACATCTTCCAATGCTGTATTTCGTTGAGCTTCGGCATTTTTTACATCATCGTCAGCGGCTTTCTCCTGCGTCAGACGTTCTTCCAATTCCATTTTTGAAACATCGCCGGATTGATAAAGTTTTTGCCACCGATTAGCGTTGTTTTGTGCTTGTAAGCGAAGAGTGCGCAATTTTGAAATGGTTGAATCGAATGAGGTTACGGCAGATTTCGCCCGACGCAAAGACGCTCTTGGAACTTCCCTATTAGTCATTATTCGTTGAACAGATGCTCGCTGAGAGTCTGTGTCAAAAGTTGTGGAATTAGGTTTTTGCGTTCCTTGTTATCCACCGTTTTCAAAGCCGGTTTTTAAGATGGCGTAATGGCCGAGTTGAAT
>JBEBJB010000055.1:0-25064 GCA_040080065.1 Pyrinomonadaceae bacterium
AAACGCGGCCTTGGGAACTCGAACAGACCGTTACGACTGATGTTTATGGCTCTGACGGTATGCAGCTTTCGATCGGTTCGCGCTCCGGCAGAGTTCACCGTATCGTCGCCCGTGACCGCTACGTTAATGGCCTGAACGGCGAATTTCTCGACGTCAAGGCTCGATTTGCACATGAATTCATCAATCACGCCGACCGCATCAAAACGCCGATGATCCGCTATTCAAAAGGCGGAAAGCTGATACCGGCGACGTGGGACGCAGCGATAAAATTCGCGGGCGATAAGTTAAAAGAGCACGGTAAGAACATCGGCGTCATCGCGAGCCCGCGACTAACCAACGAATCCGTTTTCACGCTCAAGAAATTTGCGACAGACGCTGCTGGCTCCGGTAATTATGCGGTTTCCGACGTGAGCGATGTGGCTGCAGTTTTCGACAATCTCAGTGCCCCGCTCTGCACACATAAAGAAATTCGCCACGCCGCTACGATCGTTCTGATCGGCGGCGAACCTGAAGAAGAACAGAGCTACACGGCAAAACAGATCCGTCAGGCGGTTCGCAACGGCGGTGCAAAATTCATCTGTATCAACGACACGCCGATCAATCTTTCTCGGCGTGCGACGCAATTCGTTCATGTAAATCCGGGAACGGTCGATGCGTTTGCACTTGGATTTGTCGATGAATCGAGCGACGCCAAGATCGCTGAAAAATGCGGTGTCGATGCGGCTGTGATCGACGCAGCGGGCAAGATCATCGAGGAAACTCGGGGTGACCTGATCATCATGATCGGCTCAGACCTCTCGGCTGACGCACAAGCTCTGATCGCTGCTTCGGCAGGAAATCTCGCTGGCGAAGGCCGGCGCGTTTTGCTGCATCCGCTCGCCAAATACAACAATTCGGTCGGTGCTCATGACGTAACTTCGGGCCGTAAAACGGTTGACGAGGTTGTTAAGAATTCAAAAGCCTTGCTTATCGGCGGCAGCTTGCAGGATGCGAGCGTGCTTGCGGGTAAAGACTTTGTCGTCGTTCAGGAGCTTTTCCAGACCGAGACGACACATCACGCTGATGTAGTTTTCCCTGCCGCGAGTTTTGCCGAAGTCGATGGCACATTCACAAACAACGCCGGCAACGTCCAGCGTGTTCGCCAAGCCATCGAGCCAGTCCATCAGGCAAAACCTGATTGGATGATCACGAGTTTGCTCGCCAAGGAAATGGGCACACCGATCACTTCGGAACCTTCAGCTTCCGCGATCTTCCGCGCTATCGCTGACTCGGTTCCTGCTTACGAAGGCCTTCGTTATCCTTCGCTAAAGGATGAATCGTCGCCCGTGCAGGCAAAATATGCTTTAGTTGCCGAAAAAGACATGTCGGCCCAGACCGCATCCGTAAAGAGTTGGCTCGATTCGGTCGCGGCTGGTGGCGAGAAAAACACAACAGTGCCGAAGGTCGGCCACAAACTGCATCGGTTGACCACGATGACGAGCAAGACGCAACAGTTCCACTTGCTCGCACACGGCAATCCGAAACCGGCGAATCTGCTGGTCTCGCCGCTCGTGCAGTTCGGACTGGACGGCGTTTCGCGTGAAGAAGGTTTGGCTGAGGCTGCGGCCGTCGGAGTTTCGGACCGATCCGTTCCGGCTAAATAGTTTTTGATATGGAATCTGTCTTAAAAACTGCATTTCCTTTTATTGTCTACGCGGCTGCGATCGGCGGAGCCTTCGGCGGCGTGATGATGATCGTTGCCTATACCGTGCTCGCCGAGCGCAAAGTGCTGGGATGGATCCAGGGACGCGTCGGGCCAAATCGCGTCGGGCCGTGGGGACTATTTCAGCCGTTCGCTGACCTTCTGAAATTTATTTTCAAAGAAGATTTGACGCCGGATAAATCGACGAAATTCGTCTATTTCCTCGCACCTTTGGTCGCTTTGACGTGTGCGTTGATGCCGATGGTCGTTTATCCATTCGGCCCGCGAATTGCGGATCCGCTGGGCTGGCTGGTTCCTTATGTTTCAGGAATCGCCTACCTTGGTGACGCAACCGCATGGATCGCCGAACAAGCCCGAAACGTGCCGCTTACCATCGCGAGCATTGATGTTGGCGTGCTTTTCGTTCTCGGTATCACCTCGGTCGGTGTATACGGCATCGCCCTCGCGGGTTGGTCGTCGAACAGCAAATACTCGCTCATGGGCGGCCTGCGTTCGTCGGCACAGATGATCTCGTACGAACTCGCAATGGGAGCTTCGGTGATCGGCGTCGTGTTGCTTTCTGGAACGCTCGATCTGAATGGGATCATTCTTGCTCAGACGCAATCGCCGTTCAAATGGTTCATCATTCCGCAGTTCATCGGCTTCATGGTGTTCCTGATCTCGGCATTTGCTGAAACTAACCGCGTGCCGTTCGATCTTCCGGAAGCTGAAACCGAGCTTGTCGCCGGTTTTCACACTGAATATTCGGCACTCAAATTCGCATTGTTCTTCATGGCCGAATACGTGAACATGTTCACGGTTTCGGTGATGTGTACGGTTTTGTTCCTCGGCGGATGGTATGTTCCGGGACTCGGACATATTTTTGAACCGGGATCGATCCCATATGCTTTGGTGAGCCATGTCGCGTTTATTGGTAAAATCATTGCTTTCTTGTTCCTGTATATCTGGATCCGCGGAACGCTGCCGCGTTTCCGTTTTGATCAGCTGATGAACTTCGGCTGGAAATTTTTGCTGCCGGTCGCCATTGGAAATGTGATCCTGACGATCGTTGTTGTGTTCTTTTTGAACCGTTGATCTTTACCGCAGAGACGCTGAGACGCGGAGTTTTCGGAATGCTCTTTATCTCGCTAATTATTTCTTCTCTGCGTCTCCGCGTCTCGGCGGTTAACTAAATTATGGTGTCGACCATTTTATTTTTCATGTTTGCGGGCCTCGCGATCGCTTCGGCGATATCGATGGTCTATCACAGGAATCCGCTATACAGTGCGATCTCGCTGGTTGGCGTATTCATTTCGTTGTCGTGCATTTATGTGACGCTCGCGGCTCCATTTATCGCGGCCGTGCAGATTCTGATCTATGCGGGAGCGATCATGGTTCTGGTTGTTTTCGTCATTATGCTGCTGAACATGGACGAGGATCGGCCGCTCAACCGCCTGAAATATCTCTACGCACTCGGCGGCGGGCTCGGCGTTTTGCTGCTTGCTCAGACATTTTTCATTTTTTACGCGGTAATGCGTGCTCCGAACTTTCCGGCGGATCAGGCACTTAGTGCTGGTAAGACGATGACGATCGGCCAGGCGATGTACACGGAATATCTGCTGCCGGTCGAGATCGTCGGTGTTTTGCTGCTGATGGCGGTCATTGGATCGGTAATTCTGGCGCGGCGTTTGAGCCCGCCGCAGCTCGAGCTGGTCGTTGATAACGAACTCGAAAGACGCCACGAAGAAGATGCCAAGGACGGGCTCGGCATCACCATTTAATAGTATGGAACCAAGTTTAGCCAGCTATTTGGCACTTTCAGGAATACTTTTCACGATCGGCTGCGTCGGCGTTATCTTCAAACGCAACGCGATCGGGATGTTCATGTGCATCGAGCTGATGCTCAACGCCGTGAATCTGACATTTGTCGCGTTTTCGCGATATTACGGCGACACGACCGGACAGCTTTTTGTCTTTATGGTCATGGCCGTCGCGGCTTGTGAGGCCGCGGTTGGGCTCGGCATCATCATTGCGTTCTTCCGCAACAGTATGTCGGTCGATGTCGATGACGCGAATTTATTGAAGAATTAGTAATGGCACTCGAGATGCGGGAAATTTGCGAGAAGTGCGAACAGCCTCTCGCGGCAAATGGCAAAGCTTACATTTGCTCGTACGAATGCACGTTTTGCTCTGACTGCACGGATAGTATGAGTTCGGTTTGTCCGAACTGCGGAGGCGAACTGGTTCCGCGTCCGAAGAGAAAAGGATAATGGTTGAAAATAACCTTTTAAGTCTGATTATTTTTGCCCCGCTGGCCGGTGCCGTGATCAATTGGCTGATCGGCGGACGGCTTAAGAATGAGGCGTTTAGCGGCTTGATCGCCTGCGGCTCGATCCTCGTGTCGACGATTATTGCGTTTTACATCGCTTTCGTCGCAGGCGGCGGAGCTTTGTTTATCGACAAACCGGTTCTCGACCATATTTGGACGTGGATACAGGTTGGCAATTTCCGCGCGGATTTTGGGCTCGGGATGGATCGGTTGAGCGGTATTTACGCTTGCTTTATCACCTTTGTCGGGCTCCTGATCCACATCTTTGCGACCGGCTACATGCACGCGGACAAAGGGTTCTATCGCTTCTTCGCTTATCTGAATCTCTTCATGTTCTCGATGCTGACGCTGGTACTCGCGGACAATTACTTGTTAATGTTCGTCGGTTGGGAAGGCGTGGGGCTTTGCTCGTACCTGCTGATCGGCTATTACATTAAGAAAGACGAAGCACGAAAGGCGGCAAAGAAGGCCTTCGTAATGAACCGCATTGGCGACTGGGGCGTGCTCGTCGGAATGTTCCTGATCTTTACGCTGACCGGTACGCTTTCTTTCTTTGACAAGACGGTCGACGGCCAGCAGGTGCATAGCGTTTTCACGTATGTGATCGAGCACATGCATGCCGATCCGTTCACCTGGGGAGCTATTGTTGCCGGTGGATTAACGTCGGTTGGTGTGCTTCTATTCATCGGTGCGACTGGTAAATCTGCTCAGATACCGCTGCTCACCTGGCTGCCGGATGCTATGGCGGGTCCGACTCCGGTTTCGGCGCTCATCCACGCGGCGACCATGGTCACGGCGGGAGTTTATCTCGTTGTCCGCTCGAACGCCATCTATCAAATGTCGCCGACGGCGATGTGGATCATTGCCATTATCGGTGCCGCAACGGCGATCTTTGCCGCCTCAAGCGCGATCGCTCAGAACGATATTAAAAAGGTTCTTGCTTATTCGACCGTCTCGCAGCTTGGTTTCATGTTCCTCGCGGCTGGCGTCGGAGCGTTTACCGTCGCTATCTTTCACGTGATGACGCACGCCTTTTTCAAGGCGTTGCTTTTCCTCGGTTCCGGCTCGGTCATTCACGGAATGCACCATGAGCAGGACATGCGAAAGATGGGCAACCTGAAAAAGCACATGCCGATCACGTTCATAACAATGGCGATGGGCTGGCTCGCGATCAGCGGTATTCCGATCTGGGCAGGATTTTTCTCGAAGGACGAGATTCTTTACAAAACATTTGCCGCGGATAGATATTTCCCCTCGGGAGCCTTTCTCGGTGAGGAATTTCTTTACGGAATTGCGTTGTTAACCGCCGTCTTGACGGCCGTCTATATGACCAGAATGATGGTCATGACATTCTGGGGCGAGGAGCGTTTTCATCACGAGATCGAAGGCGAACACCACGATGCGCGCGTCGAGGTAGCGGGACATGGGACAGTCGATGATCACGCCTCAGACGACGATGAGGAAGAACATCACCACATCCCACACGATTTCAAACCGCACGAATCGCCGTGGGCGATGACCGTGCCGTTGATCGTCCTGGCGTTCCTTTCGACAGTCGGCGGCCTGGTTGGCGTACCGTACGCAATGAGTTCGCTGGTTGGGATCAAAGAGGCAAACACTTTCGAGCACATTCTCGAACCTGTTGTCGCCGAAACTGAAATGCCAACCGCGGTGGCAGCCCGCGAAGCAGAAAAGTCGCACGAGCCCGCGATTGTTCAGAAAGAAAGACTGCTCGCCGGACTTTCGGTCGTTATGGCCGCTATTGGCATTGCTATCGGTTTCGGGCTTTTTCTGAAGAGTCCGCTGCGAAAAATGCCGAAGATCCTTGAGCAAAAATGGCGGCTCGATGAATTTTACAACGGCTACATCGTCGATCCGATCACGCGTTTTTCACGAGAAAGATTGTGGAAAGGCTTCGATCTCGGCTTTATCGACGGTATCGTTAACGGCATGGCCAGCTTTGTCATGGAATTCGGCAATCTCGTGCGCCAAACACAGGTCGGCTTCGTCCGCAGCTACGCGGCGATCATTGTTATCGGGGCGTTGGCGGTCGTCGGTTACTTTATTTATTACGGGTTGAAATTGGTAGGTTAGCGGAACGCCGGCATCGTGCCGGCCGGACTTGCCGGCACGATGCCGGCGTTCCAATATGGACTTCTTTAACGAAAATCTCTTAGCGATCCTGATCCTGCTGCCTTTGGTTGGAGCGGTGCTGACGCTTGCTCACCAGATGTTCTGGAAGCAGGAAGGGCAGATCAAGTGGGTGACGCTTGGGTTTACATTGCTCAATTTTGTCGTCTCGCTTGCACTGTTCTCAAAATCGGCGATAGCCGGGCCGGGCGGGTTCTTTTTTGAAAAGAATGTACCGTGGATCAAGGCGATAAATACAAATTTTCATGTCGGCGTGGACGGACTGAGCTTTTGGCTCGTGATCCTGACGACGTTCATCATGCCGATCGCGGTCATCTCGACGTGGCATGCGGTCGAGAAGCGTGTGACGGCGTTTTACGTATTTCTCCTGCTGCTCGAATCGGCGATGATTGGCGTCTTTGTCTCGCTTGACCTGCTCGTTTTCTACCTGTTTTTCGAAGCCTCGCTAATTCCGATGTTTTTCCTCATCGGCATCTGGGGCGGTGAAAATCGCATCTACGCGGCGGTCAAGTTCTTTATATTTACGGCCCTCGGCAGTTTGCTGATGCTGGTCGCGATCATCGGGCTATATTATCTATACGCCGATCAGACGGGCTTTGGCGGTTCGTTCGATTTCGTCGCGATCCTAACGGCCATGAAGAATGGAACTCTCGTTCTGCCGCCGCAAACGGGAATGCTCCTATTCCTCGCTTTCGCCCTGGCATTTGCGATCAAAGTTCCCGTTTTCCCGTTCCACACGTGGCTTCCGGACGCTCACACTGAGGCTCCGACGGCTGGCTCCATTATCCTCGCCGCTGTTCTGCTGAAAATGGGAACGTACGGTTTGATGCGTTTCAACTTCGCGCTTTTTCCTGATCAGAGCCGCGAGACGGCGTGGGTCTTCATCACGCTCGCGATCATCGGCATCATCTACGGAGCCTTGGTCGCGATGGTGCAGCCTGACGTAAAACGCCTCGTTGCCTATTCGTCGGTCGCCCATATGGGATTTGTGATCCTCGGAATGTTCTCGTTCACCGAGGCTGGAATGCAGGGTGCACTCTACACGATGCTCGCTCACGGCGTGACAACCGGAGCTCTGTTCATGCTCGTCGGCTATATTTACGAGCGTCGCCATACGCGTGAGATCACACAGTTCGGCGGACTCGCAAACGTTATGCCGGTCTACACGACCGTTTTTGTGATAACAGTAATGGCGTCGGTCGGACTGCCATTCCTGAATGGATTTGTCGGTGAATTCCTGATCATGGTTGGAATGTTCACGTCGAAGGCTCTCCCGGTAACCGCGAGCCTCAATTGGAACTACATCGCTGCAATGGTCGCCGGAACCGGCGTGATCTTCGCCGCGGTTTATTTGCTGTGGATGGTCCAACGGGTCTTCTTTGGCAAGGTCACGAACGAGAAAAATAGAACTTTGGCTGACCTGAGCTGGCGTGAGATCGGCCTTATGATTCCGCTGATCATCCTAATGGTTTACATGGGCGTGTTCCCGAAACCGATCCTTCAGCGTTCGGAAGAGGTGATCAAGGCGATCCAGGAACGCGTAATGCATCAGGCTGGCGGAACGATCGAGAAAGCGGAACAAAGATAGCCAAAGAATGAATGAGAGGGACACTCATATGATCTTGAAAAGAATATTCTTGGCCGCGTTTATTGCCACAGTCTTTGTTGAAGGAATCGTTGCCCAGCGACTTTTTCCTGTCTCCGGAGGAACGGGCGTAGAAGAAAGTCCCAATAAAAAAGGAAGTGCGGCCATCGTTGCTGAAACTGAAACCGTCAAGATCCTTTTGGATAACAATGAGAGACAGACTGATTTTAGTATGGGTAAGATTCTTACCTTTTGGTTGAGAATTTCTAATAAGTCGCAGAAACCATTAGCTATTGATCCTACGAAATTCTCCGCAGTTGAAAGCGGGGGAAGAACCCTTTCCGTATTGGAACCGAAGGACGCTCTAGAACGGGTCATGGGTGGTTCAGCATTTTTGAGAACCGCTATATGGGGTGGTTCAATGTCGAATGCAGGAGAAAAAGGGTTCATGTCGCGTTACCTTAACAAGTCGCTTCAATTGGGGGATATCCCATCTGGAGCTTACAAAGAGGGATTGGTCTATCTAGAAAAAGGTAACGACAAAGATAAAGTTGATTCCATAAAATTTTCGCTCGGGACTCTGTGGCCAGATTCGTTTGAATTTTCATTAAGTGATGGCAGGAAAGTGAAACTTACAAAATCTAAATAAAGTATTTCTAATGTATTCAATGTTGTTATCCGATCTTACAGCTCCAAGTGTTCATATAGGTATAATTCTACCCGAGTTGATCGTTGCTTTCGCCGGTATTGTCGTGATGCTTTACGACAGCTTCTATCCAAAACAGCGTGGCGTTTCCGGCGTGATCTCGCTGCTCGGTCTCGCCGCATCCGGCGTTGTGCTGGCGACGATGTGGGGCGGCGACTCGCCCGCGTCGGGCTGGAACGGAATGATCGCCCACGACAATCTGCGCCTGGCGTTTTCGTTCGTGTTTCTATTTGTTTCGGCGATGACGGTGCTCATCTCGACCGTTTGGGTCGAGCGTGAGGATGTTCCGGTCGGTGAATATCACTGCCTGCTGCTGTTCGCGACCTTCGGAATGATGATGATGTCGGCGGGCAATGATCTCGTGGTCATTTTCCTCGGCCTCGAAACCCTTTCGATCGCCACCTATGTCATGGCGGGTCTCAGAAAGAGCGACCTCAAATCGAACGAATCCGCAATGAAATACTTCATCCTCGGCTCGTTCGCCTCAGCATTTTTGCTGTACGGCATGGCCCTGATCTACGGTGCGACCGGCCAGACCAACCTGACGCAGATCGCTCTAAAGATCGCTGATCCAAACTTCCCAGGCCTGCTTCTGGTCGGCAGTGCGATGATGATCATCGGCTTTGGGTTCAAGATCGCGATGGCACCGTTCCATGTTTGGACACCTGACGTTTACGAGGGTGCTCCAACGCCAATCACCGGCTTTATGGCCGCCGGGCCAAAAGCAGCTGCGTTTGCCTCATTCCTGCGTGTTTTTGTTCTCGGTTTGCCGCTCATTGCGGGTGCTCAGGCTTCGGGCTTTCTGCACGAAACCTGGATCACCACTCTTTCGGTACTGGCGATGGTGACAATTATCGTCGGCAACGTGTCGGCGATCATGCAGGATAATGTGAAGAGGATACTCGCGTATTCGTCGATCGCTCACGCCGGCTATGCCCTCGTAGGCTTTATTGGAGCTGGCCTTGCAAAGACCACGCAGGCCCGTGACGAAGCCATCGCCGCCGTAGCGTTTTACCTTTTGACCTACGCTGTGACAAACCTCGGAGCCTTCGCGATCGTCACCCTGCTTGCACAAAAGAACGACCGCCGCACGGAGGTTGAGGATTATAACGGTATCGGATTCAAATCCCCGGTTCTCGCGTTCTCACTCTCACTTTTTATGCTCTCGCTTTTTGGTTTGCCGCTGACGGCCGGATTCATGGGTAAGATCCTCGTATTCCGTCCCGCGTTGGAGGCTGGAAATCCGCTCGTCACTACCTTGGTTGTTGTCGCGGTAATTGGGTCGGCGATCTCCGCATATTATTATTTACGGCTCATTGTCGTGATGTTCTTCCGCGAGCGAACGAGCCAGTGGATCGAGCCGAAGATGTCTGCACCGCTTACAGCAGCACTGGTGATTGCGATCGTCGGCGTTCTTTACCTCGGTATTTTCAGCAACGGATTGATTCAGAAGTTCGCTAAATCGCCCTCAGGTACGGTCATCGCGGCTGAAAAATAGTTTCGATGGATATTGCCGCTGAAATTGCCGTCGCTATGGCCGACGAATGGCTTCCCGTCGTTTACCGCGACAAGGTCCGTGCTCAACGAACGCGCTCGATCAAGATCGAGGTTCCGGCCCGCGAAAATAACGCCGAGATCCAGTACACACTGCTGGGCATCGAGTTAAAGATTGGCAAACATCGTTTCGCCTGCCCCGATCTCGCGACTGCTCGATACATGCGTGTCTTTGCCCGTTTCGGCTGTTCGGATTTTGCGATCCCGTACGACATTTCCAGGATCTCCGCGACAGCCGACGAACTTGAGACCTCGTGGCAGCGAACCTTGCTTCTCCTCGGATCCAGCGTTCAGGATAAGCCCGCAAGGACGGCCGCAACACTGCGGTTCCGGCTGATAAAAGCAATAAGAACCGAGATCGCCGCGATCGGCCCCGGCGAAGCAATGCCTACCTTTGATCGCCAAACCCGGCAGCGTTTGTGATGTTAAATCTACGTCAGCCAGCAAATCGCGCCTTTACCGATCTTTTAATGATGCTATAATCTTGTGACGCGCTTGTAATAGCGTGGTTACAGGAAATTAATACAGATATGTTCGACGCTGTGGCACAAGTAACTGAACCCGAAAAGCTCCCGTTCCCCTACAACAAGAGCACGTTTTGCCGTTACGAACCGATCGAGAAGCGGATCGAATATGCCAAGATACTGATCGTCAACGACTTGCTGCGTTATGAATCGGATATTTCGGAGCTCGCATACAAAGATTGGGGTGACGAACTGGAGGCGAAGCTTGCATTCGAGCGAAAGGTCTCGGGCATGGCCTGCAACAATATCGCCAACAACGTCCTGAGGCTCGTAAAGAATCCGAAGACAATGACGGTTCATCTGTCCGAGGTTGCCGACGCCGCTGAAAAATTCATGCCGGACGCGATCGTGATGAGCGGAACGTTTGCGGACTTTGACTATTACAACCCCGACCACATCGCCAGCACCAAAAAATTCCTCGCCGAGACAAAGATTCCGGTTCTCGCTATCTGCGGGGCCCATCAGCTTGTCGCCATGGCATTCGGAGCCGAGCTAAGAACGCTCGACGACCTGGAACTATCTCAGAAACGAACCGACCGCATGGTCGAATATCAGTACCGGTTTGTAAAGATCATCGATAAATCAGACCCGATTTTCGAAGGTAATGATGACAAGCGGTCCGGCATTTGGCAGGAATACACGACAAACGACGACATCCTGCGCGTATGGCAGAATCACGGCGTTCAGGTTATCGGCGTTCCCAATGGCTTCAAACTGCTTGCGACGTCCTATCTCTGCAAGAATCAAATGATGGTCAAACGGAATAACGGGCAGTTGATCTACTCCGTACAGTTCCATCTGGAGAAATCGTTCGAGGACTGGTCCAAAAA
The DNA here is from genome assembly GCA_040080065.1 of Pyrinomonadaceae bacterium. GTDB lineage: Bacteria > Acidobacteriota > Blastocatellia > Pyrinomonadales > Pyrinomonadaceae > OLB17. The sequence continues at coordinate 11,361 of JBEBJB010000055.1, forward strand.
TCCGACCCGCTGGGAACACCCCAACGAATCCCGCGACGGCCGCATCTTGTTCGAAAATTTCCTCCGTCTCGCTCTAGCCCACGGCGGATGAGGTTCCCCGTGAAAGTACCAAGGCAAATTTGAGCCGTTTCCAAGCATCTATTACTTAACACCAAGCTTCTCATATAACTTTTACCGGGTGTGCGGCCGGTGTTTTGCATTCTTGACTTTCAATTTACCTTGTAATATCACTCATAGTGAACTAGATTTTTCGCGATCGTCCGAAAATAGGAGAACTTTCATGAGACGTACCATCCTGGCAGCCGCTTTTGCCGCCTCGGCACTTTTGCCCCTTAACCTAAGCGTGAGTGCTCAAACGGATGAACTTCGAGCAGCGACCGGTTTGCCGATGAAGATCGGTGAATCTGCGGTTTTCGGGCAAGTTACACTTAAGAAGCTTGCAGCGGATGAAAAGAAGCCGACGATCAACGTCGTGCTCCTCGAGGGCGGTTCTCAGCTTGAACGCGTGCAGACAAATGACGCCGGAGTGTACCGATTCTATAAGTTTCCGCGTGGAACGGCGACTCTCGTTATCGAGCTGAATAATAACGAGGTCGCTCGAATGGTAGTAACGGTTGGCGCCAGCCGCCTTATCAGACAGGACTTCGAACTTGATTGGGCAGAGGCAAAACGACTCTGGCTGAACGGGGTCGTCTCCTCAAAGGACTCTTACCCGCGTAACGCCGAGGCCGCGAAGGCATTCGACACCGCGATGAAGCACGTCAAGGAAAAGAACCTCGACAAGGCAACATCCGAGCTGAAAGATATTATCGCCAAGGACCCGAAAGATTACGTTGCATGGACCGAACTCGGGACCATTTACTTTAAGAAAGAAAATCTCAACGATGCCGAGGCTTGCTATTTTAAAGCGATCGAGTTGAAGGCGGACTATTTTATTGCCCTCCTAAATCTCGGCAAGCTCTACGTCTCGCGCAAACAGGCTGACAATGCGGTGCTTGTACTGCTCAACGCGGTCAAAGGCAGTCCCGAGTCCGCCGATGCTCAGCACTTCCTCGGCGAAGCGTATCTGCTCGCCAAGAAGGGCTCGCTCGCGGTCACCCACCTCAACGAGGCTATCAAGCTCGCTCCGATGGAAAAGGCTGAGGTTCACCTTCGACTCGCATCGCTGTACGACGCAGCGAAGTTGAAGGATAGGGCTTCAGCCGAATATAAAGCATTCCTGGCCAAAAAGCCTGACTACCCGGAAAAGGCGAAGCTTGAGAAATACATTGCCGAGAATCCGCCAAAGTAGTTCAGTTTTACGAAAAACAAAAAGGCTGTCCGAATGTGAATCGGACAGCCTTTTTGTTTACAATGCCTGAGCTTTGACTAGAAGTCGTAGCGAAGGGCGAACTGCATGATCCTGGGTGAATTACCCATTGCGGTAAACCTGCCAAATGACGCCGTGGCAGCAGAACCCGTGTAGCCGATGGTTCCGGTCGCCTGTCCGTCAAAGAACGGCGTGTTGGTGACATTAAAGACATCCCAGCGGAAGGTCAGCTTGTGGCCCTCGTGATACGGCATGTCAAATGATTTCGCCAAACCGGCGTCGATATTGAACGAACCCGGATAGCGAACGCCGTTTCTGGTTCCCGTCTCGCCCGGATGCGGCGTCCGGAAGGATGCGTATGCAGCGTTTGGATCGGAGAACAGATTAGGTAAAGTGCACCCGTCCGTACACGACGTGGAATGTGCGCCATAATAGGTTCCAGTCGCAACAGGACGCAGTTGCGTGTTGTAGCTGCGGATATTCCAGTTCGTTTGCCAGCCGGTGGAATCGTACCAGCCGTCAACAACCGGATACCCCGAATCGAATCGGACGATTCCGCTCATCTGCCAGCCGCCGATCAAGGCGTTAAGCACCTTGTTCATACCGGTTCCGAATTTGCGTCCTTTTCCGATCGGGATGTCCCAAATGCCGTTAAAATTAGCAACGTGCTTGAGATCAAAATCAGAAGGAGCTCGCTGATCCTTTAGCCTAAAAGCATTCAGGATGAAGGTTGTACCGAACAATCCGCCAGTTTGGAGGCCTGACGAATCGTCAAGTGATTTCGAGAACGTATAGTTGAAATCCCACGTCACGCCTGCCGACAGACGTTGACGGAAAGAAAGCGTCGCACCATGATAGTCCGACGTGCCGACCGTTCCAAAGGCTGACAGCGAATCATACTGGCCCTGGAAGAAGTAACGCGAACCTGAGGCCTGATCGAGCAACTGCATTGTGTAGGTCCAATCACCGGCATTTGGTACCAGACCATAAACTGCCTGCGTGTTGGTACAAGCTGAACCGCTCGCTCCGCCAGTACCGGTCGGGCAGCCGAAGAACGCTCCGAGCGTGCCCGGCGCCCACATGTTGTCATAGTACGGGATCGACGCAACCGTCGATCCGGCAGCTCCTGCCTGAAGCTGGCGGTCAAGAATTGTTCCGGCTTGATTATATGTCATGCCCGAGCGCGGGTCGCGAATATCACGCAGCATCGCTACGTCTCGGCCTGCCAGCAGGTGCCTGGCAAGACGGCCGATGTATGCGGCGTCCATCCAGATGTTGCCCGGCAGCTTTCGCCCGTAGCTAATATTCCACGAGTAATTGATCGGTGACTGTAAATTCTGGTCGAGCGACGTTTCGATCTTACCAACTCCCGGATTTCTGAACGGAGCCGTCTGCGGGAAGCTAAGCGTAGTCGGAACCGTGATGCCTGGAAGCGTTCTGATCGACATACTAGCGCCCGTATAAAGCGGGGCAGGGTTGGTCGTCAGGTTGTAGGTGTTTACGTTGATCGTCGCTGACGACGAGAAGCCAAGCGTATTTGCACCATCCCAGTTGGTTGCGAGCTGTTGGCCAAAATAGTCGTTCGTGATCGCAAAACCGGCACGGAATACAGATTCCGACTCCTTGCCGAATAATTTACCGAAAAATCCGGATTTGAATTCCGGCGACCAGGCAACCGATAAACGCGGCTGCCAGTTGTCCGTATCGAGAGGATAGATACTGTCCTTGCCGTTTACCTTACCGGCTAAACGTACAGAAATAGGCTCTCTGTAATTACCGCCGATATTCATCGCCTGAATAGTATTGGCAAGATACGTGGACAGCTCAATGCTCGGGACTGTTTCGTAACCCTGCGTCTCATAGACAGGAAGGCTGAGGCCGTAACGCAGACCCATTGTGAACGTCAAATTCGGGCGAATCTTCCACGAATCCTGAGCATAGAAATCATATTCTTCTGTCTTGAATTCGCGTTTGATACCGGTGTTTGCACCAAGGATCGAACCGTCGGTTTTAAAGTTAAAGTTAGCACCATAGCCGCTCAAGCGGCCGACGAGTGCAACCAGCGCTCCCTGCGTCGGAACATCCCACGCAGAAGCAACGCTTCTGGTGGCACCTGTCTGAGCAGTGATGTACTGGTTGATCGCCGTTCTGGCGGCGTTGCTCGCATACGCACTCGGATTGGTAATTCCGTTATCAAACGAGCGAGCAAAATTGACCCTGGTGTTCTTGATCAAACGGATATTCGTACCGAACTGCCACGAATGATTGCCTCTGATCCAGGTAATATCATCCGTGATATTGGTCGAAGGATTTGTTCTGTTAAAAGAACGGGCAAATCCACTCGGCTGATAAATATAGCGGAATGAGATCGCCGGATCATTCGAATCACCCTGGTTGCTAAAGGCGATACGCGTCTGGCCATAGCTGAAGCGGTTAGTCAGGTTACTGTTAACCAGCCATGTGTACGAAGCCGCGAATCCCATCGGATGGCTCCACGTATTTGTCGCCGGAGTGTCCGGGAAATACGGAGCCGCACCGGTGACATCCTGCTGATAGTTGCCACGAAGCGAGAACACGTGCTTCTGATCGCTCGTGAGATTCCAATCGATACGAGCGGTGTGAGCGTTCTGCTCGACCGGCGTTGGCGCGTTAAATCGGAAACCACCCGTGTTGCGGCCATCACCTAATGTACTGTCATTGGCTCTATATCGGCCGGCGGCGGCGGCAAAAAGGGTCGGAACAAGCGGATTTACGTCCACCATCGCTACATTATTGATCGTAAAGCCATTGATCGCTGAGGTTGGGATCGTCCATGACTGACCCGTGTTGTCAACGAACTGAATATTTCCAGCGCCGAGGCTCGCGAGCGGCACGGTACGTGCGACCGTTGATCCTTTTGCTTCACGCATTCCTTCATAGTTGTAGAAGAAGAAAAGCTTGTCCTTTACGATAGGACCGCTGAGGCGTCCGCCGAAGAGGTTGCGAATCAATTTAGGACGCGGGATACGTGGATCACCTGCTTTAGCGAGTCCCGCGATGACCGCCGGATCAGTAGCAGTAAACGAACCTGCCGCGTTATTGAACCAGTCATTTGCGCTGGTCGCTGTATTGCGGTGGTACTCGTAAAGAGCTCCCTTAAACTTGTTCGAACCGCTCTTCGTAATAAGCGAGATCTGAGCACCTGATGAACGGCCCTTGCTCGCATCAGGATTGGAAGTCGTCACGCGAAACTCGTCAATCGAATCAGGGTTGACACGAAGGACCGAGGCGAACGCCTCTCCCGTCTGGGCGTCAGTTCCCTGCTGTTGGTTGTTAACATCGATCCCGTCCAACGTGATATTTGCTTGGTCTCTTCGACCTCCCGCCACGGAGCCGTCCGGTGTAACACCAGCCTGCAAGCTCAGTAGAGCGGCTACGTTTCGTCCCTGTAGCGGTAGTTGTTCGATCTGCTTCGAAACAAAAGTGTTGCCAAGACTCGCATCGCCGACATTGACGATGCTTTCGAGTCCGCCGGCATCGACCATGACCGTTTCAGTCACCTGGCCGATCTCGAGGGCGACGTTGATCGTGCTCGAGCTATCGACGGATGCCTTGAAATTAGAAACCGTCGCCTTTTTGAAGCCGGTCATTTCGACGTCGATCTTATATATACCGGGCGCAATCGATGGGAACGTGTAAACGCCCGAATCATTCGAAACCGCACTACGTCCGCTACCGCCTTGTGCTCCGGTAAGCTTAACCGTCGCTCCGGCCACGGCCCGACCTTGCGGATCGGTAACGCTGCCGGTTACGGTCGATGTACCAACCTGCGCCCACGCTGACGCAGTAAAAAGTACGATCATCAGAGCTGAGGTCAAAAAGCTAACCATCAGAGTCCTATTTTTCATACATTTCCTCCTAAATTTCCTCTTGAAAACGCCTTCTCGAATCGCTCCGGGATGGCCAAAAAATCCATTAACACCTACATTTAGAGCCACTTTGCCGTAAGGTCCCGGGTGTGTTCTTTGGATATAAATAGCTAGTCATCTAAAGATCAATTCGCCCTCCACAGGTTTGAACTAATGTTAAGATCGATCTGAACATAAGTGCTCGATACAATTTAATGGATGGACACTTTTTCCAAGGCACACAGCGTGCCATCAGCGGAGTATGGTGGTTCCAAAGTCGCCCGAATACGGCAGTTTGAGCGAGTCTTTTTAAAAATACGCGTGGAAACTGGTAAATTAGCGTTCATCTCTGTGAATAAGCTCGTTTTTTGACCGTCCGGACATCGATATTTCGGTATTTGTTGAACGATTTGTCCGAAATATGTGGCTGCTTCGAATAGTTTTATGGAGGGATTTTCAAATAAATGGATAAGAATTGGTTATATCGCCATTACCCGGTTTATAAGCAGTTCGCGGCCGCCTTGGCAGCGGTTGCTCCCATGCCGGCTGCGGAACAAATAGTCGGGGCGATCGGGTTGGCGACATCGCCGATAGCGAAGACGTCTTCAATGTTCGTGGCACACGTCGAATCGACCTTTATATAGCCGTTTTCATCGACCGCGAGCTGGCCGTGAAATAGCTCATTGTTTGGAGCCACGCCGATCCGTATTAACATGGCGTCAGCCGACAATTGAGAGGATTCGGACGTTTTCGCGTCCCTTAACTCGATGCCCGTTACATTTTCGCAACCCAGGATCGCAGTAACAACGCGGTTTGGGACCAATGTTACGTTCGGCATCGCCGCGGCCTTTTCAAGAAACTCGGAGCGGGCACGAAATTCTCCACTGCGGTGAACGAGAGTGACTGACGCGGCGGTTTCGCCGAGAATGATCGCATTCTCAAGCGCTGCATCGCCGCCGCCGACGATAACGACGCTCTTTCCGCTGAGATTATTCCGGTTCCTAACGCCCGAATCGAGAACGCCGTGGCCACCGAATTTATCCTCGCCCGGCACGCCTAATTTTCTCCTTCGAACGCCTGTGGCGATGATGATGGCTTTTGACTCTAGCATCGATCCATCCTCAAATTCCAAAGCTCTTCCAGCCAGGTCAACGCGGCTGATCGCTACACCGGAACGGCGTTCAACAGATGTTTTTTTCACCTGACCGAGAAAACGGTCGCGGATATCCACACCCGTCGCGTCCTCGATACCAGGATAGTTTTGTATGCGATTAAAGGTTCTGAGCAACTGGCCGCCGAATTCGCTTTCGCGTTCGAGCAGTATTGCTTTCAAGCCGAGATCCGCGCACCAGAGCGCGGCGGACAAACCCGCCGGGCCGCCGCCGATTATTATCACGTCATACTGTGGAGAGGTCGTTGGCATCAAAAGCGTTTAGAGGCAAAAAATCACTATTTCTGTCAGCGGCTTGCGCCACTTTTTGTCACTATTTGCAGCTAATATCAAATCGGCCAAATTTTCCAAAAACCGCTAACTCATTCAATAGACTTATTTTAGGTGTATTTTTCTATTTCCACAAAGCCCCAAGTCCGACTGAAATCGTGGCATCTGTATTGCATTTGTCTCCTATGCAAAATTGGGTAGCCGCGCCGGGTGCCCGTTTCCAAACCTCACCAAAAAAACCAGATTTTCCCGCACGCTAATTTATGAGATTAGAACTAGAACCAAGAGCCACTGCCTTCCCTCTCGTTGAAAACGGAGTTTCCGAGGATGCATTTGCATCTGTCTCGTGGGACTTTGAGTCTCTCCTGAAAAAGGGGGTCGCCGCCGCCCAGGGCGGTGACCGCGACCACGCCCGAAAGCTTCTCTCTCAGGCGACCGCGATCAACCCGACAAGCGAAGACGCCTGGATGTGGCTTGCTTCGATCAGCGAATACCCGGAAGAGCTTCTCGCTTTCCTCAATCGCGTTTTGGAGATCAATCCTGAAAATGAGAAAGCTGCGGAATGGCGTACGGCAACGAACTCGTTGCTCGCAAAAACTTTTGTCCAGCGTGCACTTGCCGCCCGCAACGACGGTTCGGTAGATCACGCTCAGCAGTGCCTCGATCAGGCCCTGACACACGATCCGGATTGCGAACCCGCATGGTTCTGGAAAGCCGCTCTCGCTGAATCGGACGATCAGAAGCTGGAATTCTACGCTCGCGTCCTGACCATCAACCCGGAAAATACTGACGCATCTGAGGCCGTTGAGAAGATCGAGTTTTCCCAAACCGTCGCATTGCTGGAGGAAGCAAGTGCGTTTGTAGCCGCCGGCGAAACCGAAAAGGCCGCAAATCTGCTCGAACCGTTGTTCAACCACGAATCCGCCGAGATCCGCGAAAACGCCTGGATGACCATGGTAGATGCCGCCGGATCCGACGACGAAAAGGTCGCATTTCTCAACAAAGTCCTTGAGGTCAACCCGGAAAATCAGCAAGCTCAGGAAACGATCACCGCGATCAACCGCTCGCGGTCGCAGGCTGCCTTCGACGAAGCAAAATCCGCCGCAGCGGCGGGCAAACGCCAGAAGGCCCTCGAGATCCTCGAAAACTTCGTAAAGGATGTTCCCGATTCGGTTGACGCTTGGCTCCTAAAATCGCACCTCTCAGTTTCACTCGACGAAAAGATCGAAGCTCTCGAAAAAGCTCTCGAGATCGACCCGCTTAACGCTGCTGCCCGTTCGGGCCTCGCGTTCCTTGCTCTGACATTCGGCTCGGCACCGGAACAGAAAGAAGAGGCGAAAGCCGAAACTGTTGAAGAAGTAGCTACCGCACCAGTCGAAGAGGTGGTAGATGACACCGCTCCGGAAGAAGTTTTCATGCCGGAACCGGTCGAAGAAGTTCAGGAAGAGCCGGTTTTTGCGGTGGAAGCGCCGGTTATGGCCGCTGCTGAACCGGAAGCTTTCGTTGATGAGTCGGTAGAAGAATCGCAGCCGACGACTCAACTCGACGCGGCCGTCGAATTCGCAACGCGGAAGACGGAGGAAACACTCAAGGTCGAAGAACTGGAAGCCGAGATTGAAAATCCATTCAACGTCAGCTCGATCTTCGAGCCGGAACCAGCCCCGATGGTGGAGGAAGCTCCACAGGAATTCGCCACGTTCATCAATGAAATTCTCGAGACAAACGAGGAAGCACCCCGGACGGAGCCGCGTTCGGCCGAAGAGATCTTTGGCAGCGTTGTCGAAGAAGCCGATCCAAGCAGCGAGACGATGGACAGCTTTGCTCCTTTTGTTCAGCAAGCTCTTAGTCAGGATCCTTTCGTTTCCGAAGCGCCAGTTTCGCAATTCGAACGAATGTTCGAGGAACCCGCTCCGGTTGAAGCTCCACCTGTGGTTGAGGCAATAGTTCCCGAACCAGTTGAAGTCCCTGCTCCTGCCGTAAATATTTGTCCATTTTGCAGTTCGCCGAATGACGTACAGGCTCTTGACTGTGTCTCGTGCAACGCAACCCTTACTCTTTCCGACCTCGAAAAGCTCCTCGCCGGAACCAACGCGAACCGCGATATCGTTCAAAACGCTGTCACCTCGATGGAAGCACAGTGGAACATGCGAGAATTCTCGGAAGCAGAATTTACCGCTCTCGCGATCGGCCATTTCAATCTAGGCAACGCGGATCAGGGCTTCAGATATTTGCAGGAAGCTTCGCGGCTAAACCCAAACAACGTTATCCTCTCAGGCCATGTCAACACCATCGCTATCCGAATGGAAGAGATGCGCCGCCAGTCAGAAGCGCACTTAGCGATGGCTAAAGGCAAGAAGATCCTCGTCGTTGACGACAGCCCAACCGTTCGCAAATTGATCTCCGGCAAGCTCGAAAAATCGGGCCACCTCGTCGTCTGTGCCGTAGACGGCGTCGATGCTCTCGTAAAACTTGAAGAAGGAATGCCGGACTTGGTTCTGCTCGATATCACGATGCCGCGTATGGATGGTTACGAGGTCTGCAAACAGATCCGTGCAAACCCTGCGGGCAAAAATCTGCCGATCGTCATGATCTCGGGCAAGGACGGTTTCTTTGACAAGGTCCGCGGCCGTATGGCTGGAACGAGCGGTTATGTCACCAAACCTTTCGGCCCGGAAACTCTGATGAAAGCACTCGAAACCTATCTGCTGCCCGACGAGGTCGAGGTTAACTAGATCCCTACCCAAACCGCTCGTGCTCCGGCGGTAACGATGGACCGAGAAAAACTCCATACATTTGTAATGGCTGCTGAGGACGATCTCGCATCTGTCCGCAGCAGCCTTCTTATAGTCGCACAGACTGGTGACGCATCGGACCTCGACGTTCCGCGTCGCAATCTCGCTCGCCTGCGGGTTGAATCCCGTGCGAACGAGATGCCTGCGATCGAACAGCTTTGCAGCGAATGCGAAGAGCTGGTCGAGCAGTTCAGTTCGACCGGTAAGATCTCGCCCGGAGCTGCATACGCGGCCCTGGACGTTGTCGCGCGCATCGAAGCGGCGGTTTGGGATGTTCCCATGCAGTCCGAAGATTTCCTATCGGATATTGCCGGATTCATCGAGTCGTCTTTTGACGATCTGATGCCGCTTAAGGAAGCGACATCGGAACCGGCGGACGAAGAATTTGATATCGATGAGGAAACTCTGGATATTTTTCGCTTAGAGGCTGATGAGTTGCTCTCTAACATTGCGGAGAATCTAGGAGTCTTGTCCGAATTCCCCGGCGATCAGAACGCCCTGTGGGAAGTTCGCCGAAATGCACACACGTTCAAGGGAGCTGCGGGCATCGTCGGCCTCACCGACGCTTCTGAAGCTGCCCATCAGATGGAAGACCTGCTCGACAAGATGGTCGAGATCAGGTGCGAAGCCGCTCCACAGTTTCTGAGCTTTCTTGTCGCTTCGTCCAAACGCCTGACCGCGATCACGGCCGCCAAAAGTTTTGACGACGATGGCGATCTGGAACAAAAGTACGCCGACGCGATGGCTTGTCTATCGTCGTCATGCAGTGACGATAAACCCAAACCCGAAAACGCCGGTGTATCTGCGCAGGCACCGTCCCGCCCCGATCCCTCAAAATCCACAACCACGCCGATCGTCCGCGTTTCACTGGACAGGCTCGACGAATTGATCAAGATCTCAAGGAGCCTGCTCGTAAACCGCTCAGCGATCGAAGAAAGAATTGCGGATTTCGGCGTGCTGGATCAGCAACCGAGTGATGTCATCGAAAAACTCGAGGCGTTATTCGAAGCTCAGAAAACACTGACCAGTGAGATCCAGGCGAAATTGCTCCGCATCCGGATGGTCAAATTCGGTACGCTCGAAACGCGTCTAGGTCGCAACGTAAACGTCACATGCACGGATGAAGGCAAAAAAGCCGCCCTCGAGATCGAGAATGGCGAGGTCGAGATCGACACGCAGGTGATCGACGCCCTGATCGAGCCGATGCTCCACCTGCTTAAGAACGCCGTCGTTCACGGCATCGAACCGCCGGACACGCGCCGCCTGATCGGCAAGCCGGAACGCGGACGTATCACGGTCAGTATCGAAGCCGACGAGGAAGCGGTTGTTCTCTCCATCACCGACGACGGCGGCGGCATCTCGCCAACAAAGCTAAGAGAAAAAGCAGTAGCCAGCGGTATAATCACCGGAGAGCAATCGCAGTCGATGAGCGACCGCGATGCACTGGAGTTGATCTTCGATCGCGGCCTGACGACCGCCGATAAGCTCGACATGAATGCCGGACGCGGAGTCGGGATGAGTATCGTCAAAGAGGCGATCGAAAGCCGCGGCGGCAGTGTCCTCGTCAAATCGGAACCGCAGCGTGGCACGACATTTACGATCCTAATGCCCCTCGGCACGCATTCCGCGGGCCCCGAGGCCGTTGAAGAGAAACCAGCCGATGTCGCCCGGGCCGAAACCCTGCCGCCACTCGTTCTGATCGTTGACGACAGCCCGAGCATCCGCCGCCAGTCCACCAAACTCGTCGAACAAGCCGGTCTCCGCGTCATCACCGCCAACAACGGCGCCGACGCCCTCGAATTATTGCTCAACGGCGACTGGGAACCCGACCTCATCCTCTCAGACGTAGAAATGCCCCAGATCGACGGCTGGGGCTTCCTCGAATACGTCAAAACCGACGAAAACTTCGGCCAGTTCCCCGTCGTCATGATCACCTCCCTCGACGCCAACCACCACCGCCAAAAAGCTCTTGACCTCGGCGCCTCCGACTACCTAATCAAACCCCTAAAAGAAACCGACCTGGCGAGAGTCATCAACACGATCATCCGCCCCAAAACGAAACAACCCGCATAAGCGGGCAAACCGGGTCAGAACCGCCTACGTAAGCGGGAGGTAATGCGCATAGGCATGGTCCGCTCCAACTCCCCTCCTTACGTGGTTGCGGGTTTACCGCAACACTGGCACGTTCTTTGTGCCAGAACGAGGGGTGGCACCGCTTCGGTGACGGGTGGGCATCCTGCCCGCTTCTGTTTCAGTAGCCCGCACGTAAGTAAGGGCCACGCTGATATCACGTTCGCCGAATTAGCAAGAAGGCTTCGTCCCAAGGGCGAGGCCTTTTTCCTATTCCAACCGCCGAAAACCTGTGTTAATATCAGGTTTATCATGTCTTCAGTAGTCGGCACAATTCCGAAACCTGTCCGAATGGACGCCTACGGCGTTCTCCGCGTTGGGCGAACCCGTGTGTCGCTCGACTCAGTAGTGTACGCCTTCAACCGCGGCGAGGACGCCGTCGAGATCGGGCGCAATTTCGACACGCTTTCACTTGCCGAGATTCATTCTGCAATTGCATATTACCTGCACAATAAAGCAAAGGTCGATGAGTATCTTGTGGAACAGGATCGCGAGTATGAAAAAAAGCGGCTGCAAAATCTAAAAGACTTTCCGCCGCGTTTAACTCGTGAAATGCTTATCGCACGCAAGAACGGCCTCGACCCTGACTGGAAGGAATGATCCAGTTTCTCACCGACGAACACTTTAAGTCCGCTATATACGCTGGCGTAAAGCGGCGTTTGCCCGTCCTTGATATCGTTCGCGTCCAGGACGTCGGTCTACGCACCGCATCCGACCCACGCATTCTCCAATTCGCAGCCCTCGAAGATCGCATTATCCTAAGCCACGATGTCCACACAATGGAAACTTTCGCCAAGGCACGCCTCAACGCCGGTAAACCAATGGCGGGACTTCTACTCATCCGTCAAAGCTTCCCGATCGGAGCCGCAATCGACGAGATAGTATTCATCGCCGAATGCAGCCGCGACGACGAATGGAATGGTGCGATAAGGTATTTGCCGTTGTGATAATTGCGATAATATTACCTTTGAAATGCTCACCACCGAAGCCATGATCGCCGACGTCCAGGACGACAAGGGCGACGCCGGCATGGGCGGCATGGGCGGTATGGGAATAGGAATGTAGTCGGACCGCAGGCTGCCAGCCTGCGTGTCTGTAGCCCGCACGTAAGTAAGGCTGGACGCAGATACATTCAACGGTAACCAGAAAAAGGCCTCGGCTCATCGCCGGGGCTTTTTCGTTGTATAATCGGGCGTATGAGATCCCGCATCTACATCGAAACGTCAGTCGTAAGCTTCTACCACGAAGTCCGAACCGAACCCGACATGATTGCCCGCCGCGACTGGACGCGGAGATTCTGGGACGGGGCCGTCGACGAGTACACATTACTCACAAGCCCTGCCGTTATCGAAGAGTTGGAGCAGGGCGATTTTCCTAATCAGCAGATGATGCTGGACCTAGTCAGCACGTTGACCGTTTTGCCGGTCGATCAAATGATCGGCCCTATCGTTGATTTCTACATCATGAATCTGGTGATGCCGAATAACCCCAAAGGCGACGCACTCCACTTGGCTCTGGCGTCATATCACAAGTGCGATTTCCTGCTCACGTGGAACTGCAAGCATCTAGCGAACGCCAACAAATTCGGACATATTCGGCAAACTAATGATAAACTCGGTTTGTACACTCCGCTCCTCGTAACTCCGTTGGAGCTCTTGGGAGAACCACTATGAGCGTAGAAAAGGACATCGCTATCGACCGCGTCCGTAAAGTTAGACACAAAATTTCTGCCAGCTTCGATCACGATACGCAGAAAATGATAGACCACTATCTGGAATACCAAAAAAAATTTGCCGACCGCCTCGAACCGATGACAAGACTGCATTATGAAGAAGCCAAGGAGCCGGTATTAACTAAATGAGCTGCCGGCCTGATGCTCACCACCGAAGCATCTTACTCCCCTCATGCCAGAGGAGGGGTGGCATCCGCCTCGGATGACGGGGTGGTGGGAGCCGACGTCCAGGACGACAAGGGCGACGCCGGCATCGGCGGCATGGGCGGCATGGGAATGTCGTCAGAACCACCTGCGTAAGCGGGTGGCGACTTGTGTCCGTAGCCCGCACGTAAGTAAGGGCCAGTTGCGACCACATTCAACGCTTAGTAAGAGAAGGCCTCGTCGTCAACGGCGAGGCCTTTTCATGTATA
>JBEBJB010000056.1:0-24059 GCA_040080065.1 Pyrinomonadaceae bacterium
CTTCTCTGCGATTCGGGAACGGCGATAATACCGGTTAACTTGTACCATATCAGTAGTTTAGCACCTGTCAATTGATGCTTAACTACTCTAGACCCTTACTAATTGTTCTAACATAAGCTTCTTCTCCTAATTAAATTATAAGAAGTAACTTAGCCTCGCGCGTCGGAGTAAATACCCAATAATATAGGTGTTTTCCCCTCCACGTTCGCTCTGTTCCAAGGCAGCATCGTTGATCGAGATCTATGCCCTATCAGAGAAACCGATTTCTAAACAGACCCTCAAGAGCTGATCTTCCCATGTAATTTCATAGGCGGGACATACTTACCGGGATCTCGCAAGAGTGCTTTTTTGAGTGGAATCTCCCAAAGTCATTGAGTGGTAGCACGGACGCAACTCACCCCGAAAAATCAATAAAATAAAGATTAAACAGCTTCTTTCGATGCTTCTGTTTTAAGTCCTTTGTGTTTCACACGAGGTTCCTAAAAGAAGGAGGCTGAGCAAACTGTCGCGAAGAAAGAACTATGAAACGCAAACACACGAAAAGGGAAAGGACGAGGGACAGGGACAACAAGATCCCCAAAACAGAGAGTAACCGTACTCCCGAGGTCTATTTTGCGCACAGTTATGGGGGCTTCTACCCGATGATCGGATATTGGAGCGCGAATACAAGCCGTTTTGAGCGTGGATTCAATCATGACCTTTTAGGAGATCACACAAGAGGGCGGAGTTGGTGGCGTAAAGCCTATGACGAAATTGCCCACTGGTTCGGCAGTAAGGATGCAGCCGAGCGCCGGCAGATGGATAAGCGCGGTCGGACGATCGAAAAGCAGTCGCAGAAAAAGATCAAAGAACAACCAGCGCTCGAATAACTGGATCAAAGAAGATGTCAGTAATTTGCATCAAGGCCATGGGCTCCTTATCGAACACGGTGAAACAGCGGGCACTGATCAGGATGATTTTCCAACCATAAATGAAACGACTGCCAAAAGAATCAGACGACTGGTCACTAACCGCAACGACCGGCTCAGCACGCGCCGATGCATTTTCCAGGGCACAAAGGAGCAGAACGGCGGTCGTCAATATCAAACATCCAGCCAAATAAATGCAAGACGAGGGCGAATTTCATCTGAAGCGAAAAAATGGCAAACGCCGTACAGACAAATGATACGCACAAACGTCTTAAAAAAATGGGTGAAAGCAGAACTGGCAAACTTGCCGAATAATTGCTTTACGCGGTTGGGCCTTGCTAGTGCAACCGTTACCTAGCCGATCAACCAATAAAATACATATCAGCCCATCTGTCATGTTCTTGGCAGTACATCTCAACTTGGCGACGAAGAATTGTTGCAAAAAAAATCTAACACGAATCGCAAATCTTTTTGAATATTTTTCCTGAAAGCTAGATACGTTACTGTGAGAAGCGATCTATGGAAGATGCAGCCGAGGTAACGTTTGTCCTTTTTGAGTGTGGCAATCTGATCCTCGCGCCCATGCTATTGCGTCCTACAATTCTCAATGCCGATAAACTACGTGTATTAAGACATTAAGGGTACAGATTTGGACGGGAGCAGACACGATGGAATCGCCTTGGACACGTAATTCCCCGAAATTCCCCCGCAAACGCATCATTAACCCGAAAATAGGGATCGAACCTATTTCTAGCCGAATCCCGTAAATAATAATAAATAAAGAGGTTATATGGTACTGGGGACGGGAATCGAACCCGTACGTCCCTAAGGACACAAGATTTTAAGTCCTGGGCGTCTACCAATTCCGCCACCCCAGCACGCTTTTAGAGATTAGCACGAAGGGGCGGCGAGTGGAAGAGTTGAGGAGTGGGTGAGGGGCATTAGGCATCTACTCACAAACTCCTCCACTCGGCAAGTCCTCTTCTCAACGGCTTTTCGTGTATATTCTAGTTGATGGATCAACTTGCTTGGATACCGTGGCTTGTTTTGGGTGTCGTGCTGATCGTGGCGGAGATATTTACGCTGGGGTTTGTACTGCTTTGGTTTGGTATTGGGGCGATAGCTGCGGCTTTGGTCGGCGTGCTTGGCGGCGGGATGTTCCTGCAGTTTCTCGTGTTTGCGGTCGTCTCGATCAGCTTGACGGCTATGTCGCGCACGATTTTCTCGGCTTATTTTTCGCACGATGATAAGAATGCAATGAAATCCGGCGTAGATAGTCTGCCCGGAAAGGTTGGCACGGTTTCGGAAGCGAGCAAAGGCGCCTTGAATGAAGCCGCCGTAAAGGTTTTTGGCTCGACGTGGACCGCCTATCCGATCGAGGGCGAATCGGAGCTAATCGAAGGCGAAAAGGTTGAGGTAGTTGAGGTTCGAGGTTCGTCGATCTATGTACGGCGAATCACTAACGAACTGCCCGAGTGGCGTAAAGAGAATTAATCCTCAAGTGTGCGGTTCATGATCTCGGTCGTGTCTTCGTTTCCGAATTCCTGATCGGCCGTATCGTGAATGCCGCCGAGGTCGATGAGTTCAAGCTTGACGCCTTCTTCCGTTGGTTCCTCGATGCCATCGCCGGTGAATTTGGCGATTACGACCGTGATATTATCCTCGCCGCCGTTCTGGTTGGCGAGCTTTACGAGTTCCACACACGCATTCTGTAGGCCATCAACATTGTCGAGCACGATCTGCTGCATTTCGGTGGCGCTGACCTTGTTAGAAAGGCCGTCGCTACAGAGAAGAAAAACATCATTTCTGCACGGGGCAACGCGCGCCGAGACCGGATAGATCTCGTTCTGCGCTCCCAACGCCTGTAGGATCACGTTTTTGAGCGTGTGTGTTTCGGCTTCCTCAGGCGAGATCTGCTGGGCGTCGATGAGCTGCTGGACTAGGGATTGATCCTTCGTGATCTGATATATTTTGCCGCCGCGGACGAGATACGCACGGCTGTCGCCGACCTGGATAATATCAGCAGCCGACGGCGTAACACCGATCCCGGTAAACGTCGCCCCCATGCCCTGAAACTGCGGATCGGTGCGACCCTGTTGATGGATCAGGTAATTGGCAAAAACAGTTGCGTTATACAGACGGCTGATCAGATAATGGTCCTGTTCCTCAGGCGTCAATGTTTCGTCCGAATCCTCGTCGAGCATCTTTTCGCTGACAGTTTCAACCGCCATAGTGCTCGCGACCTCGCCTGCTAAAGCTCCGCCCATGCCGTCAGACACGGCCATTACGACGCCATTCGTATTGATCTCAAACTTCTGGCTTTCGACGACAAATTCGCCGTCCTCCTGCGCGCTCGTCCATGCCTTGGCGTCCGAGATGTTTAGCAGAAGGTAGTTGTCCTCGTTTCCTTTCCGGACGCGTCCGATGTGCGAGGCGGCGTGTGTCTCAACAGTGAACATAGATATCAGTTTCGAGTTCTGGGGTTCCAAGTTCCAAGTTAAAATCAAATTAACACGAATTCCACGAACTCGGAACCCGAAACATGGAACTTTGAACTAAGTAAGTGCCTGATCGAGGTCTTCTAAAATGTCTTCGACATCCTCGATGCCGACCGAGACGCGGACCAAGCCGTCAGTAATTCCTAGTTTAGCACGCGTTTCCTCTGGAATGGACGCGTGCGTCATCGAAGCCGGATGCGAGATCAGGCTTTCGACGCCGCCGAGGCTCTCGCCCAGCGTGCAGAGCTTTACGCCCTCTAAAACTTTTCGAGCATTTTCGATCGAACCGGTCTCGAACGAGACCATCCCGCCAAATCCAGTCTGCTGGCGTTTTGCCAGTTCGTGCTGCGGATGCGAGACGAGGCCGGGATAGTAAACCCTTTCGACCTTAGGATGCTCAGCGAGGAAATTCGCGACCATGCGGCCGTTCTTGTCGTGCGCTTCCATGCGAACCGCCAGAGTTTTCGTTCCGCGAAGCACGAGAAACGAATCCATGGGCGACAGTATCGCGCCGATCGCATTCTGCACGAACCCGATCCATTCGGCATCTTTCTCATCATTGAGAGCGACAAACCCGCCGACGCTGTCGGAATGGCCGTTCAGATATTTTGTGGTCGAGTGAACTACGATATCGACGCCGAGATCGATCGGCCGCTGAAAATACGGCGACATGAATGTGTTGTCGCAGACAACCCTTGCTCCGTTTGCGTGGGCGAGGTCGGAAACGCCTTTCAGATCCGTGATCGTCATGATCGGGTTTGTCGGTGTTTCGACAAAGACCATTTTCGTGTTCGGTTTAAATGATTTTTCTAGATTCGAGAGGTCGGATGTGTCGGCCAAGTCAAATTCAACGCCGTAGTCCTTTAATATGCGGTTAAAAAGCCGAAAGGTTCCGCCGTAGGTGTTGTCGCCGAGGATAACGTGATCGCCGGCCTTTACGAGTTTAAGCGTAGTGTCGATCGCGGCCATGCCTGAGGCGAAGGCGAAGCCGAACTTGGCATTTTCCAGGGCAGAAATGTTCCTTTCGAGAGCTGAGCGGGTCGGATTCTGCGTGCGGGCGTATTCATAGCCGCCGGTCGGTTTGCCGAGAGCTTCCTGCTTATAAGTCGATGTTTGATAGATCGGAACGCTGACCGCTCCCGTGGCAATGTCAGGTTCGTTGCCTGCATGAATGGCGACGGTCGAAAATCCCATAATGAAAAAGCCGCTATTCCGGCCAAGCTAAACCATCTAAAATCTCAGTTTAACGAACAATTATCGTAGCTTGACGCGGTACAAAATGCAAACACGTTATGCAGCGGCGAAGCGTGATGCGATGCCTGTTTTTTGTTCATATTCGGTGATCTTGTCTTCGTTTTGCAGTGTCAGTCCGATGTCGTCGAGGCCGTTGAGCAGGCAGTAGCGGCGGAATTCGTCGATCTCGAATGAGGCGTTGAGCCCGTGGTCGTCGGTGACGGTTTTGTGTTCGAGATCGATGGTGAGCTTGTAATTGTCGAGTGTTTTTGCCTTTTCGACGATGCTTTCGACAATCTTTTCGTCGAGCCGAACCGGCAGAAAGCCGTTCTTCAGGCTGTTGTTAAAAAATATATCGCCAAAACTCGGAGCGATTACCGCCCGAAAGCCATAATCCAGCAGACTCCACGGAGCATGTTCACGCGATGAGCCGCAGCCGAAATTTGCCCCGGCGACAAGGATAGAAGCCCCGGCGTATCGCGGTACGTTGAGAACAAAATCCGCCTTCGGCGATCCATCCGGGTTCAGACGCCAATCGTTGAACAAAAACGCCCCGTAACCTGTGCGTTCGATGCGGGTTAGGAATTGTTTCGGGATGATCTGGTCCGTATCGATATTTGTCTGAAACAGAGGAGCGACCGAGCCTTCAAATGTCGTGAATTTGTTCATAGTTTTTCACCGCAAAGTCGCGGAGATGATTAGAAAGGAATTTAACAGGATGAACAGGATGGACAAGATATTTCTTATCGCAAATGTGACTCAAAAAAAATCCTGTTTATCCTGTCCATCCTGTTTCAAAAAACTCAGCTTCTTCCCTCCGTAATTCAAACTAGTCATTAAACTTCCAATCCCTCACATCGACAAAATGTCCCGCGATCGCCGCTGCTGCGGCCATCATGGGCGAAACTAAATGGGTTCGTCCGCCGCGGCCCTGGCGGCCTTCGAAATTGCGGTTGCTGGTTGAGGCGCAGCGTTCGCCGGGTTGGAGGATATCCTCGTTCATGGCAAGGCACATCGAGCATCCGGCGTCGCGCCATTCGAAACCGGCGTCGACGAATATTTTTGCCAAGCCTTCTTCTTCCGCTTGTTTCTTTATCTGCATCGAGCCGGGAACGATCATCGCGCTGACGTTGGAGCTTACGCTGTAGCCTTTTGCGACTTTCGCTGCTTCGCGCAGGTCTTCGATACGGGAATTGGTGCACGAACCGATGAATGCCCGGTCGATCGCGATCTGGTCGATCCGCTGCGAAGGCTCGACGCCCATGTATTCGTACATCCGAGCGAATGATCTCGCTTCATTTTCGTCACGAGCGTCGCTCAGATCGGGAACCGCATCGCTGACCTTCACCGACATGTCGGGCGAAGTTCCCCACGTCACAAACGGTTCGAGCTCAGCGGCGTCGATCTCGACGGTCTTGTCAAAATGCGCACCGGCGTCTGTGGTTAGAGTTTTCCAATCTTCGACCGCCGCGTTCCAATCTTTCGGCGCGAATGGTTTGCCCTTGATGTATTCAATGGTTGTCTCGTCCGGCGCGATCAATCCGGCCTTCGCACCGCCCTCGATGCTCATGTTGCAGACGGTCATGCGGCCTTCCATCGAGAGGCTGCGGATCGCAGAGCCGGTGTATTCGATCACGTGGCCGACACCACCGTTGGCTCCTATCTCATTGATTATGCCGAGGATAACGTCTTTTGAGGTAACGCCGAAGGGCAGATCGCCTTCGACATTGATGCGGAAATTCTTCGCCCTGTCTTGCTGCAGACACTGCGTGGCAAAAACATGCTCGACCTCGCTCGTTCCGATACCGAACGCAAGTGCCCCAAATGCACCATGTGTCGAAGTATGCGAATCGCCGCAGACGATCGTCATTCCGGGCTGCGTCAGGCCTTGTTCGGGGCCGAAAACGTGGATGATGCCCTGTTCGATGCGGTCGAGATCGTAAAGGGCGACACCGAATTCGCGGCAATTTTCGCGCAAGGTTTTGACCTGTTGAGCGGCGATCGGATCTTTGAACGGCAGGTTGCGGTTGATCGTCGGAATCGCGTGGTCGATCGTGCCGAATGTAAGTTCGGGACGGCGAAGCTTCCGCCCCGCGAGCCGCAATCCTTCAAAGGCCTGCGGGCTGGTCACCTCGTGGATCAGGTGCAGATCAATGTAGAGCAGCGAAGGTTTCCCGGCTTCGGCGTGGACCAGATGGCGGTCCCAGATCTTGTCGTAGAGGGTTTTCATTTAAGTTGGTACCACCGGCGGTAGCCGGTGGGGAATTTAATGCAGGACTTAAAAGCCCCGCCCGCTACCGCAGGCGGTACTGACTAGACGGCGTGGTACGCGTTGTTTACATTGGCAAATTCGACGGCTCGGCTGGCGACCATTGCTCCCATTTCGGTGGTCGAATTTATTACTTTTCCGCCGACTCCGGCGATGTCTGCGGTGCGGTGGCCTTTTTCGAGGACCCAGTTGATCGCTTTTTCGATCGCGGCGGCAGCTCGTTCGTTTTTCGCCGTGTATCTGAGCAGCATTGCGGCTGAGGCGATGGCGCCGAGCGGATTGGCGATGTTCTTGCCGGCAATTTCAGGTGCAGATCCATGGATCGGTTCGTAAAAATCGACCTTTCCGCCGATCGTCGCTGACGGCAGCATGCCGAGCGAGCCGGTTAGAACGGCGGCTTCGTCTGAGAGGATGTCGCCGAAAAGATTCTCCGTTAGGATCACATCGAACTGCGTCGGGTTTGTCACGAGATGCATCGCACAGGCGTCGACGAAGAGATGATCGAGAGCGACGTCAGGATATTGCTCCGCAATCTTAGTCACAGTCTGACGCCAGAGGCGTGAGGTTTCGAGGACGTTTGCTTTATCGACTGAGGTCAGCTTTTTGCGGCGTCCGCGGGCAGATTGGAATGCGACATGTGCCACGCGTTCGACCTCGCGGGCTGTGTAACGCATGGTATTGTAGCCCTCGGTATTGTCGTCGTTAAAACCGCGCGGTGTCCCGAAATAGAGCCCGCCGAGCAATTCGCGGACGATGAGCATGTCGGTACCTTCAAATATCTCGCGGCGCAGCGGTGACGAATCGATCAACGCCGGAACGGCGGCTGCCGGGCGAAGATTCGCAAATCCTCCGAGAGCCTGACGCAGTTTCAACAATCCGATCTCAGGCCGATGTTCGGGCAGCAGATGATCAAATTCTGGTGCTCCAACTGCTCCGAGCAGAACGGCATCGCTGCTGACGCAGGCGGCTTCGGTTTCGGCGGGGAATGGCGAACCGGTCGCTTTGATGGCGGCTCCGCCGATCAGATGTTCTTCGGTTTCGATCGAGATCTCGAACGCAGCGGCAACCTCGGTCAAAACATTGACCGACTGTCGGCAAACCTCAGGCCCAATGCCGTCTCCCGGTAGGATCGTAATCTTCATAAAACTTACTTGGGCCGGCGAGCGTTCCCCGGCTAGGCCGTTCGCCGAGCGGAAAAGCTGTGCTTTTCCGACGGCTCCTCAATTTCCGCTGCGGCTATGCCGCCACTATCGTTCGATTGAAATATTACATGCTAGAAGTCGGCGGCGGAGCCGCAACAAATTCTAATGACCTACCGGAAAAGCATAGCTTTTCCGCTCGGCGAGAGGCAGAGCCCAAGAACTCCAAAATTCAGGCGGCAATTGCCGTCGGCACGCGTGATGGTGCGAGGGCCATCAGGTCCTGGTCGTATACATTCTTCTTACGGTCTGCCAGGGCGATGAAACGCGGGTAGATGCTGGCGATCTCGCTGTCGTTGAGGGCGAAGCCGAGAGCTTCGTACCGGGCAATCAGGGCGTGGCGGCCGGAGTGCTTGCCGAGAACGATGCTGTTTTTCGGCACACCGACCGACTCAGGCGTCATTATCTCGTAACAGAGCGGGTTGCTCAAAACGCCGTGCTGATGAATGCCCGCTTCGTGAGCAAAAGCATTGCGTCCAACGATCGCCTTGTTCGGCTGCACGCCGAAGCTGACAATTGACGAGAGCAGTTGGCTCGCCGGATAAAGCTCGGTCGTGACGATGTTGTTCGAATAAGGCATTTTGTCCGCACGAACTGTCATCGCCATGATCAGTTCTTCGAGCGAAGCGTTACCGGCACGTTCGCCGACGCCGTTGATGGTGCATTCTACCTGCGTGGCTCCGGCTTCGATCGCGGCGAGGCTGTTAGCGACGGCGAGGCCGAGGTCGTTATGACAATGAACGCTGATCGTCACGTCTTTGTCGCCGACAACGCGTTCTTTCACGGCGGCGATCAACGCGGCGTATTCGTTTGGCAGTGTGTAGCCGACCGTGTCGGGCACGTTCAAAACGGTCGCTCCCGCATCGACGGCGGCGTTAAAGACCTGACAAAGAAAGTCAACATCGCTGCGGGTCGCATCCTCGGCAGAAAACTCGACCTCATCGACGCATTCGCGAGCAGCGGAAACGGCGTGCGAAGCCATCTCAATGACCTCGTCACGGCTTTTCTTTAATTTGTACTGGAGATGAATGTCAGATGTTGCGACAAACGTGTGAATGCGGGCTCGTTTCGCTTTTTTCAGAGCGTTGGCGGCACTGTGAATGTCTGATGTGACCGTGCGGCACAGAGCCGCGATAGTCGTATTGCGACATTCTTCTGCAACAGCGACGACCGATTTGAAATCGCCTTCGGATGCGAATGGGAATCCTGCTTCGATGACGTCGACGCCGAGCTTTTCGAGCTGACGGCCCATCGATATTTTTTCCTCAAGGTACATAGAGCAGCCGGGCGACTGCTCGCCATCACGCAGCGTCGTGTCGAATATCGCAATTCTCTTGTTACTCATATGTTTTTCTCCACGGAAAGAGGCTGCAAAAACCGCTCTTTGCCACCCTCTAGCCTGATGTTATACAACTGAAATATGATAAGTCAATATTATGTTAGTGATATTTGCATAATGTATGATTATGAACTTATAATTTCGTTTGTACGTTGTGGTGTCCCGCAGGTTTGCTCCAGAGGGAATTCGCAATACACTGAGGTTATATAGAGATAAGGTTTGACTCTCTCCGCCGGGAATCGATGGACATTAATCAGCTTGAAGTATTAGTTACCGTGGCACGCGAGCGAAGTTTTTCGCGGGCGGCGGAGGTGTTAAATCGAACACAGCCGGCGATCAGCCAGGCGATCCGCCGTTTGGAAGGCGAGATCGGCGAGAAGCTGTTCGACCGCTCTTCGAAGGACGGAACGCTGACTTTTGCGGGCGAAGTCCTCCTTGGCCATGCCAAGCAGATGCTCAACCTGCGGCAGCACGCCCAGCAGGCGATCACCGAAATGCGCGACCTACAGCACGGCAAGGTCACTATTAGCGCGAATGAGCACACCGTATTTTATTTATTGCCGGTCATCGAAGAATTTCGCAACCAGCATCCGCTGATCAAGATCGAGGTCCAACGCGGCGTCGCCAGCCGCATTCCAAAACAGATAACTGCCCGCGAGGTCGAGTTGGGTGTCATTTCCTTCACGCCAAATGACGATTCGCTACGCTCGATCAACGCGATGAGCGACGAACTCGTGCTGGTGGTTTCGCCGAAGCATCATCTTGCGAAATTTACTGAGGTTTCGATAAAGGATCTCGGGACCGAGACCTTCGTTGCCCACAATGCTCCGTCACCCTACAGGCAAAAAGTGATCGAAACCTTCGAAAAGCACAAAACACGTCTCAATATTTCAGTTGAACTTCCTTCGCTCGAAGCCATAAAACGCCTCGTCGCCCGCGGCGTCGGTCTCGCCCTCGTCCCGCGCATCACGGCGAGAGCAGAGATCAACGCCGGATTATTAAAGGAGCTTACGGTAAAAGAGATGAAGCTCGAACGGAAACTAAACATTATTTACCGCCGAAATTCCGAGCTGTCGCATGCCGCTAAGGCGTTTTTGAAGGTGGCGAAGGAGCTTTCGGGAAAAGGCTAAAGCCGGGAACGCAGGCGCCCTCGCCTGCAAGCGGTCTGCTCTAGGACGCTGACGAGCGTTATGATTGCGTAAGTTGATTTAGCCGAGACACGCTACGCCGGAGGAACCGGCGTAGCAGCCGAGGGCGGCTGCGTTCCCGGCCACGGGCTCTATGCTGCCGTCATCTCGGATCGCGTCCGAAAATTTAGCTGACGCTGAAGGTTTTCTCTTGTCGGCTCCAAATTTTCTCTATGTAATACAAATAGTTTGGGTTAGAATGTGAAGAAGATTCGTCACAAAACTAATTCTTAACGGAACTCACACCAAATTATGACTGAAACAGACCTCAGTGATGCACGCTTACCATCGGAACGCCGTACCTCTGACCGCAAAAAATTGATCGTTGACGTCCGCTTTGAAGGCGGGGATGGCACCGGCATCGCAAACACGCGCGACATCGGCGCCGGCGGCCTTTATATGACAACCACCGCCCCGCTCGACGTCGGAACACCTATCGTCATGGCACTGGACATCGGTGAACGCTCAATGAGCATCCTCGGAACGGTCGTTTACTCCGACCCCGGCCACGGCGTCGGCGTCAGGTTCAAGGACCTCAGTGCTACAGACGAGACTTTCTTAAGCGAAATAGGGTAAAGAGTATCGAGCTTAGACTCTTCGATATTCGACTAAAAGAATATGTTTGATCAATTCACGCTAGGCATCGAGGAAGAATTTCAGATCGTTGATCCGGTCACACGCGAGTTGAAATCGCATGTTTCTGAGATCCTCGAGGAAGGCAAGCTGCTGCTTGGCGAGAAGATCAAGCCTGAGATGATCCAGTCGATGATCGAGGTCGGGACCGGCGTCTGTGCGAATATCAAAGAGGCTCGCGAGGACCTGTCGACTCTGCGATGTATCATTTCTAGCCTTGCGCAAAAGAAAGGGATGGCCATAGTGGCGGCATCAACGCATCCATTTTCAAAATGGTCCGAGCAGGAGATCTATGACGGCGACCGGTATAAATTGCTTGTAGATGAATTGCAGATGGTTGCCCGCAGCCTTTTAATTTTTGGGCTTCACGTCCATGTCGGTATTCCCGATCTTGAGAAACGTATTCAGGTGATGAACGCGGCCCGCTATTTTCTGCCGCATATCTTGGCGTTGACGACATCGTCGCCGTTCTGGCTTGGGTTTAATACGGGACTGAAATCATATCGCTCCGAAGTCTTTAAGAAATTCCCGCGTACTGAGATTCCCGACACGTTCGAATCCTATCAGCAATATCAGGCGTACGTTGACCTGCTGGTCAAGATGAACTGCATTCAGAACGGCTCGAAGATCTGGTGGGATGTGCGTCCGCATCATTTGTTCCCGACACTCGAATTTCGCATCTGCGACATTCCGACCCGCGTGGACGACACGATCGCGATCGCGGCGTTGTTTCAGGCGATCGTTGCGAAATTGATGGTGCTGAACGATGGCAATCTCGGCTTTCGCATCTATCATCGCCGTCTGATCCTCGAAAACAAATGGCGTGCGATCCGCTACGGCCTTGACGGCATGATGCTCGATCTGGGCAAGCAAAAAGAGGTCCCGGCGAGAGACCTGATCCGCGAGCTCCTCGATTTTGTCGACGATGTGGTCGATCCGCTCGATTCGCGCAACGAGATCGAGCATATTCACACCATTCTCGACCGAGGCACCTCAGCCGATGAGCAGCTCCGCGTCTACGAAGAGACGGGCGGCGATTTTAATGCCGTGGTCGATATGCTGATGAAAAATACGCTCGAAAATGTGCCGTCCGAGTGTTTTGGCCAAAAATAGAATGGAGAGTAAAGGTTGAACGTCGATTGACTCCGCCAGTTTCAATGCGGATACTAAGGGTTGATCTATTGATAACTAAACGTTTGAGCGGCCGAGCGATGAGAATCGGCTAAGAAACAGGGTAAGCCGGGTGAGATTCCCGCATGATCGCGTCACTGTAATGCGATTTTGGATCGCGGATTTAGGGCTTTGGATCAGAAAGAATCCAAAATCCCAAATTCTAAATTCCAAATCGATTAGTCAGGATTCCTGCCTCAAAACGTATTTGCCAAGATTGGATGTTTCGCGTCAAAACATCGCCGGCAGACACGAGCTTTCTATTTTCTTTTTGGAACGCCTTGTTTTTCTGGTCGATGTACGTCGGCCCGGAAGAGCAAGGTTTTTGTATTTGGGGAGTGAAAAAGCTGAATTTTAGAAAGGTGAAAAGAGATAGGGTTTTCGCGGTTTTGTTGTTCGCCGGCGCATTGTTGTCGGGCTGTCGCAGCAATGTATCCGATAGCGGTTCTAGCTCAACATCGTCTGCAACTGTCGCGACGCGACAGGTTACCGATGACCTGGCACGTACGGTGGTCGTCCCGGTTAAGATCACGAGGGTCGTCTCACTGGCTCCAAATTTGACCGAGAATATTTTTGCTGTCGGCGCGGGAGATCGCCTCGTTGGAGTGACGACGTTCTGCAACTACCCCGAAGAAGCTAAGTTGATCGCAAAGATCGGCGACACGATGAACCCGAACATGGAATCGATCGTCGCCCTCAAGCCTGAAGTGGTCTTTGTCTCGACCGCTTCGCAGATCGAGACATTTATGAAGACGCTTGAGGAGAATGGCATCGCGGTTTATGTCACAAATCCGACCAGCCTTGATGAGGCCTTTAAGAATCTTGAGGATTTAGCGGAACTATTTGGTACCAAAGAAGACCTTGAAATTTCGGGCTCGATCCGGGACGTAAAAAGGCGGAGGGAATCGTTGGGCCACATCGTTGGTAACCTTAGAGTGGATAACGCTGAGGCTCGCGTATTTGTGCAGATATCCAGAGAACCCCTTTTCACAATCGGAAAGGAGTCGTTTTTGACTCCAATTGTCGCAGAAGCGGGGGGATACTCTGTTACCGAAAATATAGCAACAGCATATCCCAAAGTTAGCAAGGAAACCGCATCAGCATTGAATCCGGAAGTGATCATTCTCTCAGATTCCGATGATAACAAGGAGCCGAACGACGCTTTTAAGAATTCGCCTGCGGTGAAAAACGGTCGTATATATAAGGTAAATGCCGATCTACTCTCGCGGCCGGGACCGAGGCTTGTTGACGCGTTGGAGCAGATCGCTAGGGACCTGCATCCGGAGAAGTTTCCGAATAAGTAATAAGTTAAAAGTGAGAAGTTATAACTTAGGACTTTTCACTTTTAACCTATCTCGAATTAACCATCGTGAATCGTAAGGCTATCGTTATCGGAGGATTATTACTGGCCGCATTGGCGGCGGTGATAATCTTGGCTGCGCTTTTAGGAGCGGAACGGTTGCCGATGTTTGATCTGAACGAGCAGCAGGCGTCGATACTATTCGATATTCGTTTGCCAAGGATCTTGCTTGGGGCTTGTGTTGGAGCCAGCCTCGCGGTTGCCGGTGCGGGTTTGCAGTCGCTGCTGAGAAATCCATTGGCTGAGCCTTACTTGCTCGGTGTGTCGAATGGGGCGGCGTTAGGCACGATGCTGGCTTTCGTGTTTTTTCAGAGCCTTGAGATCACACGTCCGCTGCTGGCGTTTGCGGGAGCGGGACTTGCGACGATCGCAGTCTACAGAATGGCGAAAAGCCGTTCGGGAATGAATGTCGAGCGGCTCGTTCTTTCCGGCGTGATCGTAACAACGTTCTTGTCGTCGGTGATCGTGATGCTGACAACACTGCTCGATGCGGCGAAGCTGCGGAGCTTTACATTTTGGCTGCTCGGCGATCTGTCACAGGCGACGCGAAACGGTGTTTACCTCAGTTTTGGCGCCATCATCATTGGTACCATCGTTATGATGTCACAGGCTCGTGCACTGAATCTGATGATGGTCGGCGAACGTGACGCATTTGATTTTGGGGTCGAAGTTGGGCGGGTTCGAATGCTCGTTTTCGGCTCCGCAAGCCTTGTAGTCGGTGCGGCGGTTGCGGCGAGCGGTTCGGTTGGTTATGTGGGATTGATCGTGCCGCATCTGGTGAGATTGAGCGTCGGGAGCGATAACCGATTGGTTGTTCCATTTTCGGCGATCGCAGGGGCGATCTTTGTCGTTTTTGCGGACATGATCGCACGGACCGCGATCGCACCGAGAGAGCTGCCGGTCGGGGCGGTTACAGCGCTGATCGGGGCACCGATGTTTATTTATTTGCTGCGAAGGAATTAAGTCAGAATCCCGCGCAGTCGCGACCGGGTTCATGGACGATTCTCGCTAAACCAGTCGCTATCGCTCCCGGTTCTGACAAGTATAATGCTTGAGATCAAAGACATTTCGATCAGTTATGGCTCGTGCGAGGTTTTGCAGGGGATTTCGTTTACCCTGGCCGCAGGCAAGATCATTGTACTTCTCGGTGCCAACGGTGCCGGCAAAACAACGCTGATCAAGGCATTGAACGGAACGATGCCGCTGTCACACGGTGAGATCACCCTCGACAATCAACCGCTTTTCGCCATTTCGCGGCGAGAGATCGCTCGAAGCATATCGGTCGTAGCCCAGGAGAATGAGACGCGGTTTCCGGTTTCGGTTTTGGAGTTCGTTTTGTCAGGCAGATTCATTCACGGAAATGCCTTTGGATGGGAAACGGAAGCGGATATCGATCTCGCCAATAAAGCTCTGGCGGATTGCGATCTATACGGTTTTGAGACCCGACTGATGAATCATCTCTCCGGTGGCGAGCGTCAGCGTGTTGTTTTAGCGAGAGCGTTGGCAACCGGAGCAAAGATACTACTTCTGGACGAGCCGACCGCCAACCTCGACCTTGCTCATCAGGCGATGATGTTTCGACTGGTTCGTGAGCGGTGTTTACAAAGTAATTACTCGGCGATCGTGATCACCCATGATCTCAATCTCGCAGCAGAGTTTGCCGACGAGATCATAATGCTGAACCGCGGGCGTATTGCTTCAGCGGGAATGCCCGACGAGGTTTTGACTACAGAAAATGTGGAAGACGTTTTCGGTGTCCGAGTTTTACTGGATAAAAATCCAGCGAGCCGTAAATTACGTGTTACGGCTATTTATTGACGTTTGGAGTCCCGCCTTTGGGCGGCAAGTCGCCGCCTAAAGGCGGGACTCCGAACGATGTTGACAATCGACGCAAAGGAAGTTTGGTGAAAAACCAATGCTGCCCACGCAACCGTGACTCTTTGTGAGAAGCCGGGAACTTTGCTCGATTGTTTTGGATTTGAACCATTCTGCGCTGGGCAGAAAAGGAGTTTGCATGAAAGTTTTTCGAGTAGTTATTTTTATTTCGATACTGTGCGTCAGTATCTCGGCACAGCAACCCTCGACCGTTACCGGTCGTTTGAAGGATCTGGGACAGGTCATTTCCAATCAAACCGTTAGGCTCGTATCCGCAAGCGAATCATTTGAGACAAAGACCGATGCCGATGGCGTCTACCGCTTTGATGGCGTCACCGACGGCAAGTATCTGCTTGTTTATGGAAATAAGCAGGCGAGCGTGAGAGTGAAAGGTGGGCAGCTAACGGCCGGCGAGCTTGCCGAGGTTGTCGTCGTTGCGGCTAATGGAGCGCAGACGATCGAGCAGGTTTCGAAAACCGTTGATGTGATCGACGGCCAGGAAATGCGTGATCGGGCGGATTTTTCTTTGATCGATAGTCTGCGGACAATTCCGGGCTTTCGTGTCCAGCAGCTCGGCGGTTTCGGGCGGCTCGCGTCGATCAAGACTCGCGGTTTGAGGAATCAGGACACGGCGATCCTAGTGGACGGTATCAGGTTTCGCGATGTTACAGCGATCACGGGAGATGCTTCGGCGTTTTTGAGTGATTTTACCCTGACGAGTGTGAGCAAGGTCGAGGTTTTACGCGGTTCAGGGTCGTCCGTCTACGGGACGAACGCGGTCGGCGGGACGATCGATTTTCAAACACCTCAAACGCGAAAAGGCACGCACGGTCAGGTTGGAGGCTCATTCGGCGGGCTTGGGCTGGGACGTTTTCGCGGGAATATCTCACATGGAACCGCTGGCGGTAGATTTGGGTTAAACGCGGGAATGTCGCGAACCGCGTATACAAAAGGTGTGGACGGCCAGGACAACGCGAATAATACGAACTTTCAGACGCGATTCGATGCCGATCCGTTTTCAAAGACAAACATCTCGGGTCGCATCTTTTTTTCGGATGCGGATGTTAGATTGAACTCAGGTCCCGATACGTTTGGCATACCTCCGGCGAACAATTCATCGATCATATCCGCCCAGCCAAATATGAACTTCGTCCCGGATGTCAACGATCCGGATAATAAGCAAAAATCGCGATTTTTTAGCGGACAGTTTGTCGTCAATCAGGTGATCACGAGAAACCTCGTGATCGGAGGATATTTTCAGAGGCTGAAAACAAAACGCACGAATGACAACGGCACACTCGGGGCGGGATTTCAGAGTGC
This sequence comes from Pyrinomonadaceae bacterium, assembly GCA_040080065.1. Lineage (GTDB taxonomy): Bacteria > Acidobacteriota > Blastocatellia > Pyrinomonadales > Pyrinomonadaceae > OLB17. Next base: position 16,992 of record JBEBJB010000056.1, read on the forward strand.
GTCGACGAGTATTTTCGACGGCACGATCCGCACGGGAAATGCACACGTTAACTGGACGCCGAATGGCGTAAACCAGTTTACGGCGGGTTATGAATTCGAAAGCGAGAAGTACGGTAACGATGGATTGACACCGAGCGGAACAGGTAATTTCTTCACCCGAGCCGGGCAAAAGAGCAATACATTTTATGTGCAGGATCTGGTCAGTGTGTCTGACGGACGATTGCAGCTTGCGGGTAGCGCACGTGTTCAGAAGTTCAGCCTCGATCGCCCCGGATTCAGCCTGACAAACGCTCCATACAATAACCTGACGCTGAGCGATCCGCCGACGGCTTACACATTTGATGGAGCGGTATCCTATTTTTTCAGAAGCTCGGGAACGAAACTTCGGGCCCATGTTGGCAATGGGTATCGTGTTCCGTCGCTGTATGAAAGGTTCGGATCTTTCTTTTCGAGTTTTGGAACACCGAGTTTTACCGCGATCGGCGATCCGTTTTTGAAGCCGGAAAAGACCATTGCGTTTGACGGGGGTGTTGAGCAGAATCTCGCGAGTAACCGCGTACGGCTCTCGGCAACTTACTTTTATACAAAGCTCACCGACATTATCGGTTACGGAAACGTGGTCGGAAATATTGGTTCGTCGACCCGTCCGTTTGGAGGCTATGTGAATCAGAAAGGCGGCATCGCTCGCGGCGGAGAATTCAGCGTGAAGGCAAAGGCGACCAGCTCGACCGATATTTTTGCTTCCTACACTTTCACGAACAGCCTTCAGCGGACGCCGCAGGTTACCGGGAATTCGAATGTGAAGACGCTTGGAATTCCCGATCATCAATTCACGCTGGTGGCGACTCAGCGGTTTAAGCGGTTCTGGGTGAACTTCGATTTTCTCGCGACATCAACCTATCTTGCCCCGATCTTCAGCAACACATCTTTCCAGACGTATGTGTTTCGATTTAAGGGAAATCGCAAGGGTGATCTGACAGGCGGATATACGTTTGGGATCAAGGCCGAGAAGTTGACGCTGCGTCTTTTCGGCACGATCGAGAATATATTTGATCAGGAATACTACGAGAACGGATTCCGCACCGCCGGAGCAACTGGACGTATTGGTTTGAGCTTCGGGTTTTAAGAGAGTTCAACCGGGAAAGAAGCGAAAGGGACGAAAAGGAGATTATTTCATTTTTTGTCCCTTTCGATTTTTTGCGGTTAACTGCATTCCTATCGTTAGCATCATATCTCGTGTTAAAATCAAAAAAACCGGAGGCTAGAGTTATGAGGTGTAAGATCGCGGCGTTAACGTGTTTTATTTTTGCAGCGACAGTGTCGCTGTTGGCCCAGACGAAGACCATCACGAATGCCGACCTTGAGAAATACAGGCAGGCGCGACTCACAGCGGAACGCGAGTACCGCGAAAATTACGAACGCCTCGGCATGCCTTCTCCAGCGGAGCTTGAACGTCGACGCGAGCAGAGCCGTATTGAAACACAACAGCTCTCGGAAAAGCTTAGAAATGAAGAGCTGGAACGCGAGCGTTTGAATCTGTCCACCGAATATCGCCCGCAGACTATTTTGTCTGTCTCGCAATTTCCAATTCAGGGACAGGGTTTTGGGCCGATCTATTATTTGACGAATGGACGTCGATATCGCTCACCTCGTCCCCAGTATACGCTTCAGCAGACAGGCTATGTTGCCGGCGGTACGTTTTGGCCGACGGGAAGCAGAACGCCATCGCAGCCGGTTTTCAAGCGGGTGCGAAGATAATTATTTATGAAAGAAGGTTGGGAAGCAGTTATTGGCATGGAGATCCATGCCCAGTTGGCGACAGATTCTAAGATCTTTTGCTCGTGCACGGTTGAGACGGGCGGCGAGCCAAATTCGAATACATGTCCGACGTGTCTAGGTTTGCCCGGTGCATTGCCTGTCTTGAATAAACGGGTGATCGATCTCGCGGCTCGTGCGGCATTGGCTTTAGGGCTTGAGATACAAGGAACGTCGGTATTTTCGCGTAAGAATTACTTCTACCCTGACCTGCCGAAAGGCTATCAGATCTCGCAGTACGACAAACCATTTTCGGCGAACGGGCATTTGACCATTCTTACAGCTGACCGCGATGAGCACGGACGCGTCGAGGAATGGAAACCGATGACCATTCACATCCAGCGGATGCACATCGAGGAGGACGCTGGTAAGAACGTCCATGAGGGTCTTCCTGAGACAGATAAATATTCGTATATTGATCTAAACCGTGCCGGTACGCCGCTTGGTGAGATCGTTACATCGCCCGATTTTCGTTCGTCGTGGCAGGCTTACGATTATGTCAATCACGTTCGCCGTGCGTTGCAATGGGTCGGTGCAAGCGACGCCGATATGGAGAAGGGGAACTTGCGCTGCGAGGCGAATGTTTCAGTTCGAAAGGTCGGGGAAACTGCCTTCAGAAACAAGGTCGAGCTGAAAAATCTGAATTCCGTCCGCTTCATGCAAAAGGCGATCGAATATGAGATCGAGCGGCAGATCGAGGCGCATGAGAAAGGAGAAGAAGTAAATCAGGAATCGCGTCTGTGGGACGAAAAGAACAATCGCACGCGATTTATGCGCAGTAAAGAAGACGCCCATGATTATCGCTATTTTCCCGAACCCGATCTACAGCCTCTGAAGGTTTCTGCCGCTTTCATCGAGCAGGTCAAAAAAGAAATGCCCGAGATGCCGGACACGATGCGTGACCGGTTCATCGAGGTCTATGAACTCAGCTTTGCAGATGCTTCGCAGTTGGTGGCCGACAAAGATCTAGCTGCATTTTTCGAAACGGCGGCTCGCATTACCGCGAATCCTAAAATGTCCGCCAACTGGATACTCGGTGAACTCACTCGCGAGCTTAACAATGCCGGAAAAGCCGTCGCTGACAGCCTGACGACCGCCGAGGATCTGGCCGAACTGTTGAATACTATCAGCTCTGGTTCGATCAACAATAATCAGGGCAAGGAAGTTCTCATCGAGATGTTCGCGACCGGCAAACCGGCCCCTGAGGTCATCAAGGAGAAAGGTTTTGAACAGGTTTCGGATACTGGTGCGATCGAAAAGATCGTTGATGAAGTAATTGCCGCAAATCAGGCAAATGTTGATGCGTATCGCGCAGGTAACGAACGGCTTTTGGGTTTTTTCGTCGGCCAGGTTATGAAGGCATCGCAGGGCAAAGCTAACCCGAAGATCGTAAACGAGCTTCTGATTCCAAAACTGAAAGCCTAATGCCAAAAAATAACTTAGCAAACAAGGTCGCAATTGTTACCGGCGGTACCAAGGGGATCGGCTACGCGATCGCCGAGAGATTGTTAGACGCCGGAGCAAGCGTTTTCATTTGCGGACGAACAGTTTCGGCGGTCGAAGAGGCATTGGGGACGCTTGCTGCGAAGGGAAATGCTGTGGGCCGAGACTGCGACGTTCGGGATGACGAGCAGGTACGGTCGATGCTGGCAGACTGCGAACGCGTGCTCGGCGGGGTAGACATTCTGGTCAATAACGCAGGGATTGGGATCATGGGCAAAACCGTTGAGGAGATAACGCCGGATGAGTTTCGGCAGACGGTCGAGACGAATCTGTTCGGCGTTTACTACGCCTGCCACTACGCCGTTCCGCTGATTAAGAAACGCGGCGGCGGTTATATCATCAACATCTCATCGCTTGCCGGCCAGAATGCCCATCCGAAAATGGCCGCCTACAACGCCTCGAAATTCGGCCTCAACGGATTCACCGAAGCTCTGATGCAGGAAGTCCGTCAGGACAACATCAAGGTCAGCTACATCTGCCCCGGCAGCGTCAATACACACTTCGGCAACGACACGCCTTCGCCCGACAAGGCGTGGCAGCTCCAGCCCGAAGACATCGCCGAGGTCGTGATGGATTTGCTAAAAATGGAGTCACGAGCCTTGCCCAGCAAGGTCGAGATCAGGCCCAGCAAACCGCCGGTTCGTTGAAGCGTAGACAGTGATCGGTGGTCAGTGGTCAGAGTTGGCTAGCCGGCGGATGAAGTTCGCTGATGCCTCGTTCATTTCCACTTCAATGGCCATTTTCTTCACGTCCACACCCACTGCACACTGAGGACATTTTCGGTAAAATCACTTTTTGCCAACTTTACCAAAAAATACCGTACAAAAAGTGTGAAACGTTTCACACTTTTGCTGTATTGACCGCCGAAAGCTCGATAAATACGGCCTCCCACCGATTCACACCGCCCCGGTTGAGCCAAAAACCGGATGCTCATAGGTAAAGGAAAACGCCGCGTTTTTGAGCGATTTACGTGAGATTGGTAGAGGAATTTGGCAGATTGGTCAAAGGTCGGTTGGACCGTAAAATATCTTGCATGCCAACGCAGGTTCCTTCGGCGTGACGGCATAGTATTTTGAACCTGAAAGACAACCGCCCGCCCTGATGGGGCGAAAGCCTGAGTCCAGTGCGGGTGATGTGTTCTTGTCTTGTTCCAGACGTTTCACATCTGGCTAGTATCTTTTACAGCTCCGCCGTAATGATATCCAAGCCAGCCGGAGAAAGGGCTTCGACGGGGAATCGCGAATGCCGCGGAACCTACGGGCGGACGGCGATGAGGTCTATTTCGATCAATGCTCCGCTATCTGCGGCGGGCAGGACGACCTGGACAGTCGTGCGTGCGGGCTTGTTGGGTTGTTCCTTTGTACCAAAAAATTGCTTGTAACCGGTCTGCATGCCGACAAAATCCATCCTATTGTCCTTTGCCGGGTCGGCGCGGAGATAGACGTGAAGCATCACGGCATCGGCGAGCGTAAGTCCCTGTGTTTTGAGAAACTTATCGATATCCTTGAGCAGGCTGACGGTTTGCAGCTCGGTTGTCGAGTGCGACTTCCTGTCGGGGTCGAGCCAGCCGCTGAAGTAAAGCGTATCGCCCGTCCACACGGCGGCGGAGGTGCCTCTAGGCGTTGCTGATGCACCCTCAAGCGAGATCCGTTTTACCGGAATATTGGTCTTCGGCCTCGCCTTCTGCGCGTGGGCCGCACCAACCATAGCTAACAAACCAAACACAGACAGTCCGATAACCGCCAGTTTGCGAGACATATATTTCATAGCTGATCCATCCTGAGCGATCAGAGAATAGCATCCAACAGCCCGCGAGCAAAACCATGAGCGATACTCCCGGCCTTTACTGGTGCTACGGCAGCGATGCCTGGAAACAATGGGAACTAGGCGACGTTTTCTGCGGAAGTACGAATGGTGTTGGTCAGATCTTGGGCTTTGCCCATCTATTTGCGGAAAAGCTCTGCTTTTCCGGTAGGTCAATAAAACTCATCGCGGCTATGCCGCCGTTCTTGTTGTTAGGGAAGGCGGCGGCATAGACGCAAGATCTTCTGAGCTGCTTGCGGAAAAGCAGAGCTTTTCCGCAAATAGAGCGGCACAGCCGCAAAGAACCCGACAGGCGAACAAGAGCAGGATCATTATCGGCATTTCCGAGGCCGAAGTCATTTCCATCCTCGGCGAGCCCACGAGCAGAGCCATGATCGATACTCCCGGCCATTACTGGTGCTACGGCAGCGATGCCTGAAAAGATGGGAAGTCGGGGACGACAAAGAGCGGGTACAACGGAACACGCGGAACAGAAGTGCCTCCCAGCTTTGGCTAGAGCTAGTATGCCTGCACTATAATAATCGTATGCATTTTGCCTCACTACTTCCGTTAGGGCTTATATTTGGTCTCGTATTGAACGTTGCCAGTCAGGTTCCGAATCCAACGCCTCCTTCGCCTGTTAAGATCGACGGCAGAGAGGTTAAAGAGCTCAGGCTAACGATGCCCAGTCTGGCTGATGAGGTTCGGACCTCGGAGGTTGAGCCACGGCAGGGACAGTTTCGGATCAACCTGCGGTTTCTGAGGGCACGATACTCGCGTCCGAAGATAGGGAATAACACGTACGACCAATACGAGTGGGACTACTTTTCTGAGGCGAACGTTGTTGTGAAATCTGTACCGACAGCGATCAATGCCTATTCGATGACCTCAGCCGCAGACCGCCGTGGCCAGCTTGCCAAAGAGATAGCAGAATCGGTGGCGTTGCAACCGAACATAAAAATAACGGCTGAACGAGACGTCGCGGTCGGCGACGAGCTTGGCAAGGAATACGATCTAACGATCAATGGCAAGAGCGTGACGCAGCGTGTGTTCGTTCACAACGGCATATATTACGCGATAATTGTCGAGGCGAAGAAGTCCGATGCTCGTCCGCAGATCGAAAAGTTGCTCAAGTCATTCGAATTCCTACCGCTGCCAAGATCCGCGGCGTCGGTCGAGAAAAACGTCTTTCGTTCGGAGGACGCAAACTTTACGATCGACATTCCGAGCATGCCTCTGCGAACCATCGATAAATCGACATTCGAAGCGAGGTTGAAGAAGATCGATGCGGGCCGCCAGTTCATCTGGGTATTTGGCAGGAACTCCGTCTCGGTCTTTTACACACCGCCCTTCACGCCCGCAGGCGAACCTGAACCGAATAAATTCAGTGATATGGAAACCGGAACGCGAAAGGGGATCCTCAACGCGGGCCTTCGCGTCGGTTCGGAAAAGCCGTTCAAGATCGGCAGCGTCACCGGCACCGAATTCCGCTACGTCGCGAACGAAACCGTAAACTTCATCAACCGGGTCTTCATCGTCGGCGATACAGGCTACCAACTAATGGGCAGCTACGCCGACCCAAAAGACGAGGCCGAAGTTACGCGAATTCTGGATTCGTTTAAACCGATACGGAAATAACGACCCGATATTCGTAGCCAGTTGATCACTCTAGTTTCTAGCCAGAAATAAAAGCTACTTCTTTCCGTGTCGGCATGTCCGAGGCCGAAGTCATCTCGATCCTCGGCGAGCCCACGAGCAAAGCCATGAGCGATACTCCCGGCCTTTACTGGTGCTGCGGCAACGATACATTGGAACAATGGGATGATGGTGACGTTTACTGCGGACATACCATGTTCCAAATAGCCGCGACGGCCACCTTGTCGAACTGCCACACTGATCAGTTTGAGAATCGCAAGATCGCAAGACTGACCCCTGACCCCGTGACCC